>DATLJB010000053.1:0-15473 GCA_035539075.1 Terriglobia bacterium
AGAGCGTAAGCTCGGAGCGCATGATAGGAGCTACCGGGCCTATACTCGAACCAGACAGAATAACGCGGGGTGGAGCAGCCCGGTAGCTCGTCAGGCTCATAACCTGAAGGTCGTCAGTTCAAATCTGGCCCCCGCAACCAACTTCAACAAAACCGCCGCAGCTTCAATCGCTGCGGCGGTTTTGTTTTGGTCGAGGCCAGGCAAGGCAAGGCCGACTTCGCGCCCGCCAGTCATCAGGCATCGCGGCGTGTAATGGTCAGGCGGATGCCGGTTGCGATCAACGCCACACCCATGAGCAGCGAGGCGCTGACCGCTTCATTCAACGTCCATGTGGAAAGCAGAAGCCCGACGCCGGGTGTCGCGAGCAACGCCATGGAGATGGTGCTGGCCGCGAACCGCCGGCCGGCTTCAACCACGGCCCAATAGGCGAAGGCGGTTGCGACAGGCGCCACATAGGCGAGCGTGGCCGCGCCAAGGAGCGTGAGCTGTCGCGGCAATCCCTCGGCGGCTATCGCGACGGGAAACAGCAAGGTCGCCGCGATCAGCATCTGCCAGGGGGCAAGGCTCAGCGCCGAAGCTTTGAAGCGATGGCCACGGACGGTCACGATGGTGATGGCCCAGGCCGCGGCCGCCCCCATCAGCATCGCATAAGCCATCGCCTGCTTGCCCCCGAGGATGAAGGAGGGCGCGGCGATGATGACAATCCCTGCGCATCCGATCGTCACGCCGGCGGCCATCTTCGAACTTACCTTCTCGCCCAGGCGCCACGCCGCAAGCGGCGCGACCAGGATAGGCGTGGAGAAGGCCAGGACGGATGCGCGCCCCGGCGGCAAGATCGTCAGGGCAAGGCCGGTCAAGGCGGAATAGGCCGCCATCTGAAGCGCGCCGGAAACAATGACAAGCGAGAGATCGGATCGCGGCGGCAGCGCGAGTTCGCCCCTCGCCGCTACCAGTCCAAACAAGATGAGCGCTGCAATCGCATAGCGCAGGCTGCCATACCATATCGGCGAGATCTGGCCGACGCCGATCTTGATGACCGGCCAGCTGACCGCCCAGATCAATACCAGCGAAAGCAGCAGCAGCCAATCCAGCAACTTCGGCCTGGCCGCTTCGGCGGTAGCGATGCGCGGCGATTCAGAACTTTTCACTGTAAGGTCGCAGGTCAAGCTCGTGGGTCCACGCGCCGCGGGCCTGCCGGTGCAGCTGATAGTAGGCCTCCGCGATAGCTGCAGGCTGAAACAGGTCCTCCGATGGCGCGCTTTCTGGTGCGATCATGCCGTCGAGCAGGACATGCGCCACATGGATGCCTTTCACCCCCAGTTCGCGGGCCATCGCCTGGGCCAGCCCGCGCAGGGCGAATTTCGGCGAAGCAAAGGCTGCGAATCCGGCCCCGCCGCGGATTGACCCGGTCGCACCGGAAAAGATGATCGTCCCGCCGCCATGTTCCAACATCGACGCCGCCGCCGCTCGACCGACGAGAAATCCGGCAAGGCAACCGGTGCGCCAGGCCTGCTCGAACAGTGCCTCGGAAATGTCGAGAATTCCCCCGCGGTCCCAGATGCCGATATTGAAGACGACCAGGGATGGTGGGCCGAGCTCCTCTTCTATGCGATCGAAAGCGTTCCGGACCTGCTCGCCAACCGTCGCATCGCAGGAATAGCCGCGAACCAGATCGCCGTCCGCATCGCCTGCGAGGCCTCGTCGCGAAACCGCCGCCACCCGCATGCCGGCTTTCGCGCAGCGCCGGACGAGAGCGTTGCCCAATCCGGGACCGGCTCCCACGATCACCGCGACTTCAGGCTTGTCCATGTGCGGCCTCCAGCGTTCAGCTGGCAATCAAGCTTTGGATTTCAGGTATTCGACGAAGCCGATCACGTCTTCGGCAACCAGTCGCCCGATCGCGCCGCTGGAATAGACGGCGGTTATCACTTTTCCACCGGGATCGAGCACGAAACCGGTCGATTGCAGGTAGCGCGGAGCGTGATTGATGTAAGCCCCGGTAGAAGCCGCAATCTCGTCGGCATTGACGCCATAGCCGAGCGGAAAAGGCAGGCTGTATTTTTCGGCGAGCGCCGTGGCGTCCGCCTCGTTGTCAACGGACAATGCGACGACCTTGATTCCAAGCCGGTCAAGCTTGCTTTTCGCCCGCGCAAATCCTGAAAGCTGCATGTTGCAGTAGGGGCACCATGAACCACGATACATCAGGACCACGCCGTAGTGGCCGGCCAGATGGTGCGGGACCGAGATGGTGCCATCGGTGACCGTATCGAACGCCAAGATCGGAAAGGCATCACCATTGTCGAGACGAGGCATTCCTTTGACTCCCAAAAATTGGACTATTTAGTCCAATACCTTGCGAACTCTCGCATTGTCAACTATGATAAAAAAATGAGTACAGAGGTGATTGCAGTGCCCAAGACGGCACGGGGGGTAGCAACGCGAGCGCGCATCGTCGATGCCGCGACGAAGCTGGTGCGTGCGCACGGCGCCGCGAACACGACGATTGACGCGGTGATCGCGGCCAGCAAGGTCAGCAAATCACAGGTCTATCATTACTTCGCTGACAAGGACGAGCTCGTGCTCGCCGTCATTCAAAGGCAGGCCGATTGCGTGCTTGCGACGCATGAAGAGCTGTTGCGAAAGCTCAGTTCGCTTGCCGGACTTCGCAGGTGGCGCGATGCCGTGGTCGAACTGACGCGGCAAACCCATTGTGCCGGGGGCTGCCCGCTGGGCTCTCTGGCTGCCGAACTGTCGGAGGCGCCGCGGACACGCGCGGCACTGGCAGCGAATTTTGCCAGATGGGCATCATACTTCAGTTTGGCCTTTGCAAGGATGCAGGCTCGGGCAGGGAAGAAGCCGGGTAGCGACCTGGAGGGGCTTTCGGAGGCGATGCTTTCCAGCCTGCAGGGCGGGCTCTTGCTCGCACAAACCATGCGATCGACCCGGCCGCTGGAGTCGGCATTGGATATGGCGATCGATCACGTGGCAGCGCGACTCAAGCTTTAGCGGCAAGAGCGTCGGTCGACATCGAGCTGCAGCGCCGTTCGAACTATCCCGTCGCGGCCTATGATCGCCTGGCGCTCCTCGCCGAGCGCTCGACCGGGTTAAGTGCGCGTAAGCGGCTGGAGGCAGAGCCCCGAGCGGTCGAACCGGCGCCGCATGTAAAAGCCGGCCCCCCTCCCCTTGATCGAGAATGACTGATCGGGAGAGCCGGCTTTTTCATCAGGTGCCACAGGACGTCGCCGTCACGCCACCAGATTGGCCGGATCGGCGGCGGCGAAGATTGCCGCCCGGTCGGCCAGCGGCGGATAGATCCATTCGCCGTTGATCTGGCGCTTCAGCGTCTTCGCTTCCATGCCGCGCAATTTCACCTCGCGATGCCAACCTTCCGTGAAGACCGCACCCCAGGCGCCGAGATCGAGACAGGTCACATATTTCGGCTGGCTATAGGGCTGCGTCGGATGGCCGATCAGATCGGCGGCGGCGTTATGCCCGGCATACCGCCCGAGGCTGATGGCATGCTGGCAGGACATCACCGCGTGATTGCCGATATCGTCGGTGGCGGCATAGGCGACGTCACCGGTGGCGAAGATTGTCGGCACGCCCTTGACCTGCAAATCGGGCGTCACATGCAGGCGTCCCAGGACATCGCGCTCGGCCTCGATCTGCGCCGTCAAGGGGCTGGCCTTGACGCCGGCGGTCCAGATCACGGTCTTTGCTTCGATACGCTCGCCGCTCGAGGTGGTGAGGCCGGCGGCATCGATGCTCGTCACGGCCGCATTGACCCGCCAGGTGATGCCGAGCTCATTCAGCGCCTGCATGATCTCCGGGCGCGGACCGGGCCCGAGATCGGGACCGATATCGGCATTGCGCTCGATGATGATCACCTTCACATCCGCGGCCTCGCCCAGGATCGAGCGCAAGCGCGCCGGCATTTCCGTTGCCGTCTCGATACCGGTGAAGCCGCCGCCCGCGACGACGACGGTATTACGGGAGGGCGTGTCCGGCAGATCCTTCAATGTCGCGAGATGTGCTTCCAGTCTGCCGGCATTGGCCAGCGTATCGACATTGAAGCTGAATTCCTTAAGACCGGGAATCGGCGGCTCCACCAGCTTGCTGCCAGTGGCCAGGATCAGGCGGTCGTAAGAGAGGGTGAAGCTCTTGCCGTCGGGGCCGGTCGCTTCAACCTCATGCCTCGCCGGGCGGATCTGTTGCACGCTGCCCCGGATGTAGTTGACGCCGGCCGCATCGAACACGTCCTTGAGCGGCGCCTGCATGGCGGTCGGATTGACTTCGTAAAAGCGCGGCCGCACATGCAGGGCCGGCTCCGGGGCGATCAGCGCGATTTCCACCGCGCCTTCCTTCCTGGTCTGGTCCAAGAGGCGCGCCGCGCTCAAGGCGCTCCACATGCCGGCGAAACCGGCACCGATGATCAGGATACGCTGTGTCATTGCAAACTCCTCAGGTTGACTTCCATTATTGACCGGGCCGCGGCGCGGCCTTGAACGAGGCAAGGCCCTCTATGCCGGGGCGACGATGCGCTTCGTGATTGCTCCCCCTTCGGTGGGTTGACGGAGCGAGAATGATCGATCACGCGCGGAAAGACTTTGTTGCGACGTCAAAAATGTCTTGGATTTCCGTCTAAAAATCCCCGAGGTCGGGGCTTTGCCCTCCCCCGATACCAAGCGGCAAAGCTGTTCCCGGGAATGCAGCGCTATCGGCCTGCGGGCTGACAGGGCCATATTTCTCGCGCCACCTCGGGCCGGGGCCACGCATGTAGTGAAGCTCTGGCTTATAGGGGTCGAATAGACGCGCTATTCGTCTGCGCCAGCGCCGTATCACAATGTTAAACATGATTGCCGGCACCGGGGGACGTGATGTCATGGCGCCGATGACGATGATCTTCATGGCTGCCCCTCCATCGAGACGATCGGATGGAGGATGGACCACACGGAAATGCAAGACTTTCAGGCGAACGTGAATTTGCCGTGCCTTGTTGTCCAAAACCTCCGCGACCATGGCCGTGCCGCCGCCGCAATGGCTGAATTTAACCGGGACCTGCGAAGGAAGGACGCCGGCGTTAATGTCGGGATAGCCATCCCAGCACCGTCGCTCACAGGAGGCGACCGAAAGCCGGATGTCGCAACGCTTTGCAGCCGTGCCGAGCTGTGCTTGAATCCCGGCTGCTCGACCGATGGCGCTGCGATCCGGCTGACGTAAGCCACTTCGTCCGATAGGCCATCGCGTGAGCCTGCTTGCTTGAGCTAACCCCTGTTACAGGGCAGGCGATCAGGAGGCTCCGTGCGATACCAGTTTGAGGACTTTGTGCTCGACTCCGATCGGCGGGAGCTGGCCCGCGGGAGCGAGATGATCGTGACCGGGCCACAGGTCTTCGACCTGCTGATCTGTCTGGTGCAGAACCGCGAGCGCGTCGTCAGCAAGGACGACCTGATGGATGTCGTCTGGCGTGGCCGGATCGTCTCGGAATCCACCTTGACCAGCCATATCAACGCGGTCCGCAAGGCGGTCGGCGATACCGGGGACGAACAGCGCCTGGTTCGCACGGTCGCGCGAAAGGGCTACCGGTTCGTGGGCGCCGTGCGTGAATTCGATGCAGCAGAAAAAGCAGGTGCCATCAAGCCTGATGAAGCCGGCCTGGCAGTTCCGGATCGCCCATCCATTGCTGTTCTGCCGTTCCTGAATCTGAGCGGCGATCCCGGCCACGATTACTTCGTGGACGGCGTGGTGGACGACATCATCTCGGCCTTGTCGCGGATGCGCTGGCTGTTCGTCATCGCGCGCAATTCGAGCTTCACCTACAAGGGACGAGCCGTCGACGTGAAGCAGGTCGGCCGGGAACTCGGCGTGCGTTACCTGTTGGAGGGCAGCGTGCGCAAGGCGGCGAACAGGGTGCGGATCACCGGTCAGCTTGTCGACGCCACCGCAGGAACCAGCCTGTGGTCGGAGCGCTTCGAAAGCGCGCTCGATAACCTTTTCGACCTGCAGGACCAGATCACCACCAGTGTCATCGGCGCGCTGGCGCCACACCTGGAGAGCGCGGAGATCGAACGCGCGCGTCACAAGCCGACCGGAAGTCTCGACGCCTATGACTACTACCTTCGCGGCATGTGGAATTTCCATCAGGTTTCCAGGAGCGCAATCGACGAGGCGCTGGCGATGTTTTACGAGGCTATGCAGCGCGATCAGGAATTCGCCTCGGCCCATGCCATGGCAGCCTGGTGCTATTCCTGGCGCAAGCTCAGCCGCTGGGTGACCGATTTTGAGCGGGAGGTTACTGAGGGCACGCGTTTGGCGCGCCGCGCCGTGGAACTGGGCCGGGACGACGCGGTTGCTCTGGCTGCAAGCGCCCATGCCCTGGCGCATTTAACCCACGATTTCCACAGCAGCATCGCATTGCTCGATCGCGCGCTGGTGCTGGACCCGAATCTCGCGGCCGGCTGGTATCTGGGCGGGTTCCTGCGAATCTGGCGCGGCGAGCTGGATGATGCGATCGAGCGGATCACCGCCGGAATGCGCCTGAACCCGCTCGGTCCCGACATGCATCGGATGGAGGTCGGTACCGCAATGGCACATCTGCTGGCGGGCCGCACGGAAGACGCCTTGTTCTGGGCGGAAAAGGCTGCGCGACATATGTCCGATCACGCCCTGCCGATCAGCATCCTTGCTGCCATTTATGCGCGTGCGGGACATGGCGACAAGGCCCGGCTGGCGGTGCGCCAGCTTTGCCGGCTCGATCCGGCGCTGCGACTCTCTAACCTGGGTGAATGGCTGCCGTTCCAGCGTCCGCAAGACCTCGAGACTTTCGCCACGGCCCTTAGCGATGCCGGTCTGCCGAAGTGATGGCAAAGCGGTTTATCGCTCGCCGCATCCATGCGATTTGACCATGCGACCCGCCTGATCAAGGCGTGCACTGGAAGCTGACGCTCTTCGTCCCGTCGAGATTCGTCACCACGGTCGCAACCGCCCGCTGGGAGCCTCGGTTCTGGCAATAGAGATCGGCATTTCGCGAAGCCTCCAGCAACTCCTGGTCGGTGCGATAAGGATAGGCCATATTCGAGCCCAGCGTCGTCGTCGTGGCGACAGTGGCGGGAGGCATAGCCGAGCAGCGGAAGATCACCGTCTTGCTGCCGTCCGACGCGTTCTTGATGTTTTCGGTTTGGGCCACCGAATGGAATTGACTGCAATAGGTCATGGCGTTCTGGTTGGCCTGCAACAGTTCCTGGTCTCCCCGATACTTATAGGTGACGCTGGGAGCCTGCGCTTCCACCTGCTGCGGCGGCGAGTTCTGCGGGGCGCAGCCGGCAACAAGCAGGAGTGCCGGCAGTGTCGCCGCCAGCGCCGCCCTGCGCCAGGCTGCCGCCGCGCATAGCGGCGGCATTGCAGGTTCATCTCGCTGGGCAAGGCTCTTCAGCGGCTGCATGGCGTACCTCCATCATCGAGAATCCGGGACCGATACGGCGGGCGCCGTCGGCAGGCCGCAGCGGGCGCGCTTAACCGGCGGTCGCGAAATGCGTCGCCCCTGCAGCCAAAAAATCCCGCCTAGGGGATCTTTGTTCCCCCTCTCGCTTCACATGCGCGTTAAGGCGTGCCCCCGGCGCAAGATCTGGCGGAGGGAGCATGGCGGACAGGTGATTGCCAATGCTTCGCTCCGTTCCGTTGCAAGAGATGCGTTACATTTGGTTGGGCAGGCTCGGTCAAAGGGCAAATGCAAAAAACTCATGGTGGGGGCTCCAAGCGGCCCGCGCTTTCGCCTGTACCTTTGTGCGCGACCCGCCTATGACAGGCCATCGCACAGCGCTTCCGACATGCCGATGCGACGTTTCAACTGAATGGACGCGATCATGAGCAATCATCTGAAGTTCTACATCAATGGCGCCTGGGTGGACCCGGTAAAGCCGGCCACGCTCGACGTCATCAATCCGGCGACGGAAGAGGCCTTTGCCACCATTTCGGTCGGCAGCGCTGCTGATGTCGATCGCGCCGTTGCCGCCGCCAAGGCCGCCTTTCCCGCCTTCACCAAGACCGGCAAGGCGGAGCGCCTGGCGCTGCTGAAGCGGATTCTGGAAATCTATAACGAACGCGCTGAAGACATCGCCAAGGCTGTGTCCGATGAAATGGGCGCGCCGATGAGCTGGGCGCGCGATGCGCAGACCTGGGCCGGCCGCGCGCATATGGAAGCGACCATCGCGGCGCTGGAAAGCTTCGAGTTCGAGCATCAGCGCGGCAAGACCCGGATCGTCAAGGAAGGCATCGGCGTGGTCGCGCTGATCACGCCGTGGAACTGGCCGCTCAACCAGATCGTCTGCAAGGTCGCCCCGGCCATTGCCGCCGGCTGCACCATGGTGCTGAAGCCGAGTGAGATCGCGCCGATGAGCGGCCTCGTCTGGGCCGAGATCATGCATGCGGCGGGCACGCCGGCCGGTGTCTTCAACCTGGTTAATGGCGACGGTCCCTCGGTCGGCCAGGTAATGGCCGGCCATAAGGATGTCGATATGGTCTCCTTCACCGGTTCGACCCGGGCCGGCATCATCGTTGCCAAGACTGCGGCCGATACCGTCAAGCGTGTCGCCCAGGAACTCGGCGGCAAGTCGGCCAATATCATCCTGCCGGATGCGGATCTTGAGACCGCTGTCACCAAGGGCGTGGAAGGCTGCTTCGGCAATACCGGCCAGTCCTGCGATGCCCCGACCCGCATGCTGGTGCCGTCCAGCCGTCATGACGAGGCGCTCGTCATCGCCAGGAAATCGGCCGAGGCGCATAAGGTCGGCGATCCGAAGGCGGCCGATACCGTCCTCGGCCCGGTGGTCAGCGAGCTGCAGTTCAACAAGGTGCAGCGCCTGATCGAGGCCGGCATCGCCGAGGGTGCCACCTTGGTGACCGGCGGCACCGGCCGGCCGGAAGGCCTCAATCGCGGCTATTATGTGCGCCCGACCGTGTTCGGCAATGTGCGCCCCGACATGACCATCGCCCGGGAAGAGATCTTCGGCCCGGTCCTGTCGATCATTCCCTATGAGACGGAAGAGCAGGCGGTGGAGATCGCCAATGACACCGTTTATGGCCTTGCCGCCTATGTGCAGTCGAAGGACATCCAGCACGCCCGCAAGGTGGCGCGGCAGCTGCGCGCCGGCCAGGTCAATATCAACTATCCGGACTGGGATACCTTCGCGCCCTTCGGCGGCTACAAGCAGTCGGGCAACGGCCGCGAATATGCCGATTGGGGCATCCACGATTTCCTCGAGGTGAAGGGCATCATCGGCTACGGCGACGCCTGATCGCTGGCGATATCACGAGACGAGGGGAGGGGCGCCTGCGGGCGCCCCTTTTCGTTGCGGCCGTCCGCCGGTGTCGCCTGGCCCGCTCTGCCGGCCTTGCGCGCTCACCCGCCGAGGGCGACGCCGCAGAGACGGCCGATGCCATAGGTGACGGCCGCCGCCAGGAAGCCGGTGCCGAGCTGCCGCAGGGCGGAGAAGGCCAGGCTGCGGCCGGTGAAAAGCGAGGTGCCGGCGCCGATCAGGGCGAGGGCCACGCCGCTCGAGGCGAGGCTGGCGATCTGCGCCGCCCGCCCGTCCAGCCAGAACAGCGGCAGAACCGGAAAGATGGCGCCAAGGCTGAAGAGCGCGAAAGAGGCCGCCGCCGCCGACCAGGCGGAGCCGCCGAGTTCCTCGGGATCGATGCCGAGCTCTTCGCGCACCAGCGTGTCGATCGCCGTCTCCTTGTTGGCCATCAGCTTTTCGGCAAGGGCGCGCGCCTGGGCTTCGTCGAGGCCCTTCGCCTGATAGATGAGAATGAGTTCTTCCTTTTCCTCTTCCGGCATGCGTTCCAGTTCGTCGGTCTCGATGCCGATCTGCTGCTGGTTGAGTTCGCGCGAACTGGTGACCGACAGCCATTCGCCGAGCGCCATCGAGCAGGCGCCGGCGACCAGCCCGGCGAGGCCGGTCAGCAGGATCGTCTGCCCCGAGCCGATGGCGCCGGCCACACCCATGACCAGGCTGAGATTGGAGATCAGCCCGTCATTGGCGCCCAGCACCGCCGCCCGCAAGGCGTTGCCGCCGGTGCGGTGCCGTCCTTCCAGCCGCGCCAGGCTGCTGCCCGAAAGCCCGCCCGGCAGGCTGGTGACGACCGCTTGGACGATGCGGTCATGCGAGCGTTCGGCTGCGTCGAGGCCGGCGGCGACGGCCTCCGGCTGGGTTTCGTATTGCCCGCTGTCGCGCTGCTCTTGGGCCATGATGGTCGGCAGCACGAATTGCGGGCCGAAGCGGCGCGCCAGCCAGGCGAGGGCGCGCGTCCGCCAGCCGGGCCGCATCCCCACCTGCCGCGCGCCGATCCGCTGCAACTGGTTGCGCCAGAAGGCGGCATGGGCTTCCTCGACCGCCGCTAGGCGGCGATAGACCTCGCGCAGATGCGGATCCTGCTCGGCCTCGGCCAGGACGCTGTATAAATCGGCGCTGTCCACCTCGCCCTGCAGGTTGCGGCGGAATCGGATCGACGAGTCTGTTTCCGTCATTTGTCGTGTCGCTTTCCATCAGTCGGCAGAGAGCCGGGCCGCGCGATCGGCCAGTTTGACCATTCGGTCATGACTATCCGAAAGTCTGCGGAAGCATAACAGGTGAGGCGATGGCATGGCATTCCCGGCTGGCGAAATAACGGACAGGCGCCTGCGCTCCGTCTTTCCCCTCCAGCCGGTCATAGGATGGCGTATCGATGACAGGAAAGTCACGCTGTGGTCGCATAGCCCTGGCCATGCTTGGGGGAAGAGCCACGCTTATCGCAGCTCGCCCGGCCTTTTGTTGCGCTGCGCGATAATTCCGATTGCAATTTCGAAAATGGCAATTAACCTGTGGGAAATAAAAAATCATTACATGAAATATATCGGGAGGATACATGGCTTTAAGCTGGCGCTTTTCCGTTCTTAACGATCGCCATCGCGCGCTTGGCTCCAAGCTTGAAGACTGGAGCGGCATGGGGACGGCCTGGACCTATGATTCCGATATCCTCGACCAGCATGTGGCGGTTCGCACCAAGGCCGGGCTGATGGATGTGTCCGGCTTGAAGAAGATCCATCTGGTCGGCCCGCATGCCATCCATATCCTCGACTACATCACCACCCGCGACGTCAGCAAACTCTATCCTGGCAAGGCGGTCTATGCCTGCATGCTGAACGAGCGCGGCCATTTCACCGATGACTGCATCGTCTATCGCACCGGCCCCAATTCCTGGATGCTGGTGCATGGCTCCGGCTCGGGACATGAGGAAGTGGTCAGGCAGGCCGCCGGACGCAATTGCGCTGTGCTGTTCGATGACGATCTCCACGACCTGTCGCTGCAGGGGCCGGTCGCGGTCGATTTCCTGGCCAAGCATATTCCGGGCATCCGCGACCTCAAATATTTCCACCACATGCCGGCGAGCCTGTTCGGCGCGCCGATCACCATCTCGCGCACCGGCTATACCGGCGAGCGCGGCTACGAGATCTTCGTGCGCGGCCAGGATGCCCATCTGGTCTGGGACACCATCCTCGCCGAGGGCAAGAGCATGGGCATCGTGCCGGTCTGCTTCAGTGTGCTCGATCTCTTGCGGGTCGAAAGCTATCTGCTGTTCTACCCCTATGACAATTCGCAGATGTACCCCTTCCCCGATCAGGCGCCCGGCGATTCGCTCTGGGAACTCGGCCTCGATTTCACGGTGAGCCCGGGCAAGACCGGCTTCCGCGGCGCCGAGGAGCATGCCCGCCTGAAGGGCAAGGAACGCTTCAAGATCTTCGGCCTGCTGGTCGATGCCGACAAGATGACCGATGCCGGCGACGAGATCTGGGCCGACGGCAAGAAGGTCGGCGTCGTTACCTGTCCGTCCTATTCCAAGCTGACCAGGAAATCGATGGCGATCGTCCGCCTCGACGTGCCCTATGCCAAGCAGGGCACCAAGTTGGAAGTGCGCGGCAAGAATGTGAAGGCGAGCGCTATCGCCCATACGATTACCTTTGACGATCCGGAAAAGAAGAAGCGGACGGCGGTCGGCTAAGTCCGGCAGACCGCAAAGATTCCGTCGGTTCGAGGAGATGTTATCAGCGTCCTGAGGCCATTCGCGGTTGTCGTGTGGTCTCAGGGCAGAGTCAGGGTCGAACATATGTTGGTTTCGGGCATCAAGAGCAGGCCGGAATATCACGGCCTCATGATTGATCCATATGCGAAGCGCCATCTTTTTGCCTTGGGCGGTGAAGGTGCGCTGGCGCTGCTGGAAAGACCAGAACTGAAAGACGCGGATTTTCGCGCCAAGGCGGAAATTCTCTATGTCCCCCAGGGCAGCGATCATGCGGCCGCGCTACGCGCCAGCGGCGTGGCAAGCTACTGGGAAGCGCCCACCATCCCGACCTTGCTCGTCCGTCTGCAGGTCATCCTGGCGAACGCGCATATGGGCCTGCGGCTCTATACCGCCGGGACCGAAGGCCTGATTGGCCAGGTCATGCAGGTCGGCACCGATGCCGGCATCAACTTCAACTCCATCCGCACCGAACATCGCGGCTCGCTGGCCAGGCGCGTCGCCTGCGTGCATTGCAAGGGTATCACCGAGAGCGTGACGACCAGCCCGGTCACCTGCAGTCATTGCGGCCTGACCCTGTTGGTGCGCGATCACTATTCGCGCCGCATCGGCGCCTTTCAGGGGGTCTGCATCAACGCCGAAGTGCCGGCCGAGATTCCTCCGGTGGAGGAACTCTATAAATGACCAAGAACGTCGATCACCCGGTTGAAGTTGCGGCGATCACGCAGGTCGCGGATACGGTCAAGCGCTTCCGCCTGGTCTCCGTCGACGGCAAGCCGCTGCCGTATTTTTCCGGCGGCTCGCATGTTGTCGTTACCATGCGCGGGACGGATGCCGCGGGCGCGACCGTCATCTATCGCAATCCCTATTCGCTGATGTCCTCGCCCAATGATCCCGGCTTTTACGAGATCAGTGTGCTGCGGGTGCAGGACTCACGTGGCGGCTCGCATTTCATGCATGACCGGGTGAAGGTCGGCGATCGGCTCACGCTCAGCAACCCGGTCAACCTCTTCCCGATCAACGGCACCGGCCGCAAGCATATCTTCGTCGCCGGCGGCATTGGCATCACACCGTTCATGGCGATGATGGACGGGTTGGCGGCCGCCGCCGGCAATTTCGAACTGCATTACGGTTTCCGTTCGCGCAGCCACGGCGCCTATTGGCGCGAGCTGCAGGACCGCTACGGCGCGAAGCGGGTCAATCTCTATTGCGAGGGCGAAGGGCAGATGATCGATGTCGACCATCTCCTGGAGCATCAGCCGCTCGGAACCCATCTCTATATCTGCGGCCCGGCGGCGATGATCGCCTTTTTCACCGGCAAGGCGCGGCATGCCGGCTGGCCGGAGGAGAATATCCATTCCGAGCAGTTCCTGGCGCCGCCTTCCGGCAAGCCATTCCTCGTCAGGCTGCAGAAATCGAAGATCGAATTCATGGTCGGCGAGCACCAGAGCATCCTGGAGGCGATCGAGGCGCATAATATCGACGCCAATTTCCTCTGCCGCGGCGGCGCCTGCGGGCAATGCGAGACCAGCGTCTGCAGCGCGGATGGCGAGATCCAGCATAACGACCACTATCTCACGGATGATGATCGCCAGTCCGGCAAGAAGATCATGATCTGCGTATCGCGCTTCAAAGGCGGAGAACTCGTCCTCGACCTTTAAAGCGGCTTTGATCAACGGATGTGACGATCGGATACGCCGCGCTATAGCGGCGATCCTGGGAGGGCCAAATGAGTATCGCATTCAAGAAAGAGACGTTCCGCGACGATTTCACGTTCCGGAACAGTCCAGCCGCCATCCGCCGCTTTCCCTTCCCCTTTGCCGAAGACAGCTACATGTATTCGGTCAATATCGAACCGCATGTGCCGGGCAAGAAGGGTTCCGTCTTCGAACACCCGATCGATGTCGACGAGCATTACGTCAGTGAGATGGAGGACCGCGCCAAGGTGCTGGCCGAGGACCCGCTGCGCTGCCAGGCGCTGCCGCATATGATGACGGCGCAATGGGATCTCCTGGAGCTGCTGATGGAATGCAAGTCCAAGAGCTATCCGGAGATCTTCTCGCTGACCAGGGACGGCGATAAATGGCACTGGGTCAACAAGGCGCTCGGCATCGACGATAAATTCACCTTCGGCGATACCAGCACCCTGCCTTACGAGCCGATGGAATACATCACCCGGCAGAGCCAGGGCGACTTTGCGGTTCTCGACCAGCGCGACAACAACCTGTGGATGGATGCCGGCATGGTGACGACCCAGGCCGACTGGTCGCTGGATTTCGATATCGGCATGAATTTCTTCGAATGGCACGGGCCGGTGCCGCTCGCCCATCAGATGGGCGTTTTCGAACGGGCGCTGAAATTCATGCTCAACCTGCAGCATGGCCAGCCGGTACGGCGCTTCAACTGGACCATGACGATCAATCCGCGGCTCGATACCAGCCCCGAGAACTATCACAAATGGGGTCCGGACCGCACCACGGTGACGCCGGAGAATGTCGGCGAGAAAGTGCATCTCCGGGTCGAGCTGCAATCCTTCTTCCGGCTGCCCCGGTCGAATGCAATCGTCTTTCCGATCCGCTGCTATCTGATCAGCATGCAGGAACTGGTGACCTATCCGAAATGGGCACGGCGCTTCCATCGGGTGCTGAAGGGACTGCATCCGGAACTGGCCGATTACAAGGGGTTGTCGCGCTACCGCGATACGGTGGTCCAATGGCTGTCGCAATACGATGATGGCGCACCGACTTCGCCCGGTTGGGATCCGGAATAGCCGTACTCGGCTCGATTTCACGCGGGCGGATCTGTTCTGGGGAGAAACGATCCGTCCCGCCAAAGAAAAATGACGATCAAAATATCTGTCATCAATTAACCTCTGGGAGGGGGAAATGGCGTCAGTTGCGGAAACGAGTAGCGGGCAGGGTGAGCTTGTCCGTGCGATTGACTGGAAGGGTGCGTTCTGGGTGGCCAGCGGCGTGCCGGCACTGGTCCTGTTCTCGATCGGCGGCATTGCCGGGACGGTGGGGATCCCAGCCTTCGTGATCTGGACGGTGTCGATGATCATGGGCTTCGTGCAATCCTTCACCTATGCGGAGATCGCCGGTCTTTTTCCCAACAAATCGGGTGGGGCCTCGATCTACGGGGCGGCGGCCTGGCTGCGCTACAGCAAGCTGATCGCGCCCTTGTCGGTGTGGTGCAACTGGTTCGCCTGGTCGCCGGTGCTGTCATTGGGCTGCTCGATCGCGGCCGGCTATATCCTGAGCTCGATCGCGCCGCTGCCCGACCAGACGGCGATCGATGCCTATATCCAGGCCCATGCCGGGGCGACGGCGGATGCGGCGACGGCGGCGCTGACGCCGGCGATCCGCACCTGGACCCTGGGCATGCTGGCGATCGGCCCGGTCAGCTTCTCCTTCAACAGC
>DATLJB010000054.1:0-4798 GCA_035539075.1 Terriglobia bacterium
CATGGTGCGGGTGTTCCCGCCGGCGGTGCGCTTCACCGGCGTCTCCTTCGCCTACAACATCGCCTATGCGATCTTTGGCGGTCTGACGCCGCTCATCGTCTCGCTGCTGGTGGCGAAGGATGCGCTGGCGCCGGCCCATTACGTCTCGGCCATCGTGGTGGTGGGCATCCTCGCGGTGCTCGGTCACGGCAGATGGGCGCGCCATCTCTCGATCGGGCGGGTGCAGGCGGCGGAGTGAACGCGCCGTTGAGTGTCGGTGAAATCCAAGAGGCATACGGGCTTGGCGAAAGATCGGATCGCGATCGATTTTTATCTCGGGCTTGGAAGTCGATACTCTTACTTGGCGGCAACGCAGATTGCCCGAATCGAGGCCGCTCATGGATGTGCCTTTCATTGGAAGCCGCTTGCCAGCGGCTTGCTGATGGACCGGCGTGGCGCCAATCCCTTCAAGGCGGATGAACCGACTTCCGGGCAATATGATGCTGCCTATCGTGCCGCGGATGCGCGTCGCTGGGCGGCTTATTACGGCGTGCCGTTTTGCGAGCCGGCCGGACTGCCGGCTGACCCCTCTCTGCTGCCGCGCGCTTGCCTCGCCGCGGACAACCAGGGCGCGATGGTTGCCATGTGTCAGGCGATCTTTCGCGCGCTCTTTGCTGATGGTGTCCGCATCGACGTGACGATACTTGGCGAAGTGGCGAGACATCTGGGGCTCGATGCGCGGCGCTTCCTCATGATGCTGCATGAACCGGCGATCGCGATCCGCCATGACCGGTTGATCGATGAAGCGATCGTGCGTGGCGTCTTTGGTGTCCCGACTTTCTGTCTCGGCGATCAGCTGTTCTGGGGCAATGATCGCATGGTCCTGCTGGAGGCTGCTCTACGCGGTACCCCGATGCGGTGACGAAGATGGCAATGATTGTCACGGAAAAAACAAAAGCGCCGCGTCTTGAGGACGCGGCGCTTTCGAATTGGTGGACCCAAGCGGGATCGAACCGCTGACCTCCACAATGCCATTGTGGCGCTCTCCCAGCTGAGCTATGGGCCCGGGAAAGACTTTGTCCGGTGAACCCGAGCCTGCCCTGAATCAGGGACCGGCTGGTCCGGAACGCGGGGCAGAACCTATGGACCTTGCCCGGCGAATTCAAGCGAAAAATGCAGGCGGGCGATTTTGCCCGATTTCCCGTGCGGGCCGGGGACTTACCGCCGCCCCCGCGCCCTTGATCGGTCCTATTGCTCGTCGTCGCCGCCTTCAACGATTTCCGAGACATCCTCATCGTCCTCGCCGAGGTCGGAGGTGTCTTCCATCACCGCATCCTCGTCGTCATCGCCGAGTGCCGCCTCGTCGATTTCGGCCTCGACATCCGGCAATTCCTCATCCGGCGCCGGCTTGACCGGGACCACCTTTTCGACGACACGGCCGCGGCGCGACTTCAGGACCGCCTCCGGATCATAGGTCGTGCCGCATTTCGGGCAAACGATCGGATCCTTGCGCAGGTCATAGAAGTGCGCGCTGCAGCTCTGGCAGGTGCGCTTGGTACCCCATTCAGGTTTGCTCACTCGGCAACTCCTTAGATTGCTTGAAAACATCCGGCCGGCACGCAGGCGCGCAAGGCGGGGCCGAATTTCCGTCTCGGCGCCCAATTGCCATGAAGCCGGCAGCCTGTCAACCGCCGCCAAGGCACAGATTCCGGGCGCGGAATCCGGCCGCCTCCGCCGCCTTCATCCGCCATAGTGATTGCCGGCGCGTTATGCTAAGGGAGGCGCGCTTTCAATGGTCGCCGCAGCGACCGCATCGACGCCTTGCCGCAGCGGTATCCCGGTCCACTCGCGGACCGCGCCCGCCGGCGAGGCAAAGTGACCGAGGTTTTCGTGGCTCATACTGCTGTCCTGCCGCTCGTTTCCGGTACCGCCGGCGCCCTCTCCGGCGTTGCCCAGGTCCCTGGCGACAAATCGATTTCCCATCGCTCGCTGATGCTGGGCGCCCTCGCCATGGGCGAGACCGAGATCCACGGCCTGCTTGAAGGCGAGGACGTGCTGCGCACCGCGGCCGCCATGCGTCAGCTCGGCGGCACGGCGGAGCGCGGCGCCGACGGCATCTGGCGCGCGCGCGGACGCGGCGTCGGCGGCCTCGTCGAACCGGCGGATGTGCTGGATCTCGGCAATGCCGGCACCGGCACGCGCCTCTTGATGGGCCTGGTTGCCGCTTATGATTTCACCAGCTTCTTCACCGGCGACGCTTCCTTGCGCTCGCGGCCCATGGCCCGGGTGACCGAGCCGTTGAGCCGCATGGGGGCGCAATTCGTCACCCGCTCCAAGGGCCGGCCGCCGTTGGCGGTGATCGGCACGGCGACGCCGATGCCGATCTCCTATGAGCTGCCGGTCGCATCCGCACAGGTGAAATCCGCCATTCTGCTGGCCGGGCTGAATACGCCCGGCATCACTACTGTGATCGAGCCGGAACCGACCCGGGATCACACTGAATTGATGCTACGCGGTTTCGGCGCCGATGTGCGGGTCGAACAGCGCCCCGACGGCCGGGCGGTCAGCCTGGTCGGCCAGCCGGAACTGACCGGCCGGCGCATCGTCGTGCCGGGCGACCCCTCTTCGGCCGCCTTTCCGCTGGTGGCGGCGCTGATCCTGCCCGGCTCCGACGTGACGCTGACCAATATCGGCCTCAATCCGCATCGCATCGGCCTCATCGACACCCTGCTGGAGATGGGCGCCGATATCCAGGTGCTGAACCGCCGGGAAGAAGCGGGCGAGCCGGTGGGCGACCTGCGGGTGCGTGCCAGCAAGCTGCAGGGCGTCACCGTGCCGGCCGCGCGCGCGCCCTCGATGATCGACGAATACCCGATCCTCAGCGTCGCCGCGGCCTTTGCCGAGGGCGAGACGAAAATGCTCGGCCTCGCCGAATTGCGGGTCAAGGAAAGCGACCGGCTCGGCACCATGGCGCAGGGTCTGGCGGCCTGTGGTGTCGCGGTGACGGAAGGCGAGGACAGCCTGACGGTCAAAGGCGGCAAGGGGGCGAAGCCGGCCGGCGGGGTGACCATCGCCGTCAAGCTGGACCACCGCATCGGCATGTCGTTCCTGGTGCTGGGGCTGGCAGCGCAGAAGCCGGTCAGCATCGATGACGGCGCCGCCATCGACACCAGTTTTCCCGGCTTTGCCAGGCTGATGAACGGCCTGGGCGCCGCCGTCGCGCCGAAGTAGCAGATGGGCAGGGGCTAAGCCGTGAGCAGTCTCGTCATCGCGCTCGACGGGCCGGCCGCCGCCGGCAAGGGCACCTTGGCCCGGCGCCTCGCCGAACGGTACAACCTGGCTTATCTGGATACCGGTGCGCTCTATCGCGGCACGGGCCTGGCTGTCTTGCGTCAAGGCCTTGATCCGGCAGAAGAATCTGCCGCGACAAAAGCAGCGGAGACGCTTGATCCGGCGATCCTGGGCGATCCCGAGATCCGCACTGAAGCCGCCGGCCAGGCCGCCTCGAAGGTCGGCGCCATCCCCGCCGTGCGCCGGGCGCTGCTGGACTGGCAGCGCCAGTTCGCCGCCCATCCGCCGGCCGCCTCCGGCGGCAAGCCGCGCGCCGGCGCTATACTCGATGGCCGCGACATCGGCACCGTCGTCTGCCCCGATGCCGGCGCGAAGCTGTTCATCACGGCGAGCACGGAAGCCCGCGCCCGGCGCCGATTCAAAGAGTTGCAAGAGAAGGGCTCCGGGGCTATATACGCCCGGGTTTTGCAGGACATGCAGGAGCGGGACGCCCGCGACCAGGACCGTGCCGTGGCGCCGATGACGGCGGCTCCGGATGCCCTGGTCATCGATACCTCGGCCTTGAGCGCCGACCAGGTTTTCGAGCTGGCGATCGCGCATATCGATCGGATCCTTGCAGGCAAGGGCTCGTCGGTGCTGGCAAAACCAGGCCGCTGACGCACCGCCGGCAGCCGGTCGAAGATCATCGGATGACCACGCTTACCCACATCGTTGTTTGAAGACCGCCGGAGACAACCGGTTGGCCGGAAAAACTTTTGAAAGGAATATTTGACATATGGCTAAAGCAGCCCTGAAAGAAGCCCCCGCAAAAGACAGTTTCGCCGCCATGCTCGAAGAGAGCCTGGGTGCGGCCTCTGGTCTGGAGGGCAGCGTCCTGACCGGTACCGTCGTCGGTATCGAAAACGAATTTGTCCTGATCGATGTCGGCCTGAAGTCGGAAGGCCGCGTGGCGCTGAAAGAGTTCGCGCTCCCCGGTCAGAAGCCGGAAATCAAGGCCGGCGACACCGTCGAAGTTTACCTGGAGCGCATGGAAGACAAGAACGGCGAAGCCGTTCTCAGCCGTGAGAAGGCGCGCCGCGAAGAGTCCTGGATCCAGCTCGAGAAGCAGTTCAAGGACAACCAGCGCGTCACCGGCGTGATCTTCGGCCGCGTCAAGGGTGGTTTCACCGTCGATCTCAATGGCGCCGTGGCCTTCCTGCCGGGCAGCCAGGTCGACATCCGTCCGGTGCGCGACGTGGGTCCGCTGATGGGCACGCCGCAGCCCTTCCAGATCCTCAAGATGGACCGCGCCCGTGGCAACATCGTTGTCTCGCGCCGCGCCGTGCTCGAAGAGAGCCGCGCCGAGGCCCGCAGCGAACTGGTCGCCAACCTCAAGGAAGGCCAGGTTCTGCAGGGTGTGGTCAAGAACATCACCGATTACGGCGCCTTCGTCGATCTCGGCGGCGTCGATGGCCTGCTGCACGTCACCGATATCGCCTGGCGCCGCATCAACCATCCGTCGGAAGCCCTGCATATCGGCCAGACGGTC
>DATLJB010000055.1:0-10152 GCA_035539075.1 Terriglobia bacterium
TGGAGCTCCCTGGCCGCCCGCCGGGGCGCCATCCGCCTGCGCTACCTGCACAACTTCCGGATTAAACTCCTGCGCCGCCGAATTCCCCATATCCTCGGTCTGCGGCACGTGCGTGTTGTCGGTAGCCATTGCGTGTCTCCTCGGTTCAGCCGTCGTTTCGCGCCCACGCAAGCGGCTTTGCCGCGCTGCGTGCGAACGAAAAGTTAAGTCCCCAACATCGGTGGGTAGAATAGGCGCCGCGAAGGAAGGGCTTCAACAAAGCTGACGTTAACGAACACACACCAAAGTGTGACTACCAGGCGATATATTGCTAGAATGGCAAATTAAATTACAAATTTAGCTAAATCGGGTTACGCAGCGCCAAGTTGCATTATTCCGGCAGCGGCGATACAGCCGTCCGTAGAAACAGTTGATTCGCGAAAAAAATACGAGAAAGCCACCGAAATCAGGTCGGCAATGCCAAACATGGCTGCAGCGCTCCCTGCTCAGGGACTCTGACGACCACCTGAATACTGCCGGGGGCATCTGCGCAGCCAGGTATGCCGGCAGCCGAGTGGCCGCGTTCGGCTGCCATCCGGCTGCTCGTTATCTCGGTTATGGGTTGCGCGTCAGGTCGCGTCGATCATCAGGAAGTAGATGAGATCCTGCTCGGAGCGAACCACCGCCGGGCACAGCACGGCCTTCGCCATGATCAACCGGCCCGGACGCAGGCAGATAATGCGGGCCGGGAAGGAATGAGCCCGTCCGCGGGCGAATTGCAGAACCACCTGCGGCAAGGGCACCGGCGATTTGACCTGCATATACTGGTCGAGCGGCCGATCGCGCAGAGCTGCCTCCTCCAGGCCAAGCCATTTCTGTGCAGCGGCATTGGCCTTCAGGACCAGGCTGTTGGCGTTGACCAGAAAGCAGGGCGAGGGACAGGCATCGGCGATGACCGCCGCCGATACGCCCTGGCCGGCATTCATCGCCTGTTCACGCAGCTTATCCTGCAAGCCGCGCAATTGGCGCTTGAGTTCATCGATGCTGTAGGCCCGCAGAGCCGCCGACAGATTGCCGCCGTCCGGGCAGGCATTGGCCAGCACGTCGATCAGCTGGTTGATGCGAATATTGCGGCGAGCCGCCGCCTGTTCCAGAATCTGCCAGACGTCCTGGTCAAGCTTCAAGGAATAGCGCCGGCCTTTGCATTGAATGATCCGGTGGACGACCCGCTGCTCATCGGCAATGGCCGCCAGAAAATCCGAATCAATCGCCGCCGCCGGCGAAGTGAGTGCTAAGGAGCTGCCACTTGTGCTTCGCATCACGCTCGAATCGCAGAAATCTGTCGCTAATTACGCTGCTGGCCGCCCCGCGACCAGATCGAAACCGTCACCTTCACCACAGTGTGCACTTTACCTGAGGCGAAAGGCAAGGCATCACAGTGATGGAACCGATATCAACGTTTCATTAATACTGTGATAATCAATTCCTGGCTAGATTTCATGATAGAGTCATTGTTGCGGCGTGGCGAAACCCCTGCGCTGCCAAGGAAAGCTTATGCCTTTCATCAAGCGTGACGCCACCGGCGAGATTATCGCCCTGTTTCGCGAGCAAAGCGCCGAGGCCCGCGAATATCTGTCCCCGGCCGACCCGGAAGTGCAGCATTTTGTCCGGCCTGAAGCGGGCTTGAGCGGCCAGACCGAACAAGACCGACCGGAACAGCGCCCGGACATGGCGAACTCCGATCTGGAAATGATCCGCGTCTATGAAGATCTCGTGGATATCTTGATCAGCAAGCATGTGGTGGTGCTGACCGATTTCCCTCAGGCGGCGCAAGAGAAACTCATGCGGCGCAAACGGCTGCGCTCCTCCTTCAGCGGCCTGACCGAAGCCCTGGCGTCGGAAGACGACGAAGGCATCTTCCGCATCTGACCCGAGTCGAGGCGCGACTCGCTTCATACGAGCTTTGTTGACCTGCACCGGACGCTGGGCAAAGCTGCAGCAAGTCTCTGCCGGGTCCTGCGCCCAGGGTCGCATTTGCCCGGTCCGCTACCGCCAGCCATGAGGTCGCCATGGATACGATCGACACACCGCTGCTTGCCGCCCTCGCCCAAGCCATGCCGATTGCTGCGGGTCGCGCCAGCCTGGGCGCCGGAACCGGCTTGGTCATCGTCGACGAAGTGAACGGCTTCGCCACTGTCGGCGCCGGTCCGCTGGCGCCGCCGCGGGAGAACGCCGCCGTCACCCGCATGGTGGCCGAGACCGACCGGCTGGCCCGCGACTTCGCCGCCCGCGACTGGCCGATCCTGGCCTTCCTGGACAGCCACGAACCCGGCAAGGCAGAGCCGCCATATCCGCCGCATTGCGAGATCGGCACCGGCCAGGAAAACCTCGTGCCGGCCTTGGCCTGGCTGGAGCGCTGCCGCCAGGCGCAGCTCATGCGCAAGGATTGCATCAACGGCTATATTGGCGCCGAGCAGCCGGATGGCCGCAACATCGTGCGTGACTGGATCGCCCGATACCGGCTGGAACGGGTGGTCGTGGTCGGCATCTGCACCGATATCTGCGTGCTGGATTTCGTGCTGACCCTGCTTTCGGCCCGCAACCACGGGCTGGTCGCACCCTTGCGCGACATCCTGGTCTACGGTCCCGGCTGCAGCACCTATGACCTGCCGAAGGAACAGGCCCTGGCCCTTGGCCTGCCGGCGACCGCCGGCCATCCCCAGGACCTCGCCCATCATATCGGCCTCTATGTCATGGCCGCGCGCGGCGCTGTTCTTGCCGACGAACTGGTCTTCGCCTAACTCGCCGCCTCGGCCCGGCTCGCCGGGCGCGACACGGGAACGCTTCCGCCCAAAAGAAAACGGGCCGCAAATGCGGCCCGCGCTGTTTCATATGCCTAGCGAGACGAAGGACCGCTTAAGCGACCTGATGATCGAGGTGCAAGATCACGTCATGCGAGTGGTAGACCTTGGTCCCGTCCTCGAAGATCCAGTAGGTCAGTCCTTCGACCTGGACGCCGCCTTCCGTCAGATGCGGCGAGGCAATCCCGGTCTCCATCAACCGCAGCTCCGTCACGATATTCAGGTGCGAATCGCCGCCGTCACCCAGGATGACGATCTCACCATTGGCGTCCGGCAGCATGTCGGACAGCTGCAAGGTCATGTTCATGTCGTCCAACGATGCAGCCGTCCCCGGCGTCATTTTGGCCGACAATACCTCTCCATCCCCATAGGTAGGCATCGGCAAAACTGCTCCATCATCAATAATCATTCGTTTGGCGTCCTGACGCGCAACAAAGCACCCTATCGTGGGTATTTTGCTAAAATTTATGTCACATTTTTTCGGATTGCAACGACTTGTTGAGGTTATCTTAATAACGTTTTATTAACCATAAGTCGCAAAATAGCGGGCAAGTCGCCGAAAACTTAATATCTTCAATTAATTATTCGGCGGGCTCGGCGAGGAAGCCGCGCCGCTGAAAGAACTGCAACCAGAGGTCAGTGCGGCTCATCAGGCAAGCGACGCGCGGGCGCGAGGTCGCCGAGACGCGCGCGGATGGCGGCGCGATCCGGCAAACTGCTCTGCGCGCCGGTCTGCAGGCAGGCGAGACCGCCGGCAACGCTGGCTTCCGCCAAAGCGGTCGGCAGATCGGCGCCGACCTCGATCGCCGCCGCGAAGGCGCCGACGAATGCGTCGCCCGCCGCCGTGCTGTCGACCGGGACGATCGGCAGCACGCCGATTTCCCAGTCACCTTCAGGACTGTAGGCAATAGCCCCCGCCCCGCCCAAGGTGGCAATGACGGTGATATCCGCGGCCCGCGAAATCACCCGCGCCGCCTGGCGCGGCTCCAGGGCCCCGAGGCCGAGGGCGGCCGCCACGGTGACGGCCTCATGCTCGTTGACGATCAGCCAGTCGAGGGCGGCAAGGGCAATGCCCGGAATCGGGCCGGCCGGCGCGGCATTGAGGAGCACGCGCGCACCGCGTGCCGCAGCCCGCGCCACCAGCGCCCAGTTCTGCGATGGCCAGACTTCCATCTGCATCACCACGACCGTGCCCGGCACCAGCAGACTATCCGGTACCTGATGCTCGATGGCGCTGAGATTGGCGCCGGAGGCGACGACGATCATGTTGCGGCCGGCACGGTCGACGCAGATCATGGCGCAGCCGGTCGGCTGGTCGTCCGGCTGGGTCAACTGCAGATCGACGCCATTGCGCCGGAGTTCGCTCAAGGCGACATCGGCCATGCTGTCGCGGCCGACCTTGCCGACCATCTTCACCTGAGCACCGGCCCGTGCCGCCGCCAAAGCCTGATTGGCGCCCTTGCCGCCCGGCACCAGTTTATAGCTGGGCCCGAGGACGGTTTCACCCGGCCCCGGCAGAGCTGCGACCGGGATGGTCATGTCGACATTGATGGACCCGAAAACGACGATCACCGCTGCTTCCCCACTCACCCGCGCCGCATGACGTCACCACGCGACGCGGAATTCCCCGCCAGCGGCGACGGCCGGCAATCTGAAGACGGATCCACTATTCGCGACGGCCGGCTGCGGCGCAAGATCGGTTGAGGCAAAACCGGCGGTTTTGACGGCGGAAACCGCCACCTGCGGCAAAATGATCTCCGCTCCCGCCGGCAAAAGATCGGGCAGGCGGCAGGAAAAGCTGTTGGTCGTGAAGGCGATCTGGCGCAGCCGGCCGGGCACGGATGTGCGTACGATCTCCCTGCCCTCGAGTTCGAGCGACAGCCAGCCACCCTTTGCCTGCAGACGGGCCGTCTTGCCGAAAGCGATCAGCGGCCCCAGCGACCAGTCGCCGGACCGGTGCGTGATCTCCCAGCCATGCCACGGCGTCACGTCGATCAGCTCGGCGACGCCCAGCATCGGCATCAGCCCGCCCCAGCCGTAGAACGTATCGGTATCCGGCTGATCGTCGGCAAGCCCGGTCTCGGCGCTGAAATTCTCCGGACATTGCCGCTTTTCCCAGGACTGGGCGAAAAGCCGGCAGCTCATCTCGGCCAGCCGGCTCGCTTCTGCATCGAGGCCAAGACGCTTCAGGCCGTAATAGGTGAGGAAATTCAGCGGCGGCCAGATGCGGCCGCGCCAGTAGACATTGTCGTGATAGGCAGGATCGTCGCGCGCTACCGACGGCAAGCCCCAGCCGCCGCCGAATTTCTGCGGATCGGCAAGGTGGCCGAGCAAGGCTGCCACCTGCCGGTTATCGGCAACGCCCGCCAGCAGTGGATAAAAGCTGGTCGGCGCCAAGGCGCGGATGAAGCGGCCGTCCCATTTGCGATTGGCGAAGATCTGGCGTTCCTCATCCCAGAGCTGCGCCCGCAGACGCGCGCCCAGCGCAGCGCCGCGTTTCCGCAGGCGTTCTGCGGTCGCCGCATCGCCGCGCCCTTCCGCCAGCAGCGCCAGCACTTCCGCATCCAGCACCAGCAGGCTGTTCAAGCCCACATCGGCGCAGTCCAGCGTGCCGCTCACCTTGTCGAACACCGCCTCGTCATGCAGCGGCGAATTATCCATGCTGGATTCGTTCTTGGCGCCGAGCTTGGTGCTGCGATAGAGCCCCTCGCCGACACCTGCCGTCGTGCCCCATTCGAAAAGCCCGTCGCCATTGCCGTCGCGATGCCGGAACCACCAGTCGTGATTGGCGAGCAGCTTCGGATAGGCAAGATCGATGAGTTCCGGCGCACCGGCACGTTCCGCCATCAGCCAGAAGACGAAGGAACAGACCGGCGGCTGCGAGCGGTCGATCCAGGCATCGCGGCCGGTGACGAGACAGGGCAGGTTGCCGGCCGGCTGCGCCGCCGCCAGGACCGCCTTGAGATTCTCCCGCACCAGCGCCGTATCGAAACAGCCCGACAGCATGGCGTGGTAGAAGATATCGGTGAGCCAGACGCCGAAGCCGCCGAACTTCTGCGCCACCCAGGTGCGGCTGAGGCTGGTATAGGGCCGCTGATTGATGGCGTCCCAGACCGTGTTCCAGCCGACCAGATCACGGATCGCATCGAGCGATCCTGCGTGCTGCCCGGTCTGCTGAGGCGGCAGCGGTGCCGGCTTCGGCGCCGCCAGCGCTGCCGAGGCTTTCGTCGCCGCCTGATCAGAAGCAGCCGCGACGCTGACCGCGACGGAAAAATCGGGCATCTCATCGAGGTTGTAGCGCAACACCGCGATCTTGCCGGTGATGCCGCGCGAGCCGAGATAGAAATAGCCATGCGTGGCGAATTCCGCCTCCAGCGCCTCGATGCTGTCGTGGAACGTGACCATCAAGGGCGCGGCGTCGCCGCGCACGCAGGCATATTGATCGCCGCGTTGCGCCCAGAGCGTTTCGCTCGCGGCATCATAGACCCAGGGCGTGAAATCGTCGTTTTCGCCGTCGCGCCAGTCGAGCACCAGGAGGACCCAGACCCTGAGGCCCCATTCGGCGAAACTCTTCGCCGACCAATGGGCACGAAGCGCGGTCGGCTCGGGCTTATCGTAGCGCCAGTCGAGTGTGGTGCCGCAATGATCGACCGACACATCGATCTGGGACCCGTCGATCCGGCGCGGCCCCAAGGTCAGGCCGGGCGCTGTCGCCGGAAAGCGGGTGAAGCTCGCCTTGCTGGCGGCGTAGGCGCAGGGCGTCAGGCGGATACCCGTCGGCAGATGCGTCATCTGCAACGGATAGACGCTGTCCCAGCTATTCCAGTGCCGGGCGGGATCGATGTCGCGGATATCTTCGGTTTTGGGCTGGGACATGTCGAACCGTCACTGGAAGAGAATTAGGCGACCCAGCCGGCCAGAATCTCGTCGACGCTGGCAAGCTCGATCTGTTGGGCGAAGCGTTCCGCGGCGAGCCGCAGGATCGCTTCATGAGCATTGAGATCGCCGCTGGTGACGGCATCCCGGGCAATGATGACGCGCAGACCGTGGTCGATTGCCGTCAATGCGGTGGCCCAGACGCAGACATCGGTTTCGACGCCCGAGAGAATAAGCGTCCTCACGCCCCGCTGTTGCAGCAGCGGCGCAAAATCCGGGCTGCTATGGGCCGAATAGCCGGATTTGTCGATCAGGCCGGCAATCGGCAAAGCCGCCAGCTCATCGACCAGCTCGATCGCCCCGGCGCCGGCGCGGTCAAGCGTCGCATTGCGCCAGTAGTGATAGTAGCGCTGCCAGCTGGCGGCGGCATCCTCGGGACGGGACGGCGGCACGAAGCGGGTGCAAACGGTTTGCTGCGGCCGCGCCTGCGCCAGCCGCAGCACCTGCGGCAGGATGCGGCGCAAATCGGCAACGCCCCAGTCGGGATGGCTGTCGAACAGCACCTGCATGTCGATGACGACATGCAGCGCATGGCCGTCGATCTGCGCGTGCAGACCCACACTCATTGCCGCCTCCCCCGGCCGCTGCCGGCGCCCTCAGCCGGTCGCATCATTCGGCAACCAGCACGGCGTCATCCGGTTCCCAGGTGAGGTTGACCGCCGCGCCGCTGGCCAGGATCGGCTGGCCGTCATTCTGGCGGAACACGCTGATGATCTGCGGGCCGCAATGAATGCGATAACTCGTGCTATTGCCGGAGAAGATAACCTCGCCGACCGTGCCCGCCAGGCGGTTGCTGCCGGGCGCCGTCGCGCTGCCGGGATGGATCGCCATCCGTTCCGGCCGCACCGCGAGCAGGGCCTGCAGGCCGATCTGCAATCCCTGCCCCTCCACCGACGCGATGGCGCCGCCATCCAGCGCCACCTCCGCCCAGCCATTGGTGACGGCGCTGACCTTGCCGCTGAGGAAATTCGCTTCGCCGAGAAAGCCGGCGGCGAAGCGGTTGATCGGCCGGGCATAGACCTCACCGGGGCTGCCGGCCTGAATGATGCTGCCGGCATTGAAGATGGCGATGCGATCGGAAAGTGTAAGCGCCTCTTCCTGGTCATGAGTCACGAAAACCGTGGTGATGCCGACATCGCGCTGAATGCGTTTGAGCTCGATCTGCATCTCCTGGCGCAGATGCTTGTCGAGCGCGCCCAAGGGCTCGTCCAGCAGTAGCACGCGCGGGCGGGTGACGAGGGCGCGGGCCAAGGCGACGCGCTGCTGCTGGCCGCCGGAAAGCTGCTTCGGCTTGCGCTGCTCGAACCCGACCAGCCGCACCATCGCCAGGGCATCGGCGACGCGCTTGCGCTGCTCGGCCGCCGGTATGCGGCGGACATCGAGCCCGAAGGCGACATTCTCGGCCACGCTCATATGCGGAAACAGGGCATAGTTCTGGAACACCATGCCGATATTGCGCTGATAGACCGGCGTCGCACCGATATCCTTGCCGTCGACCCGCACCTCGCCCTCGTCGAGCAGGACGAAGCCGGCGATCGCCCGCAGCATCGTCGTCTTGCCGCTGCCGCTGGGCCCCAGCAGGCCGAAGAACTCACCATCCTTGAAGGTCATCGAGACGTGGTCGAGGGCCGCCAGCTCGCCATATTTTTTGACTGCGTTGATGATCTCGACCTGGCTCATGATCAGAGGGTTACCTTTCGCCGCCGAAGCGATAGAAGCGTGCCGTGATCAGCATGATGCCCATCGACACGAGAATGATGATGGTGGAAATGGCGTTTATTTCCGGCGTGAAGCCCTTGCGGATGGCGGCATAGATCGCCACCGGCAAGGTGGTGACGCCGGGCGGCGCCAGGAAATACGAAATGACGAACTGGTCGAAGGAGACGGCGAAGGCGAACAAGGCCGCCGCCACCACGCCGGGCGCCAGGATCGGCGCCGTCACCCGCCAGAAGGTCTGCCACGGCGTCGCCCCCAACGTCGCCGCGGCCTCTTCCATCTGGCGCGGGAAATTGGCAAGCCGCGCGCCGACCACAACGATCACATAAGGCAACGACAAGGCGACATGGCCGAGCAGGATCGCATGCAGGCCGCGGCCGATCCCGGTCCAGAAGAAGAACACCAGCATGGCGGTGCCGATCACCAACCAGGGAATGGTGATGGGCGGAAACAGCAGCAATTGCAGCAGCGACTTGCCGCGGAACTGATAGCGGGCGAAAGCCAAAGCCGCCATGGTGCCGAGCACCGTCGCCACCACGGTATTGACGAGCGCGATCACCACGCTGTTGATGCCGGCATCGATCAGGCGGCTGTCGGCGGCCAGGGACCGGTACCAGACGAGATCGAAGGTGAAGGGCAGCTCATAAAGCTGCGAGCGGTTGAAGCTCAAGGCCGCCATGACGATGATCGGCACATAGAGAAAGAGCAGCACCAGGACGAGATGCAGGCGCAGGACCACCGGGCCCAGTTTCAATCCACCGCCTCGCATGGCCTTTTCCGCGCTCATTTGAGACCGTCCATCTTGCGCTGGACCAACGGATAGCCGACGGCGCAGATCAGCAGTACGATCGCCAGCATCATGAAGGACAGCGCCGCCCCCAGCGGCCAGTTGGCCGTCACCATGAACTGCTCTTCGATCGACATGCCCAGCGTCACCCCCTTGGTGCCGCCGAGGATACGCGGCTCCATGAAGGAGCCGATCACCGGCACGAAGATCAGCGCCGAGCCGGCGATGACGCCGGGCAGGCTCATGGGGAAGATCACGCGGCTGAAGATCGTGGCGCTGCGCGCGCCCAGGCTGGCCGCCGCCTCGACCACGGAATCGTCGATCGCCTGCAGCGAGATATAGCAGGTCAGGATCATATAGGGCAGGTAGGAGTGGACGAGGCCGATCACCACCGCCGGATAGGAATAGAGCAGATCGATCGGCGCCGCATCCGGCGAGACCCAGTGGATCGCCTGGTCGATCAGGCCGCCGTTCCGCAGCACCATGGTCCAGGAGAAGATCCGCACCAGGGCATTGCTCCAGAACGGCAGGATCACCATCAGGAACAGCGCCTCGCGCCAGCGTCCCTTGATCTGCTTGGCCAGGGCAAAGGCGACCGGATAGCCGACCAGCAGGCTGAAGAAGGTGACATAGAGGCCGAGCTCCAGCGACCACCAGGTCAGCTGGCGATAGACCGGCCGGGTGAAGAAGGCGACGTAGTTGGCCAGCGTCGCCATGGCCGGCGCCGGCACCAGCGGCGACTTGTCGAGGAAGCTGCAATAGAGCATCGCCGCCAGCGGCAGGAAAATGGTGACGGTCAGCCAGAGATAGGCCGGCGCCGTCAGCGACAGGATCGCGCGTCGTTCATGCGCATTGGCCAAAGAAGCGCTCCCC
>DATLJB010000056.1:0-26567 GCA_035539075.1 Terriglobia bacterium
GGACTTCAAACTCATGATGTTGATGTTGGGATCGTTCAGCAACGCAACGCCGGAGATCGCCGGCAGCTGGTTGATGATGTCGACCTGATGGCCCTGCAGCGCCAGGACCTGCGGCTGCATATCGGCATAGAAGGTGAACTCGGTGCGGTCCGGTAACGCCTTCGGGCCCCAGTAATCATCATTGCGGACAAAAGAGGCGCCAACCTTCGGCGTATATTTTTCCAGCTTGAAGGGGCCGGTGCCGACGAAATTCTTCTCGAAGTCGCCGGCATAATCCGCCGGCACGATGATCGAGTTGTAATTGTCGGAACAGACGTAATAGGGGAAGTTGCCGTTCGGCGCGTCGAGGTGGAATTCCACCGTATAGTCGTCGATCTTCTTGATGTTGCCCTTGGAGAGGACACCGCTGAAGGCGGAGAGCGCGTTGGAGGAATTGGCCGGATCGGCCAGCCGGTCGAAGGTGGCGACGACGTCGGCCGCCGTCATTGCCTTGCCGTTATGGAACTTGACGCCCTGGCGGATCTTGAAGGTCCAGACGCTGCCGTCCTGGTTGGGCTTCCAGCTTTCGGCCAGAACCGGCTTCAGCATCAGGTCCGGGCCGGAGACGGCGAGAAACTCGCCGGTCTGCTGCAGCATCAGCAAGCCGCCGCCATCGGCTACGGTGACCGGGTCGATCGCCGCGGCGGGCACCGTGGTGGCGACGCGGATCGTCCCGCCGGGTGTCGCGGCGCGGGCCGAAGAGGGCATCCAGAGTGTGGAGCCGAAGGCGCCAGCAAGGCCGCCCAGGAGCGGCAAGGACATGCCGATGATGCTGCCATGGCGCAGGAAATCACGCCGCCCGATATGGCCGGCGGCAAATTCGTCGATGATATGGTTTTCGAGCTCGCTGCTGCGACGACGCATGCTGTCGATATATTTGTCGTTCTTCTTCACTGAAACCTCCCAGTTTCTATCGTAGTGTTATTTAAGCCTCACCCCGCACGGGATCACGGTTGCATGCCTGATCCGGCATGTCTTGTTGTGAATAGTCGCGCGCGCGACGCCGTTCCCGCCACTGTCAGACGCCGCTGCAAGAAGGTCAACCGGCATTCGCTTGCGGCTCCGCCGTTTTCTGCAACGCAGCTTTGCCGTGCGCGAGACTGAGCGCTGCAACGAGGGCGCTGGCAAGAGCCATCGCGCCGGCGGCGATCATGGTCCAGCGATAGCCGCTGACGAAAGCTTGCTTGATCGCGACGGCTACGCCTGCCTGTTGCTCGGGTGCAAGGCCGGCCGGAACGATGGCGGCGGCAAGCTTGCCGCGTTCGCTCTGCAGCGCCTGCAAGGCCGCTTCCGGCAGATGGAGCGACGGCAAGGCCTGGGCGAGGGCGGCATCGAAGCGATTGGCCAGCAGCAGTCCGAATACGGCGATGGCAATCAGCCCGCCGGTTCGTGCCGCCATGTTGTTGATGGCGGAGGCGAGGCCGACATGATCCGCGCCGGCAGCGTTCATGGCGGCGACCGTTACCGGCGCGATGCAGATGCCCATGCCGAGGCCGATGGTCATCAAGGCCGGCATGAAGCCGTAGAGGTAAGGGGCGTCGGCATCCGGCAAGGTCAGCAGCAGGAAGCCGATGCCGGCGAAGCTGGCGCCAATGATCAGCGGGATGCGCGGCCCGAAGCGATCGGCGAGACCGCCGGCCCAGCGCGATAGGACCGAGACGATCAGGACGAAGGGCAGCAGTGCCATGCCGGCTTCCAGCGGCTTGAAGCCCTGGATCTGCATCAGGCGGAAGGGAACGAAGAAAAGAGCGCCGGACAAGGCCGCCCACAGGAGAAAGGTGAATACCTGGACGCCGGCGAAGCCCGGCAGCCGGAACAGCGATAGCGAGATCATCGGCGCGGCAATACGGCGCTCAGCCAGGATCAGCAAAGACAGGAACACGATCCCACAAGCAAGGGCCGCGGCTGTCAGCGGATCGCCGAACCCGGTCTGCCCCGCAGCGATCAATCCATATGTGAGGCAGCCGAGGCCGGTGGTCGCCAGCAGGATGCCGATCCAGTCGAGCGGACGCCTCTTCGCCGACCGGCTCTCCGGCACCTTGGTGCAGACGATCACCAGCGATGTGGCGGCGAGCGGCAGGTTTATCAGGAACACCCAGCGCCAGGAAAAAGTATCGATCAGCCAGCCGCCCAAAGCCGGGGCGATGGCGACGCCGATGCCGGTCGCCGCCGACCACAAGCCGATCGCTTTGCCCTGGCGCTCCGGCGGGAAACTGGCGGAAAGGATGGCGAGGCTGCCCGGCATCATCAGCGCGGCGCCGAAACCCTGGGCTGCGCGCGCGGCGATCAGGGTCAAGGGGTCTGGCGCCAGGCCGCAGGTTGCCGAAGCGAGGGCGAAGCAGATGATGCCGACGGCAAAGATGCGGCGTCGGCCATAGAGGTCCCCGATCGATCCGCCGGTCAGGATCAGCGCCGAGAGGAACAGGGTATAGGCCTCGACCACCCATTGTGCCTGGGCGAAAGAGGCATTGAGGCTGTGCTGCAGCACCGGCAAGGCGACATTGACAATGGTCATGTCGATGAAGGCCATGCCGGAGGCAATGATGGTCGCCGCGAGGACCCAGCGCTCCTGGCGTCGCGCGAGGCGGGAAGGGGCAGCTTCAACCGCTATATCAATACTGCTTGTCATGTAATCCGATGCGCTGGCAGCCGGGTAATGATCTGAAGGAGGCGAGGTGACGAGGTTACCGCAGTGACGGCCGTCGCGCCGGATGGTGCGCGATGACGTGACCTTGCGCAAGAGAGCCTGTCCGAGGAAGCCGAAAAGCGGTTCCCGATCGTGTTCCTGATCCGTCCGGAAGCATTCGGTGGCGATGGAGCCAGTGGTGATTGGAAACGCACCGGTCATCTCCGCCGGTGCTTTCCGCTTCGGGCGAGAATCCCGGCTCTTTCCTGGCGAGTGCCGGCGCGATCCACGAGCGAGGCCGCCGAACGGCGCTTTACCAACAGCGCGACGAGGCAGGTTAGAGGGGACACGCTTTCGGCCTTCGGGTGAATATTGCTGTATACAGCTTATCGCAGGCATCGCGAATTGCAAGAGCCGCAGACGGAACGCGCGGCAATGGTTCGCGTTTGACGAACCGGGGGACAATGCCTGTCGGATTTGGCCTCATGTGATGGCAGGGTGTGACATGCCGCATGGCGAATCGCCGCCAAAGACGTCATGTTTCGACCCGGCCACGATTTTGACACCTTTAGCGTGTAGAAGATCGCCTCGGCCAGTTGACACCGGTCGGGCAGGAAGGCACGAAATGGCGTGGCGGGGAAGTCGGGGTGTGCCGGCGGCGATCGTTGCATTGCTGCTGGTATGGGGATCAGGATCTACAGAAGCCGCCGGGCCGAGTTTTGATTGCGCCGCCGCCAAAGCCCCGATCGAAAGGCTTATCTGCGAAGACCCCGCTCTGTCGCGGGCAGATGCGGATATGGCCGAGGCTTATCAGTCGTTGCGCCAAACCCTCGATGCCAAAGGACGCACCGATCTTCTGCAGGCGCAGCGGCGCTGGTTGCAGTCTCGCTTCACCGATTGCAAGATTCCCGCGTCGGGAGAAATTCCGGCTCCTGATTCAGCCGCCCTCGCGGCCTGTTTGAAGGACCTCTATGCCACGCGCAGCAAGGATCTGACCGACGCGCTGACCCCCGGCGGTGCGAAAACCGCCAGTGGTGGATCGTCGATTCCGGCGGCGTCCGGCAATCAACCGGCAGCTTCGTCATCGCCCCTCGCACCATCCGCCAATTCCGCCGGCTCACCGGTATCTGGTTCCGTAGCGGAAAAAGCGGCCGCGGAAGACACAGCCGGCGGCATGGCGCGGCTCGACCGTACTGTCTTTCCGGCGAACGGCCGGCAAGGCACGCTTCTGAACGTCGGCACATTCGGCCGCTACGCGCTGATAACCCATAGCGCCCAGGGAACAGCGCTGCAGCTGGTTGACCGGATGGCGGGGCCTGGCGCGTTCTTCGGCGTGCCAGGCTCGAGCGATGGGCGGCTCGATGCCTTTCTTGATCGCGGCGTCTATAAGGTGGTCCTTGAAGCGAGCGCGAAGGGCAGCGGCGAAGTCGAGCTTGATGTCCGTTCCTTCGCCGAACTCAATGGCCCGGCAATTCCGGGCTTACCCGAACTGAAACTGGTGCAGGGCGAGCTGGATGATTTCCAGCAGCGCTCTTATTGGCTTGATATCAAGGAGCGCCGCGTTGTCGCCATCGAGGCGGCGGGCCGCAATCTCGCCGATCTTCGCCTATGGCGCGACGGCAACTGGCTGGTCGATGCAACGCCGGAGATTTCTGCCGGCGAGCCGGAATCGGGCAAGCCGCTCAACCTGCGGCGCCTGGTGGCGACGCTGGAGCCCGGCCTCTATCTGCTTGCCGCCTATGGTGGTCCGACCTTGCCCTGGGCCAAGAGCGACGGCGCCCACCCCTTCTATCTGCGCATGGGCATTCCGGCTATGGGCGAGGGCGGCCGGCAGGTGCATATCGCCAGCCCGTTCGGGATCGACCGCTATATCGTGCCTGCTTCGGCCAATTATTTTCGCCTCGAACTGCCGGAAGCGGAGGCGGCGGAGCTCGCGGTTGGCGATTATGATGAGAAGGCGCCCTATGCGCTGGGTAGCCGGGAAGGCATCACTAAGAAATCGGTGCCGCCTGTCGCCACGATCTACAATGAAAGCAAGACGAGCGGGCAGAAGCTTGTCACTATCACCCGCGCGGCCGGGAAGCCTTATCTGCTGCAGCAGTTCAAAGCGGTAGCCGACTATCCCTTCACGGCCAGCGGCAATTACTGGCTGAGCACGATACATTCCGGCTATGGCGCCGACAGCATCGACGCGACGGCGGTTCTGACCGAGCGGTTTCCCGACGGGCCGGAAAAGGTGATTCAGGCGCAGGTGCCGCAGCTCGACGCGCAGGCGCGCTGGACGCGACGTTTCAATCTGCTGGGGACCGCCACGGCCTATTTCCACGTGACGCAGGCCGGCGGCTATCGGATCGAGGCAGCGGGGGGCAAGGCCGCCTCGAAGGACGGCGCGGTCGCGGAATATCGCTTTGAGCCGATGGATCAGAACGCCAGCAATTATCAGGCGCCGCCCTATCGGCCGGCGGGCGAGGCCTGGCAATTGGAGCCGGGCTATTACATTTTGACCATGCTGCCGAAGCCGGACGGCAAGGGCATCCTGACCGTGACCGTGCGGGGCGAGGCTGCACAGCCTGGCGGCCCGGATGACCCCGGCCAGGTAAAGGTGACCAGCGCCACCTGGCCCGGCATTCAGCTCGACGGTAAAGCGGAATACATCCTCTATACCAACCAGCAGCCCGGCGTCGAAGTCGGCGTCGTGCTTCGTCGGCTGCCGATCGACCTCACCGAGGACCTGCCGGTAAACCTGAAGCGCGGCCAGCGGCTCGATGTGCCGGTGCGCGCGCCGGCCGGCGACACCGTGACGGCGATCGGCGAAGACGGCCAGCCGGCGAATTTCGTCGTCGACAAGGGCAATCCGCTCTCCGCCTGGACGGCGACGGACGGCGACCATGTCATCACGCTGGAGAACAAGGACGAGAAGCCGCTTTTCGTGACATTGCACGACGCGCCGGCCGCCTTGGCGCCGGAGACGCCGCTGCCTGCGGTCAGCGCGGATCGCCTCGCCGCAATGCCGGTGTTTCCGGCCTTGAGCGATGGTGCGCCGGCCTTCTTCGATATTGCCAAGGATGAAAAGAAGACCTTTGCCGTTTCGGTGCAGAAACGTGGCCTTTATCGACTGGAAACGACGGGGCTGCTGCAGACCGAGGGGGCGCTTCGCACCCGCACCGTGCTGGCGCTCGACCGGCAGTCCGACAACGGGACGGGGCGCAATTTCCTGATCCAGCAATATCTCGGCGAAGGCGCCTATCAGTTGACGGTCAATGCCCAGGGCCAGACCCAGGGACATCTGGGGCTGAGCCTCGCGCCGACGGCATTGGATGAGGGCGGCGAGTTGTCGGCGGATCTGCCGGCGCGCCGCAGCCTGCCGGCAGGGCATGGGCTGCAGTATAGCTTCACGATCCCGGCTGTCGGGCATTATCGCTTGCGCGCTCTTGGTCTCAATCACGGCTTCACCATGCGGCTCGAAGATGCCGATGGCTGGCCGATCGTGACGCCGGGCACAGAAGCCGATATCGACCGCGATTTTGCGCCTGGCAATTATCATCTCGTCATTCTGCCCCAGGCCGTCGATGCAAAGGTGGTTACGCTGCTGCAGAAGCAGCCTGCCGCGCCGGTTCTCGCCGGTCATGGACCGCATCCGCTGCCGCTCAATCAGGTAACGGCCTATCAGTGGCGCGAACCCGAAGCCGGCCAGCAGCGCGTGCCGGATAGCTGGCAGTTCGATCTGACCGGCCCAGCCCGCGTCAGCATTGCCCTGCCGCATGGCCTGCGCGGGCAATTGCATGCCGCCAAGAGCGACGCGGCGGAGCTGCCGGAAGTGAATGGCGGGGAGGCGTGGGAAGGGGGCCTGCCGGCCGGCAGCTATCGGCTCGATATCAGCAGCCGCCAGCCTAACAACCGGCTGGATTATACGATCGATATCCGCACGGCCGAATTAATTGCCGGGCAGAGCCGTGCAGTCACCGCACCGGCGGATATCCCGGTGTCGATCGGTAGCGATGCGGTCGTCGAGATCGGTTCCTTCGGCGATCAGGATGTGCGCGGCTGGCTCTATGACGATAAGGGCAATCTCGTCGCCACGAACGACGACAGGGCCAATGACTGGAACTTCGCCATCGCCGGCCGTCTGAAACCAGGGAAATACCGCCTGCATGTCGACCCGGTGGGCGATGCGCAGGCCGCCACCACGGTTTCGATCTATCAATCGCAGGAGAAACAGGAACCGAACCTGCAGATCGGCGGCGATACCAGCCTGAGCGGCAGCGTCACGCACCTGCTGTCGCTTGATCCGCCGGCCGGATCCTCGCCCGCCGGTGGCGTCCTGCTTGTCTCGGCAAATGCGCCAGGCAATATCACCGGCCTCAGCCTGGAGCGAAGCGATGCCGGCGGTGGGTGGCAGACATTGGGCGAGGTCACGGCGGAAAATCCGTGGCTCGCGGCACCCTTGCAAAACAAGGCCACAGATCACTACCGCCTGCGCCTCTGGTCGGCCGACCGCAATGCGGCGCCGATCGGGCTGCAGACCCGCCTGATCACACCCGCTCTGGCCAAACAGGACGATTTCCTCAGCGATGCCGGCGTGACGTTGACGGCGGTGCCGGGCATCACGCCGCCTGTCGCGCTCGTTGCCGTGGATCTGACGGCGCCGGCCAGTTTTCAGCTCAGCCACATGCCCGATCATGTGCAATGGGCCGATGACGAAGGCGGCGTCTTCCGGGAAGCCGCGTCCGGCGTGGTTTTCGGCCGCGGCAAGCGGCTCTATTTCGCGGCGCGCCAGGATGCAGGCAATGCGCGAACTGTCGCCGCCTCACGGCTGGTGCCGAATGCCGCCGGCGTCGCCTTGACGCTGCCGGCGCAGGACAAGGCTGGTTTGCAAAAGGACGCCGTCACGGTGCTGGACAACAGCGCCGGCGGCAACAGGCCGGTGCTATGGCTGGTGGAATCGCGCCTTGGCCAGCCGGGTATCGCCTTGGCGCGAGAGCCCGACTCCCTGGGCGCATCCGTGTTCGGCATTGCAGCGGCCGATCAGTCGAGCGTCGCCGTGACACTGGATGAGAAGGCGATGCCCGCTGCCTTGCGGTTATGGAATGCGGCGCAGCCGGGCAGGGATCTGCCCGTCACGCTACGCCGCTTCGATTTTGCCGCGCCCAAGCGGGAAGCGATGGATTGGGCGGCTCTTGATCGGACCATCGGCGCAGGACAGACCCTGGCTTTGGATCTGCCGAAAGGATCCAAGCGGCTGCAACTGGCGTTGCCGCCGCGCATGGCGGTGCTGTTACAGGGGGCGGGACAGCGCGATCAATTGATCTGGTCGGGGGCCGAAGGACAGGCGGTGACGCAGGATAGCGTTGTGGAGCATCTTCTTATGCTGAACGCGCGGAACGCCACCAGCCACCTCGGCATCAGCCTGGCGCCGCTTGCGAGCGCCGACGCACTGCCGGCGCTGGGCGGCGGGCGTATCATCAAGCAATATATGCCGACCGCCGGCACCTCACGACTGACCGTCACGCTGTCCGACAGCGAACGCCAGCAGATCCAACAAGGCCTCCCGGTCAGCCTGCATGTCGCCGGCAGCGTGGATCGCGTGACCCTGGTGGCGGATGACGGCTCGGTGCGGCAGGGAACGCAAATTCCGCTCTCGGCCGACGGCATTGTCGATATCGCCCATGAGCGCGGGCTGATGGTTGCCTGGATTGAAAGCAACGACAGGCTGATCGGAAGCAGCGAAGAAGAAACGCCGCATCCGATCGGCGATGCCGGCGTCATTCCGCTCGCCGGCGAGGCACGGGTGCTAAGCTTCCGCGTCGACCAGCCGAAGCTGCTGCAACTGAAGACCAGCACGCCGGTCATCGCCCTGACCCCCGTTGCAACGGCCGCCGGGCGGCAGCGGGACAAATTGCAGGTTTATCCCGACGGCGCCAATCTCAGCCTTTATCTTGCGAAAGGCGTGACGGCGCTGCAACTGCAAGCGGCCGGCCCCGGCGGCCTTGCAGGCGTGGCGCAGGTCGCCTTCACCGAGATCCAGCCGATTAACGAAGGGCTCGGACCGCGCCAACGCCTGGCGCCGGGCGAATCCCGCTTGTTCTCCTTCACGCTCAGCGATGAGCGCGATATCGGCGTCGGTGTCGCCGGTTCGGCCGATATCGCCCATTGCCGGCTGCTGGGCGCCGCCGGAACGGAGATCGGCAGCGGCGTCGTGCAGATGCATCATCTGAAGGCGGGAACCTATCTCCTGGCAGTCGATGTGCCGTCGGATGGCACCGCCATCGAAGTCCAGCCGGCGCTTGTCGGTGTCGCCACGCCGGATGGCAGCCCGCCGGACGAAGTCAAACGCAATTATCTCAGCCTCGCCGGGCTGAAACCCAAGCAACAGGAGTAATCGCCGTGGCGCGCTTTCGGTTCTTGCCGCAGTCGGGCCGGTCTTTGCTGCCATTGGCCATCGGTCTTGCGTTTCTGCTGACCGCTGCCAGCGGGTTGATCGATCATCGCCAGCTTGCCGCCTGGGCGCAGGAGGGTAGCGGCGATGCGCAGGCGCAGGGACCGGCCGACCAGGCCCAGCCGGAAGGTGATGAACAATCCGCGGAAGGCGATGCCGAAGAAGGCGCGGAGCCGGCCGACACCTCGGGCGAGCATTCGGAAGCGAACGGCGACGAGGCGACCGCGGATGATGAGGGCGATGAAAGCCAGCAGCACGCGCCGGTCGGCGGCAGCCTGACGGATTCTGGCGCCGTGGTTGCGCGCCCGGCTGGCGCCGTGGTCGTGCCGGACAAGTTCCTGCGCCGCTGGGATCCGATCACCTTCTTCTTCGACCAGGACACGGGTCCCGCCAATGGCGGCGCCGAGGATCATCCGGAGAAATACGCCACGATCCAGCCGCCGCATCCCGGTGCGGCCGTCTGGCTGAATGCCCGAACGCTGCAGTTCCGGCCGGCCGAACCCTGGCCCCCCTTGACCAGATACACGCTCACCGTCGGCAAATTTGCGACCAGCCTGGCCACCTTGATGTCGGCGCCGAGCGCCACCTTGCCGAAGAACGGCGCCACCGATCTCGACCCGGTGAAGTCGATCGCCTTGACCTTGGCCGAGCCGCTGGATGCGACGGCGCTGGCCAAGCTGATTTCCATCGAGCTGCGGCCATTGCCCGGCATCGACGGCAGCCAGGCCCGCCTCCTCGCGGCAGAGGATTTCGACGTCAAGGCCATGGAGCGGAAGGACCGCAACGCGCCGGCGCAATATGTCATCAACCTGCATGATCCGATCCCCGGCGGCACGCGGGCGGTGCTGCATCTGCGCCTTTCGACCGAGGCCGATCTCGCCGGCGGCTTCCAGGATATCGCGTTCAGCACCGCCGAGCCGTTCCATGTCACGCAGTTCGGCTGCGCCACGGCGCGCTTTCCCGTGCCGCCGGCCGGCGCCACCTATGACCGGCAGCAGGCGATCACCTGCCCGGCGGGCGACCGCGCCATCACCGTGCAGTTCTCCGCCAATCTGCAGCAGGTTGGACCGATCGCCGCCCGCAACCTGATCCGCATCACCCCGGCGGTGGAGGATCTCGCCTATGCCACCGTCAACAATGTGCTGTCGGTGACCGGGAAGTTCGCGGCCGGCACGCTCTATCAGCTTCGGCTGGAGCCGAGCGCCGTCACCGATGCGCAAGGCCGCCCGCTGCAGATGTCGGCGCCGAGCGAAGGCTTCCTCGCTTTCGCCGAACGCCCGAGCTTCCTCAACTGGCGCAGCAATGCCGGTATCCTCGAGCGCTTCGGGCCGCAGATGTTGCCGCTGCAAGGCCGCGGTTTCGACCAGGTCGATTTGCGCATCCACAAGATCGATCCGCTGGATCGCTCCTTCTGGCCGTTCCCGGCCAGTCCCGTGCTGGTCGACGATGCCAAGCAGCCGCCGGCGCCGGGCGAGCGGCCGCAGCCTTTCGCCAGCGCCGATCGCTATATCTCCGCCAGCGAGCTCGGCCAGCAGATCAAGGCGCTGGGCTCGCCGAGCGTGTCAGACCTTCTCCATCTGCCGCTGAAACGGGGCGGGGCGGCAGCGAAGTTCGGGCTCGATCTCGCGCCCTATCTGAGCGAGATCAGCGGGGCGAAGACGCCCGGCACCTATCTGATCGGCCTGCGCCAGCTCGACAGCTCCACCCAGCGGAGCTGGGTGCGGGTGCAGGTCACCGATCTCAGCCTGACGGCTGTAGAAGAGGCGGACCGGGTTCGTTTCGTCGTCACCTCGCTCTCCTCCGGCGCGCCTATCGCCGATGCCAAGCTAGTGGTGGAAGGCGATCGCCGCGGTGACTGGGTTGAACTCGCCGCCGGCAGCAGCAGTGCCGACGGTGCCTTCGATTGGCCGGCGCCCGGACAGAGCGACGCCAGCGGTGATATCCGCCGCATCATCGTCAGCAAGGGCGACGACATCCTTGTACTGGACCCCAGCCGCGGCCCGGACGTCTACGCGGACAATAACTGGCAAGGCTCGCGGACGACCTGGCTGCAATGGACGCAGGCGGCTCTGGCCGGCCGCAGCGAGGCTGATCGCGATCTCGTTCACATCTTCACCGAGCGGCCGATTTATCGTCCCGAAGAGCCGGTGCATATCAAAGGCTTCCTGCGCCATTACAGCGCCGGCAACCTGACCCGCTATAAGGGCGCCGCCACGTTGATCATCACCGGGCCGGATCAGACCGAATGGCGGCGCGAGGTCACGGTCAACGAGAACGGCAGCTTCTACGATTTCTTCGATGAGAAAACCGAGGCAACCGGCATTTACGCGGTCAAGCTGGAGTTGAAGACGCCGACGGGCACGGAAACCCTGGGTGGCATGACCTTCAAGAAGGAGGCCTATCGCCTGCCGACTTTCGAGGTGCGGCTCAATGGTCCGGACCAGACCGGATCGGACAAGCCGTTCCAGATCAAGCTTGCCGCCACCTATTATGCCGGCGGCGTGGTCGCGGACCGCCCGATCCATTGGCGCGTGACACAGTTCCCCTATGATTACGCGCCGTCGCATCGCGAAGGCTATTTCTATTCAACCGATGCCCGCTTTTCTGGGCTGAGTGAATTCAAGTCCTCACCGGTATTGGAGCGCGAGGCCCGCACCGATGCCCAGGGCGCCGCCACGCTCGACCTTGATCCCGGGGTTGAGCCCACAGCCCAGCCGCGCAGTTACGTGGTCGAGGCGACGGTTGTCGGCGAGGACGACCAGACCGTCACCTATACCAAGCAGGTGAATTCGGTGCCGCCCTTCGCCATCGGCATCAAGGTGCCGCGTTATCTCGACAAGGCCCAGACCGTGGATCCTGAAATCGTGCTGGAGGGGCCGGACGGCAAGCCACTGGCGGGGCAGGACGTGACCGTCCAGCTGCTGAAACGCCGCTGGGTCTCGCAATTGCAGGCTGGCGATTTCAGCCAGGGCTCGGCGAAATACGTCACGGAGACGGTGGATGAAACCGTTTCGGAGACGCATGTCACCAGTACTGCCGACGTGCAGAAGCTCAGCCTGAAACTGGATGGGGCGGGGGTCTATATCGTCCGTGTCGAGGGTCGCGACGGACTTGGCCGCAGCCAGAGCGTCAGCGTCGATCTCTTTGCCGATGGCGGCACGCCGGTCACCTGGTCGCGGCCACCGGCGCAGGTTTTCAAGGTGACCACCGAGCAGCCGCAATATGCCGCCGGCGAGACCGCCACTTTCGTGCTGGAAAGCCCGTTCCAGACCGCGGAAGCGCTGGCCATCGTCGAGCAGCCGGATGCCCGCAACCGCTATGAATGGGTGCCGGTGCGCAACGGCGTCGGCCGCTTCAAGTTGCCGATCGAAGCCAATTACATGCCGCGCCTGCCGGTGCATTTCCTGCTGATGCGCGGGCGCCTGCCCGGCAACCTGCCGGCCGCGGACCAGCTCGATCTCGGTCGGCCGCAGACCCTCGCGGCGACCAACTGGCTGTCGATCAAGCCGGCCAAGAACCTGGTTAATATCAAGCTCGACTATCCCGACAAGGCGCAGCCGGGCCAGGAGCTGACCATGAAAATCAGCCTGGCCGACGATACCGGCCAGCCGATCGCCGGCGAAGTGACTTTGTGGATGGTCGACCAGGCGGTGCTCGCCCTGGCGGAGGAGCAGCGCCTCGATCCCCTGCCGGATTTCATCGTCGATCGCGCGAGCCGCATGCAACTGCGCGATACCCGCAACCTCGCCGTCGGCGGCATGCCGCTGGAAGAGGATCCCGGCGGCGACGAGGGCGAGGCGGAGAAGCGTTCGCTGCTCGACAACGTGACGGTCCGCAAGAATTTCACGCCGGTGCCGTATTACAATCCGAATATTACGGTGGGGCCGAGCGGCCAGGTTGAGGTCAAGATCAAGCTCGCCGACAGCCTCAGCGTCTTCAAGGTCCGCGCCAAGGCGGTCAGCGGCGATGCGCGCTTCGGCTTCGCGACCGGCAGCCTCAGGGTACGGTTGCCGGTGATGGTGCAGCCGGCGCTGCCGCGTTTCGTCCGTCCGGGCGACCAATTTGCCTTGACGGCTCTCGGCCGCATCATTGAAGGCGAGGGCGGCAAGGGCAGGGCGGAGGTGCGGGTTGATGGTCTCGATCTCGATGCCAAGCCAGCCACCGATCTCGACCTGCTGGCAGACAAGCCGGTCAGGGTGGAATTTCCGGTCAGGGTCCCGACCCCGGGATATACCGACAAGGGGCAGTTGGAGCGCCAATCCGTCAACGTGACCGTCGGCGTGGAGAGGACCGCGGACCAGGCAAAGGATGCCTTCAGTATTGATCTGCCGCTGCGCCCGGATCGCCGGCCCGTCTCGCTGCGCCAGCTCGCCGATCTGCAGCCCGGCCAGCCGGTGACGGTGCCGGCCGTCACCGATACGATCCGCCAAGGCACGCTGAAGCGCGTCCTCCTCTTGTCCTCCCAGCCGGCTCTGCTGCGCATGTCGGCGGGCCTCAATTATCTGCAGGCCTATCCCTATGGCTGCACCGAGCAGCGCATCAGCATGGCGCGCGCTGAGCTGGCCATGCGGCGGTTCAATGACGTGCTGCTGCTGGACGGCGCCTTGGGCCGGCTGGACAAGGACGTGGCCGATACCATGGACGAGATCGGGAGGGCGACCAATGATGCCGGTCTCGTGGGCTTTTGGCCCGGCTCGCGTGGCTATGTCTTCCTGACCGCCTGGTCACTCCAATTCCTCGTCGAAGCGCGCGAGGCCGGCTATACGGTGAAGGCTGAGCAGGTCGACAAGCTGACTAGCGCGCTGAAGCAGTCGTTGCGGTCGGATTATGCCAATCTCGTTTCCGGCATCGACTACGCGGAACGGGTCTGGGCGCTGACCGCCCTGGCCGAGGCCGGACAGATCGACAATGCCTATGCCGCGGAGCTCGCGACCCGCAGCCAATGGCTCGATCTCGAAAGTCTCGCCGGGGTTACCCAGGCGCTGGCGCAGTCTGCCGTGACGGACCAGGCGACACTGAGCGATCTCAGCGGCAAATTGTGGGGCGGCCTGGTGACGCGGCTTTACCAGGGTAAGGAAATCTATGGCGGCTTGCAGAGCACGGCGTTGGCCGGCAGCCAATTGATCCTGCCCTCCGAGGCACGCACGGTGGCGCAGGTCCTGCGCGCGGTCGCCGCCACCAACAAGTCCGATACCGGTGCCGCGACGATGGCGAAGCAGCAATTGCTCGTCAACGCGCTGGTGACCCTCGGGCGCGGTGACGGCTGGGGCTCAACCAATGCCGATGCGGAGGCCATGCTGGCGCTGGCGCAATTCATCGAACGGCAGCCGGCCACGCAAGCCGGGGAAAGCGTCGATATCGCCATCGACGGCAAGAGTCGTCAGATCCGGCTGGGCGGGGACAAGCCGATGCAGCGCATCGCCAATCCGGGTGCCGGCAAGATCGACGTTACGTTGGACAAGGCCGCGGCGGCCAGCAATGTCGGTCTCCTGGTCGACACCAGCTATCTGCCGGCGGCGGACGGCAGCAAGACCGAGACCCATGCGGAAGGGCTGGTGGTCAATCGCGAGAGCTTGATGGTGCAGCAGAATGACGTGCCGCCGCTGCATGTGCCGCTCGATATGCCGGGCAAGAAAATCGCGCTCAAGGTCGGCGATATCGTCGAGGAGCATGTCGAACTCGTCAATCCGGCGGACCGTTTCCAGGTCGCGGTGGTCATACCGCTGGCGGCCGGCATGGAACCGCTCAATCCCGGCCTCGCGACCGCCCCGCCGGAAGCAAAGCCATTGAATGAAAACACGTTGGCGCCCTCTTACGTTGCCTTCCTGGACGATCAGGTTGCCTATTTCTATGACGTGCTGCCGAAGGGAACCTATCAGTTCTTCTTCCGCACGCGGGCGCAGATCGCCGGCCGCTTCATCCAGCCCGCCGCCTATAGCGAGCTGATGTATGACGGCACGGTCAACGGCAACAGCAACGGCGCATTGGTGACCATTGTGCCGGCGATACCACAGTGAGGATGTGCTGCTGTGCGGCGTCCAAAACAGTCCCCCTCACCCCACCCCTCCCCCGCGAAGGGGGAGGGGGCTCTCCGAGATCGCTATAGGCGCATTTGCGAGATGCTGACCGCTGCTCTCCTCTCGAAGGAGAGAGCCGGGGGGAGGGGGCAGTCGCACCAGCGGTGGATTGCCGGTATCTGCGCCACTGTCATCGGCCTGTTCTGCTGGGGCTATTTCAGCGCCGAACTGATTGCCCCGCCGCCGACCCCGTTATTGCTGGATCGCGCCGGACAGTACCTGGCGCAGGTCGCCGCGCCGGGCGATCTCGGCTATGGCTATTGGCCGGTCGATGACTTGCCGCCGCGCGTGGTGGCAGCGACCCTGTCGTTGGAAGACCGCCGTTTCTGGTCGCATCCTGGCGTCGATCCGCTCGCCATTCTCCGCGCCTTCAAACAGAATTTCGATAACGGCCGGCGCATCTCTGGCGCTTCCACCCTGGCGATGCAGGTCGCGCGCATGCAGGACCCGGGGCCGCGCGATTTCCGCCATAAGCTCGGCGAGGCGGCGACCGCCTTCTTTCTCACGCTGCGCTATGGCCGCGCGGCGGTGCTGAAGCAGTATTTGCGCCTGGTGCCCTATGGCAATGGCAGCCATGGCATTGCCCATGCGGCGCGGTTCTATCTCGACAAGCCGGTCGCCGATCTCAGCTGGGCCGAGATCGCCTTTCTGGCGGCAATCCCCCAGGCGCCGAGCCGGATGAACCCGCTCTCGTTCCAGGCCCGTGTCGCGGCCCTGGCTCGCGGCCACCGGATCCTGGCGGCCCTGGCTGCAGATCGGGTCATCACGGCGGCCGAGTTCTCCCTTGCCAATGCGCAGCTCGACAATCTGCCATTGATCCGACGCCAGGCACGGCCGGGCGAGACCCTGCATGCGATCATCAATCTTCGGCATCTTGTGGCGGCCGATGGGGCGGCGACCGATGGCAAGGCGGATCCGCGCGTGCAAACCACCATCAATCCCGATATCCAGGCGGAGATAGACCGGCTGACCAGCCGGTATCTCGAGCGCTGGCACGCGAACGGCGCCGAACAGGTTGCGGTGATCGTCACCAAGGTGCAGAGCGGCGAAGTCCTGGCCTGGCTCGGTTCAGCCGGCTATTACGGGTCCAAGGCCGGCGCCATCGACTTTGCCCGTACCGAGCGTTCGCCGGGAAGCACATTGAAGCCTTTCATCTATGCCCTGGCGCTCGATCGCGGCGCCATCACGCCCAGCACGCCCCTGCAGGACAGCGCGCTCGACGCCGGCACGATCGTGAATGCCGATCGCGATTACCTCGGAACACTGATGCCGCGCCAGGCCCTGGCCAATTCGCGCAACGTTCCCGCCGCCAATCTCGTGAAGACGATGGGGCTTGACGAGACTTATCTCTATCTGCGGCTCCTCGGCCTGCATGACGACGACCGCCCTGCCGCCTATTACGGCCTCTCCATGGCGGTCGGCGCCTTGCCCACCAGCCTGGAGAAATTGGTGCGAGCCTATGGCGCCCTGGCCAATGACGGCGTGATAGGCGATCTCGTCTGGTATCAAGGGCAGCGGCGCAGCGAGGGCAGCCGGGTAATGTCAGTCGATGCGGCGCGTTTGATCACGCAATTCCTTGCCGATCCGTCGGCACGCCTACCGAGTTTTCCGCGCATGGGCTCGATCGAATATCCGTTCCCGGTGGCGGTGAAAACCGGCACCTCGCAAGGTTATCGCGACGCCTGGACCATCGCCTATTCGCGCGATTATCTGGTTGGAGTCTGGGTCGGTCGGGCGGATGCCGGCACCATGCAGGATATCGGCGGCGCCCAGAGCGCCGCGGAACTGGCCCGCACCATCATGTTGAGCCTCTATCCGACAGCACCGGACCCGGCCGCTAGCGCTTTTGCCGTGCCGGAACATTACCAGCTCCAGGATCATTGCGCCGCTGTGCCGGCGGACGAGGATCGCATTGCCGTCGCGACTACCGGCGGCACTGCTTCAAGGCGGATAGGCGACGGCCCGATCTGCATCAGTCGGCTGCCGGAGTGGCAGCGCAAGGTGGCCTCGGCCGACGAAGCGGCCCGGGCTGTGGCCGCGCCTGGCGATGACGCCCCGCCGCAATCGGTGCGCATTCTCTCGCCGCAGAATAATCTGCGGCTGATACGCAATCCGGAACTGCCGGCCGATCTTGCCAGCCTGGCGCTGAAAGTAGCTGTGCCGTCGCCTGGCCAGGCGACGTCCATCCCGGGCAAAGCCGGCGCGAACTGGGTACCCACGACGCAAGTGCTGTGGTACGTCGACGGCAAACCGTTTCAGCTCGCCGCCGCCACCGAGACGCTGCGCTGGCCGCTGCAGCCGGGGCAGCATGAATTCCAGGCGCGCATTCCCTATAGCAAGCTTGCCTCCGCGGTTGTCACGATCCAGGTACAATGACGATCAGCGACATGCATGACGCCCGGCAGCCGGCCCTGTCAGTGACGTTCCGCCGCGGGGATCAGGGCTGCCTGACCATGCAGGCTGCCGCGGTCAAGGCATGCTGTTTTCTTTGCCGGCAGGTTGTTTCCCGAGCGGGTCGCGATCAGCGGTGGCTACCGGCTTTTCGCGCTCGGCAAATTCGCGGGCAAGCCAATCGCTGAATGCGCGCAGGCGAGGCGATAATTGTCGGTTCTGCGGGTAGAGCAGCGAAACTGGTGAGGGCGAGGGGGGAAATTGCGATAAGACGGGTATCAACGTGCCCCGCGCAAAGTCAGCCTCGACATGATAGCGCGGCACCTGGATGAGCCCGAGGCCGAGACGTGCCACGGCAACGAAGTTCTCGGCGCCGTTGACGGAAAGCATCGTCGGCAAGGTGATTTTCCGCGCGGCGCCGTCCACCGTGAATTCCAGGGGCAACAACTTGCCCGACCGGCTGGAATGAAAGCCGACCATCCGGTGTCGTTCCAGATCGTCAAGGTTCTGCGGCATGCCAAAGCGTTCAATATAATCGGGCGCCGCGCAGGTCACTTCCTCCAGCATGGCGATGCGGCGGGCGACAAGATCGCTGTCGGCCAGTTCCCCGACGCGGACAGCACAATCGACGCCTTCGCGAACGAGATCGACCAGCCGATCGGCTTCGCCGATATAGAGGTCGATCTCCGGGTAGTCGGCGAGAAAGCGCGGCAGGCCGGGAATGATGAAATGCCGGGCCAGGGTGCCATGGGCATTGACGCGCAAGGGACCCTTGGGTCGGGCGCCGCTGAAGGCGCCCTCCGCGTCGTCTATATCGGCGATGATGGTGAGGCAGCGTCGATAATAAGCTTCCCCGTCCAGCGTCGGGCTGACATGGCGCGTGGTTCGCTGCAACAGCCGCACGCCCAACCGCGCTTCCAATTGCTTGACGGCATCAGTGACGGTCGAGCGCGGAATGCCGAGATTCTGTGCCGCAAGAGTGAAACTGCGCTGCTCCACGATTCGCGTGAAGAGGCGCATCGCATCAAGCTTTTCCATAATTGTTCATCATCACCGAATTATAATGCCGAATTATCTTCGATTATACGCATATAGGAAGTGTTCATTCCAAGCCTCTAAAAAAAGCAGCCAGCAGCACGGCATCACGAGCGACCGGCTTTGCCGGACCGATTCCCCCGCTGGCCAGAAGAGGCAGGGAAAGAGCGAAGCCGCCGCATTGCCTGGCGGCAAGTCACGCACGTCACGGCAAGCTAGCTAACGCCTGTTACGCGATCATTTCCCCCGGTCAGGGGGAGGTTACAGCGGTAATGGCCCAGGCGCCCAAAGGCTGGGGCGCAAAGCGGATTGCGTCACGGGTTCCTGCTGTCCCCCCGCAGGCAGGGACAGCTTCGCAATCGGCTCGATTGGATGCAGCCGTGGCTGCTGCTCTCGGTCTACGAGGCGACACCTGCCTTTTCGCATTTGATAGAAGCGAGTGTCGACGAAGCCGACTAGCGTCCAGTCGGCGAGATGCGATGGCCGCCGAGCATCAAGGCGGGCGCCCCAGAATTTAGGGCGCGGCAGTAATGCTCGGCGACGGATCAGGCTGCGGCAAATCATGCGGGGATACGATTCTACTAACAAGCGCGAGGAATTCCGGTCTATCCTGCCGCCGGAATTTCACGATTACCTGCCGCCCATACATATCGCGGCTGGGCATCTCCGCCCGGCCCAGGGGGATGCAATGGCAAATTCTGTTTCCGACAACAAGATATCCTTGGTGCCCGCGATCCTGATGGTCGCCGGCAATATGATGGGATCGGGCGTGTTCATGCTGCCGGCCAACCTCGCCACGGCGGGCAGCATCTCGCTGATCGGCTGGCTGATCACCATGGTCGGTTCGGTCGCGCTGGCGCTTGTCTTTGCAAAGCTCGCGGCGATCGATCCGGCGGCGGGCGGGCCTTACGCCTATACGCGCAAGGCTTTCGGCAATTACATGGGCTATCAGACCAATCTCATCTACTGGCTGGCCAATGTGGTCGGGAATGTCGGGCTTGCCGTTGCCGGTCTCGCCTATCTGCGCCACTTCTTTCCGATGCTGAACGACGCGTTGGTGTTCGCTCTCGCCCAGATCGCAGTCATCTGGTTCTTCACCTATGCCAACATTCTCGGCCCTGCCACTGTCGGCAAGATACAATCCCTCACCACCGGCTTCGCGCTTGTGCCGATTGTCGGCATGGCGGTCCTCGGCTGGTTCTGGTTCAACAGCGACACTTTCAGCGCTGCCTGGAATGTGTCCGGCAAAAGCAGTTTCGATGCCGTCAATTCCACGCTGAACTATACGCTTTGGGCTTTCATCGGTGTCGAAAGCGCTTCGGTCTCGGCGGCGGTGGTGCGGAACCCGTCACGCAATGTGCCGATTGCCACGGTCGCTGGCGTGCTGATCGCTGGCGTCTGTTATATCCTCAGCTCTTCGGTCATCATGGGGATGATCCCGAACAAGGATCTGATCGTCTCCAATGCGCCTTTCGCCGATGCGGCGCGCATCGCGCTTGGCGACACTGCCGCGAATATCGTCGCCATCTGTGCGGCAATCGGCTGTCTCGGCTCCTTGGCGGGCTGGACCCTGTTGGTCGGCCAGACGGCCAAGGCGGCGGCCGATGACGGCTTGTTCGGCGCCATCTTCGCGCGCGTGAACTCACGCGGCGTGCCATCCGCTGGTCTGATGATCGTCGCCGCCATTATGACGGTGCAGGTGCTGGCGACGATGTCGCCGACCGCCAGCGAGCAGTTCGGCAAGATCGCGTCGATTGCCGTGATCATGACGCTTCTGCCCTATATCTATTCGTCGATTTCCATAAAGGTTATCGGCTATAAGCAGATGTCGCATAACCAGTATATCGTCTATACGGTGATTGGCGTCATTGCCGCCGTCTATAGCCTGTGGGCCATGATCGGTTCCGACGGCGCGCAGACGCGCTGGTCGTTGATCTTCGTCATTGCCACCATCGTCTTCTATTCGGCGGCGATCAGCCGTCAGCGCGAAATCGAAGAGACCGGCCATCATCCCGGCGGCCGCGCCCCGCATTGGATCCGCCATGTCACGCTGGCGATCACCATTATTTCCCTGATCGCCATGTACTGGGTTTCGGTCGGCCGTAAATCGGCGGAGCTTATTCATGAACGGGCGATCAAGCCTTCGGTCGAGCAGGGGAGCGAGGTTCCGCCTGTCGTGCAACCGCCGGCGCCGGCGACGCAACCCGCGGCTCCGGCGCCCGGCCAATAGCCGCGGGACAACTGGTCGATACCGGCACTCGATATTTTGTCCACGCCCGGGCAGCCGATCGGAAGCCCCCCGGCTGCTGGGCTTGGACCTCCATGAAGACCTTCTCAAAGCCCAGATTGTCAGCAACCCGATGGCAGGAGGCGTCAATGACATCGCGCTCAATGAGCCAGCGCCAAGGCAACCGGCTCGGCATGTTTGCCTTGATCATCGATGACGAATTGAACGACCAGACCGCGGTGGGACGCGCGCTCCGCGCCCTGGCCGAGGATTTGCGCAGCAGGGATGTTCAGGTGGTCGAGGCATTGACGCCGGAGGATGCAAAGGCAATCGTGGCTTCGGATACCGCGATCCAGTGCGTCCTGCTCGATTGGGATTTCAGGAACGACAAGGGCCATGCGAAGTCGGCGGAAATCATGGCGCAGATCCGCACCAGAAACGCCAACGTACCGATCTTCCTGGTGACCAGCCGCAGCGCAGCCTCATCGATCTCTACCGAAGTGATGCAGGAGGCCAACGACTTCATCTGGCTGCTCGAGGACACGACCGATTTCATCGGCGGCCGGATTGTCGCCGCCATGCACCGGTATCGCCAGCACGTATTGCCGCCGATGTTCCGCGCGCTTGTGCAGTTCGCCCGGGTTTACGAATATTCCTGGCACACGCCGGGCCATACCGGGGGTACGGGCTTCCTGAAATCGCCGGCCGGGCGCGCCTTTTTCGAATTCTTCGGCGAAAGCTTGTTCCGCTCCGATCTGTCGATCTCCGTCGGCGAGCTTGGCTCGCTGCTTGACCACTCGGGGCCGATCGGAGAGGGAGAACGCTATGCCGCGCGGATCTTCGGCGCGCATCGCAGCTATACGGTGACGAATGGGTCTTCGACCTCCAACCGGGTCATCATCATGGCCAGCGTCACGCGCGACCAGGTGGCGTTGTGCGACCGCAACTGCCATAAGTCGGTCGAGCATGCGATGACCCTGTCGGGCGCGATACCGACCTATCTCATCCCCACCCGCAACAAGCTCGGCATTATCGGGCCGATTCCGCCGGAGCGCTTGACCGCCAAGGCGCTGAAACAGGCGATCGGCAGCAACCCGCTGGTGGGAAGCGAGATCGATCCGACGCCCGTTCATGCCGTCATCACCAATTCCACCTATGACGGCCTCTGCTACAACATCGCGCGCGTGGAACAGGTGCTCGGAAAAAGCGTCGACCGGCTGCATTTCGACGAGGCATGGTATGGCTATGCCCGCTTCAATCCGATCTATCGCGGACGTTTTGGCATGCATGGCGATCCGAAGGGTCACACATCGGACCGCCCGACCGTCTTTGCCACGCAATCAACGCACAAGCTGCTGGCAGCCTTGTCGCAGGCCTCCTTTATTCATGTGCGCGACGGCCGGCGGCCGATCGAACACGGACGCTTCAACGAGGCTTTCATGATGCATGCATCGACCTCGCCGCAATATGCGATCATTGCCTCGAACGATGTCAGCGCGGCGATGATGGATGAGTCGGGCCAGGCGTTGACGACGGAATCCATTCGCGAGGCCATCGCCTTCCGACAGATGTTGGCCCGCCTGCGCGCTGATTTTGCGAAGAAGGGGGACTGGTTTTTTGCGGGCTGGCAACCGGAGCAGATCCAGGATCCTCAATCGAAAAAGAAGGTCGCCTTCCATCAGGCGGCGGAGGACCTGCTGGCTACCGATCCGGCATGCTGGGTGCTGCATCCAGGCGCCGACTGGCATGGTTTCGAAGGACTGGAAGATGATTACTGCATGCTCGATCCCATCAAGGTGTCTGTCCTGACGCCGGGCGCGACGGCAAGCGGCGGCATCGGCAAGGACGGCATTCCGGCCAGTATCGTCACGGCCTATCTCGCGCAGGAGGGAATCGTGGTGGAGAAGACCACAGATTTTACCATTCTCTTCCTGTTTTCCATCGGCATTACCAAAGGCAAATGGGGAACGCTGATGAATGCGCTGCTCGACTTCAAGCGGGACTATGACGCCAATGCCCCGCTGGAACAGGTCTTACCGAGCCTGATCGCGGCTTATCCCGTCTATCGGAACCTCGGGTTGCGGGACCTAGCCGCGTCAATGTTTGCCAGCATGAAGAAGCTGCGCACGACCGAATATCTGGCCAGAGGATTCGCCGTCCTGCCCAAGCCGGATCTCAGCCCCGTCGAAGCCTATGAGGAATTGGTCAAGAACAATGTCGAGAAGGTGCCACTGGCCGAAATGGCCGGCCGCACCGTTGCGACGGGTGTCGTGCCGTACCCGCCGGGCATCCCCTTGCTGATGCCGGGTGAGAATGCGGGGCCGGCGGATGGTCCGCTGTTGGGCTATTTGAAATCGCTCGAAGCCTTTGACCGGGATTTTCCCGGCTTTGCCCATGACACCCATGGTGTCGAGGTGGAGGATGGAGCTTATCGGATTTATTGCATCAAGAAGCCGCCGCGCTGAGCGACGGCCTCATCGCCTGTCACGCGCATCTGTCGATCAGCGCCATCGCAGCCGCCGGATTGCGTTCCTTGAAGCCGCTGATGACGTAGAGGAAGACGTCGCGGCTTGCGGCCTTCTTGGCAGCAGAACCGATCGTTTCCAGATCATCCGGCTGGCTGCCTTTGGCCCAGAGTTCGGCGCGCTTGGCCCAACCATCCAGGGCTTTACTGGAATAGCCGAGCTTCTCCTTTTCGCTGGTTCCCATGATGCGTACATAGACGAAGGGCGCCGTCAGATCGGCGATCCGGGTGTAATCGGAATCGCCGGAGATGATAACCGCCACTTCATATTCGCGGGCGAGGGCGATGAAGTCCGGCGATTTGAAGCTGTCATGCCGCACCTCGATGGCATGCCGCAGTTTGTGTCCCTCGATGCTTTTCGGCAGTAACTTGAGGAAAGCGGCGAAGTCATCGGGGTCGAATTTCTTGGTCGGCATGAACTGCCAGTTGATGGGGCCGAGTTTATCCTTCAGCTCGGTGATGCCGCTGACGAGGAACTTGTCAACCGACGGGCCGGCTTCCGCCAGGACCCGACGGTTGGTGGCAAAACGCGGCCCTTTGAGCGCAAAGACGAAATCTGCCGGCGTCTCATCGTGCCATTTGGCAAAGCTCTCGGGTTTCTGAGATCCATAATAGGTGCCGTTGACCTCGATGCTGGTCAGCTTGCTGCTGGCATATTCGAGTTCGCGCTTTTGCGCCAAGCCTTCCGGATAGAAGGTGCCGCGCCAAGGTTCATAGGTCCAACCGCCGATGCCGATGCGAATCCGGGTTTTGCCGGCCTTGGCCATGACTGTGACTCCTGTGACGAGGGGAAGACCTAAGAGGAGCGGGAATAGCAACATGGGGTGAAGTTGCTGGCAACCCCACCAACGTCACGGCGCCGTCGCGAACGGCTTCTGGTCGGCTTCTGCTGCCATCCAACTGACAGGCATCGCAACCGATGCCCACCTGACCCAGTGGTTCCGACTGGGCGGCTTTTTGACTCAGCCGCGTCGCGACCAGAAGGTGATCAGCACAACAGCGACCAGACCGACCGCCGCCAGCAAGGCGCCGCGATAGATCCAGCCCGCCTCGTTGATCATGAAGCTGCTTGACGGGTAGGGGAAATATCCGCTGCCCTGGCCGATCCAGATGACCCCGAGCAGGATGGCCAGGACGGCGGCGGCCAAGCTTATCTTTTTCATGACGGTGCATCCTTTTCTCGTTTCCAGATATCTTCGAGAAGGGGAAGGCCTAGTCCGCCTTCTTGGCTTCGTTTGCGCTTCAGCTAGCTGACAGCGTGGCGATGGTGCTTGGCGATCCGGCCGGCTCGCCGGCAGGGCATCCGCCGCAGATCGGTTGGCGGGCCCGATCAACCAATTGCCGATCGACCAACTCCTCGTCAACGAATCGCCCTGCCGCCCGATTGGGCCGCCGGTCACCCTCCGCCGGTACCGTCCGGCCAAGTGTCTTAGCCCTTTATGCCTAGGTGTCGGAATGCGACATGTCGGGCATCAAAGCCCGGCGTTTTAGCCGCCCGAAGCGGCGGCTGGGAGGCGATAAAGATTAGCTCAAGTTTTTCTTATCGCCAGAACTGTGAAATCTGCCGTCCCAGGCCGCCGCAAATTTAATTCATCTGTTGCAACATGTGGCAGCGTGCCATTAATCTAACATCAAAATGAACTAAAAGTTTGAAACAGGGGCTGACAATCGATTTTCACCTAGGTGTACCGCTGGGAGCCAGCGGCCGTGGCGCATTCGATTGTAGATGACGTGCTGTTGGTGTTGGCCCCTGAGCCGACAGATGTATCGTCTTGGGAGGAAATTTGATGACTAAATTGAATCGCCGTACGATGTTGAAGGGAGCGGCTGCCGCTGCTTCCGTCATTGCTGCTCCACGTTTCGTCCGCAACGCTTTCGCCTCGTCGGGCGAGCTGAATTTCATGGGCTGGGCGGGCTACGATTTCAAGGACGCCTTCGCCGCCTTCACCAAGGCCACCGGCATCAAGGTGAATTTCAACGAGCAGCCTGACCAGGATGCCATGTTTGCGCAGTGCAAGCTGGCCCTGCAGACCGGTGCCGTTGACGTCGTCGAACCGACCCTGGACCGCCTGCCGGCCTGGGTCAGCAACGGCATCATCCAGGCTTGGGATCCGAGCAAGCTGGCCCTGTCGAACTATCTGGACGGCGTTCCGGGCGGCAAGCCGGGCGATGCCGGCGAAATCAGCGGCAAGCGCTACTTCGTTCCCTCGGTCTGGGGCACCGAAGCGCTGGTCTACAGCAAGAAGGACGCGCCGATGACCTATGGCACGGCCAGCCTCGCTGATCTCTTCGATCCGAAGTTCGAAGGCAAGGTGACTCTGCGCGCCCATTCCTCGCTCGCTGCCATGGGCCGCGTCATGGATGCGCAGGGCAAGCTGCCGAAGCCGTTCCTTGAAAGCTACAAGGACGAAGCGACGATGAAGCAGATCTGGGATCTCGTTCTGGCCGAAGCGATCAAGCACAAGGCCAATGTCGCGCAGTTCTGGGCTTCGGAAAACGATGCCCAGGGTGCGTTCCGCACCAATGGCTGCACACTCGGCCTGTGCTGGGATTCGACCGGTGCCAACATGGCCTCGGAAGGATTCGGTTTCATCGCGCCGAAGGAAGGCGCGTTCGGTTGGAGCCAGGGCTTCTTCCTGATGGCCAATGCGAAAAACACCGAGCAGGGCCATGAATGGTCGAAGTGGATCTCGACCGCTGAAGGTTCGGCGGCCTGGGCTTCCGCCTTCAAGGCCAACGCGGTCGGCAAGGGCGGCATTGAGCTGGCCGATCCGGCGGTGAAGTCGTTCTATGCTGCCGCTTATCCCGGCGACGCCACGCAGAAACTGTGGTGGTGGCCGGCGCAGGATGCTTGGTTCATCAAGCTGCGCGGCGAATATGCCGACAAGTGGAAGGCGGCGTAACGCATCTGTACTGATCTGCTGTCGGATCCCGAGAGCCGGACTGTTCCTGACCGACGCACGGTGTGAGCCAGTCAGGAGCATGAATCCGCCTCTTATCAAGAACTGAGGGCGATACGTATTTCCGGGGAGGCCATCGGCTTCCCCGGAAACAACGCGTTATCGGGGGCAATAGCATCAGTCGGACATTTGTTTTGAACGGCCGGCGACAGGCGGGGCGGCCAAAGGTATCTATCGGGGTTTATATGAGTGAAGGCGTAGAATTATCCGGCGTTTGCGCGGATTTTGGCGATTTTCGAGCCGTTGACCGTG
>DATLJB010000057.1:0-3598 GCA_035539075.1 Terriglobia bacterium
CTTGATCGACCACGGCCTGCGGATCGAAGGAGATGGCGGCGTCCCTATTCTGGCCGAGGTTCAGGCGCATCTCGATGCCCATCGGGTGCGGGCGCTTGCCTTGCAGGCAACCACGGGGTTGTGGCGCGGCGCCGCCGTTCGCGCCATCGGCGGCCCGATCGAAGTGCCGGTCGGTGAAGCCGTTCTCGGACGGTTGCTGGATGCAGTCGGCAATCTCGGCGATAACGGACCGGCGCTGGCGGCGGAGGTGGCGCGCCGCCCCATCCATCGGCCGCCGCCGGCCTTGGCGCGACGCACGGGAGCCACCAGTATATTCGCTACCGGCATCAAGGTGATCGATCTCCTGACCCCGCTTGCCCAGGGTGGCAAGGCCGCCATGTTCGGCGGCGCCGGCGTCGGCAAGACGGTCCTGGTCATGGAACTGATCCATGCGATGGTGGCAAGCTATCAGGGCATCTCGGTCTTCGCAGGCGTTGGCGAGCGGTCGCGTGAAGGCCACGAGATGCTGCTGGATATGCGCCAGTCGGGTGTGCTCGATCGTACCGTGCTGGTCTATGGCCAGATGAACGAGCCGCCGGGTGCGCGCTGGCGGGTACCGCTGACGGCGCTTACCATTGCCGAGCACTTTCGCGATGAACTGCATCGCAATGTGCTGCTGCTGATGGATAACGTCTTCCGCTTCGTGCAGGCGGGCGCCGAGGTCTCGGGCCTGTTGGGCCGCTTGCCGTCGCGGGTCGGCTACCAGCCGACCCTGGCCAGCGAAGTCGCGGCGCTGCAGGAGCGCATCGCTTCGGTCGGCGATGCCGCGGTCACGGCGATCGAGGCGGTCTATGTGCCGGCCGATGACTTCACGGATCCGGCGGTGACGGCTATCGCCAGCCATGTCGACAGCATGGTGGTGCTATCCCGCAATATGGCGGCGGAGGGCATGTATCCTGCGATTGACCCGATCGCCTCATCATCGATCCTGCTGGATCCGCTGGTCGTTGGCGAAGAGCATGCGCGGGTAGCGATGGAGGTTCGCCGCACCATCGAACATTACCGCGAGCTGCAGGATGTGATCTCGCTGCTCGGCGTCGAAGAACTCGGCGCCGATGACCGGCGCATCGTCGAGCGCGCGCGTCGGCTGCAGCGTTTTCTCACACAGCCCTTCAGTGTGACTGAGGCCTTCACCGGTGTTCCCGGCCGATCCGTGCCGGTCGCCGAGACGGTGGCGGGCTGCAAGGCCATTCTCGCCGGCGAATGCGATGCCTGGCGCGAAAGTTCGCTTTACATGATCGGCAATCTGCAGGAGGCGCGCGAAAAAGAAGCCGCTGCTGCTGGGGCCGCTGCGGGAGCCAAAACAGGATGAGCGGCAATCTGCACCTCCTCATCACCACCCCGGCGCAGGTTCTGGTCGACGCGTCGGATATCCGCGCGCTACGGGCCGAAGATGCGAGCGGTAGCTTCGGCATTCTGCATGGCCACACCGATTTGCTGACCGTCCTGCCGGCCTCTGTCGTCGATTGGGAGGATGCGGCCGGCAAGCGGCATTACTGCGCACAGCGTGGCGGTGTCGTTGCGGTCACCGGTGGCGCGCGCATTACCATTGCGTGCCGCCAAGGCGTGGTTGGCGACAATCTCGCCATCCTGGAGGCGGAGGTGCGGCGCTTGCGGGCGGCCGAGCAGGACATCGACCGCCGCGCTCGTGTTGAACAGATGCAGTTGCATGCCAGGGCGGTGCGGCAGTTGATGCGCTTCCTGCATCCCGCGCAGCAAATGGAGCCAAACGGGATCGCCGTGGCCGCGCCGGAAGGGGAATCGCCGCAATGACAAAGAACCCCGCAGACGAACATAGTGACGGGATCGGAAAGGCGGCGGAACGCGCCGCCGAGCGGGCCAAACGTGCACGCGAAGAGCCGGAGCCCTCGCTCGGCGTACGCCTCGGCCAGATCGGCATTCTCGGCTGGACCATCGTCGTCCCGACGCTGATCGGGATCTTCCTCGGTCGCTGGCTCGACCGGCAATTTGCCACCGGTATCTTCTTCTCGGCGCCGCTGCTCATGATCGGTGCCGCGATCGGCTTCTGGTCAGCCTGGAAATGGATGCATCGGCAATGATATCGGCGCAGTTCGACATGGTATCCTGGCCTTGGTTCATCACGGTCTTCGCCGCTCTGATCGCCGGCGTCGCTCTCGGCCTGCTGCATTTCTCCGCGCTGTGGTGGAACTGCCGCAGCTTTGCTGAAGGCAGGATCGGCTTTGCCCTGCTGGTGCAATTGGCACGCTTCGCGATCCTGATCCTTGCCTTTGTCGGTCTGGTGAAGCTGGGGGCAGGGCCTTTGCTGGCGGCGGCGCTCGGCCTGTTGCTGGCCCGTGGCGCCGTACGTCGCCGGGTCGAGCGGCAGGCAGATCGGGCCGGACAAGCGCCTGCCGGCCGGGAGATCGCATCATGAACGGCTCGCCGCTGATCCTGGAACCGGTCTTCCATATCGGTCTGCTGCCGATCACATCGCCGGTACTGATCACCTGGGCGATCATGGCGGGACTGACTGTGTTCTCCCTCCTGGCGACTCGGCGGCTGTCTATCAGACCCGGCCGGCTGCAGGCTGTTCTCGAGCTCATTGTCACCAGCATCGACCAGCTGATCCAGGATACGATGCAGGTTGCTCCGGCACCCTATCGTTCCTTGATCGGCACCATTCTGATCTATGTCCTGATCGCCAACTGGTCATCGCTGGTACCGGGGATCGAGCCGCCGACGGCACATCTCGAAACCGATGCCGCCCTTGCCGGTATTGTCTTTTGCGCCACCATCTATTTCGGCCTCAGGACGCGCGGCCTGGCCGGTTACCTGAAGACCTTCGCCGAGCCGAGCTGGGTGATGATCCCGCTGAACGTGGTCGAGCAGATTACCCGCACCTTTTCCCTGATCGTTCGCCTCTTCGGCAATGTCATGAGCGGCGTCTTCATCGTCGGCATCATCCTTTCCCTGGCCGGGTTGCTGGTGCCGATCCCCCTGATGGCGCTCGATCTGCTGACCGGCGCCGTTCAGGCCTATATTTTCGCCGTGCTCGCCACCGTCTTTATCGGCGCTTCGGTCGGCGAAGGCCGTTCCCCTATGACGGCACCAATTGCGACGCCAGCAGCGCAGGATGCACCTGCTTCTGAGGCGTCCGTCAAAGAAATCGTTTCCGCAAGCCCTGCGCAACAGGATGGGAGAATTTCATGAACTGGATCGAAATCGTCAGCATCGCTGCAGCCGCCATCGCGGTCTCCTTCGGCGCCATCGGCCCCGCTCTCGCCGAAGGTCGCGCTGTCGCCGCCGCCATGGATGCCATTGCGCGCCAGCCGGAAGCGGCCGGGACACTATCTCGCACGCTCTTCGTCGGCCTGGCGATGATCGAAACCATGGCGATCTATTGCCTGGTGATCGCCTTGCTGCTGCTCTTTGCCAATCCCTTCGCCAAATAGGTCAGAATCCAAGATGCAGATTGATTGGTGGACCCTGGCGCTGCAGGCGATCAATGCCGCCGTCCTCATCTGGCTGCTGGCGCGCTTTCTGTTTCGCCCCGTCGCGGCGATGATCGAGCAGCGCCGGCAGGAAGCGGGAAAAGCCC
>DATLJB010000058.1:0-4145 GCA_035539075.1 Terriglobia bacterium
CTGGATATCTTCAAACAAGATGGCGGCGATGCGGCTTTTAGGTCTCGATCCTGGCTTGCAGCATACCGGCTGGGGCATCGTCGATGCGCATGGCAATCCGCCGGGCTCGCGGCTGAGCTTCGTGGCCGCCGGCGCCATCCACACCGATCCCAAGCGGGAGCTGGCCGAGCGCCTGGTAGAGATCCATGACGGGCTGAGACAGGTGATCGATCTCTATCAGCCAACCGAGGCGGCGGTGGAAGAGACTTTCGTCAACAAGAACCCGACCTCGACCCTGAAGCTGGGCCTTGCGCGTGGCGTCGTCCTGCTGACCCCGGCGACCTATAAGCTGCCGGTGGCGGAATATCCCGCCAATCTGGTCAAGAAGTCCGTGGTTGGCGCCGGCCATGCCAGCAAGGATCAGGTGGCGATGATGGTGCGCGTGCTGCTACCGGCCAGTTCGGCGGAAAGCCCCGATGCCGCCGATGCTTTGGCGGTCGCCATCTGCCATGCGCATCACCTGGGTTCGCTGCGGCGCTGGGGTGCCAAGGATTTTCGCGAGGTCGGGCGATGATCGGCAAGCTGACCGGCATTCTCGACAGCGTCCAGGGCGATACGGCGATCATCGATGTCGGTGGCGTCGGCTATGTCGTGCATGCGGCCGGTCGCACGCTGCAACGCCTGGGCGCCAGCGGCACTGGTGTCTCACTGCTGATCGAGACCCAGGTGCGTGAGGATGCGATCAATCTTTTTGGCTTCCTGGATCAGGCGGAGCGGGACTGGTTCCGGCTGCTGCTGACGGTGCAGGGGGTCGGCGCCAAGGTCGGCCTGGCTATCCTCGGCACCTTGTCGCCGGATGACCTGGCGACGGCGATCGCCGCCCAGGACAAGACGGCGGTGACGCGCGCGCCGGGCGTTGGCCCGAAACTGGCGGCACGTATCGTTGCCGAGCTGAAAGACAAGGTCGGCGGCCTCAGCCTCGGCACGGCCGCACTTGCCAAGGCAGCATCCGGCGGCAAGGCGGGCGAGGGGAAGGCCGTGTCGTCGCTGATCGAAGATGCGGTCTCCGCCCTGGTCAATCTCGGCTATCGCCGGGCCGAGGCCTTCACGGCTGTTGCCAAGGCAAACCAGGCCGCGACCCAGCCAGCCACGCTGGATCAGCTGATCCGCAGCGGGCTGAAGGAGCTGAGCCAGTGAGGGGCGTTCGATGAGGGGCGCGATCCGTGGCCGATAACCGCTCGATAGATCCGCGCCTGACCGATGGCGCCCGCAGCGAAGAGGATAGCGGCGAGCAATCCCTGCGGCCTTTGGCGCTGGGCGAGTTCATCGGCCAGGAGCAACTGCGGGAAAATCTCGCGGTCTTCATGGCGGCCGCCCGCGAGCGCGGCGAGGCGATGGATCACGTGCTGTTCTATGGCCCGCCGGGCCTTGGCAAGACGACGCTGGCGCAGATCGTGGCGCGGGAACTGGGTGTCGGCTTCCGGGCCACGTCGGGGCCGGTGATCGCCCGGGCCGGTGACCTGGCCGCCCTGCTGACCAATCTGCAGCCCAATGACGTGCTGTTCATCGACGAGATCCACCGCCTGTCGCCGGCGGTCGAGGAGATCCTCTATCCGGCGATGGAGGATTATCACCTCGATCTGATCATCGGCGAGGGGCCGGCGGCGCGTTCGGTGCGGATCGATCTGCCGAAATTCACCCTGGTCGGCGCGACCACCCGGTTGGGTTTGCTGTCGACACCGTTGCGCGACCGCTTCGGCATTCCGCTGCGGCTCAATTTTTATACGCCGACCGAACTGGAGACGATCGTTCGGCGCGGCGCCCGCGTGATCGGCCTCGATCTGGCTGCCAGCGGCGCCGTCGAGATCGCCCGGCGGTCGCGCGGCACGCCGCGCGTGGCCGGCCGGCTGCTGCGACGGGTGCGGGATTTCGCGCTGGTTGCGAAAGCCGGCCTGGTGGACGCGAAAGCAGCCGATGCCGCCCTCCGGCGTCTGGATGTCGATCAGCTCGGTCTCGATGCCATGGATCGCCGCTTCCTGCGCTGTATCGCGGAAAACTATGGCGGCGGTCCGGTCGGGGTGGAAACGCTGGCGGCGGCCTTGGCCGAGCAGCGGGATACGATCGAGGAAGCGATCGAGCCTTACCTCATCCAGCAAGGGCTGTTGCAGCGGACGCCGCGCGGCCGCGCTTTGACAGCCAATGGCTTCAAATACCTGGGCCTGACGCCACCGCGCGGCGTTTCCCAGTTCGACCTGCTGAGCGGAGCGATCCCGGAGGAAGGCACCGACGACAGCGGGGAGGGGGCCTGAATTGGCAGTGGAATCCCGCCATTCCCGGCCCCGTCGCCACATTCTTGCCATCCTGGCAGGTGATGAATAAGCCCGAAATCGAGTTCAGCCATGCATGAGACGAATTGGACAAGCACGGCCGCCGCGTTTATCCACCGGCATTCGCTGCGCGTCTATATCGAGGATACCGACTCGGGCGGCATCGTGTATTACGCCAATTACCTGCGCTATGCCGAGCGGGGACGGACCGAGATGCTGCGGTCGGTCGGCATCTCCCATGCGGAGATGATCGCCGCCGATCACCTCGTCCTGGCGGTGCGGCGGTGCGAAGTGGATTACCTGCTGCCGGCCAAGCTGGACGATGCCTTGGTGGTAGAAAGCCAGGTGACGAAGATCGGCGGGGCGAGCCTCACCCTGGCGCAGCGGATTTGCCGCGACGGGGTCGAACTGGTCACGCTGGTCGTCATCATCGTTTGTATCAATGCCGCCGGCCGGGCGACCCGCCTGCCGGACAGGATGCGGCAAGCCCTTCAAGGCATCGCGCTCTGGGACGCCGGTTCGGAGACTGCGACAGCATGACGCAGCACGGATCCTGGCGGCGACGGCGCGAAGATGGGATGCCATTCGAGGATTGATCAGCAGGGCGATCGCCCGGCCGTTTCGACGAACTGATAGAGACAGAGCGAGAGCCATTTATGGACCAGACGACTCCTCCCGCGACACCGGTCGCGCCGGTTACCGGCGGCGCCCTCGATCCGCTTGCCGGCCAGGCGATCAGCACCGGCCCCGGCATGGGACCTGCCTCCCATGATCTCAGTATCATCGGTCTCTTCATGCAGGCCGACTGGATCGTCAAGGTTGTGATGATCATGCTGTTGCTGGCCTCAGTCTGGAGCTGGGCCATCATCATCGACAAGTCGATCCGCCTGCGCCGCCTGCGCAACCAGGCCAAGCAGTTCGAAGACGCGTTCTGGTCCGGCGGGTCGCTGGAGGAACTGTTCGACCGCATCGGCAACCGCCCGCCCGATCCCATGTCCTCGATCTTCGTTTCCGCCATGCGCGAATGGCGCCGTTCCGCTGCCAAAGGCCTGCTGGGATCGGAATCACTCCGCGAAAGCCTGCAGGAACGTATCGAGCGGGTCATGGGCATCACGCTCGGCCGCGAGATGGATCAGCTCGAGCGTTATATGACCTTCCTGGCCTCGGTCGGTTCGGCTGCTCCCTTCGTCGGCCTGTTCGGCACCGTCTGGGGCATCATGAACAGCTTCGCCGCCATCGCCGGCTCGAAGAACACCAGCCTTGCCGTGGTGGCGCCGGGCATCGCCGAAGCGCTCTTCGCCACGGCGCTTGGCCTCGTCGCCGCCATTCCGGCAGTGCTCGCCTATAACAAGCTGAACAGCGACATCTCGCGCTATGGCAACCGGCTCGATGCCTTCTCCGGTGAGTTCGGCGCCATCCTGTCGCGCCAGCTCGAAGAGAAGCACTGATCATGGGCGCGGCACTTTCCGGACCGAAACGTCGTCGCGGCGGTGGCCGCCGCCGGGCTGATCCGGTCGCCGCCATCAACGTGACGCCGATGGTCGACGTCATGCTGGTGCTGTTGGTGATCTTCATGATCACGGCGCCGCTCTTGAGCTCGGGTATTCCCGTCAATCTGCCGAAGGTCAAGGCCGAGGCGATGAACAATCCCGACGAGCCGCTGGTGATCACCGTCAACAAGGACGGCAAGATCTATCTCAGCGATACCGAGATCCCGATGGAAAGCCTCGGGCCGCGTCTCGCCGCCATCACCAACAACAATCCCGACGCCAAGATCTTCATTCGCGGCGACAAGGACATCAATTACGGCACCGTGCTGCAGGCCATGGGCGAATTGAC
>DATLJB010000059.1:0-7405 GCA_035539075.1 Terriglobia bacterium
CGCCCCGGACCCTGATTCGGCCCGGCACAAACTCGCAATATAGCGATGCCGAAGCAGCGATACAAGCACTCGAAATGATCTTGTTAGATCAGTGAGGCTTTTCGCTCTCAGAGCGGTCGGCTGATCGCCTTCCGCATCCCGCCGCCGCCGTTCGTTTCAGTTCGGCGTCGTCTGGTGGGGCGGGTTTTAGGCGAGTCGATCAGAACTGTCCAGAAGAAAAAATCGGCTGCCCCTACTTTTTTAATAAAGCCCCGGAATCCGCGACTTTTCCGTCCCTCTCTCGCATCGATCGCACCGCGACTCATCCGTCGCCACCGCTCACAGGCACACTGAGGCGTGCTTGCCATATCACTCTGCGTGCCAGCGTATTGCCATTCCAGCCATGCTGCGGCGCAGTATCAGCAGCCCGGAACCCCCGAATCGCCGCGCCGACGTCGCGGCCGCATTGCCGGCTGTAGCAATCGACGAGACGAAAACCGGCCGGCGTCAGAGCAATCCCAGCACTCGCAGCTCCCGTGCCATCTCTTCTGGCATTTCCGCAGCATCCGCGGCGCGGCGCAGCGCCGACTTTTGATCGGGCAAATCCGGCGGCGCATCGGCCGCTTCCAAATAGCGCCATCCTTGGAAGGCGCGCCGCGGCCGCGGCTCGGTCAAGATCACCGTCGGATCGTAGACGATGGCGCAATAAGGCTTGCCCGCCTCATCCTCGACATCCTCCAGCCGCAAGATGCGCTGACGGACGCAAATCGAGCCCTTGATGATCCAGAACAGCGAGCCGCCGTCGAGGATCTCTTCATCCCGCTTCGGCCGATGCCGTGTCCAGTGCTGGTCCTCCAATGGCCGGCCATTCTTCTTCAACCGCTTTGCGAGGTCGTCACGATATTGCACCAGTTCCTGAATGGTACTGATGCCAACGCATAACTTCTGTAGATGAACAGTCATGTCAGGCCGGATTCTCTTGCAATGCCAGGATGATGATGTGGCGGAGGCGACGATCAGCCGTCTTGAGTTCTACCCTGCGGCGTATCATCTTTAGTAGAGCTAGCTCGCCTCGGCCCTGCCGTTTGGCCCGTTGCCGCTTGGCCCTTCGCCGATCGGCCCCGTTTCCGATCGGCGAAGGGAAATCATCGGAGTTCGATCATGTTCACCCGCGCTCTTTCTCATGCTCGCGTTTTTGCCACCTTTTCCTTTGCCGGCCTGCTGGCCGCCTGTACACCGGGCCGCATCGATTATCTGCATGTCGAATCGCCCTATGACGCCCTGCAGGACCATTGGGCGCCCTATAATAGCTCCTTGAAAGCGGACATCACCGGCAATCCCTTCCCCATTCCGCAGGACGATTTCAACAAGATCGTCAATACGGCCATCCAGCCGGCCGGCTTTTCGCCCTCGGAAGCCAGCGCCTATCGGATCCGCATGATCTTCAACGGTCAGCCCACCAACGGCAATTACATTTGCGGCGAAACCGGCGAGAAAGGCAGCGCCCCCGGCCACAGCGCAGGTAGCAAGATCACCATTTCCGCCGCCTATTGCCGCGGTTTCGATACGATGACCTTCCTGCAGGGCTCGGTAGACGATATTTCGGGGCCTGACGACCCCCGGCTGCGGCAATTCCTGCGCATGGTGGCAACCCAGTTGTTCCCCCTGCCGCAGAACGACTCCGACAACGGCTGCATGTTCAGTCCCTGCTGAAGGCCGCCAACGTGCTGACGGGCGGGCGGCTAGCGGATGAGGCGGCTGAGCGTTTTGAACTCCGGACGGTCAGACTGCCTCAGCCATTCGAACAGGACCATCTCGGCTGTAACAATCACCGCCCCTGCCGCAGCGAGGCGCTGTAACGCGATTGACTTGCTTTCCGCCCGCCGGGAGGAGGTTGCATCAGCGACGATGAAGACCCGGCGACCGGCATCGAGCAGATCAAGCGCCGTCTGTAAGACGCAGACATGCGCCTCGACGCCGGCGAGCACCAACTGGGTCGGTCCCGTATCGAGGCGTAAACGCAGTTTAGGATTGGCATAGCAGGAGAATTCCGTCTTTTCCACGATCTCCCCAGGCTGCAATTGGCCGCCGATCTCCTGGACCGTCCGCCCCAGCCCCGCCGGATATTGCTCGGAAGCGATCACCGGCACCTTCATAGCGCGCGCTGCAGCCAATAAAATGGCAATTTGACGCGTGACGCCGCCCGGGTCAGCCATGGCCGGGAGGAGTTTTTCCTGCACATCGATCAGGACCAATTGTGACCCGGCATGCTCAATTAGCATGGCACCCCCTCAACGTTCGGTAGCGTCAGGCAGCTTATATCGCCGGGGTTTGATTGACAAAAGCCGCACATTCCCTATAGTTCCGCCGTTTTTTGGAAGCAGTCCGATGGGTCCAGCTGCTTCGGACGGCCTGCCGATCAGGCCCGCCACGGCGCCCATTTCGAGCGACATGACATTTGAAGAGCTGGGGCTCAGCCCCGAAATCCTGCAGGCGATCTCCGAAGCCGGCTACACCGTCCCGACACCCATCCAAGCTCAGGCGATCCCTTTCGTCCTGATGAACCGCGATGTGCTGGGCTGTGCCCAGACCGGTACCGGCAAGACGGCCTCCTTCACCCTGCCGATGCTGGAAATCCTGCATAACGGCCGAGCCAAGGCCCGCATGCCGCGATCGCTCATCATCGAGCCGACCCGCGAACTGGCGGCCCAGGTGGCGGAAAACTTCGAAAAATACGGCAAGCATATCAACCTGACGATGGCGCTGCTGATCGGCGGCGAGAGCTTTGCCGACCAGGAAAAGAAGCTCGACCGGGGCGTCGACGTGCTGATCGCCACGCCGGGCCGACTGCTCGACCTCTATGAGCGCGGCAAGATCCTGATGAGCGACGTCAAGATCCTGGTGATCGACGAAGCCGACCGCATGCTGGACATGGGCTTCATCCCGGATGTCGAAAAGATCGTCAGCCTGATCCCGAAGCTGCGCCAGACCCTGTTCTTCTCGGCCACCATGGCGCCGGAAATCCGCCGCCTGGCCGATGCCTTCCTGATGAATCCGAAGGAAATCACCGTGGCGCCGCCGGCGACCACCGCGGCCACGGTCATCCAGGGCATGGCGATCGTCGATGAAATGGACAAGCGCGAGGCGCTGCGCCGGCTGATCCGGGCCGAAACGGTCACCAACGCGCTGGTCTTCTGCAATCGCAAACGCGATGTCGATATCCTCTATCGCTCGCTGACCAAGCATGGTTTCAACGCCGTTCAGCTGCATGGCGACATGCCGCAATCGAAGCGGACGGAAACGCTCGAGAAATTCAAGCGCGGTGACGCCGGCCTGATGGTCTGCAGCGATGTCGCCGCCCGCGGCATCGATATTTCCAGCCTCAGCCATGTCTTCAATTTCGACGTGCCGATCCATGCGGAGGACTATGTCCACCGCATTGGCCGCACCGGCCGCGCCGGCCGCGAAGGTCGGGCCTATATGCTGGCGACACCCGATGACGGCAAGCATGTCGCGGCGATCGAAAAGCTGATCGGCAAGGCAATTCCGTCCCTGACCATCGAAGGTATCGAGCAGCTGCCTTTCGAAGAAGGCGACGGCAAGCGCCGCCGCGGCAGGCATGACCGCAAGCGCACGCCTGCGCGGCGCGACCGCGATACCGACCGGCAGGCCGCTCCATCTGTCGCAATTCCGTCTGCCGCAATTTCGGCGACCGCAGCTGGTTCTGCCGACATCGTCCCCGCCGCAGCCGGCGAAAAGACCGAAGCGCCGCGTCGCCGCCGGGGCAAGCGACGCCCCGAGGCGGAGGCTGGCGGCCAGGGCAATGCGGCAGCTGCGGTCATCGACGCCGTCATTCCGCATCCCGGCGCCTTGCACCGTCACGAGCAGCTGGCATCGACCACGGCTGCCGCCGTCACGCCGCCGGCCAAGCCGGTGCCTCTGGAGCCGGTGCGTCAGCAAAACCGGCACGAACGCCGCGCTTCCGGCCGCGAACATCACCGGGACCATGACGATGACCGTCCGGTTCTCGCCTTCGGCGATCATATGCCGGCCTTCCTGATGCGGCCGGTGCGCCTCCCCAACGCCCGCTAGCGTCAACGATCCAGCGACAGAACATACCTACAGCCACGGCGCCGGCCGCCCGCGCTCGGGCCGTGTGGCGCCGCCATCGGCATGCCGATCGACGAGGCGGCGATGGCCGGCGTCAGGCCATGCCGACCTGTCCGGTTGTGGAATAATACCGTTTCGTGTCGAGTCACGTTGATACCGGCTACAATTGCTTTTATGCTGCCGCTCGATCATCGATATACCGGTCGCCCGTCACCCATCCCGTGTGGCTTGGTATCAATTGCTATGGGTCGTGATCGCTTGGCGCCCTCCCGGCAGCCCGGCTTTCGCGGGGGTACGGACATTACATGCACATCCTCAGGGAATTGCTGAAGCGCAAATTGGCGCTGTTTGGGTTATTGATTATTGCCGTCATCATGCTGGCCGCGATTTTTGCGCCCTGGCTGGCGCCTTATTCTCCTGAAGATCAGTTGGCCGACGGCCTCACCGACATAGGCGAACCCCTCGCGCCCAGCAGCCATTTCTGGCTCGGCACCGATCTGCTCGGCCGCGACCTGCTCTCCCGCCTGATCTACGGCGCCCGCGCCTCGCTCATCATCGGTATCCTTGCCAATGGCATCGCCATTGGCATCGGCGCCATGATCGGGGTGACCGCCGGCTTTCTGCGGGGCTGGTTCGGTGCCGCCCTGATGCGTTTCACCGATCTGATGATGGCCTTCCCCTCGCTGCTTCTGGCGATCGTCCTGGCGGCGATTTTCCGCCCCAGCCTGTGGATCGTGGTGATCGTCATTTCCATGGTGAACTGGGTGCAGATCGCCCGCGTCCTTTATACCGAGACGACATCGCTGGCCGAGCGCGAATATGTGACGGCCGAACGCAGCATCGGCGCCGGCACATTCCGCATCCTCTTCCGCCATATCCTGCCGCATCTCATTCCCACCATCACCTGCTGGGCGACCCTCGGCATCGCCACCACGGTGCTGCTGGAAGCGGCCCTTTCCTATCTCGGCGTCGGGGTGCAGCCGCCGACCCCCAGCTGGGGCGGCATGATCAACGAGAACCAGAGCTATTTCCAAAGCTTTCCCTGGCTGGTTTTCTATCCCGGTATCGTCATCGCGGTCCTGGCCCTGTCCTTCAATCTGCTCGGCAATGCCTTGCGCGATATCCTCGATCCGACCTTGCGGGGACGACACTGATGCCAGCCTATATCCTGCGCCGCTTCATCCAGGCTTTGCTGATCCTGCTCGGCGTCAGCATCATCACCTTCGTTCTGCTCTATCTGCTGCCCGCCGATCCCGCACGCCAGGTCGCCGGCCGCACCGCCAGCATCGACCAGGTGCAGCGCGTGCGCGAGCAGCTCGGCCTCAATCTGCCTATCTGGCAGCAATACGGCCGCTATCTCTGGCACTTGCTGCAGGGCGACCTCGGACGCTCTTATCTGCAGCGCAGCCAGGTCACCGATCTCGTCTTCCCGCGCCTGCCGGCCACCGCCCTGCTGATGTGCGGCGCCATCTTCTTCGAGCTCATTCTTGGCTTGACCTTCGGCCTGGTCGCGGCCCTGCGGCGCAATTCCGCGTTGGATCAGGCGATCATGGCAATGACTTTCGTCTTCGTCTCCATGCCAGCCTTCCTGCTCGGCCTGCTGCTGCTCTATTTCTTCGCCGTCTATCTGGGCTGGTTCCCGATCGGCGGTTATGGCGAGTTCAAGCATCTCGTCCTTCCCAGCCTGTCCCTAGGCCTGCTCGGCGCCGGCTGGTACGCCCAACAGATGCGCTCGACGGTGATTGAGGTCCTGCGCCAGGATTATGTGCGCACCGCCCGCGCCAAGGGGCTCAGCCGTGCGCGCATTCTCGGCCTTCATATCGTGCCCAATGCGTTGCTGCCGATCATCGCCATGATCGGGCTCGATATCGGCTATTTCATGGGCGGTGCTGTCCTGGTGGAGGCAGTCTATGGCTGGCCCGGCATCGGCCAGTTGACCTGGCAGGCGATCCAGCAGCTCGACATCCCGATCATCATGGGCGTCATGCTGATCGTCGCCTTTGCCGTCGCCATGGGCAGCCTGATCGCCGATCTGGTGGCACCCTTCGTCGATCCGCGGATCAAACTACGATGAGTAACAGATAAAAGATTACCGTCTGAAAAAGCCGCCCGGAGCGGCATAGAGGAGGATGAAATGAAGCGTCTGATGATTTCAGCATCAATCGCCGCGATGCTGGCTGTGGGGGCTGCGGCTTTTCAAGGCGCCAGCGCCGCGGAGCCAAAGCAAGGCGGGGCGATGACCGTCACCTTCCATGACGACATCCCGACATTGGATCCGGCGATCGGCTACGACTGGAAGAACTGGTCGATGATCAAGTCGGTATTCGACGGCCTGCTCGACTACAAGCCCGGCACCACGGAAATCGTTCCCGACCTTGCCGAGAGCTATGACGTTTCTGCCGACGGCCTCACCTACACTTTCAAACTGCGCCACGGCGTCAAATTCCAGAACGGGCGCGAGATGAAGGCGGCGGATGTCAAGTATTCGCTGGAGCGCACCTGCAATCCGAAGACCCAGAGCCCCGGTGCAAGCTACTACGCCTCGCTGAAAGGCTATGACGACGTGGCCGCGGGCAAGACCACGGATCTTTCGGGCGTCACCACGCCGGACGACTACACGGTCAAGATCGAACTCAGCCATCCCGACGCCACCATGCTGCATCTGATGGCACTGAACTTTTCCTATGTCGTGCCAAAGGAAGAAGTCGACAAATACGGCGCGGATTTCGGCCATCACCCGGTCGGCACCGGCGCCTTCAAGATGACCGAATGGACGCCCGGCCAGAAGATCGTCTTCGAACGCAACAAGGACTATTACAAGGCGGGCATTCCCTATCTCGACAAGATCACCTTCGAGCTTGGCCAGGATCCGGCCGTCGCCCTGACGCGGATGCAGAAGGGTGAGATCGATATTCCCGGTGACGGCATTCCGCCGGCGAAGTTCGTCGAGGTCACCAAGGATGCCAGCCTGAAGGATCAAATCATCGCTGCCGACCAGCTGCAGACCGGCTATGTCGCGATGAACGTCAATATCAAGCCGTTCGACAATCCGGCCGTCCGCCAGGCCGTCAACATGGCGATCAACAAGGCGCGTATCGTCAAGCTGATCAACGGCCGCGCGACGGTCGCCAATCAGCCGCTGCCGCCGGCCATGCCCGGTTATGAGAAGGACTATCAGGGCTATAAATACGACGTCGCCAAGGCCAAGGAGCTGATGAAGCAGGCCGGCTATGCCGATGGCGTCGAAACCGATCTCTATGTCATGAATACCGACCCGCAGCCGAAGATCGCCCAGGCCATCCAGGCCGACCTCAAG
>DATLJB010000060.1:0-5890 GCA_035539075.1 Terriglobia bacterium
TGCGGCTGCGTATCGTCAGCCGGCGATCCGCAGGGAGGAGCCGAGGGAAATATCGGTGGTGTAGTTTTCCTTCATGAACGCGATGAAGCTGTCGCGGAACTGGCGGGTGTGGTCATGCGCCAGGCGGTCGGCGCGCTCGACATCGCGCGCCTGGATCGCGTCCAGCATGGCGTCGTGCTCGTCGGTCAGCAGATAGCCGTCATGGGTCCGCTCCAGGAACTCGAAATGCAAGTGCAGCATACGGCGGCCTTGGTCGAGCAGCTTTTCATAGAAGGAGATGAAATAGGGATTCCGGCCGGCATGGGCGATTGCCATGTGGAAATCCTTATTAGCCTCGGACATGGCGAGATGGTTGCCGGTCTTGATCGTCGCCTGGAATTTCTTCTGCCGGCTCGCCATGATCTTGAGGTCCGCCTCGGTGCGCAGTTCGGCTGCCAGCCGGCAATTCATCCGCTGGGCTATATCCAGCGCGTCGACATATTTGGGAAAATTCTCGATCTCGATCGGCGCGACGATGGTGCTGCGGTTGGGCAGGGTGACGACTAGGTCCTCGACCGAGAGTCGGATCAGCGCCTCGCGGATCGGCGAGCGGGAGAGGTCGAAGCGCTCGGCCAAAGTGGTCTCGTCCAGCAACTGGCCGGGTGCCAGGATCAGCGCCAGGATCTCCGTCCGCAGCGTGTCATAGACGAATTTCCAGCCCTGTCCCTTGGCGGGACGCGCTTCGGCTTCGGCAATGGTCACCCGTGCTCTCCTTTAGACGAATGTCCGGATCGTATCATGGCGGCCATCTTGTCGACACATTGTATTTTTGTATATTGACATTGTCGGCACTGTGTCGACAATAGGCTTTATCATATCATGCCGGCCTGGCTGGCTTGGGCAACCGTGAAGGCGAGGGGGAAGGCTATGGAACTCAAGGGAATTCTGCCGGCTTTGGTGACCCCCTTTGATGCCGCCGGCGAGATCGATTTCAAGACCCTTGAGCGTTTCGTAGCCTGGCAGCTGGAGCAGGGCGTCCATGGTTTCGTGCCGATGGGCTCGACCGGCGAGTATTACGCCATGTCCGACCAGGAGCGCTGGGATGTGCTTCGCTGCGTCAAGGAGACGGTCGGCAAGCGCGGCCTGTTGGTGGCCGGCACTAATGCCGGCTCGACCCGGGATGTCATCCGCCACACGGAGATGGCGAAGAAGCTCGGCTATGACACCGTCCTGTTGCCGCCGCCTTATTACTCGCTGCCGGCGCAGGAGGAATTGCTCGCCCATTACCAGGCGGTGCTCGACGCCGTCGATGTCGAGATCGTGCTCTATAATTTCCCGCTTCGCGCCGGCGTCGAGGTCGGCTTCGAGGTGATGGATGCGCTCGCCAATAATCCGCGGGTGATCGGCATCAAGGAAAGCAGCGGCAACCTGCTGCGGGCCCTGGAGATCAACCGCCGCTATGCCGGCCGGCTGCAGCTCTCCTGCGGCAGCGATGACCAGGCCTTCGACTTCTTCATGTGGGGCGCCACCAGCTGGATCTGCGGTCCCGCCAATTGCCTCGTCGCTCCGGTGGTCAAGTTCTACAACGCCTTTGCCGCCGGCGACCTGAAGAAGGCCCAGACCATCGCCAAGGCGATCTATCCGGCGATGACCAATCTGGAATCCGGCAAGTTCGTGCAGAAGGTGAAATATGGCTGCGAGCTTGCGGGCTTTGCGGTCGGCGAAACCCGCCGTCCGCTGCTGCCTCTGAATGCCGCCGAGAAGCAGGAACTGACGGCGGTCCTTGCCGCTGCGAACGCCGCCTGAAGCATCGTGGCCGCGGCAGTCGGAACCGGTCCGGGCACAGTGGCCCCGATTGTTATCGCCCTGGTCATCATCGTGGGTGCCGGGATCATCGGTACAACCATCGCCTATGAACTGCGCCGCCGTGCCGCTTGATCTGACGCCTTATCGCGTCGGCCGCTTTTAACAAGGACGTAGTGCGATGAAGAACCGACGTCCCTGGCAACAGTCGGTAGAGGTGCTCCAGGTGCATTGCCAAGGCGAGATCGGCAAGGTGATCGTCGGCGGCGCGCCGGAGATCCCGGGCGCCACGGCGCTCGAGAAGATGAATTACATCAACACGGTCGACGATCGTTTCCGGCGCTTCGTCACGTTCGAGCCGCGGGCGAATGTGGCGATGACCATGAACCTTCTCATCGCGCCGACACGGTCCGACGCCGATGCCGGCTTCATCGTGCTGCAGGCGGATCGCGCCCATCCGATGTCGGGCAGCAATTGCATCTGCGTGGTAACGGCGCTGCTGGAAACGGGCCGTGTCGCCATGACGGAGCCGGAGACTATTGTACGCCTCGATACGCCGGCGGGGCTGATCGTCGCGCGGGCCAGATGCGCCGATGGGCGCTGCCTCTCGGTCAGCATCGACAATGTTCCGGCTTTCTGCCAGTCCCTGGATACGGTGATCGAGACGCCGCAATGGGGAACGATCAAGGCCGATATCGCCTTCGGTGGTGTCTATTACGCAATCGTCGATGTCGCGCAGCTCGGCATGCAAATCGCGCCGCAGCAGGCGCGGGCGCTGGCGGAAGCGGGGATCGAACTGAAGCGGATCATCGGCGGCCAGGTTTCGGTCAAGCATCCGCAGCTCGACGGCCTTGATGAGATCGCTTATGTGATGTTCCGCGGCGCCGAACCGGATGGTGCCGTGCGGACCTGCACGACCCTGAAGCCGGGCCGCGTGGACCGCTCGCCCTGCGGCACCGGCAGCTCCGCCAATCTCGCGGTTCTGCACGCGCGCGGGCAATTGAAGATCGGCGACAGCCGCCGGTCGCGTTCCATCATCGGTGGCGAGTTCCTGGTGGAAGCGATCGGCGAAACCACGGTCGGTCCCTATGCGGCGGTCTTGCCGCGCATCACGGGACAGGCCTGGATCTATGGCGCCGAACAATTGCGCATCGATGACGACGATCCATTCAAGACCGGCTTCGCATTGTCAGACACCTGGGGACCGCAAGTCGGTCTGCTGGATTAGACGCGCCATTGGAAAAGCGGAGCGGTTCGCAGTGCAGGACTTGTTGTCGCTGCATTGCAGTGCGAGGGAGGCTTGCAAATCAATGCAAAAGCTCATGCGTCGCAAGCATGGAGCTGCATATAGCTTTCGGACCGTTATTCAAGCAAGTTGATCCGAAGGAATAAGGGGCGGGCGAACCAGCGGCTGCGGCTTCCTTTAGTTTGGGGAGGCTTGCATGCAGCAGCGGTCGGAACAGATTCATTGGCGGAACCTGATTGCGGCTTTCTCGGCCGTCTGCGTGTTCTCGTTTTCCCTCGGCGAGATTTTTCCGCTGCTGTCGCTGAACATGCAGAAGCTCGGCTTCAGCCAAGCCACCATCGGCTTCAATGCCGCGATGGCGCCGATCGGTATTCTCATTGCCGGTCTCATCGTTCCGAAGTTGGCGCATCTTATTGGCGCCAAGGCGCTTGCCACCATCATGGCCTGTATCGCTGCCGTCATTTTCCTCGCTTATCCGACTTTTCCATCGCTCGTGCCGTGGTTTATCCTGCGTCTGTCGCAGGGCATTTGTGTTGCGACCCTGTTTGCCTTGAGCGAGGCCTGGGTGGTCGAGAATGCCAAGGGCCGATGGCGGAGCCTGATCATCGGCATCTACGCAACCTGCATCTCCGCGACATTCGGCGTCGGGCCGGCTGTCATCGGCTGGGCCGGTATTGACGGCTATCTGCCGTTCGCAATCGGCGCTGCGATCCTGTTATGCGCTGCTATCCCGATCTCCTTCGTTAAAGTCGAACGGCACGGCGAAGTTCAACCGCATGTCTCGATCCTGCAATTCGCACCCAAGGCGCCGTTTCTCCTGCTGGCGATCGGCGTTCATGCGATCCTCGATGGCGGCGTCCTGAGTTTCCTGCCGGTCTATGGCGTGCGCATGGGCATGGGCATCGAAACCGCCGCGGTGACGCTGACGGCCTTGGCCCTGGGCAATGTCTTCTTTCAGATACCGCTCAGCTGGGTGGTCGGCCGGACATCGAAGGCGGGCGCCATGATCGGCTGCTTCGTCACCGTCATCCTGGTGCTCAGTCTCGTGCCTTTCGCGATCCATACCCGCTTCATCTGGCCCTTGATCGTCGTGCTGGGAGCTGCCGGATTTGGCATCTATACGGTGGGACTCTCGGAGCTGGGCGACCGCTTCACCGGACCCGATCTGGTGGCCGGAACCTCTGCCTTTGCCTCGGTATGGGGGCTGGGCGCCTTGATCGGTTCGGTTATCTGCGGCGAGGCGATGGATATCTTCGGGCCGAACGGGCTTCCCGGCATCCTGATTGCTGTTTTCGTGAGCTACCTGGCCGGACGCTTCATCCGATACCAGCGGAGCGGCACCAGGTCTGCTTCCTCGCGATAGGAAGCCGCGAAGCGTGAAGGCAGGGGTAAAACCGGGCGAGGGCGGAAGGCCGCCGTCTTCCGACGGCACGCCGTGGGGCTATCTATGGATATACCGGCGCCCGATGGGTTGCCGGCCCGCGGACTGTCGGCGTGCTGCTCGGGCGATTGTAGATGTCTGAGGATATCCGAGATGGTCGCGCATGGAGCCGGCGCTGTGAAGACGCGGGTCAAACCCGCGTCGCAGCGGTGGCGGCGGTTGCTGTTTGCCGAGCGGAAGTCGCGCGTCTTTCGCTGGAAACATGGCTACCCGTTATTCGCATAATATATATTATGGAAAATATAGAGCATACTGCGCCTTGTGTTCAGGACCAGATTGACCACAAGTGCTTGGTTTTGCGACGTCTGTCCTCGGCGCTGCCTCAGACCACATGATCTGGCGCCAGTTTGCATTGGGCGCCGCTGGTTTCGACCTGCATCGTCGCATGGCCGATGCCGAAATCATGCTGCAGGTCATGGGCGATCGCCTCCAGGGCCTGGTCACCGGGATGGCCACCAGGCATGACGAGATGCGCCGTCAAGGCCGTCTCGGTCGTGCTGATCGACCAGATATGGAGATCATGTACGGCGGCAACGCCGGCCTGGCTGGCGAGATGATTTTTGACCTCTTCCGGGTCGATGCCAGCCGGCACGGCGGCGAATGTCATGCGGACGGAATCCTTGAGCAGGCTCCAGGTGCCGAAGACGATGATCGCAGAGACGACCAGGCTGACCACCGGGTCCAGCCAGTTCCAGCCGGTGACGAGGATCAAGCCGCCGGAAACGACCACCCCGGCCGAGATGGCGGCATCGGCCACCATGTGGAGATAGGCGCCGCGGATATTGAGATCGCCCTTGCGGCCGCGCATGAACAGGATGGCGGTTGCGGCATTGATGACGACGCCGATCGCCGCCACCACCATGACGGTGGTTCCGGCAACCTGCGGCGGGTCCGCCAGGCGCCGCAATGCCTCCCAGGCGATGCCGCCGATCGCCACCAACAGGAACAAGGCATTGAACAAGGCCGCCAGAATGGAACTGCTGCGCAGCCCATAGGTGAAACGGGCGCTCGGCTGGCGCTGCGACAGCGACATCGCTACCCAGGCCATGACGAGGCCCAGCACGTCGCTGAGGTTATGCCCGGCATCGGCCAGCAAGGCGACGGAATCGCTGATCACGCCATAGATCGCCTCGACCACCACGAAACCGAGATTGAGCGCCGTGCCGATCGCAAAGGCCGGGCCGAAAGTCGACGGCGCATGGGAATGGCCGTGCCCGTGCCCGTGATCGTGGCCGTGATGATGCCCGTGACCATGGTCGTCATGGCGGTGCGGCTTGGCCGCCGGCTTGGGATCATGCAACGCGCTGCCGTGATCATGGCCGAGATGGCGCCCATGGTCATGCTTGTTGCCGCTATCCGGGCCGGATATGAGATCTCGCGCGCTGAGATCCTGGTCCCGATTTTCTGCCATCTGTACCCTC
>DATLJB010000061.1:0-2807 GCA_035539075.1 Terriglobia bacterium
CTCGAAGCTGGCCGACCAGCACCTCAACGCGGTGATGAAGGCGGTCCATGAGGGCCTTGCAAAACCGGCGAACGAGAACGACAAGCTCGATCCGAAGCTGAACCCGGCCCTCAAGGCGGCGATCCGGAGTGCCCGCAAGGCAGCACTTCCGGAGAACTACATCCAGCGCGTCATCCATTTCGCGGCGCAAGGCTATACCGAGATCGACTTCAAGACCTATGACACCGATTGGGATTCGGAAGCCTATCTGACCGTCTCCGGCCAGAACTCCAACAATTCGGTGCGCGTCTCCAACGACTTCATCAAGGCGGTCGAGGAAGACGGCAACTGGAACCTGATCTCGCGCATCACCGGCAAGCCCACCAAGACGCTGAAGGCCCGCGACCTGTGGGACAAGATCGGCCATGCCGCCTGGGCCAGCGCCGATCCGGGGGTGCAGTTCGACACCACCATCAACGAATGGCATACCTGCCCGGAATCCGGCCGCATCAACGCGTCCAATCCGTGCTCGGAATACATGTTCCTCGATGACACGGCCTGCAACCTCGCCTCGCTGAACCTGATGCAGTTCCAGAAGGCGGATGGCAACATCGACATCGCCGCCTATGAGCATGCCGTGCGGCTGTGGACCGTGGTTTTGGAAATCTCCGTGCTGATGGCGCAGTTCCCGTCGCGCGAGATCGCCCAGCTTTCCTACGAGTACCGCACGCTCGGCCTCGGCTATGCCAATATCGGCGGCCTCCTCATGCAGATGGGCCTCGGCTATGACAGCGACGAGGGCCGCGCCCTCACCGCCGCCCTGACCGCCATCATGACCGGCGTCTCCTATGCGACCTCGGCCGAAATGGCCGGCGAGCTCGGCGCCTTCCCCAGCTACGGCAAGAACCGCGAAGCGATGCTGCGGGTCATCCGCAACCACCGCCGCGCCGCATACGGTGAAACGGCCGGCTACGAGCAGCTCTCGGTCACGCCGGTGCCGCTCGACGCCGCCAATTGCCCGGACCAGGAGCTGATCACGGCCGCCAAGCGCGCCTGGGACAAGGCCCTGGAATTCGGCGAGCTGTTCGGCTTCCGCAACGCCCAGGCGACGGTGATCGCGCCGACCGGCACGATCGGCCTCGTCATGGATTGCGACACCACCGGCATCGAGCCCGATTTCGCCCTGGTGAAGTACAAGAAGCTGGCCGGCGGCGGCTATTTCAAGATCATCAACCGCACGGTGCCCGGCGCCCTGAAGACGCTCGGCTATACGCCGGCGCAGATCGACGAGATGATCGCCTATGCCGTCGGCCATGGCACCCTCTCCGGCGCCCCCGTCATCAACCATGATAGCCTGAAGGCCAAGGGCTTCACCTCGGTCGAACTGCAGGCGATCGAGAACGCGCTGGAAGCGGCCTTCGACATCCGCTTCGTCTTCAACAAGTACACGCTCGGCCAGGATTTCTGCAAAGACGTGCTGAAGCTGACCGACGCGCAGCTCAACGATCCCGGCTTCGATCTGCTGGGCAGCCTCGGCTTCTCCAAGGCCGATGTGGAACTGACCAATACCTATGTCTGCGGCGCCATGACCCTGGAAGGGGCGCCGTATCTGAAGGACGAGCATCTGCCGGTGTTCGATTGCGCCAATCCCTGCGGCCGCATCGGCAAGCGCTATCTCTCGGTCAACAGCCATATCCATATGATGGCGGCGGCGCAGAGCTTCATCTCCGGCGCCATCTCCAAGACCATCAATATGCCGAACCAGTCGAGCGTGGACGCCTGCAAGGACGCCTATATGCTGTCCTGGCGTCTGGGCGTGAAGGCCAATGCGCTCTATCGCGACGGCTCCAAGCTGTCGCAGCCCCTCGCCTCCTCGGTGCTGGGCGATGACGAGGACGCGCTGGACGAGATCCTCGAGGCACCGGCCGCCGCCAAGGCGCCGATGATCGCCGAGCGCATCGTCGAGCGGGTGATCGAGCGCGTGGTGCATGCGAGCCAGGAGCGCAAGCGCCTGCCGGAACGCCGCAAGGGCTATACCCAGAAGGCGATCGTCGGCAACCACAAGGTCTATCTCAGGACCGGCGAATACGAGGACGGCACGATCGGCGAGATCTTCGTCGACATGCATAAGGAAGGTGCCGCCTTCCGCAGCCTGATGAACAACTTCGCCATCGCCATCTCGATCGGCCTGCAATACGGCGTGCCGCTGGAGGAATTCGTCGAGGCCTATACCTTCACCCGCTTCGAGCCGTCGGGCATGGTGGAAGGCAACGACGCCATCAAGATGGCGACCTCGGTGCTGGACTACATCTTCCGCGAACTCGCCATCAGCTATCTCGGCCGCAACGACCTGGCGCATGTCCAGCCGAGCGACCTCGCCCCCGATTCCGTCGGCGCCGGCAATGCCCAGGGCGATCTGCCGAACCGGCAGCCGGCCGCTTTGGAAGCGGTGAAGCGCGTGACCTCGACGGGCTATGTGCGCAACAACCTGGTGGTGCTGAGCAACGCGGCTTACGCCGCCGCCGGCAACACGGCTTTGGCCATGACGCCGCAGGAGACCGTGGCGCATGCCCATGCGCATGATCATGGTGGCCACGACCATGGCGGCAGCGGTCACACGCACAGCCATGGCAGCAGCGTCACCACCAGCGTCTCCGTCAGCAGCACGGTGATCGCCCAGGTCGACGAGCGGCTGGAGAAAGTGCGCGAGGCCCGCATGAAGGGCTATGAAGGCGATGCCTGCGGCGAATGCGGCAACTTCACTTTGGTGCGCAACGGCACCTGCATGAAGTGCAACACCTGCGGCTCGACCAGCGGATGCAGCTAAC
>DATLJB010000062.1:0-4627 GCA_035539075.1 Terriglobia bacterium
GTCGACATGACGTCCCTGCCGCCCTTGCAACATATCGACGATCTTCACCAGCTTGGCCTGATCGGCTATGTACGCGGGATCGAGATCAAGCTGGACGAGCTCATGGCGACCCACGGTGACTTCGCCGCCGCCTTGCGCAAATTGGTCCGTGAATTCGACTTGAAGCAATATATGACAGTCCTGGAGGCGTGCCGTGAGCGCCGATCCTGACTCCCGCAACCCGCACGCGCGCCAACCTGTCTCGGGCCAGCCTGTCGCGAGCCAGCCTGTCGCGCCGGGCGGGCCGGCAGCGGATGCGGCAGCGACAGATCTGGCCGGGTCCCGCGATATCGTCCTGATCGTCGACGATTCGCCGGACACATTGGGTTTTCTCAGCGAAGCGCTTGAAGGAGCCGGCCTGACGGTCCTGGTCGCGGTGAACGGCGAGAATGCGCTGGAACTGACACAGCGGATTACCCCCGACCTCATCCTGCTCGACGCGGTGATGCCGGGCCTGGGCGGGTTCGAGACCTGCCGGCAGCTGAAGCAGCGCGCCGATCTCATGCATGTGCCGGTGATCTTCATGACCGGCCTCAGCGAGACCGAGCATATCGTGCGCGGCCTGGAAGCCGGCGGTGTCGACTACCTGACCAAGCCGGTGATGGTCGAGGAGTTGATGGCGCGGATGCGGGTGCATCTGGTGAATGCCAGACGCGGACAGACAGCCCAGGTGGCGCTGGATGCCGCCGGCCGCTTCCTCCTCTCGGTCGGCGATGACGGAGAGATCCGCTGGTCCACGCCGCAGGCGACCAAGCTGTTGCAGCGCTTCTTCCCGCGCGGCGACAGCGACGGCGGCGTCCTTCCGCCGGCCGTGCGCGCGTGGCTGGCGCATCCGACCGGCGGCCGGCGCGATGCGCCGAGTTTCAACCTGACGGTCGGCGAGGCGCAGCTCGAATTCGCCTATCTCGGCCGCCTGCGGCAAAGCGAGACGCTTCTGCGCCTCAGCTTGATCGAGCCGGCAAACGAAGTCGACCGGCTGCGCCGGCAACTGGCCTTGACCGCCCGCGAGGCGGAGGTCCTGATCTGGCTGGCGCGCGGCAAGGCCAACAAGGATATCAGCGAGATTCTCTCGATCAGCCCGCGCACGGTGAACAAGCACCTGGAACAGGTCTATGAAAAGCTCGGCGTGGAGAACCGCGCCTCGGCGACCGCAATCGCCCTGGATCACCTGCGGCGCCTGTGAGGCCGAATCAGCGTTCTGATCGCCCGGCATGGCCATATCGGGCAGCTTTCCGGCGCAAAAGTCCCGGTTCCGACCCGGATTGCCCCCAACGCCCCAATTGGCCGGGCTGATCCGCGCTGGGTGACGTGATCCGGTAGAGAAAGATGTCGATAACCGGCGGTCGCCGCGATATGTAAGCGGGATGGACACAGATAGCGATTTCGAGATTTTCGTCGTGACGGCTCCGGGCCTGGAATCCACGCTTTGCGCGGAGATCGAAGCCCGGGGATTCCGCGGGCCAAAGCCGGTCAAGGGCGGCGTCACCATCAGGGGCGGCTGGCCGGAGGTCTGGCGCGCCAATCTCGAGATTCGCGGCGCCAGCCGTGTTCTCGCGCGTATCGCCGAGTTCCGGGCGCTCCATCTTGCCCAGCTCGACAAGCGGGCGCGCCGGGTGGCCTGGCGCGAAATCCTGCGACCGGACGTGCCGTTCCGCGTCGAAGCCTCCTGCAAGGCTTCCCGCATCTACCACCAGGGCGCAGCGGCGCAGCGGATCGAGAAGGCGATCAAGGACGAGCTTGGCGCGCCGGTCTCCGCCGATGCCGAGCTCTGCATCAAGGCGCGCATCGACGATGACCTGTGCACCATCAGCATCGATACCTCGGGCGAATCGCTGCATAAGCGCGGCCATAAAGAGGCCGTCAGCAAGGCGCCGATGCGGGAAAACCTGGCGTCTCTCTTCCTGCGCCAATGCGGCTATGACGGCACGGAACCCGTGGTCGATCCGATGTGCGGGTCAGGCACCTTTATCATCGAGGCGGCGGAAATCGCCGCCGGACTGAAGCCGGGCCGGTCACGGCACTTCGCTTTCGAGCAGCTCGCGAATTTTGACGCGGCAGCTTGGAAGCGCCTGCGTGAAAAGGGCGCCGGCGGAAAATCGGGCAGCCGCGATGTGGGCATCCGGTTTTACGGCAGCGACCGCGACGCCGGCGCGATCGAGATGAGCCGCGCCAATGCCGCCCGCGCGGGCGTCACCGAGATGACTGAGTTCCAGCAGCACGCGATCAGCGACCTGGCGGCGCCGAGCGGAAAGCCCGGCCTCGTCATCGTCAACCCGCCCTATGGCACGCGCATCGGCGACAAGAAGCCGCTCTATGCGCTCTATAATGCGCTCGGCCAGACGCTCCTCGCGCAATTTCGCGGTTGGCGCGTCGGCATCATCACCAACGAGGCGTCCCTCGCCGGCGCGACCGGCCTGCCCTTCGCGCCGCCGGCCGGTCCGGTCTCGCATGGAGGGATCCGCGTGACGCTGTTCCTGACCGGCCCGCTGCCCTGAGAAGCCGACTAACCGGAGAGGATGGCGCGGCCGGCCATAGACCGGGGGACCGGGAGCCGCAATAAGCTGTTAAATTCCATCGCCAGATATGATGTAGTCGTTGCCTCTCCCGCTGCGTCGGGCGATCGGCCAGCGCGGCCATCCCGTCCTGTCCTATAGGGCGCCTGCGGAAGACGTCACAGCGCCTTCAACCACCGGAAATATTGGGGATGCCATGGACAACAAGCATTTCCGTGTCGCGATTCTCGGCCTGGGCGCCATGGGAAGCGCTGTGGCCGGGCGGCTCGTCGCCGCCGGCGTCGATGTTCTGACGGTCCTGGAAGGACGCAGCGAGGCCAGCCGCAAGCGCGCGGCGTCGATGGGCGTGCGCGCCGGCGCCTGGCCCGATCTCGCGGCAGTGGATATCGTCCTGTCGATCGTACCGCCGTCGCAGGCGATGTCCGTTGCCGCCGCCGTCGCGGCCATTGCCGGCGCCAAACGCGGGCGGATATTTGTCGACTGCAATGCCATCAGCCCCCGGACAATGCAATCGGTCGCCGCGCTTTTCGCCGGCACCGCCGACCAGGTGGTCGATGCGGGTATCATCGGCGCCCCGCCGAAAGACGGATACGATCCTGCGATCTATGCCTGCGGCCCCGGCGCGCAGCAGCTCTCGGTATTGAAGGATCGCGGTCTCGATCTCCGCGTGATCGAGGGTCCGATCGGCGCGGCGTCGGCGCTGAAGATGTCCTATGCCGGCATCACCAAGGGCCTGACGGGATTGGGTGCGGCAATGATATTGGCGGCAACGCGCGCTGGGGCGGCTTCACATTTGATCGCTGAACTCAGTTCCAGCCAGCCGCAGCTGCTGCAGTGGCTCGCCCGCACTGTTCCCGCGATGCTGCCGAAGGCCTATCGCTTCGACGGCGAGATGTCGGAGATCGCCGCTTTCATCGGCGATCCCGCAGCGGGCGCCGATATCTATGACGAGATCGCCCGGCTTTACCGCGCCATCGCGATTGACGTCGAAGCCGATGGCGAAACAGCAAAGTGCCTGCTTGCCTTCGCAAATGCGGCCAAGCAATAGCGGCAAGCCGGCGGGTGACGCCGAGCGCGCTTACCCAGAGGCAGATTCACGCTTTGCACAGAGCCGCGAAGCGATTCCGTGTAAGCGATCCGACTCTCAGAGGCGGGATCGCACATCCCCGACGGGCCATCGAGCAGGCCCATCGGGGGCTGCCCGATCCTAACTCCGCACGAAGGCCAGGAGGTCCTGGTTGATCACCTCGGCATGGGTGGTCAGCATGCCATGGGGGAAGCCTGGATAGATTTTCAGCGTGCTGTTCTTGAGGAGCTTGGCTGAGAGCAGCGCGGCGTCCTTGTACGGAACGATCTGGTCATCATCCCCGTGCATCACCAGCGTCGGCACATCGATGCTCTTGAGGTCCTCGGTGAAATCCGTTTCGGAGAACACCTTGATGCCGTCGTAATGCGCCTTGGCACCACCCATCATGCCCTGGCGCCACCAATTCTGGATGACGCCTTCCAGCGGCTTGGCGCCTGGCCGGTTGAAGCCGTAGAACGGGCCCGCAGGCACATCACGGTAGAACTGAGCGCGGTTGGCGGCCAGGGCGCTGCGGAGCCCGTCGAATACCTCGATGGGCAGGCCGTCGGGGTTGCCGGGCGTCTTCACCATGATCGGCGGTACGGCCGACATCAGCACCGCCTTGGCGACCCGGCCCTTGCCGTGCCGGGCGACATAGCGGGTCACTTCGCCGCCGCCGGTCGAGTGACCGATATGAACCGTATTGCGCAGATCCAGATGTTCGACCACGGCTGCCGCGTCGGCGGCGTAATGATCCATGTCATGCCCGTCCCCGACCTGGCTCGACCGCCCATGGCCGCGGCGATCGATACCGACGACCCGATAGCCGTGCTGGACGAAGAACAGCATCTGGGTGTCCCAATCGTCCGAGCTGAGGGGCCAGCCATGGTGGAAGACGATGGGTTGGCCCTGGCCCCAGTCCTTATAGAAGATCTGGACGCCGTCCTTGGTGGTGATCGTGCTCATGGTTTGGGCTCCTTTGTTGAGATCGGCGGGAAAGCTTGCCGCT
>DATLJB010000063.1:0-6933 GCA_035539075.1 Terriglobia bacterium
TGGCCAACAGGTCGACAAGCCCGGCTGGGCGGCGAAATTCCGCCAGGCGCGGGCGGTGCTGAAAGCAGCCCGCAACAAGTCATAACAGATCGGCAAAAGCGCGGGCTTTCCGCCAATTTGCACTCGGCATAGCAGAAGGGAATTCACGCGATATGTGCGGCATCATCGGCATCCTCGGCAAATCGGAAGTGGCGCCGCTTCTGTTCGATGGATTGAAGCGGCTGGAATATCGCGGCTATGATTCCGCCGGCATCGCGACGCTGATCGGCGGGCACATCGAGCGCCGCCGCGCCGAAGGCAAGCTCGGCAACCTCGAAGCCGTGCTGAAGGCGCAGCCTTTGAGCGGCACCACCGGTATCGGCCACACCCGCTGGGCGACGCATGGACGGCCCAACGAAACCAACGCGCATCCGCATGCGACCGAGAAGGTCGCGGTAGTACATAACGGTATCATCGAGAATTTCCAGGAACTACGCACGGAACTGCAGGCGGCGGGGCATGTTTTCGTCACCGAAACCGATACCGAAACGGTCGCGCATCTGCTGACCTATTACCTCAATCAGGGCAAGTCGCCGGAAGAGGCGATGGCGGTGGCGATGGCGCGCCTGCAGGGCGCCTTCTCGCTGGCCATCCTGTTTGCCGGCCGCCCCGACATGATGATCGGTGCACGCCGCGGCTCGCCTCTGGCGATCGGCTATGGCGACGGCGAGATGTATCTCGGTTCCGATGCCATGGCGCTGGCTCCCTTCACCAACCGCATCTGCTATCTGGAAGAGGATGACTGGGCCGTCATCACGGCCGATGGCGCCACCATTTACAATAATGACCGGCGGGTCAATCGCGAGGTCAAGCAGACGGCCCTGTCCGGCGCGCTGATCGGCAAGGGTAATTACCGGCATTTCATGATGAAGGAGATCGCCGAGCAACCTGCCGTGATCGGCGACACTTTGCAGGTGTTCCTCAATCCGCTGGAGCGTCGCATCGAACTGCCGCAGATGCCGGTCGATTTTGCCAAGACCAGCCGTCTCACCATCGTTGCCTGCGGCACCGCCTATCTCGCCGGCTTCGTCGCCAAATACTGGTTCGAGCAGATCGCGCGCCTGCCGGTCGAGATCGACGTGGCGTCTGAATTCCGCTATCGCGCGGCGCCGATGCCCAAGGACGGCGCCACCATCGTGATCTCGCAATCGGGCGAGACCGCGGACACCCTGGCCGCCTTGCGCTATGCCAAGGAGCAGGGCAATAAGATCATCGCCGTGGTCAACGTGCCGGAAAGCACCATCGCGCGGGAATCCGATATCGTGCTGCAGACCCTGGCGGGCCCCGAAATCGGTGTCGCCTCGACCAAGGCTTTCACCACCCAGCTAGTCGTCCTGGCCTGTCTGGCGATCAATGCGGCGCGGCAGCGCGGCGCCATCGACGCGAAGCGCGAAGCCGAACTGTCATCGGCCCTGATCGAAGTGCCGGCGCGGGTCGCCGAAGTGCTCAATCACGATCAGCACCTGAAGGAGATCGCTCTCAAGGTGGCGGAAGCCCGCGACGTGCTTTTCCTCGGTCGCGGCACGTCCTATCCGATCGCACTCGAAGGCGCGTTGAAGCTCAAGGAAATCTCCTATATCCATGCCGAGGGCTATGCCGCCGGCGAGATGAAGCACGGGCCGATTGCGCTGATCGACGAGACAGTGCCGGTTATCGTCGTGGCGCCCCATGACGAGCTCTTCGACAAGACCGCCTCGAACCTGCAGGAAGTGCGGGCGCGCGGCGGAAGGGTGATCTTCTTTTCCGATGCGGCGGGCATCGCCAAGCTGGGCGGCGATACATTGGCAGCGGTGGAGCTGCCGGCCGTCGATCCTTTCGTGGCGCCGATCCTCTATGCCGTGCCGGTGCAACTGCTCGCTTATCACGCGGCCGTTGCCAAGGGTACCGATGTCGACCAGCCGCGCAACCTGGCGAAGAGCGTTACGGTGGAATAGGCGCTTCTATCTTATTGAAGAGAGGCGGCGCTGAAGCATGAAAACCAGCGCCGCCAGCATTGATGCGAGGCCGCAGCCGATACCGACCGGCTGATAGCCGATTCCGGCGAAGACCAGGCCCATCATCCAGGAACCGACCGTCACGCCGATATAGGTGGTGCAGCTCAGCAGCGAGGTGACGGAACCCCGCAACTCCGAGGATTGCTCGGTGACGATGCTGGGTAGGCTGACCATCACCATGCCCTGGCACAGTCCCCAGACGAACATTGCTGTGGCGAGGCTGACCGCCTGGTGGGCGGCAAGTGGCAGTGCAGACAGCACGATGGCGAGAGCAAGCAGCGCCAGGATCAAGGCGCGGGGCTTGCCGATCCTGTCCGCCACCCTGCCATTGGCCGTAGTGATGCCGAGGCCAATCCCGTAGAAGGCGGCAAAGAGCGCGGCGCCGCCGCCACCCACCTGCAATTCATCGCGGAGATTGGTGCCGAGATAAGTATAGACGCCGTAGAAGCTGAACATGTTGAGGAAGTTGACCAGCAACAGCAACAGGATCGCGCGGCTGGCGAGCAGCTTCAGGAAGTTGCCGCTCAGCTTTTTCAAAGCGCCCGGCGCCGTATCCGGCCGATGATGCGATTGCAGTCGCCACAGCGCTGACAGGACCACGAAGCCAAATACGCCCAGCGTCGCCAAAGCGCCGCGCCAGCCGACCAGCTCGCTGAGGGCGCCACCCAGGGGTACGCCCAGCACCATCGATCCCGCCCAGCCGAACATGACGCGGCCCATCACCTGGGCGCGGCGCTCGAAGGGTACTTCGTCGCCAACATAGGCATAGCTCGAGGGCAGGAAGAGGGCGGCGCCCATGGCGCAGACGGCGCGGGCAACCAGAAGCGTGGTGAAGCTGGAGGCAAAGGCGGCAGCGAAGCCGGCCAGGGAGAAGACGACAAGACCGAGCCGGAGCGCCCGTTTGCGCGACAGCCGGTCGCTGATCAGCCCGGCGAAAGGCGCGACCACGGCCAGAGCGATGCCGTAGATTGTCACCGCGAAGCCGACTTCGGCCGGGTCGAGGGCGAAATCGGCGGCAATGTCCTTGAGGACCGGCGAGATCAGCAGCGCTTCAGAGCCCACGGCGCAGACCCCGGCAGTCAGGCCCCAGGTGGTCGACCAGGGAAGGGTGGCGAGGGGCTGGGCGGTAATGGCGGCCGCACCGTGGCTGGACATGGTTGGCCTCCAGAACGTGGTTCGGTATCCAGCTAAATCCTCGAATTGAATTCCGGCAAATGCTATATTGGGCGAAGAAAATAAAATGAATCTGGTTCTGTGACGAGGGTGCCCCGATGCCCGATCTCGATCCGGTCGATCGAAAACTGTTAGCCTTGCTGAAACGCAATTCGGCGGCGAAATATGCCGAACTCGGCGAGCAGCTCAATCTCTCGGCCCCGGCGGTCTTCGAGCGGGTCAAGCGGCTGCGGAAATCCGGCGTCATTCGCCGCTATACCGTCGATGTGACGCCGGCCGCCACGGGTTTCGGCCTTGGCGCCCATATCATGGTCTATCTCAAGCAGCGAACCTGCGAAGAGGTGTTCCAGGATATCCGCCACTTCCCCGAGATCGAGGAATGCCACAGTGTCGCCGGCGAGGCGGGCATGTTGCTGAAGGTCCGTACCGACACCTCGAAGGCGCTGGAAACCTTCATCTGCGCCCTGTGGCATATCGAGGGCATCGAGCGCACGGTCACCATGCTGATCCTCGACACCTATCAGGACGAAGGCATCCGCGTGGCGTGAGGCGGCTGCCGGTCGTTCAGGCGATATTGAGCGGCGGGAAGCTCTTGATGAGATCGTCGACCGCCTTCATCTGTTCGAGAAAAGCCGGCATCTTGGCGAGCGGCAGCGCACAGGGGCCATCGCATTTCGCCTTGTCGGGATCGGGATGTGCCTCGATGAAGAGGCCGGCGATACCCACCGCCAATCCGGCCCGCGCCAGTTCGGCGATCTGCACGCGTCGACCGCCGGATTTTTCCGCCAGCGCATCGCGCATCTGCAACGAATGAGTGGCATCGAAGATGATCGGCAGGTCGCCGCTGACCGTCTTCATGGTGCGGAAGCCGAGCACATCGACGACCAGATTGTCGTAGCCGAAGCAACTGCCGCGCTCGCAGAGGAGGATGCGGTCATTGCCGCATTCCTTGATCTTCTCGACGATGTTCTTCATCTGCGGCGGGCTGAGGAATTGCGGCTTCTTGACGTTGACCACCGTGCCGGTCCTGGCGACGGCGGCGATAAGGTCGGTCTGTCGGGCGAGGAAGGCCGGGATCTGCAGGATGTCGCAGACCTCCGCCACCGGCACGGCCTGCTCCGGCGCATGGACGTCGGTCAGGACCGGTACGCCGAATTTCTGCTTCACCTCCGCAAGGAGCTTCAGCCCGGCATCGAGCCCCGGGCCGCGGAACGAATGGATCGAGGAGCGGTTCGCCTTGTCGAAGGAGGCCTTGAAGATATATGGCATGCCGAGGCGCTGGGTCGCCTCGCAGAAGGCCTCGGCCACCTGGAAGATGGTGTCGCGCTCCTCCAGCACATTCATCCCGCCGATCATCACCATCGGCCGCTGGTTGGCGATATCGATGTTGGCGACGCGGATCGTGGTCATGCTGGAGCGCTCCCCTGACAGGCGGTGACATATGTCTGGCGCCGGCCTCCCGGCCGACCACTGCCATCGCTATCCCCCGGCCGCTGGCTTGTCAATCAGGGTGGCGCTTGCCTGGTCCGGCTTCTCACCTGTCTCGGTTCTCAGGCCCCTACGCAGGGGCTGATGCCACCGACCGGCAGATGGGCGTCGTTGCCCGGCATGATCTTGCTGCTGTCGGAGGCGAGATAGGCCTGGCCGGTATCGCCGATTGAGACGAATTGCACGCCGCCATCCGGCCGCTCGAACATGATGAAGCAGTTGGGCGCGTTGTTGCGATAATTGGGATAGGCATAACAGACCTCGCCGTCGTCGGCGATCCACCATTTGCCGGGATAGGTGCAGCCCTTTTCCCAATAGGCGGTGCGCCCGTCAGCCAGATGATATTCGATCCAGTCATCGCCATTGTCGACATAGCGGCCGTAGATGGTGACGTCGTCGAGCTTGGCATGGATCGTCGCCGCGTCGGTGACAGCCCTGGCGCCCGGTGCGGCGACATCCGCCGGGTTATTGGTGGCCGCCACGCTCAAGGCCAGCAGACTGCCGGAGGCCGGCGCCGCAGCCTGCGGCATCTCTCCGGCGCGGAGCGTGTCCTCGGCGTGGGCCGCAGCAATGAAGGGCAGCGCATTGGGGAGCAGGAGATTGGCCAAGAAGGCGGCGCAGGTTGTCCGCAGCCACCAGCGGCGAAGATCGCCGCTTCGCCGGGCGGGGATATCGCGGGCGGCGACAGGCGAAGGAATGCGGGAGGCCGGGTTGGTCATGCGAACTCGATTGCTTGATGGTGAGGCTGGCACTCTTGCCACTCTATATCCTGCTGCCAATCTATGTTGTCCTCAGATCCTAGCAATCCAGTCTTTCGCGACAATTTTGCGGCGGAAATATGGTTCCGGGGCGGCCGCGTAGGGTTCTTGCTATTTGACGAAAAATCAGAATAAATTGCGGAAAACACAGCTTCTTGACGAATAATATAAGATCTTGGACGCGATAGACCGCAAAATTCTTCTCGAATTACAGCGCGATGCGGATCTGCCCTATGTCGAGCTCGGCAGCCGGGTGGGGCTATCGGCCTCGGCCATCAACGAGCGCCTGAAGCGGCTGAAGGCCGGCGGCCAGATCCGCCGGCTGTCGGCGGAAATCGATCCGGCTGCTTTCGGCCTCAACCTCCTGGCCTTCCTGCTGGTGCGCCTCGATCAATCGGCCGACGAGGCCGCTTTCCGCGCGGCCATGTCGGCGGCGCCCCAGGTTCTGGAATGTCATCACATTACCGGGCAATATGCTTATCTCCTCAAGCTGCGCCTGCGCGAGGCGGCCGATCTCGAGCGCTTCCTCGGCGCCGAGGTCAAGGTCATCCGGGGCGTCGCCGCCACTGAAACCATTATCGCCCTGTCTTCGGTCAAGGATGGGCATGAACTGCCCGATCCGGAGATGCTGGCGGGCTGGACCCGGCAGCCGAGGGCGTCGTCGTGATTGAACTTATGCTGCTGCATAGCTGGATCTGGGCGCAGGGGGCGGCGATCGGTTTTGCCGTGGCGGCACCGGTCGGGCCGATCGGCATGCTGTGCATCCGTACCACGCTGGAAAAAGGCCGGCTGGCGGGTTTTTGCGCCGGGCTCGGTGCGGCGGTGGCGGATACCATTTTCGCCGCCATCGGCGCCCTGGCGATCAGCTTGGTCGGCAATTTCCTCAGCATGGAACAGGCCTGGTTCAAGCTGGGGGCCGGCATTTTCCTCATCGTTTTCGGGCTGTATCTTGCTCGCAAGCCGGCGATCCTGCCGCAAAACGGCGAAAAGGTCCCGACAGGCTTGCTGGCCGAGTTTGCGGTCACCCTGCTCCTGACGCTGGCCAACCCTTCGACCATCCTGTCTTTCGCCGCGGTCTTTGCCGGCGTCACCGCCGGTGGCGGTTATGCCTTGGAAACCATGCCGGCGCTGATCACCGGCGTTTTCCTCGGCGCGGCGGCCTGGTGGCTCACTCTGGGGCTTATCGTCGGCCTGATCCGGCACAAAATCAGCCAGCGGGGGCTGGTCATGATCAACCGCGGCGCCGGGCTGGCCCTCGTCGCTTTCGGCATCTTCAATCTCGCCCAGGTCTACTGGCGACAATATCATTGAAATTTCGCCCCCGACGGCCGGCCCTTGCTGCCGAGCCGGTTGCAGCGGGGCGGGGCCGGATGCTAGTTTCCGCCGCACTTTTCCGCAGTTTTCGTGAGACTTGAACAGAACGGATTGCCAGATGTCATTGGACACCAAAGCCGTCGCCCATATCGCCACCTTGGCCCGCA
>DATLJB010000064.1:0-16490 GCA_035539075.1 Terriglobia bacterium
GTGGAAGTCGAGCATGGCGCGGACCTGAATTGCCATCGACTGCTTCGCGGCCTTGACCACGGCATCGGGATCCTTCTGCCGCATCTCGGCCGCCTTGGCGAGGCTCCAGCCGGCCGGCAGATAGCCGTTCAGCGGATCATGGGCGCTGGTCTGGTCGGTCACCATGTCGGGACGAATGCCGCGCTTGACGAGTTCGGGGAAAACCTCGGCGGCGTTGCCGAGCAGGCCGACGGAAACGGCCTTGCCGTCTTTCTTGGCCTTTTCGAGAATCGCCAGGGCTTCATCGAGCGTCGCGGCCTTGGTATCGAGATATTTCGTTTCCAGGCGGCGTTCGATGCGCGACGGTTCGCATTCCACGGCCAGCATCGAGGCACCGGCCATGGTGGCGGCGAGGGGCTGCGCACCGCCCATGCCGCCGAGGCCGCCGGTCAGAATCCAGCGCCCCTTGAGATTGCCGCCGTAATGCTGGCGGCCGGCTTCGACGAAGGTTTCGTAGGTGCCCTGGACGATGCCCTGGCTGCCGATATAGATCCAGGAACCGGCCGTCATCTGGCCATACATCATCAGGCCCTTGGCATCCAATTCGCGGAAATGCTCCCAGGTCGCCCAATGGGGCACGAGGTTGGAGTTAGCGAGGAGGACGCGCGGCGCATCCTTGTGAGTCTTGAAGACGCCGACCGGCTTGCCTGACTGGATCAGCAGCGTCTCATCGTCGTTCAGCGTCTTCAGCGTCGCGACGATCCGGTCATAACATTCCCAGTTGCGCGCCGCCCGTCCGATACCGCCATAGACCACCAGTTCGTTGGGGTTCTCGGCATTGTCGGGATCGAGGTTGTTCATCAACATGCGCAAGGGCGCTTCGGTCAGCCAGCTCTTGGCGTTGAGTTCCGTGCCGCGCGGCGCACGGATGACGCGGGCATTGTAGCGGGTGCCGGTAGCGGAAGCGGTCGTCACGGGGGAAGTCTCCTCGTTAACTTGTATATACATGTATACACAATAAACCGGATTACTCTTGGCTGGCAAGTCGGTAGAGCGGACTTCCGCTTGGCCGGAATGCGCATCGCCGGGGGGTGAATCGGGCTGCTTAAACGATTGATCAGTCTTGTATTTTTACAGAACGCTTCGGCCTCCGCCGAAACAGTTGCCACCGGTAATCGTTATGATGCCGCTCGGACAATGAGAGCCGAGGAAGTCGTGAGTGAGCCCGAAGACCCGATCGCAGCAGTAACCCAGGCCGACCCATACCCATATTATCGCCGTCTGCGCGAGGCGCAGCCGCTTTATTTTGATGATCGCCTCGACCTCTGGGTGGCGAGCAGTGCAGGGATCGTGACAACGATCCTGCAACATGCCGCTGGTTGCGTCCGTCCGGTGACCCAGCCGGTCCCGCCGGCTCTCGCGAAGACAGAAATCGGCCCGATCTACGGCTCGCTGATCCGCATGACCGATGGCGATTACCAGCGACAGATGAAGGGGGTCGTCGTTGCGGCGCTCGCGCAGATCGACTATCCGACTTTGCAATCGACGGTCGCCGAAGCGGTGGCGTTGCTGGACTTGCCCAATCAGGGCGATCTCCCGACCGTGTTACGCGCCACGCAGTATCGCCTGCCGGCCTATGTCGTCGCGCGCTTGCTCGGAATTGAGACGGGTCTCTGTTGCGATATCGCAGCATTAGTGGGTCAGTTTGTCGGCGCCGTTGCTGCCGGTGTTTCGGACGAAAGGATTGATCACGGCTGTGCCGCGACCCGCCATCTGCTGGCCATGTTCGATGCGGCATGTGTGGTGCAAGCAACCGGTCGGCCGAATCTGCTTGTCGCCCTGTTGCATCGGTCGACGAAAGCGGGGCTGACACCGGCGAATGCCATGGCCAATGCGATCGGCTTGCTGATGCAGACCTTCGATGCTGCCGCGGGCCTGATCGGCAATGGCTTCCTGGCGCTGGCGCGATTGCAGGACGTGACGTCGGAAACAGCTTGGCCAGCCTTCATTGAGGAAGTGCTGCGCTGCGACGCGCCTGTGCAGAACACACGGCGCGTCATCGCACAGGAGATCGGTATCGGCGGACAGGTATTGAAGGCGGAGGATACGGTGCTGCTGGTCCTGGCGGCAGCCAACCGCGATCCGACCCTGAATACCGATCCCGACGCATTCCGTCTTGATCGGCCTGATCGACGGATCATGACCTTCGGTGCGGGGCATCATGTTTGCCCTGGCCAGCTGATCGCAAAGACCATCGCGGCTGCCGCGCTACGGACCCTCTGGCCGATCTGGCGCGGCCGACCGGAGGTGCAGCAGGTCGCCAATCATGTTACTTATCGTTCCCTGCCTAATGCCCGTGTCCCGGAGTTTGCAACATGATCGCCGTTATCTTTGAAGTCTGGCCTGCCCAGGGTGAGAAAGACCGCTATCTCGATCTTGCTGCCGCCTTGCGAGGCGATCTCGCGCATATCGACGGCTTCATCTCGGTCGAACGTTTCCAGAGCCTGACCGAGCCCGGCAAGTTGCTATCATTGTCTTTTTGGCGCGACGAAGAAGCCGTCGCCGCTTGGCGGAACCACGCAGGCCACCGCGCGACCCAGGCCGAAGGGCGGGCAGGTGTGTTCAGCGACTATCGCCTGCGCATTGCCACGGTGATCCGCGATTACGGCCTCGCGGAGCGGCAGGAGGCGCCGGCCGATAGCCGCGCGGTCCATGGCTGAGCCGAGGGGCCGGGCTTGAAAGAACATCTACGCTTTCGGATCGACAACCTTGCCGATCCGGTTAAACGCCTCGCCTGGGTCGATCTGCTGCGCGATATCTTCGACATCGATTTCGCGGCTTTCAGCAAGCTGGATATCTGGCCCGAGGGCTATCGCGGCTTTTCCTACCTCGATGGCGATGTCATCGCCGCTAATATCAGTTTCAATCCTTTGCCCCTGCGCATGGAGGGGCGTGACGTCCTGGCCGGGCAGTTGCAGGGGGTGGCGACGCGGCCGGCCTATCGGCGTTGCGGGCTGTTCCATGACCTCATGGATAAGGTGCTGACCTTTGCCGCCGGACACTATGCGTTCCTGCTGCTCTATACGGAAACGCCGGCACTCTACGAACCTTTCGGTTTTCGCCTTTTGCCGGAACACAGCTTTACCGGACGCCTGCAAGCGGCAGGATTTGATCCGGCGGCTCGCGATGCCCGTATCTTGTCCATGCAGCAGCTGGAGGATGTCGCACTCTTGCGGCGCCTGTACCGGGCCAGGCGCCCGGTTTCGGAACAGCTCGGTCTCTTGGATAATGAAGGTGTTTTCTTCAGCAACCTGTTGCGGGACCCGTCGATGCGCTTGAGCTATCTGCCAGGCATCGAGGCGGTGCTCGTCTGGAACCGGAAAGGGACGGCTGGGCGGGTGCGGGTGCTCGATATCGTCGCGGCGGATATGCCGCCGCCGGCTGTCCTGGCGACTGCGCTGGACCTGCCGGCGCCGGATGCGGAGATTGATGTGCTGTTTCCGCCCGACCAGTTGACCGGCACATTCTCGGCCATGCCCTACCGGCACGCCGATGGCGATCTCCTGATGGTGCGCGGGCCCGTCGATCTGGGGCGGAAGCCCTTCATGTTGCCGCTGACCGCCCTGTCCTGACGGGAGGCTGCTTCGCGCGGTTGCATGGCAAGCGGTCGCGGCATGCGTTTTGGCCGCTGGTCGCAGCGCGGTCCCCGACCTAACGTCAAAAAAACCGGGTTCAGGGGGCGGCGGTGGAATCGGCCGAAAATAATGGGGCAAGGCGGGAGGCCGGTGGTTACCTACGTGGCATCCTGTTCTGTGGCCTGGCGACGGTCTGCTGGAGCCTGAGCGGCGCTTTCGTCCGCTCGGTGCCGGCGGTCGATCCCTGGACCATCAACGCCTATCGCGGCCTGTCGACGGCGGTCTGTCTTCTGATCTACATGCTGCTGCGTTATCGCGGCGCTGCGCTCAGCTATATCCTGCCGCGCGAGCCGATGGGCTTTGTCGTCGCGGCCGGCTTTTTCGCCACCGGCTCCACCCTGTATATCCTTGCGCTCAGCATGGCGAGCGTCGCCAGCGTCTCGGTCCTGGGGGCGACCAGCCCGATCTTCGCCGCCTTGCTCGCCTGGCTGATGGTGGGCGAGCGCACTTCGCCGCTGGTGCTATGCGCCACTGTCATGGTGATGGCCGGCGTCTATTTGATCGCCAGCGCCGAAGAGGCGGTAATGCAGAGCGGGCTGCTCGGCACCATCGTCGGCGTCCTGGTAGGCTTCACCTTTGCCGGACAGACCGTATCGCTGCGGCGATACCGGCATATGGAAATGACTCCGGCCATCATGTATGGCGGGCTCCTGGTGACGCTCTTCGTTCTACTGATCCGAGGCCTGCCGATCCTGTCGCTACATGACTACGCGGTGATCACCGTCATGGGACTGGTGCAACTAGCCGTTCCCCTCGTTCTCTATATTGAAGGGGCGAAATATGTTCCCTCCGTCCAAGCGATCCTGATTTCGCTGGGCGACGTCGTCCTCAATCCGCTCTGGGCCTGGCTGACCCATGGCGAGGCGGTAAGACCGGGCGTATTTCTGGGCGGCGCGATCATTGTCTTGGCGATCCTCTTGGCAACGGTCTGGCCGCAGCTTCGCAAGCCGCGCACCACGGCAGTCGTGGAAAGTCGCGCGATCTGACCAATCTCTAAGATCGAGCTCATCATGACAACCGCAACCATTGGCGAGACCGGCCGTCCCGGGCAGGGGGCCTATTGGCGCGGCCTGGTGCTTGCCACCCTGGCCATGTTGTTTTCCAGCACCAGCGGCGTTTTCGTACGCTCGTTGCCGGAACTGGACCCCTGGACCATCAATGCCTATCGCGGCGGCTTCATGGGGCTGTCGCTCCTGGTCTATCTGCTGGTCGTCTATCGCCGGTCGCCGGCTATTCTCCTCACCACCGCGCAACCCTTGGCTTTCGTGATGTCCGCGGGCTGTTTCGGCGGCGCCACCAGCGCCTATGTGGTTGCGGTATCGCTGGCAAGCTCCGTCGCCTCGGTCTCGGCCTTGAGCGCCACCGCGCCGATTTTCGCCGCCCTGGTTGCCTGGATATTCCTGCGCGAGCGGACGCCGGCTATCGTCCTGGCTGCGGCGACCATGGCTTTTATCGGCATTCTGGTAATCGCCTGGTCGGAGGACAAAGGAACCGGCAACGGTCTTCTGGTGACGCTGCTCGGTCTGGCGGTGCCCTTCCTGATGGCGGCGCAGACGGTGGTGCTGAAGCGCTTCGCCGCCACAGAGATGACGCCGGCCCTGGTGCTAGGCGGGGTATCCGTCTTCCTGCTGGTCTGGCTGCTGCACGGCCTGCCGACGCTTGTGCTCAAGGATATGCTGATGCTGGCATTGATGGGTTTCGTGCAGCTTGGCCTTTCGCTTATTTGCTTCGTGCGGGGCGCGCCGCATATTCCGGCGGTGCAAAGCATGCTGATCGCCATGGGCGACGTCATCTTCAACCCGCTCTGGACCTGGCTGGTCTATGGCGAGCGCGTGCCGCTGAATGTGTTTCTCGGCGGCGGCCTCATCATGGCGGCAATTCTGATGGCCACGGTCTTGCCGCGGCTGCGGCGGCGCCGATAACCGCGCGGGCCGGGCTCGCTTCAAAGCCACAGTGAACGCCGGATCTCTTGCTCCGCCGCCTTGGGCGACAGCCCCACATCCTTTAGAAGCCGACGATCCAGAAGAGCCAATGACCGGCGTTGGCGGCGTCGCTCGAAAGCTCTATCGAGGAAGGCGCCGATTGCGGCGAAGGCTGACGTGAACAGTCGCCAGCCCGCTGTCATCCACCTGCCATCCAGAAAAAGCCTGACGTGACTCGTCATGGTCGCCTCCCGTTCCGAAGCGCGTATGATGGCGTTGCGCGGCGCCTGCGTCGTCGATGAATGGTTCGGCCTCGGTCGAAGCGTTTCGACTTGAGATGATGAGCGATGCTCCTAAGATGAGGGGATGAGCGACGGCACGAACATCGCGGAAATCGCCGCCCTGGTAGGCGACCCGGCGCGGGCCAACATGCTGATGGCGCTGATGGATGGCCGTGCGCTGACCGCGGGCGAGCTTGCCTATGTCGGCGGCATCGTCGCATCGACCGCGAGCGGTCATTTGACGAAACTGCTTGATGCCAATCTGATCGGCGTCTTGCAGCAGGGGCGGCACCGCTATTATCGCCTGGCCTCGCCTTTGGTCGGCAGCATGCTGGAAAGCCTGATGGCGGTGTCCGCTATTGAGGGACCGAAGCGGTACCGTCCGTCGTCCTGCAGGGATACGGCGCTGCGCGAAGCGCGCACCTGCTACAACCATCTTGCCGGCCGCTTGGGCGTCGCCATCGCCGATGCCATGTTGTCGCGCGGCCTGCTGGATATGAGCGGAGAGGCCGGCCTGCTGACGCCCGACGGACGCAGCCTTCTAGAGCAACTCGGCGTGGCCCTGGATAAAGCTAAAGCTGACAAGGCCAATGCTTCGGGGCGCATTTTCTGCAAACCCTGTCTCGACTGGAGTGAACGCCGGCTGCATATCGGCGGCAGCCTGGGCGTGGCCATTGCCGACCGCTGCTTCGAGCTTGGCTGGGTCGAACGCCAGCGCGACAGCCGCGCTCTTCGCATCACCGCGACGGGGCAGGCGGGTCTTCGCCGCCACTTCGACCTTGAAATGCAGCCACCAGCCGGCCGCTAAGCCTCAAACTCGATTGACCGCGACCTGCCGTCTGTGAGATTGCCGTAACTGCGGGGCGGCGGTCGAGCAGAAGGGGGCTGGCATGTCCGGTTTTTCAGTTTCCCGCGTCATCAGGGCGCGTGGCTTCAAGCATTTATCGACAATGATCGGGCTGGCTCTGGCACTGGCAGCCTGCGCGATTGGCAAGGGGCCGTCATCCTCGGCGACATCGTCCATGGCGACGCCGGGCGTGATGGAACCACAGCTAAAGGCCGGATCTTCGGCTTTGGCGGAGGCCACAGGCACGATTTCCACCTCAGCCACGCCGGTCGGTGGCGAATCGCCGCCGCCGACCCCGGTGACGACGCAGAGCCTGCGCCTCGTGCTGCGCTCTGCGGCCGAGGTCAATGCCGCCAAGCAGGGCTCGGGCATCGTCGCCCAGCCTTTGGCGGCCGATCTCTGGCAGGCTCTGACGATCGACTCGGGCACGGCCGATTCAACCGGCAGTTCGCGTTTCGCGACCGCTGCCGACCTTGATCGATTGAAGCTGTCGCAGGCCGATGCCTTCACCTTGGGATTGCAGAACGCCACCGCCGACCTGCCGAGCCTGACTACCGTCACGCATGACCTGACGCCGCACCAGATCGGCGTCATTCAAAGCAAGGGCGAGGAGACGAGTCGCCTGCTCTTGGCCAAGGACTGGGCGCCTTTGGCCCGGGCATTGGACGGGCGCCTGCTGGTGGCGGTGCCGGCCAGCGATACGCTGCTCTATTGCGTGGAGAACGGGACCCAATCTGTGCGGACTTTCGCGGCGGCGGCCCGCGATACCGCGGCGAAAGCGGGCCACGCGGTTTCACCGGCCCTGCTGCGCTGGACGCCAAGCGGGTGGCAGAGCGTGCTGGTACCGTGACGGGCCCAGGTCCAGTCTCTTCGGGGCAATTCACAAGTATTTAAGACAGCTTCGCTAATTGTGTTGACATGGTAGCGCGAGCTTTAGTACATGACCGCCACCGCAACGCGGTTCGTTGCGCGGGTGTAGCTCAGTTGGTTAGAGCGCCGGCCTGTCACGCCGGAGGCCGCGGGTTCAAGTCCCGTCACTCGCGCCATTTCGCCTTTTCAGGCCTTCAAATTTATCCAAATATTTCAAACACAAGGCGCAATTTGCTGCGATTAATTCTCAGCTGCGAATCGGCTATTTTAGCCTTTCGCCGTCAGGCACCCCGGCTTATAGTGGCCGCGCAGCGCAGCATGGCCGGTTGGGGTCTGCTGGCGCGGTTTTGTGCTGACTGGCGTGGGCGATCGGGGAAATTGGTCGCGCCGGCTCAGGCGTCCTGATGGGGTGTTGTTGGGATGAATGACTTGCTTCGTGAGTACCTGCCGATCCTGATCTTCATCGTGATCGCGACAGGCCTTTCGCTCGTCATGGTGGTGGCGTCTTTGTTCATCGGCCGGCAGAAGCCGGACGCTGAAAAGCTGTCGCCCTATGAATGCGGTTTCGAGGCCTTCGACGACGCGCGGCGTCAGTTCGATGTGCGCTTCTATCTCGTCTCGATCCTCTTCATCATCTTCGATCTCGAAGTGGCCTTTCTGTTTCCCTGGGCGGTTTCGCTCGGCAAGATCGGCATGTTCGGCTTCTGGTCGATGATCATTTTCCTCGGCATCCTGACCGTGGGATTCATCTACGAATGGAAGAAGGGAGCCCTCGAATGGGAATGAGCGGCAACGTCTCCGTGACACCGACTTCCTTGCCGGCGAATGGCTTGCCGCCGGGACCGGCGCAGGATCGCATCCTGCGTGCCGTCAATGACGAGCTGACCGATAAGGGTTTCGTCGTTGCCCAGGTTGACAAGCTGGTCAATTGGGCACGCACCGGTTCGCTCTGGCCGATGACCTTTGGTCTTGCCTGCTGCGCCGTTGAGATGATGCATGCCTATATGGCGCGCTACGATCTCGATCGCTTCGGGGTGGTGCCGCGCGGCAGCCCGCGCCAGTCCGACGTGATGATCGTCGCCGGTACCCTCACCAACAAGATGGCGCCGGCTTTGCGCAAGGTCTATGACCAGATGGCCGAGCCGCGCTGGGTCATCTCCATGGGTTCCTGCGCCAATGGCGGCGGTTACTACCACTACTCCTATGCTGTTGTCCGTGGCTGCGACCGCATCGTGCCGGTCGACATCTATGTGCCAGGCTGCCCGCCGACGGCGGAAGCCCTGGTCTACGGCATCCTGCAGCTGCAAAAGAAAATCCGGCGGGTTGGCTCGATCGCGCGCTGATCGCGCGCCTTGCCAGGCCGATCTTGGGAGCCCATCCGATGAGTGACGTTTACCGCGAGCTTGCAGACTATATCACTGCGTCGCTCGGCAATGCCGTGCAGCAGGGTGAGGTTCGTCTTGGCGAACTGATGCTGACCGTCGAGCCGGCGCAGATTGTCCAGGCACTGACTTTCCTGCGCGATGACCAGAATTGTCAGTTCAAGCTGCTGCTCGATATTTGCGGCGTCGATTTTCCCGATCGGGAGCCGCGTTTCGATGTCGTCTACAACCTGCTCAGTATCAAGCATAACTACCGCATCCGTGTGAAGGCGCCGGTGGCGGAAGATGCTGCCGTTCCGTCGGTCGTCGGCGTTTTTTCGACGGCCGGCTGGTTCGAGCGCGAAGCTTACGACATGTACGGTATCTTCTTCGACGGCAATCCCGATCTGCGACGCATCCTCACCGATTACGGTTTCGAGGGGCATGCCTTCCGCAAGGACTTCCCGCTGACCGGTTATGTCGAAGTGCGCTACGACGAAGAGTTGAAGCGCGTCGTCTATGAGCCGGTGCGCCTGCCGCAGGAATTCCGCAACTTTGATTTCGTCAGTCCCTGGGAAGGCATGCTGCAGCCGCGCATCCTGCCCGGTGACGAAAAGGCTGGAAAGACCAACTGATGGCCGAAATGCAGATCAAACCGCTCACCATGAATTTCGGGCCGCAGCATCCGGCCGCCCATGGCGTGTTGCGCATGGTCATGGAGATGGACGGCGAAATCGTCCGTCGCATCGACCCGCATATCGGCTTGCTCCATCGCGGCACCGAGAAGCTGATCGAGAACAAGACCTACCTGCAGGCGATTCCCTATTTCGATCGCCTCGATTACGTCTCGCCGATGAACCAGGAACATGCTTTCGTTCTCGCGGTCGAAAAGCTGCTGGGACTGGAAGTACCGGTGCGGGGCCAGTATATCCGTGTGCTGTTCGACGAGATTGGCCGCATCCTCAATCACCTGCTGAACGTCCCGGCCTATGCCATGGATGTGGGTGCGGTCACGCCGTTCCTCTGGGCCTTCGAGGAACGCGAATTGCTGATGGAATTCTATGAGCGCGTCAGCGGTGCGCGTCTGCACGCGGCCTATTATCGTCCGGGCGGCGTCCATCAGGATCTGCCGGCTGGCATGCTCGACGATATCGGTGCCTGGGCGGAGAAGTTCCCCCGTGTGCTCGACGATCTGGAAGGCCTGCTGACCGATAACCGCATCTTCAAGCAGCGCCTGGTCGATGTCGGTCATGTCTCGGTGCAGGACGCGCTGGATTGGGGCTTCACCGGCCCGATGCTGCGCGCGGCCGGCGTGCCCTGGGATCTGCGCAAGTCGCAGCCCTATCTCGTCTATGACAAGATGGATTTCGATATTCCCATCGGCAAGAACGGCGACTGCTATGACCGCTATCTCGTCCGCATGGAGGAGATGCGCCAGTCGCTGAAGATCGTGAAACAGTGCGTCGCGCAGATGCCGGGCGGTCCAGCATCTTCGGTCGAGCGCAAGATCACGCCACCGCCGCGCAGCGAGATGAAGCGCTCGATGGAAGCGCTGATCCATCACTTCAAGCTCTATACCGAAGGCTTCCATGTGCCGGCGGGTGAGACCTATACGGCCGTCGAAGCGCCGAAGGGCGAATTCGGCGTCTATCTCATTTCCGACGGCAGCAATCGGCCGTATCGTTGCAAGATCCGGGCGCCAGGCTTTGCCCATCTGCAATCGATGGATTTCTGCAGCAAGGGCTACATGCTGGCGGATTCTGTCGCCATTCTGGGTTCCATGGATATCGTGTTCGGCGAGATCGATCGATGAGTACGACTGAAGCAAACGAGGATTTCCAGCCGGCGAGCTTCGCCTTCACGGCGGAGAACAAGGCGCGGGCCGACAAGATCATCGCCCGCTATCCGCAAGGTCGCCAGGCCAGCGCCGTTCTGCCGCTGCTCGATCTTGCGCAACGCCAGCATGGCGGCTGGCTGCCGCGCGCGGCGATGGATCACGTTGCCGAGACCCTCGATATGGCACCGATCCGCGTCTACGAGGTCGCGACCTTCTACACCATGTTCAACCTGAAGCCGGTCGGCAAATACCTGCTGCAGGTCTGCCGCACGACGCCGTGCTGGCTGCGCGGCGCCCAGAACATGACCGATACCTGCAAGAAGAAGCTCGGCATCGGCCTTAAGGAAACCACTGAGGACGGCCTCTTCACCCTGGTTGAGGTGGAGTGCCTGGGCGCTTGTGTCAATGCCCCGGTCGTTCAGGTGAATGACGATTTTTATGAAGACCTCGATGAAGCCAAACTTGAGCGCCTGCTGGAGGATCTGAAGGCCGGCAAGAAGCCGAAATACGGGCCGCAGATTGACCGCTTGAATTCCGCGCCCGTCGGCGGTCCGACCACGCTGACTGAAGTCGGCGTGAAGCCGGTTTCAGGAGAGTGAGATCATGTTGAAAGACCAGGATCGCATCTTCCGCAATCTCTACGGCCAGGACGACTGGCGGCTTGCCGGCGCCAAGCGCCGCGGCATCTGGGACAATACCAAGGCCCTGATGGATCTGGGCCAGGACAACATCATCGAAGAGATCAAGAAGTCGGAGCTGCGCGGCCGCGGCGGCGCCGGTTTCCCGACCGGCATGAAGTGGTCTTTCATGCCGAAGCAGTCGGATGGCCGTCCGTCCTATCTCGTGGTCAATTCCGATGAATCCGAACCGGGTACCTGCAAGGACCGCGAGATCTGCCGGTTCGATCCGCACATGCTGCTGGAGGGTTGCCTGATCGCCGGTTTCGCGATGCGGGCCTCGGCCGCTTACATTTACATTCGCGGCGAGTTCTATAACGAAGCCTCGAATATCCAGGTGGCGATCGACGAGGCCTATGCAGCCGGACTCATCGGCAAGAATGCCAGCGGCTCGGGCTACGACTTCGACATCTACCTGCATCGCGGTGCCGGCGCCTATATCTGCGGCGAGGAATCCGCGCTGATCGAAAGCCTTGAGGGCAAGAAGGGCCAACCGCGGCTGAAGCCGCCTTTCCCGGCGGCCTGCGGCCTCTATGGCTGCCCGACCACGGTCAACAACGTTGAATCGATTGCCGTCGCGCCTACCATTCTGCGACGTGGCGCCGCCTGGTTTGCCGGTCTCGGCCGGCCGAAGAATACCGGCACGAAGCTCTTCTGCATTTCGGGCCATGTGAACAAGCCCTGCAATGTCGAAGAAGAGATGGGCATCCCCCTCAAGGAGCTGATCGAGAAGCATGCCGGCGGCGTGCGCGGTGGTTGGGACAATCTGCTGGCGATCATTCCCGGCGGCTCTTCCGTTCCCATGCTGCCGAAGTCGATCTGCGACGAAGTCCTGATGGATTTCGACAGCCTGCGTGCCGTGCAGTCGGGTCTCGGCACGGCGGCGGTCATCGTCATGGACAAGTCGACCGATGTGGTTGAGGCGATCGCGCGGCTCTCGCATTTCTACATGCATGAGAGCTGCGGCCAGTGCACGCCGTGCCGTGAAGGCACCGGCTGGATGTACCGCATCATGCAGCGCTTGGTGAAGGGCGAGGCGGAACTCGGCGAGATCGACCTGCTGCTGGAAGTCACCAAACAGATCGAGGGTCACACGATCTGCGCTTTGGGCGATGCGGCCGCCTGGCCGATCCAGGGATTGATGCGACATTTCCGCCCCGAAGTGGAGCGGCGGATCAAGGAATATCGCGGCCTGAAGGCGGCCGAATAACGACAACAGCTGCGATGATCGGGTGAGCACGTAACATGCCCAAGATGACGATTGACGGGATAGAGATCGAGGTGCCGGCGGGCATCACCGTCCTGCAGGCCTGTGAGATGGCCGGCAAGGAAATTCCCCGTTTCTGCTATCACGAGCGGCTCTCGGTCGCCGGCAATTGCCGCATGTGCCTGGTCGAACAGGAGAAGGCGCCAAAGCCGATCGCCAGCTGCGCTATGCCGGTTGCCGAAGGCATGGTCATCAAGACCGACAGCCCGGTGGTCAAGAAGGCACGCCAGGGCGTCATGGAGTTCCTGCTGATCAACCATCCGCTGGATTGCCCGATCTGCGACCAGGGCGGCGAATGCGATTTGCAGGACCAGGCCATGGCCTACGGCAAGCATTCCTCGCGCTACCGCGAAGTGAAGCGCGCCGTCACCGACAAGAATTTCGGCCCGCTGGTCAAGACCATCATGACGCGCTGCATCCAGTGCACGCGCTGCGTCCGCTTCGCGACGGAAGTGGCCGGCGTCGAAGTGCTCGGTGCCACCAGCCGCGGCGAGCATCTCGAGATCGGCACCTATGTCGAGAAGACACTCGCTTCCGAAGTCAGCGGCAACCTGATCGATATCTGCCCGGTCGGCGCCTTGACCTCGAAGCCCTATGCCTTCACGGCACGTCCCTGGGAATTGCAGAAGACGGATTCGATCGATGTCCTGGATGCCGTCGGCACCAATATCCGCATCGATACCCGCGGCCGTGAAGTGCTGCGTATCCTGCCGCGCGTCAACGAGGCGGTGAACGAGGAATGGATGGCCGACAAGGGTCGCTTCGCGGTCGACGGCCTCATTCGCCAGCGCCTGGACCGGCCCTATGTCCGCGTCAACGGTAAGCTGCAGCCGGCCAGCTGGCAGCAGGCCTTCGATACGATTGCCGGCAGGCTCAAGGATGTTGACGGCAGCAAGATTGCGGCCATCGCCGGCGACCTCTGCGACGCCGAATCCATGCTGGCGCTGAAGGATCTGGTGCAATCGCTTGGCTCGGCCAATTTGGATTGCCGCCAGGACGGTGCCGCCATCGACCCCACTGCGCGGGTCAGCTATCTCTTCAATTCCGGCATCGCCGGCATCGATAAGGCGGATGCGATCCTCGTGATCGGCAGCAATCCCCGTTGGGAAGCGCCGATCATCAACACCCGCATCCGCAAGCGCTACCTCAAGGGTGGCCTGAAGATGGCGCTGATCGGCGACCAGGTCGATCTTAGCTATCCCTACGAACATTTGGGCGAGGGGGCGGATGTGCTGCAGCAGATCGCTGCCGGCACGCATCCTTTCGCCGAGGTGCTGAAGAACGCCAAGGCGCCGATGCTTATTCTCGGCGTCAATGCGCTGACCCGTGTCGATGGCGCGGCGGTTCTCGGCCTGGCCCGCAAGGCTTGCGAGGCGCTGAATATCGTGCGTCCCGACTGGAACGGTTTCAACCTGCTGCATACCGCCGCGGCGCGTGTCGGCGGCTTGGAGCTCGGTTTCGTGCCGGGCGCTGGCGGCCGCGACGTGCGCGGTATTCTCGAAGGTGCGCAGAAGGGCGAGATCGAAGCCGTCTATCTGCTCGGCGCTGACGAGATCGACATGAACCGCCTCGGCCAGGCTTTCGTCATCTATCAGGGCCATCACGGCGACAATGGCGCACATCGCGCCGATGTCATCCTGCCGGGCGCCGCCTATACCGAGAAGGACGGCACTTACATGAACACCGAGGGCCGCGCCCAGCTCGGCCTGCGCGCCGTCTTCCCGCCGGGAGAAGCGCGTGAAGACTGGGCGATCCTGCGCGCTTTGTCGGCAGTGCTCGGCAAGCCGCTGCCCTACGACAATCTGGTGCAGCTGCGCCAGCGCCTCTATCAGATCAATGCCCGTTTCCAGCGCCTCAACACTATCGAGGCCGGCAGCTGGCAGAAATTCGGCGCCGATGCCCCGGTCGAGGCCAAGAGCTTCGGTCGCGCCATCAGCAACTATTACATGACAGACCCGATCAGCCGGTCCTCCGAGACGATGGCCCAGTGTACGGAAGCCTTCGTCCAGCCGGCAGGGGAGAAGACGGGCACCCATGGCTGAGCTTTTTACATCCTCCTTCCTGGGCCTCTATTGGGGTACCGCGATCTTCACGATCATCATGATCCTGCTGATCGTCGTGCCGCTGCTGTTGGCCGTAGCCTATCTCACCTATGCCGAGCGCAAGGTGATGGCGGCGATGCAGATGCGCATGGGGCCGAACGTGGTCGGTCCCTTCGGGCTGCTGCAGCCGATCGCGGATGGGCTCAAGCTGTTCTTCAAGGAAACCATCATCCCGACCGGTGCCAGCAAGGTGCCGTTCCTGGTCGCGCCGATGCTGACCTTCTCGCTGGCACTCATCGCCTGGGCGGTCATTCCCTGGAGCGACGGCGTGGTGCTGGCCAATATCAATGTCGGCATCTTGTACCTTTTCGCCATCTCCTCGCTCGGCGTTTATGGCATCGTGCTGGCGGGCTGGGCTTCGAATTCGAAATATCCGTTCCTTGGCGCGCTGCGTTCCGCCGCGCAAATGGTTTCCTACGAAGTGTCGATCGGCTTCGTGCTGGTGACCGTGCTGCTCTGTGCGGGCTCGCTCAACATCTCTGATATCGTCAAGTCGCAGCAGGGGCATTGGTGGTACTGCTTCCCCCTGTTCCCGATGTTCATTGTGTTCTTCATCTCGGCACTGGCGGAAACTAATCGCCCGCCATTCGATCTGCCGGAAGCGGAATCGGAGCTGGTAGCCGGCTATTTCTCCGAATATTCCTCGATGACCTTCGCGCTCTTCTTCCTCGGCGAATACGCCAATATCTGGCTGATGAGTGCCATGACCAGCGTCCTGTTCCTGGGCGGCTGGCTGCCGGTCTTCGGCTGGGAACCGTTCGCCGAAGGCGGCGTCGCGCAGGGCATCTGGCACGGCCTCTGGTTCGCCGGAAAGATCGCCTTTGTCGGCTTCTGCTTCCTGTGGGTCCGCGCAACCTTCCCGCGCTATCGCTATGACCAGCTGATGCGCCTGGGCTGGAAGGTGTTCCTGCCGTTCTCGTTGTTCTTTGTGATCTTGACCGCCGGGGTGCTGCTCGCCACCGGTTGGTTGCCGGGCCAGTGACGCCGGCGAAGTGAGGGATTGACCATGGCAAGTGTTGCCCGTTCAGCCAAAAGCTTTCTGCTCGCCGAACTGGTGAGCGGCATGCTGCTCACCTTGCGCTACTTCTTCCGGCCCAAGGTGACGATCAACTATCCCTATCAGAAGGGACCGCTGAGCCCGCGCTTCCGCGGCGAACATGCCTTGCGGCGCTATCCCAACGGCGAAGAACGCTGCATCGCGTGCAAGCTCTGCGAAGCGGTCTGTCCGGCCTATGCCATCACCATCGAGGCCGAACCGCGCGACGACGGCAGCCGCCGCACCACGCGCTACGACATCGACATGACGAAATGCATCTATTGCGGCTTCTGCCAGGAAGCCTGCCCGGTGGATGCGATCGTCGAAGGGCCGAACTTCGAATTCGCCACCGAGACCCATGAAGAGCTGCTCTACAACAAGGCCAAATTGCTGGCCAATGGTGATCGCTGGGAATCGGAAATTGCCGCCAATCTGCAAGCCGACGCGCCGTATCGCTGAGCGGGAGCGGGGAAACCAATGATCATCCAGACGATTGCCTTCTATGTCTTTGCGGTTGTCGCCATTCTATCGGCGGCCCTCGTCGTGACGAACCGCAACCCGGTCTATTCGGTGCTGTTCCTGGTCCTGACCTTCTTCAATGCCGCCGGCCTGTTCG
>DATLJB010000065.1:0-24017 GCA_035539075.1 Terriglobia bacterium
TTCCAGCTGCCTGCCGACCGCCTGCTGCCGCTGCCGCAAGAACCGGCGCCGGCGGCATGAGCCGGGATCGGGAAAGATGACCCGTTTCAAGCTGACCATCGAATATGACGGCGGCCCCTTCGTCGGCTGGCAGCGCCAGGAGAACGGGCCGTCGGTGCAGCAGGCGATCGAAGAGGCGATCCTCAAGACGACCGCCGAGACGGTGACGATCCATGCGGCGGGCCGCACCGATGCCGGCGTCCATGCGCTGGGCCAGGTGGCGCATGCCGATCTCGATTACCGGATCGAGGCCGACCGCCTGCGCGACGCCCTCAATTTCTATCTGCGGCCGACGCCCGTCGCCATCATCGGCGCCGAGCAGGTTGGCGAGGATTTTCATGCGCGGTTCAGCGCCAAGGGCCGCGCCTATTGCTACCGCATCGTCAACCGGCGCAGTCCGCTGACGATCGATCTCGGCCGGGCCTGGCACGTCAAGTCGCCGCTCGACGTTCCTGCCATGCACAAGGCCGCGCAACTGCTGCTTGGCCATCACGATTTCACGACCTTTCGTGCCTCGCAATGCCAGGCGAAATCGCCGATGAAGACGCTCGACCGGCTCGATATCCATCGCATCGGTGAGGATATCGAAGTCATTGCCGAAGCGCGCTCATTCCTGCATCACCAGGTGCGCAATATGGTCGGCAGCCTGTCGATGGTGGGCATCGGCAAGTGGTCGGCCGATCGCCTGAAGGCGGCGCTCGACGCGAAAGACCGCGCCAAAGGCGGACCCACCGCGCCGCCGGATGGGCTTTATCTGACGGCTGTCCGCTACTGACCTGTCGTTCTTGCGTTGTCATCGACCGGTCATGGACGGCCTCTTGTCGCGCTGCCGCTTTGCCGCGCTTCACCCTCTAGGCATGTCAGCGCTGACTCGCTAATCTGGCGGCATCCGCCGATCGGCGTTCGACGATCGACCGTTACCCAGCACCCGCACGTTTTCCCGCACCCACGATTCATCGGAGGCAAAGATGGAATACCGTCAGCTTGGCCGCTCCGGCCTGAAAGTTTCGGTTCTCACCATGGGCACCATGACCATGGGCGGCAAGGGCGTCTTTGCCGCGGTCGGCGATGTCGGCCTGGCCGATGCCCGGCGGCAGATCGATCTCTGCCTCGATGCCGGCATCAACCTGATCGATACGGCGAATATCTATTCGACCGGTGCCTCGGAGGAAATGGTCGGTGAGGCCTTGGGCGGCAAGCGCAAGAACGGCGTACTCATTGCCACCAAGGCGCGCTTCCCGATGGCGGACGGCCCGAATGACCGCGGCCTCTCGCGTTATCACCTGATCAATGAATGCGAAGCTTCGCTCAAGCGCCTGAAGACCGATGTCATCGATCTCTATCAATGCCATGAATGGGACGGGCTGACGCCGCTGGAGGAGACGATCGACGCGCTCGATATGCTCGTGCGCCAGGGCAAGGTCCGCTATATCGGCTGCTCGAACTATTCCGGCTGGCATGTCATGAAGGGGCTCGGCATTTCCGACCGCCTGCATCAGCAGCGCTACATCAGCCAGCAGATCCATTACACCCTGGAAGCGCGCGAGGCGGAATACGAACTGGTGCCGATCTCGCTCGATCAGGGTCTCGGTATCCTGGTCTGGAGCCCCCTGGCCGGCGGCCTTCTCTCCGGCAAGCATCAGCGCAACAAGTCGCCGGACGGCACGCGCCAGCTGGCCGGCTGGAAGGAACCGCCGATCCGCGACGAGGACCGGCTGTGGCGCATCGTCGATACGCTGGTGGCGGTCGGCAAGGAGCATGATGTCTCGGCCGCCCAGGTCGCGCTCGCCTGGCTGCTGGGCCGCCCGGCGGTCAGTTCCGTCATCATCGGCGCCCGCACTGAGGCGCAGTTCAAGGACAATCTCGCGGCGGCGGAACTGAAGCTGACGGCCGAACAGCGCAAGCGCCTCGACGAGGTCAGCGCGCCGCCGATCCTCTATCCCTATTGGCATCAGTTGAACACGGCCAAGGACCGCTTCAGCGCCGCCGACCTCTCGCTGCTCGGACCTTACGTCTGACCGCATTGCGCCGAGCTGTTTCGTCGGGGTGTTGGGCTGGAGGCGTTTCGGTTAAACCCGGCTGGCGGCACGGTTCAGATAGCTGAGCCGGCCGTCGACCAGGGCGTCGATCCAGCCATGGGCGATCTGCAGCGCCTCCGCCGGCGAAAAGGACGTGGGGTCGAGGCAGAGTTCCAGCCACAGCCCGTCCATCATCGCGGTGAAGCCGAGGACGCTGAGACGGATATCGAGATCGAGATCGCGGGCTTCGGCGATCTCGCCGACCAATGCCTCGAGCGTTCGGCGATAATCGCCGTAAATCACCGCATGGATCTTGTGAATCTGCGGGTCGCGCCGCACCAGGCCCCAGAAGGCCAGCCAGACCGCCAGCAGATCGCTGTCGAGCACCGGCGGCCGGAAGCTCGCATCGATGAAGGCGCGCAAGCGGGCCAGCGGGTCGCCGCCGGCCTCGGCCATCGCGGCATCGAGCGCAGCCGCCACCAGTTCCCCGACATGGGCATAGGCAGCGGCGATCAGGTCGTCGATGCCCTCGAAATGATGGGTGACGAGGCCCGGCGAAACACCGGCGCGGGCACAGACTGCCCGCACCGAGGTGCCGGCATGGCCGAACTCCGCGAGGCATTGCAGCGTCGCCTCGATCAGCTGACGACGCCGGACTTCCGGCAGGTCGCGGGTGAATTTGCGCGTCTTTTCCATGACGCTTCTATAACCGATCTCGCCTGAGTCGTCTTGCGCTAGCTCCGGTTGCGGCGAAACGCCTTTCTGTCGTGGCGTCGCCGCTTTGATGTCAGGACGTTGATTTGATTGCCGTTTTTATGCGGCGATCAGCCGGACCGACAAAAGGCGCGTCGTTCGGGGCGATGATCATATCTCGGAATAGGCCGCCTCTGCGCGCGCCCCGCCGGAAGGCGCGATGCCGGCCTGCGCACGGGGTCGTCCCAGCAGGGCCGGCAGAAAGATCAGCGTCGTGACCAGGGTCCAGAACAGCGAGATCGCCAGCAGCTCGCCCATGCTCGCCGTGCCGGGATGTTTCGACAGCCAAAGACTGCCGAAGGCCGTCGAGGTTGTCAGGGCGCTGAACAGGATGGCGCGCGCCAGGCTCGTCTGCAGCAACCCGGCGCAGCCGCCGCGCCATGCGGCGACGAAATAGATGTTGAAGGCGACGCCGATGCCAAAGAGCAGCGGCAAGGCGATGATATTGGCAAAGTTGATCGGCTGGCCGATCAGGACGCAGGTCGCCAGCGTGAGCAGGCTGCCGAGAGCCAGGGGGGCAAGCGTCAGCAGCACATCGGCGATGCGGCGCAGAACCAGCACCAGCATGAGGGTAATGGCAAGCGAGGCCCAGAGCGCCGCCTCGATGAAGGCATGGACGATCGTGGCGCCGGATTCCTGGATCGATATCGGCGTGCCCGTCGCCTCCGGCGCGACCGCGCGGACCGCGGCGGTAAACCGTTCCAGCACGCTATTGTCGTTGCTGTCGCCCTTGGGAAATACCTGGACGCGAACGCGGCCATCGGCGGTGACCCAGTCGCTCCGCAGCGCCGCCGGCAATGTGCCCAGGCTGACCGGTTGCGCCTGCATCGAATCGCGCAGCTGCTGCAGCATTTCCTGCAGGCCAGGCACCAGCGCCGTAACCAGCCGCTTGCGCGCATCGGCATCGCCGGCCACCAGGCGGTCGAGGCCATCGGCGAGCCGGGCCGCAATATCCTTGGTTGGCGTCGTCGCCTTGGCCGCTTCCTGGTGCAGCGCCTGCGCCATCTTCGCCATGGCGGCGACCATCTGCTGGTCATCCGGCGCCGGCTTGACCTCGCTTGGCGCCAAAGTCGGGCCGAATAGCATCGCCGCATCCTCGATCGCCGCCAGCTTGTCCGCCTGCTGCTCGGGCACGAAGCTCGACAGGGTGACCGCCTGCTGCACTTCCGGCAAGGCCGATAGCCGGGTGGCGAGATCATCTGCGGCGGCGGCAGAGGGTGCGAGAATATCGATCGTATTGGGGGTCGTATCCGGGTCCCGCATCAGATCGAGCAAGGTGGCGACCGATTCCACCTTGGGACTCTTGAGGTTGATCGGGTTGAAATCGAAGGTGAGCTGGCTGACCAGCAGCGCCGCCCCCGCCGCGAGCACGGCAAACACGGCGAGCACAGTGCTGCGGCGACGGATGAGAAAGCGGTCGACGGGTGCCAGGAAAGCATAGCCGACCTCCGTGCCTTCGGCCGCTGGCCGGAGCAGCATCAACAAAGCCGGCAGGAGCGTCAAGCTGAGGACGACGGCGATGATCATGCCGGTGCCGGCAATCAAGCCCAATTCCGAGACCCCGAGATAGTCGGTGGGCAGGAAAGCGTAAAAGCCGATGGCGATCGCCGCCGCGGCCAGGCTCAATTGCCGTCCGACACCGGTCGCAGCCGCGCTCAGGGCGCTGCGCAGATCGGCCTGGCGGCTGCGCTCCTCGCGATAGCGGATGCAATACTGGATGCAGAAATCGACGCCGAGGCCGATGAAGAGAACGGCGAAGGCCACCGAGATCAGATTGAGCGGCCCGATCACGGCGATCCCGAAAGCTGCCGTGAAGACCAGGCCGACGAAGAGCGTGGCCACGATGGCAGCGATCATCTTGACCGAGCGCAGGCCGAGCCAAAGCAGCAGGATGACGGCGGCAATGGTCAGCAGCGAAGTCAGCGCAGCGCCGTCGGCCAGGGTCGCAAATTCTTCGTCCTCCAGCGGTACCGGACCGGTCAGGCGGACGCGAACATTGTTCTCCGGCGTCAGCTGGAGGTCGGCCGCGGCCTGGCGAATGGCGGTGCTGGCAGCCGCGCCCGGCGACAAAGCAGTATAGTCGAGCACCGGCTGGACGAGAATGAAGCGCCGCAATTCACGGGTGCTGGACGGCTTGCCTGTAATCAGCTGGCGCCAGGAGAGCGGCTGCGTCTCTCCCTTCAGCGCCGATTGGACCGTGTTCGCCAGGGCGGTGAGGGGTGTTGCCAGATCATCGAGTTTGGCTTCGCCCTGTTCGACACCCAGCAGGGCCAGCGACAATGAGTCCATCAGCCCGCGCAGACTGGGATCGGCGGCGAGGGATCCCAGCAATGGCTGGCCCGCGATGACCTGCGCCATGGTGGCGGCCACCTCATCCTTCGACAGGAACAGCAAGCCGTTCTGCGCGAAGAAGGGCCCACCATCGGGCCGGCGAACCGTCTTGAACAGGTTCTGCTCGCTCGAGAGACGCGCCGTCAGTGCTGCGGTCGCCGTCTCCGCCAGTTCCGCCGTTGCGGCATCAACGACGATGACGATCTGGTCGCGATTCTGCGGGAAGGCCGCATCGAAGGCCGCGTCGCGTTGTCGCCACGGCACCTGATCAGAGATCAGCTTGGCGCTGTCGGTATCGATCGCAATATGGCCCGCGAGATAAACGAAAGCGGCTGCGGAGGCCAGTATCGCCGCAATAACCACAAGCCACGCGCGGTTACAGCAAAAGCGAACGGTCGCCGCAATGGCCGAATTAAGCGCAGTCGATTGTGCCGCCTCTTTGCTGGCTAGTTCGCGCAATGTCAATTCCTATGGTCGCGAGAATTTCGCGGGCAGCAAGTGAACATGCCAGCCGGCACGCCGCCAAATGCCGGCGTTTCCGCCCTCTCGAATGCGCCGCCATAGCATGCTGCATCGAAAGAAGTAAATGGTGGTACCCGCGCGGGCCCGACCATGACGTGCCGATGTAAGGTAGCATTAATCTTTCTGAAAACCCTGTCATCGCGCTGTCGCGCGGCGAGCAGCGGAGCTATGTGAGAAAATGATACTCGGCGCATTGACGGCGTATGCCTTTTGTCGCCATTGTCAGGTTTGGTGTCAGGGAATTGGAAGGAGCACTCGCTAACAACTGAAACGAGCTTGAAGCCTGTCACGACGGCTCGGGGGCATTCAGAATCGCACTATGACCACTCACTATCTGTTGCAGTACAGCTTCATCCAGAGCATTGGCTGGATGTGCCTTGTCGTTGCCGTGGCGGGATTGACCTACACCTTGGCGGCGGCACGCTGCGTGAAGCATTTCTTTCGCCACCCCGGCACCGTTCCAAGCAATTTCCCGCCGGTCAGTATTCTGAAACCGCTTCATGGCGATGAAATCGGCTTGCGCGCCAATCTCGAGGCCCTGTGCGAACTGGACTATCCCGGGGAACTCGAATTCATCTTCGGCGTGCAGGATCCGCATGACCCTGCGATCGCCCAGGTTAAGAAGTTACAGACCGATTATCCCCAGGCACGCATTTCGCTGGTCGTCGATGCCCAGGAGCATGGCTCCAATCGCAAGATATCGAATGTCATCAACATCATGCGGTCGGCGCGCCACGACGTCCTGGTTCTCTCCGACAGCGATATCGGCATCGACCGCGACTACCTGCGCCGTATCGTGGCGGAACTGTTAAAACCGGGGGTCGGTCTGGTGACGTGCCTTTACCGCGGGCATGCGCATCCGGGATTCTGGTCCCGGCTCGGCTCCATGGCGATCGATTATAATTTTCTCCCCAGCGTCATCTTCGGCATGAAGGTGGGGCTGGCGAAGCCGTGCTTCGGCTCGACCATGGCGCTCCGCAGGTCGACCCTGGAAAAAATTGGCGGCTTCGAGGCGTTTGTAAATCATCTCGCCGATGACAATGCGATCGGCGAAGCGGTGCGGGCGATCGGTCTCAAGATCGCGGTTCCCGCCATGCTGGTAACGCATGCCTGTGCCGAACACCGCCTCAGCGACCTCATCACCCATGAGATTCGCTGGTCGCGCACCATCCGGCAGATCGCCGGCGCGGGCTTTGGCGGTTCGGTCATCACCCATCCCCTGCCTTTTGCCTTTGCCGGGGCCGCGGCGCTGCATGCGGCGCCGCTCGGCGTGGTCATCCTGATTGCCACGATCCTCGCGCGGCTATACCTTCGGCGGCAGGTCAATCTGGTGGTCGGCGAGGCGGCGAAATCCAGCCGCTGGTGGCTGTTGCCGATCCGCGATACGCTTTCTTTCATCGTCTTCTGTGCCAGTTTTTTTGTCGGAACCGTCACTTGGCGCGGCCGGCAATTCGTCGTCAGTGCCGACGGCATGATGTCTCCTGTTGAGGAAGTCTAAGATGTTGCGAACCCTATTCTTGCAGGCGCCTTCGTTTGAGGGCTTCGACGGCGGTGCCGGTTCCCGTTATCAGGCCAAGCGCGAAATCCGCTCCTTCTGGTATCCGACCTGGCTCGCCCAGCCGGCGGCCTTGATTCCCGGCAGCAGGCTGATCGACGCGCCGGCGCATAATCTGTCGCTGTCCGATGTCACCGCCGTCGCCAAGGATTACGACCTGGTGGTGTTGCATACCTCGACGCCTTCTTTCGCATCCGATGTAAAAACCGTCGAGGCGATGAAGGCGGTCAATCCAAATCTCAAGGCCGGCTTCGTCGGCGCCAAGGTCGCGGTCGATCCGAATGGCAGCCTGAAGGCCGCCGCCGCGCTCGATTTCGTCGGCCGCAATGAATTCGATTTCACTATCAAGGAAATCGCCGAGGAGCGGCCCTGGTCGGATATCAAGGGCATGTCCTATCGCAACGGCGAAGGGGTCATCGTCCATAACGACGAGCGGCCGGTGCTGGAAAACATGGATGCGCTGCCCTTCGTCACGCCCGTCTATCAGCAGAACCTGAAGATCGAGAACTACTTCATCGGCTATCTGAAGCATCCCTATATCTCGATCTATACGGGTCGCGGCTGCAAGTCGCGCTGCACCTTCTGCCTGTGGCCGCAGACGGTCGGCGGCCATCGCTACCGCACCCGCAGCGTCGCGCATGTGCTGGAAGAGATCGCCTGGGCGAAGCAGGCCTTCCCGCAGGTGAAGGAGTTCTTCTTCGACGACGATACCTTCACCGACGACCTGCCGCGCGCCGAAGAGATCGCCAAGGGTCTCGGCAAGCTCGGCGTGACCTGGTCCTGCAATGCCAAGGCCAATGTGCCGCGGCAGACGCTGAAGGTGCTGCGCGACAATGGCCTGCGCCTGCTGCTGGTGGGTTACGAGTCCGGCAACCAGCAGATCCTGCACAATATCAAGAAGGGCATGCGGATCGAGGTCGCCGAGCGCTTCACCAAGGATTGCCATGAGCTCGGCATCGCCATCCACGGCACCTTCATTCTGGGATTGCCCGGCGAAACCAAGGAGACGATCCAGGAGACGATCAAATTCGCCACGCGCATCAATCCGCACACCATCCAGGTGTCGCTGGCGGCACCCTATCCCGGCACCTATCTGTTCAAGCAGGCGCTGGAGAATGGCTGGCTCGATGAAGCCAATGCGGAGCTGGTCGATGAGAACGGCGTGCAGGTTGCGCCGCTGCATTATCCGCATCTCAGCCATGCCGAGATTTTCCACTCGGTCGAGGATTTCTATAAGCGCTTCTATTTCCGCACCGGAAAAATCGCCTCGATCGTCGGCGAAATGGTCCGCAGTCCGGAAATGATGCGGCGCCGACTGCGTGAGGGCGTCGAGTTCTTCCACTTCCTGCGCGAGCGGCGGGCAGCGCCTCTTTGAAGCGGCTGATCGTCACCGCCGATGATTTCGGCGCGGCTATCGAGGTCAACGATGCCGTCGAGGCGGCGCATCGGCACGGCATCCTGACGGCGGCCAGCCTGATGGTCGGGGGCGCCGCTGCGAGCGACGCGATTGCACGGGCGAAACGCCTGCCGGGGCTCCGGGTCGGATTGCACCTGGTCCTGGTCGAGGGCGTGCCGGTACTGCCCCCTTCCGTCATCCCCGATCTGGTCGATCATGAGGGACGCTTCCGCACCGACATGGCCCGCGCCGGCGCGCGTATATTCTTCCGGCCCGAGGTTCGCATTCAGGTGGCGGACGAAATCACCGCGCAATTCACCCGATTTAAACAGTCCGGCCTGCCGCTCGATCACGTCAATGCGCATAAGCACTTCCATCTGCATCCCTCGATCGCCAGCCTGATCATCGAGATCGGCCGCGGCTTCGGCATGACGGCGGCCCGGGTTCCGCGCGAGCCCACCCGCATCCTGAAATCAGTGGAGCCACCAGCGCGCGGCGCCTCTCCCTTGCTCTCGCCCTGGACCGCCTTGCTGGGCGCCAGGTTTTCCCGGGCGGGGGTTCTGACGCCCCGGCAGGTCTTCGGCCTGGCCTGGTCCGGCGCCATGACGCGCCAGCGGCTCGCCGGCCTCATCAATCATCTGCCGGCGGGGTTGAGCGAGATCTATCTGCACCCAGCCACATCCGACAATTTCGCCGACGCCGCGCCGGGCTATCGATATGCGGAGGAATTCAGCGCCCTCACCGATCCGGCGGTGCTCGAGGCGACCAGACGCAGCGATCTGAAGCTCGGCGGCTTCGCCGATTTCCTCGGCAATCCCGCGTCATGAAGCATCTCGGCAAGCTTCTGGCGCTGGTCGGGCTGATCGCAGCAATCTGGCTGTTTCTGCGGGATGATCCGGCGGCGATCCTGGACCTGCTCAAGGCGGCTGGTCCCGGCCTGGTTCTCGCGGGCCTCCTGCACATCCTGCCCATGGCCTTGAACGCTCAGGCCTGGCGTGTGCTGCTGCCAGGCGCCAGCAAGCCGGGCCTGGTTTCGATGCTGCGGGCGGTCTGGATTCGCGAATCGGTGAACGGCCTGCTGCCGGTGGCGCGCATCGGCGGCGAGATCGCCTCCTATCGGCTGCTGCGGCAATACGGCATCCGGCGGGCGCCGGCCGTTGCCAGCCTGACCGTCGATGTCGCGCTGTCGATCATCAGCCAGCTGATCTTCGCCCTCGGCGGCGTGGCGTTCCTTTATGCGGCGAAGGCGGATTCGCTTGCCGCCGGCGTTGTGCTCGGCATGGTCCTGCTGGCGGCGGCCGCGATCGGCTTCGTCGCGGTTCAGCATGCCGGCCCGTTCGAGCGCGTCATGCGTCTCGTCAATCGCTTCGCCGCCGGACGCTTCGAGGGGGCGGTGGGTCATTCCGCGCGAATCGACCGCGCAATTCAGACGCTTTACCGGCGCCGTCGTGCGATCGGCGCCTGCCTCACCTGGCAGCTCGCCGGCTGGATTCTGGGCGCGGTGGAGATCTGGGCGGCGCTCCGTTTCCTCGGCAATCCGGTCGGCCTGGTCGATGCGCTGATCATCGAATCCCTGATCCAGGCCGTCAGCAGCGCGGCCTTCATGGTGCCGGCCGCCCTGGGCGTGCAGGAGGCGGCCTTTCTGGCGATCGGCGCGACGCTGGGGCTTGATCCGACCGCCGCACTTGCCCTGGCCGGCGCCAGGCGAATTCGCGACATCGTTGTCTTCCTGCCGGGCCTTACCAGCTGGCAGTTGGCGGAAAACCAGTTTGCCCGCTATGCGGATTGACGTGCACCGGCAGATGCAGATGGCGCTGGACATCGGCCGTTTCTGAGCACATGTGTCGAGGCCCCATCCGCAATGTCTGCCGGTCCTTGTCCCATGTCTGTCCTGAAACGTCTCGTCGGGCTCTGTGCCGCGCTCGTCGCTTTGATGACGATGGCGTTCGCGGCGCGTGCGGCCGATATGGCCGGGCTGGCGGCGCAGCTGGAGCGGCAATGGGCGAAGATCAGCTACCAGACGCCCGCCGATGCGCAGAAGGCCGCCTTCAAGGAGCTCTTGCAGGAAGCGGCCGGGATGCGGGCGCAGTTTCCGGATCAGGCGCTGCCCATCGCCTGGCAGGGTATCATCCTGTGCTCCTATGCGGAGGCCACGGGCGGCCTGCAGGCGCTCGACTCCGTCAAGCAGGCACGCGACCTCCTCCTGCAGGCGAAAGCGCTCGATCCGAATGTCCTTGCCGGCACGATCGACGGTTATCTCGGCACGCTCTACTATAAGGTTCCGCCGTGGCCGATCGGCTTTGGCGACCGCCATCAATCGCTGCTCTACTTCCGGCAATCCGTCGCCAGCGACCCGGCCGGCATCGACGCAAACTATCTCTATGGCTTGTACCTGCTGGATAGCGGCGAGGCGGCCCAGGCGCGCGAATACCTGATGCGTGCACTGCAGGCCCCGGTCAGGCCCGGCCATGCCGAATATGACAGCGGCCGCCGCCAGGATATCGAGGCGGCCCTGGCGCGCCTGAAGTAGGCCCGCGGCGCCAAAGGCGTGCCGGGCTCCACCGGTCGTCCTTGCGTAGAACATTGATGCATCTCGGCTATAGCCGCCAGGCGCGGTCGTTCTTCTTCGGGTCGTCCTGCGCGCTCCCTTGTCCGGAAAAGAGAAAATTTGTTCAGTCGGCGACAAGCTCTTACGATGTGCTGCACCAGCTTTTTGGCGAATTGATCGAAGGACGATGATGGCGCCCACCGGGGAAATGATGGCCACCGAGGATGTGTCCACGACGCGGAACCGCACCGGCGGAAGCGGCAGCCTGATCGAAATCTTCAGCGTATTTCTTCGGCTCGGGCTCACATCCTTCGGCGGGCCGATCGCCCATCTCGGTTACTTTCGCGATCATCTGGTGGTGCGCCGGCGCTGGATCGATGAAGGCGGCTATGCCGACCTGGTCGCGCTTTGCCAGTTCCTTCCCGGTCCCGCATCGAGCCAGGTTGGCTTCTCGCTCGGCATCCTGCGCGGAAACGGCTTGCTCGGCGGCTTGGCGGCATGGCTCGGCTTCACCGCGCCATCGGCATTGATCCTCCTCGCCTTCGCGCTGGGCGCCGCGGCCTTTACCGGGCCAGCGGCCCAAGGCTTCCTGCATGGATTAAAGCTCGTGGCGGTGGCCGTCGTGGCGCAGGCCGTCTGGGGGATGTCGAGGACCCTGACGCCCGACCGGCAGCGCGCCGGAATCGCACTCGGCGCCGTGGCGCTGACGGTGTTTGCCGCGAGCGCCTTCAGCCAGATTGGCGCGATCGCCCTTGGCGGCCTTGCCGGTCTCTGGCTCTGCCGCGGAGACGGGTCGGCGCAACGCGGGCAGTTGCGATTTCCCGTCTCGCGCCGTCGCGGTTTCGCAGCACTCGTGATGTTCGCGGCGCTGCTTCTCGTTCTGCCACTCGTCGTGGCCGCCACGAAGGATCACGGTCTCGCGCTTTTCGACGCCTTTTATCGTTCGGGTGCTTTGGTATTCGGCGGTGGCCATGTCGTCCTGCCGCTTCTTCAGGCGGAGACTGTCGCTCCTGGCTGGGTCAGCAAGGAATCCTTCCTGGCTGGCTACGGTCTGGCTCAGGCCGTTCCCGGACCCCTTTTCACTTTTGCGGCTTATCTCGGCGCCGCCATGGGCCCGTCGCCCAATGGCGTCAGCGGCGCGCTCATCGCGCTTGTCGCCGTGTTCCTGCCGGGCCTGCTGCTGGTGTACGGCATGTTGCCGTTCTGGGATGCCCTGCGTTCGCGTCCCATTGCGCAGGCCGCCATGCGCGGCGCGAACGCTGCCGTTGTCGGCATCCTTGGCGCGGCGCTCTATGATCCGGTCTGGAGAAACGCGGTCCTGTCGCCGCGCGATTTCGCCCTGGCGCTTGCCGGCTTTCTGCTGCTGGCCGTCTGGAAGCTGCCATCCTGGATCATCGTCATTCTCCTTGCCGCGGCAGGTACGCTTTCCGGCTTTCTTCGATAGAGATCTACCCGCTTTCACCCCGCGTCTGGGCTAACCTCCGCAGGCAGGAAGAAGCGGAACCGCGGGCTGCCAATGAGCGCTGCTGCCAAAATCAAGACTGTTGCCGAAGTCGGCACCCTCCCGGGAGCTGGCATTCCCTCTGCTCGAGGCAGTGCGGGGACGGTGGCTGCGGGCATTTACTTCGGCGCGAGCCTGTAGTCGCGGGGGCCGAGAACGCGACCGTCCCGCGCCTGGAGTTGCAATTTCGCGAGCGGCTGGCCGCGCGGCTTGTCCACCATCGCGATATTCAACTCACCGGGCTTGAAGCAGTTCTCTTCGCCCCATTGCCATAGCGCGATGAGCACGAGGTAAAGCTGCTCGCCCTTTGGGGTGAGCACGTAGCGGTGGCTGAGGGCGGAGTCCGGATCGGGCTCGATTGTGAATATCCCTTCGTCGATGAGCTTCTTGAGGCGGCTCGAAAGGATGTTCTTTGCAAGCCCCAGGCTTTTCTGGAACTCGCTGAACCGCTGCTTTCCGCCGAACGCTTCTCGCACGATGAGCAGCGACCACCAATCGCCGATGATCTGGAGGGCGCGCGCGATCCCGCAATTGGCCTGTCCTAGGTCGGTGCGCTTTCCCTTCATTGGCTTCTCCGGTGATGAAGACGAATAAGGTTGCAAAGTTAAACCATTTAATCCAGAATGTCGAATGGTTGCAAAGTTAAACTATTTTCGATGCAAGCCGGTCTGGCGGAGGGAGTAGCGGAATGAGTGATCTATTGGAACTTGCGGTTGCGGCCCACGGGGGGTGGGATCGCTGGCAGAAGCTCAAGACGGTGAACGGGCATGTCGCGATCGGCGGAGGTGTGTGGCACCTGAAAGGCTGGCCGGACGTCTTCAAGGACGCCCATGTCTCGATCGACCCTCACAAGCAGCACACGGAATACGCGCCCTTTGTCGAGGCCGGCCGGCACACTGTCTTCGAGTCGGCGCGCACCGCGACAATGACCGACGGCGGCGAGGTCGTCGAGCAGCGTGCGCAGCCCCGGAGAGCCTTCGAAGGCCACAGCTTGATGACGCCGTGGGATGCTCAGCACCTCATCTATTTCACCGGCTATGCAATCTGGACCTACCTGACCACGCCGTTCCTGTTGAAGCTGCCGGGGTTCAAGGCTGAGGAAGTCGAGCCCTGGACGGAGGATGGAGAGACGTGGCGGCGGCTGAAGGTGACCTTCCCATCGAATATTCACACCCATTCGACCGAGCAGATCTTCTACTTCGATGCTGCGGGCATTCTTAGGCGCCATGACTACAGCGCGGACGTGATGGGCGGGACTGCGAGCGCCAATTATGCGACCGAGCCCGAAACGTTCGGTGGCTTCATCTTCCCTACCAAGCGCCGCGTCTTTGCGATAGGCGAGAATAACCTGCCTCAGCGTGAGCGCGTCGCGGTTGCTATCGATTTCCTCAGCATCGACATGGCTTGAGCGCGGACAAGACGAAGGCCTATCCCATGATGGGACACGGAAAACGAAAGCCGCATTGATAGCACCGGGTCGAGTCCGCTATCACGCGGGGCGGCATCCTGACTGCGACCGCGTTCATCGCTGCCAGCTCGATGATGGCGAACTCGATGATCTCGTCCTCGGAATGATCGAGGCCGCTCGTCTCGACGTCGGCGATGACCCCATCTTCCCGCCGGCAACCAGCGGACAGGTTCGGACGGCCTCGGCAGATTGACCATATCTGAGATGGGCCGAGGCAATTACGAGACTAACTAAGCAATTATGAGACGGCGCACAGCGCAATCGCTGCTTGCGTCGCGGCGATGCTTGTTGTACGATCGTAAAATAGAAAACCAATTCCGACATGATGGACCGGTCAGTTGTGGCTGCAACTGACCCGTTGCCGGCGGAATCAAATCGCAACAAGAAAGACGAATCAGAGGCGGAATATGTCAGCGCTGTTGAGCAACGCAACCCTCAAAGGTCAGGATGTCGAATTGAGCTTCAGTGACGGCCGGCCGCAGGCGGCCCTGTCGCTGTTCTGGCTGCGCGACCATTGCCAGTCGAGCCAGTCGCATCACCCTGAAACCAAGCAGCGCCTCCTCAATACCTTCGGTATCCCGAGCGACATTAGCGCCAAGGCCGTCGCCCTTGAAGAAAACGGCCGGGTGCTGCGCATCGACTGGGCCAGCGAGGACCATGTCAGCCGCTTCGATGTCGGCTATCTCGCCGATCTGCGCAAGGCGCCGGATATCCTGCCGGTCAAGCGCCGGATCTGGGATCGCGACGCCATGGCGGCCGGCGCCCCCTCGGTTGCCTATGACGGCTTCATGAAGGACGATGCCGTCCTCAAGGACTACCTTGAAAAGGTGGAGAGCTACGGCTTTGCTTTCGTTGAAGGTGTCCCCGGCACGCCCGAGGCCACCCAGGCGGTTGCCAAGCGCATCGCCTATATCCGCGAGACGATCTTCGGCGGCTATTGGGACTTCACCGCCAATATGGAGCACAAGGACACCGCCTATACCTCGATGGCGATCGGGCCGCATACCGACGGTACCTATGCCTTCGACGCGCCCGGCTACCAGATGTTCCATTGCCTGGCGGCGGACTGCACCGGCGGCGAGAATGTGCTGATCGACGGCTTCAAGATCGCCGAACTGATGCGCCACGAACATCCGGAGGATTTCAAGGCGCTGACCGAGATCGCCATTCCCGGCCAGTACCTCGATCACGAGCGCGGCGTCCACCTGATGGCCCGCCGGCCGCTGTTCCGCCTCAATGATCTCGGCGAACTCGTCCAGGTCAGCTACAACAATCATGATCGCGCGCCCTTCACGCTGAGCGCGGCGCAGCAGAAGACCTTCTATCGGGCGCTGGCCACCTTCGCCAAATATTGCAAGGATGAGCGCCTGCAGTATCGCCGCAGGCTGCTGCCGGGTTCCGTGCTGCTGTTCGACAACTGGCGGGTCCTGCATGCCCGTGACGCCTATACCGGCTATCGCCGCCTGGCCGGCGTCTATCTCAACAAGGAAGATGTCGAAAGCCGGCTGCGGGTGCTGCGCATCAAGGCCGGCGAGCCGGTCTGAGCCGGCAGTTGACACCGGAGATCAATGGTCAGCGGCTGCTGGAGGACCTCCGGCAGCTGCGGTCGTTTGGCGCCGCGGGAACCGGCGTGGTGCGGCTTGCCTTGTCGCCGGTCGATATTGCCGCACGGCATTGGCTGGCAGGTCGCATGGCGGAAGCCGGGCTCGCAGCCAACATCGATGGGGTCGGTTCGGTCTGGGGCCGTTCGACCAGGCCCGGACCCCGGCTGCTGATCGGTTCCCATACCGATACCCAGCCGACCGGTGGCTGGCTCGACGGTGCGCTTGGCGTCATCTATGGGCTGGAAATTGCGCGCGCCTTGCAGGAATGCCCGGCGACGCGGGATTTCGCGGTCGATGTCGTCTCCTGGAGCGATGAAGAGGGCACGTTCTCCGGCTATCTCGGCAGCCGCAGCTTTGTCGGCGAGCCGGTCGACGAATCGATCGCACAGGCAACCAACCTCTCCGGGGAGAAACTGGCCGATGCCCTGCGATCGGCTGGTCTCGGCGACCAGCCGCGCTATCGTCTGCAGCCGGGCCGCTACACGGCCTATCTCGAACCGCATATCGAGCAAGGCGGGCGGCTCGAAGCCGCCGGCAAATCGATCGGCATCGTCACCTCGATCGTCGGCATCCGCGAGAAGCGCATCACCTTCACCGGCCAGCGCAACCATGCCGGCACGACGCCGATGGCGATCAGGCGCGATGCGGGTGCCGCCCTGATTGATTTTGCCCATGGCCTGAATGGCGCCTTCGCCGCCTTGGCCGATGCCGACACGGTCTGGACCTTCGGCCGGATCGAGCTCGATCCAGGCGCCCTCGGTGTCATCCCCGGCCGGGCGGAATTGCTGCTGCAGTATCGCGATGGTGATCCGGCGCGGCTGCAAGCCATGGATGACTGCCTTGCTGCGCGTATGCGCGATGCCGATGCCAGGGGACCCGTGCGGGTGGCGTTGGCGGATGCCGATCTGCCGTCGGAACCGGCGCAGATGTCGGCCGCGATCCAGGATCATATCGCCGCCGCGGCCGAGCGGATCGCACCTGGCCGGTGGCTCCGCATGCCGAGCGGCGCCGGGCACGATGCCCAAGTCATCGCGCCGCACCTGCCGAGCGGCATGCTCTTCGTCCCCAGCATCGGCGGAATCAGCCATGACTTCACCGAGGATACGGATGTCGCCGAGATCGTTCTCGGCTGCCGGGTCGCGGCGCTGGCAGCGGTCGGTATTCTGCGCGCTGCGCAGATCTAGAGCCGGATTGTTTTAGACGGAATCGCTTCGCGATTCTGGCTAAAACGTGAATCCGTCCCTCCTCAAAACGATCGCACTTTGGAACCGGCTATGCCTGCTGCTTCGCGGCCCTTGCCGGGAGGAAAACGAAGGCAAGCGCGCCGGGCAGGGAGACGGCGATCGACAGGGCGCGGATGACAAGGCCGAAGAGAACGGCGTCCTGAAGCGGCCATCCGATCCGCGTCAGGCAGTAGGTGACGAGCGATTCCGCCATGCCGATGCCGTTGAAGCTGATCGGGATCAGTTGCACCAGTTGCAGCATCAGGACGATGGTGATCGTGCTCCAGAAACTGCCGGGCGGATATTGCCATAGGCCGAGGATTCCCGGCCCCGCCATCGTCAGCCCGATGGTGGCAAGGGATAGAAGCGCGATGCTGTAGAAGCGCTGGCCAAGGCTCCGCGCCGTCGCGCCGACAAGCTGCAGCTTGCTGAAGATCGCGACGATCAGGCGCGACAGCCGGTTACCGGTCCGGTGCAGCAGAAAAAGCAGGCCGATGCCGGCGATGCCGAGCGCCAGAAGGCCGATCGACCAGAAGATGAGGCGGTTGACGAGCAGCTGCAAAGGCCCGAGATCGACCACCAGAAGCAGTGCCAGCAGCACGATCAGCAAAGCGATCAGTCCGGAAATGCGATTGATCAGCAATGCCGAGACGATGGTGCCGAGGCGCTGATAGCGCCGCTGCAGGAAAGCGGCAATGGCGGCATCCCCGCCGACAGAGCTCGGTAGGAAGTTATTGGCGAACAGGCCCATCCAATTGAGGACGATCATCTGGCGGAAGGTGACATCGATGCCCAGTGCCCCGAGGATGATGGACTGGCGCAAGGCCGCGGCGATGTTGCAGACGATCATGGCCAAGGCCGCCAGCGCCATGGCCGTCGGCGATATATTCGCGACGGCGTCCCACAGCTTCTCCGGCTGGGCGAAATGGATGAGCCAGGCCAGGAGCGCCGCCGAAATCAGTATCTGCGCAATCACAAGATAATGGCGACGTCCGACCGTCATGCTGTCTGGGTATCCCGGTACGAAAGCGGATCCATGGTCGCCCGGCCTGGCCCCGCCAGGCGCCAATTGGCACCCAGCGATCTCTAAGCCATCGGCGGCTCGCAATCAACCATGACAGCGCAGCTTGTCCGGGATAGAGGGCGCGGCGAATTCGGGCGGCGGCGAACATCCCGCCGCCCGTCTTCCGGCCGTTCTTTTTCCAGCCGCCCGCCCTGTTATTCAGCCCTGTTATTCCGCCGCCACGGCGTAGCTCAGGTTCCGGCTGAGTTCCTGGCTCATTTCGCCGCAATACCAGTCGACGAAGTTGCGCACGCCGAATTCGATATCGGCGGAATAGGGACCCGGCTCATAGGCTTTGGAATTGATGCCGAGCTGGTTGTCTTCGGCCAGCTTGCGGTCCTGCTCGTTGGTCGCCGCCCAGACCTTGGACAGGCGCTCGACGTCATAATCGACGCCTTCGACGGCATCCTTATGCACCAGCCATTTGGTGGTAACGGCGGTCTCCTGCGGGCCCAAGGGCAGCACGCGGAAGGCGATGACGTGATCGGAGAGCAGGTGGTTCCAGCTGTTGGGCAGGCTCAGCATGCGGCAGGAGCCCATATCGGGGTCGGTCAGCTGGCCGAGCAGCTTCCTGCTGGCGAGGGTGCCGTCCATGGTCATGGAATGGGCGCCGCGGATGAAGGGCAGGCGCACGGCGCGGTAGCGCAGGTTATGCGGCGTGGCGGCATTGGCGATGCCCATCGCATCCCAGTCGGCCGCTTTCTTCAGCAGCAGCTCGCGGTATTTCGGATCGAGCCGGGGATCGTCGGTGTTGTCGTATTCGGAGAGCGTGTTCAGCAGTTCCGGATGCGATCCCTTGCAGTGATAGCATTCGCGGTTGTTCTCGATGACCAGCTTCCAATTGGCCTTCTCGATCAGGGTCTGTTCGAAGGCGACCTTGCAGTTGTCGATGTCATGCGGGGCGAGATAGGGCTCGACGTCGCGGCGATAATCGTCGAAAGTGGGCGGGTTGTCGGCCAGGCTGATGAAGATGTAGCCGGCTACCACTTCGACATGCACCGGCTTCAGCGAGAAATGGCTCTTGTCGAAATCGCCGCCCATATGGCCGGCGAAGGCCAGCGAGCCGTCGAGATTGTAGGTCCATTGGTGATAGGGGCAGACCAGTTTGGCGCCGCTGCCCTTTTCCTTCAGGCACAGGCGCGAGCCGCGATGGCGACAGGTATTGTGGAAGGCCCGGATCTCGCGCTGCGAATCGCGCAGCACGACGACCGACTCATTGCCGAATGAAACGGTGAGATACTTCCCCGGCGTCGGGATCTCGCAGGTCAGGCCGGCGAACAGCCAGTTGCGGCCGAAGATGTGCTGCATGTCCAGCTCGTAGAAGGCCGGGTCGTTGTAGAAGGGCTGGGCAAGGCTGTAATTGGGCTTGCGGTTGTTGAGTTCGGTCAGCATTCGGCTGCTTGCGGTCATCGGCATGGCGCGGTCCATCTTTTGATCCTTCCCCACGGAAGGACGGTTGCGTGATGGATCATCGGCGGCTGGGTCCGCGGCCAAGGCGTGCATTATCCGTCGCTCGGCGCGTCGGTCGCACTCGGCCTTTGGACGCGATCACCCCCGCGATCCGTCTGGTATCAGAGCAAAGGCTGGTTTCCGGACTCGGCTGGCGCATGGACCCGGCTGGCGCCGAGTTCCCCGCTTCATCGCGACCTTCCCAGGACTCTTGGAGGCCCCAGTGGCTTGCCCGCGACGCTTGACCAGCCCCACCGTTGCGGGGCAGTGGCGGAATTGATGGGACGGCTACATCCGCCTCATCGCACCGCGCTTCCCAATTATCCAGCAATGACAAGCATTTCTGGCACCTTGGCTCGCCCGATGCATTTGCATCGGACAGGCAAACTCTAAGCTGCGAAGGGAAAATTGCGTCCGCATGGTTGCGACAAGATTTGCTGCGTTCTCGCCGCAAGCGCCAAAAGGCCGGTCGAATTTTTCGGCCACCTCATGAGTTTTCCGCAAAGCCTCCGGCGGGGCGGGTGCCGATGGATTTCCGCCAGCAAGCCGGTCGGCGGCAGGTCTAGAAAATCGGCACGCGGCCGATATGGTCTGCGATCGAGAAGAGGATCTGGCTGAGGATGAAATCGAGTATGACGAAGGCGGCGGCGAAGAAGGCGGATATCTGCAGGCAGACGGCAAGGATGAAACCTTCGCAGATCAGGGACAGAATCAGGCTGGCGATATCCAGTGCCGCCAGCATGTTCGCCTGCATCCCCGCCCAGCCGAGGAAGGCAATCGGCAGGCCGGTTAAGATGGAGAGAATGCTGAGCCAGTTATAGACCGCGATGCAGCCGATCACCCGCTTCTCCCGCTCGATATGGCGGGCGATCCAGAGCAGGAAGAGCGGGAAATAGATCCAGTTGAGCGCATAGGCGATGACCATGGCGGCGGACATGCGCCAGGTGATCGGCGGATCCTGCGGATCACGCAGGACATAGAGCCGCAACAGGAAGACCAGCAGCAGCGGCACGGACAGCCAGAACGAACGCAAGGCGCCGTCCCTGCTGCGGTCATAGAAGTCCATGAAACGGGGATCGAAGCGTAAAATGCGGACCAGGCCCCGCAGGGCATATCTGGTCTCAGCGAGGCTGATCATCAAAGAAGGCCTCGAGGACATGTTCATAAATGCGGCTGAGCGCGATGATATCGGCGACCGGCACGTTCTCGTCGACCTTGTGCATGGTCTGGCCGGCAAGGCCGAATTCCACCACCGGGCAGTAATCCTTGATGAAGCGGGCATCCGAGGTGCCGCCGGTGGTCGAGAGTTCCGGCTTGCGGCCGAGCTCGCGCTGCACGGCGTTCGACAGGATGTCGCTCAGGCGGCCGATGGGCGTGATGAAGGAGGCCGAGCAGGAGCCGAGGCTGAGCTCGTAATGACCACCCAACGCATCGAGCCGGCGGCGGATTTCCGCTTCCAGGCTGGCGATGGTGAAGCGGTCGTTGAAACGCGCGTTGAAGGTGGCACGGGCTTCCGCCGGAATGACATTGCTGGCGCCGTTGCCGACATCGACAGTGGAGAATTGCAGCGAGCTCGGCTGGAAATGCTCGGTGCCGGCATCCAGCGGCGTTTCGGTCAGGGCGGCGATCATCTTCGCCAGGCGATGGATCGGATTGTCGGCGAGATGCGGATAGGCGGTGTGGCCCTGGACGCCTTGCACCACCAGATGCCCGGTGAAGCTGCCGCGCCGGCCGATCTTGGCCATTTCGCCCAGTTTCTGCGGGTTGGTCGGCTCGCCGACCAGGCAGGCATCCCAGGTCTCGCCCTCGGCGGCGAGCGTTTCCAGCATCGGCTTGGTGCCGTTATAGGCCGGGCCTTCCTCGTCGCCGGTGATGAGCAGCGAGATGCTGCCGCTGAAATCGGCGCTCTGCCGGTCGAGGAAACGTCCGGCGGCGGCGGCGAAAGCGGCGACCGCCCCCTTCATATCGGCCGCGCCCCGGCCATAGAGCCGGCCGTCGATAATGGTGCCGTCGAACGGCCCGACGCTCCAGCTCTCGCGCCGCCCGACCGGCACCACATCGCTGTGGCCGGCAAAGCAGAAATGCCTCGGCTTGTTTTGCCGGCCGGCGCCGGTGCGCGTCGCCTTGGCATAGAGATTGTCGATGCGGTCGGTGCCGGGCTTCTGGAAGGGCATGCGCCGGCAGGTGAAGCCGACCATTTCCAGGGCGGTGGTGAGGACATCGAGCGCACCGGCATCTTCCGGCGTGACACTGGGGCGGCGGATCAGTTCCGCCGCCAGCTTAACGGGGTCGAGGACCGGTGCGCTCATGATGCTCCTAGGCGGTACGCTGGTCGGTATCGCGCAGCAGCTCGTTGATCGAGGTCTTCGAGCGGGTCTTCTCATCGACCCGCTTGACGATCACCGCGCAATAGAGGCTGGGGCCGGGCTCGCCATTGGGCAGCGGCTTGCCGGGCAGATTGCCGGAGACCACCACCGAATAGGCCGGCACGCGGCCGTAGAAGATCTCGCCGGTCGCCCGGTCGATGATCTTGGTGGTCTGGCCGATATAGACGCCCATCGAGAGGACCGCACCTTCCTCGACCACGACACCTTCGACCACTTCGGAGCGGGCGCCGATGAAGCAGTTGTCCTCGATGATAACGGGACCGGCCTGCAGCGGTTCCAGCACGCCGCCGATGCCCACACCGCCGGAAATATGGCAGTTCTTGCCGATCTGGGCGCAGGAACCGATCGTCACCCAGGTATCGACCATGGTGCCGGAATCGACATAGGCGCCGACATTGACGAAGCTCGGCATCAGCACCACGCCGGGGGCGATATAGGAGCTGCGGCGCACGACGCAGTTCGGCACGGCGCGGAAGCCGGCATCGTTGAACTCGGTCTTGCCCCAGCCGGCGAATTTCGACGGCACCTTGTCGAACCAGGCGCCCTTGCCCGTCCCCAGCGCGGTGTAATCGTCGCCGGCGGGAATGACCTGCGAATCATTGAGCCGGAAGGAAAGCAGCACGGCTTTCTTCAGCCACTGATTGGTCTCCCATTTGCCGTCGCGCTTCTCGGCGACGCGCAGCTCGCCGCGATCCAGCGCGGTGAGGGCGGCATCGACCGCGGCGCGGATATCGCCGCCGGTCGCGCTGTTGATCTCGGTACGCTTGTCCCAGGCGCCATCGATGGCGGCCTGCAATTGAGCGATATTCATGCGGATTTCCTGCTCCTGATCACCGTGTCGTTCAGCCAAGCTGCCAGGTCGTCAGTGGCATGATGCACGAAGCTCATGTCATCGAGGGCCTGGGCCCAGTCATTATGGGTCTGGATCCAGATGGTGCACATGCCCAGTTCCGCCGCCGGCTGCAAATTCCGCGGCATATCGTCCAGCATGGCGGCGCGTTCCGGCGCGATGCCGAAGCGTTCCAGCATGGCGCGGTAGCTGCCGTGATCCGGCTTCGGGATGTAGTTCGCGTGGGCGATATCGAAAATTCCGTCGAAATGGCTGCCGATTTCCAGCCGCCCCATGACGTTCTCGGCGTGCTTCACCGTGCCGTTGGTGAAGATCACCTTGCGGCCGGGCAGGGCCGTCAAAGCTGCATCCAGCCGCGCATCGGGTTGAACCCCGCTGACATCGATCTGATGCACGAAATCGAGGAAATCGCCCGGCTCGACCCCATGGTTGATCATCAGGCCGCGCAGGGTGGTGGTGTGTTCGCGGAAATACTGCTTCTGCAGCGCGCGGGCATCTTCCGGCGACAGATTGAGCAACTGCTGAACATAGAGGCCGATGCGCTGGTCGACCTGATCGAACAGCCGGCAGGAGGCGGGGTAAAGCGTGTTGTCGAGATCAAAGACCCAGGTCTCGATCTCCGTCAGAGACGGCGGCATATATTCCTCATGAGAAGCCGCTCGCACCTTAAGATCAGCCGTCAGGGATGGCAAGCGGTGCCGGCGCCGCCGGGGCTCTCAGGTCTGCCAGGGCTTTCAGGCCTGCCGCGGCCTGCGTCTCCGGGCTGGAGCGTCCGGGGCGACAAGGGGAAGGGCCGGCAAACGAAACGCGGCGGCATTGCTGCCGCCGCGTTGATGGTCGCCTGCCGCCGAGGCCGGTAAGCCCCGGTTCTGAGGGCTTAGGCGCGCGGCTTCAGGCCGATATCGGTGACCGCATCCTGCAGCTTCTTCACGCCGTCGGCCTTCTTGTCGGCCGACTTGCAGAGATCGCCGCCATCGGTCCGGGCCTGCTTGGCATCGGCGGCCTTCGGGTCATTGGCGTGCTTCTTGATCGCGGCGTCGAACTGCTTCTCCAGCTTCGTGCACTGCTGCGCCGGCGTCAGGGTCGCGGCATAGGCAGCGGTGCCACCGGCGGCCAGCATGGCGCCGGCAGTGAGAATGAGAGCGAATTTCTTCATAGTCGTAGTCCTTGTGTCTGTTGCCCCAACCGCGGAATCGGGGCGGATGATCGCGCATTCATCTCCAGCCCATCGCCCGCTGCCGATCCGATCGCCTGGCGATGTCATCAGCTGCGAGAGATGCATGGCCAATCCGGCATCGCCTTCATTCGGG
>DATLJB010000066.1:0-34009 GCA_035539075.1 Terriglobia bacterium
AGTCATATCGCATCTTGCGGGACGGTGCGGAGGTCGCGGCGCCCGACCCGCTGTCCGTCCGCGCCGAGCTCCCCGAGGAGGGACAGGCCATGCGGATTGACGATGATCGGGTCGTACCCTTTCGTCCTGCGCCAAAATCCCAGCCAGCCAGCCGAACCGTCCATGTCGATATCGAGATCGACCTGATCCGTCAGTGCCGCGAGGATTGGCGGCGCGGCGAAACCGAGATCTGGCGGCACTTTTCCCTGGAAGTCGATTTGCGCCGGGATGCCGAGGGGCATCTCCGCCTCTATGGCCTGCCGGGCCAGGAGGAGGGCATTCTGGTGGCTGATTTCGACGGCCAGCTTTCCGGTAACCGGCTGGAAGCTATTCGCCTGGAACAGCCGGGCCTTTGCGTGATCTTGCCCGCCGCGGCGGTCCGCGAGGCAGCCGCCATGCTGCAGCCGGCAATGGTCGTCGCCCTGCCTTTAAGGCGCGCCGGCTAAACACCCGCCACGCGCTGCGCCTCGCCCTGTCCGGCCGTGGCGCAGCTTCGCCGATTGTTCAGACCTATACTTGAGTATGGGGCGGCTATACGGCTGCCGGTTTGGCTTTTTGAGCCCCGGGATTGATAACCAGGGGAGCTGAAGTCTTTCGGAGGCCTGCCGATGGCGCCCCTTAACATCTGGCGCGGGTTGCTCCCGGCGCTCTGGCTCACCCTTGCCATGGTTTGTTCGGCGGAAGCCTTCGGGCTGCCGCAGCCGACCGGCAAAGTCGTGCTCGAAGTCTCCGGTGCGATCGGGCAAGGCAATGGCTCCTCGGCGCGCGCCCAGTTCGATATGGCAATGCTGAAGCAAATGCCGGCTGTCTCGATCGACACATCTACCCCCTGGTTCGAGGGCATCCATAAGCTGACCGGGGTCCGGCTGGCGGATCTCTTGAAAGCCGTCGGCGCCTCGGGGAATATCATCGAGGCTATCGCGCTGAACGATTACATGGTCGAAATTCCCGTTCGCGATGCCGCCGAAGACGATGTCATCATCGCGTATGCTTATGACGATCAGCCGATGTCGGTGCGTGAGAAGGGGCCGCTCTGGGTCATTTATCCGCTGGCCGACCGGCCCATGCTGAATACGCCGGAAGTGCAAGCAAAGATGATTTGGCAATTAAAGGCCATGACGATTCAATAGGACGGAGTCCGATGGCAAAGATAAGGCTGTTTCGTGCCCGATAAGCCTGTACATCGGCTGCTGCGCCGACCCCAATTTATCCGTTTGGTTCTTTTTGCCGCCGCGGTTCTTTTCACGACCGCGGCGGTTGCTTCCGTCTATCGCCTCAATGAAGAACGCAACGCGCTTTTCCATACCTATCGGACCGGCACCTGGATCATCGCCGAGATCCAGACGGAGTATCTGAAAACACTGCGGGCGGCGGAAGCCTTCCGCGCCCATCCTGACCAGGCCGCACTCGAAAAGCTGCAGACTTCTTTCGATGTATTCTGGAGCCGCATAGGTCTGGTGAACACGTCGAGTGAAGCAGTCGGCGTCCGCGATCTGCCCGCCGTCACAGCCGCTTCCGTCGAGATCAACAAAACACTTCCGCTGCTCGATGCGGATCTGCGGAAGGCTGTCATTGCCGATCGCGAGAGCATCGCCGCGTTTATCGCTCATGCGGAGGATCTCAATCTCGTTGTCGCCCGGATGATGCAGCAGGTGTTCATCCAGGATCCGCTGCTCTACCAGCGGACGAATCTCATTGGCGATCTCGACGTCACCAATATCCTTCTGGGCGTTGCGCTGCTTGCCGGACTGTTCCTGATCTTGATGAGTCTCGCCCAGTTGATGCGGACCGAGCGTCTGCATGAGCAGAATATTCGCACGCGCGCCCTCCTCGAGACGCGCATCCGGGCCATCGAGGCAACGCGCGACGGCATCGCCCTGGTGGCGCCTGATGGCACGGTCGAGTTCGCCAACAGCTCCCTTGTCGGCCTGTTGGGGATATTGTCGCCGGAGATCATTCTGGGGCGCTCCTGGTCCGAGGTTCCTGCCATCGGTGTCGTCCCGCTTCCCAGCCCGGAAGCCGGCGAGGCCATCAGCCAGGAAATCGCCATTGCCCGCGGCAATAATACGGCGCGCTACTGGGATCTTTCCATCACGCCGCGCAACGATGGCGGCAGCGTCGTGCTGGTGCGCGACATCACTGACCGGCGTGCGGCCCAGCGACAGAATGAGCTGCTGCGCGAGCAATTCCTGCGCTCGCAAAAAATGGAAGCCGTCGGCCAGCTGGCCGGGGGTGTCGCGCATGACTTCAATAATATCCTGGCGGCCGTCAGCGGGTTCGCGCATCTCCTGCGGGAGGATCTGGCGATGCAGCCGGAGCAGGCCGGCTTTGCCGGCCAGATCGTTGCCGCGGCAGAACGAGGCAAGGATCTCGTCAAGCGCATCCTCAGCTTCAGTCGTGCCGATATGGAGCGGCAATCCATTGTCGATCTTCATCAGATCGCACTGGAAACGATTCAGATGCTGGCCTCCGCGCTGCCGCAGCGGCACCGCTTCCGCAGTTCCATTCCACCCTCATTGCCGCAGATACGTGGGAATGCGACCCAGCTCGCCCAGGTCATCATGAATCTCGTTTTGAATGCGAGCGATGCCACCGAGGACAATGGTGGAGAGGTTTCTCTGGAGGTCGGCACGGTGGAGATCGATGGCGGCTGCGCGGAGGGGCTGCTGGCTGAATTGGCGCATCATGCATCCGAAAATCCCATCCGGGTGGTCCAGATGGACAGCGGAACCAGCAAGGCCTGGATCGGCATCCTGTCGCCCGCGGGGAAATATCTGCGCATCCGTGTCGCAGATACCGGTACCGGCATTCCCTTCGCAACCATGGAACGGATGTTCGACCCGTTCTTCACGACCAAGGGACAGGGAAAAGGTACGGGTCTCGGTCTCGCCTCGGTGATCGGCATCGTCAAATCGCATCGGGGTGCCATCGCCGTCGAGTCCAAGCTGGGGGCAGGAAGCAAGTTCGATATTCTGCTGCCGGTCGCCAGGAGCGACGCCGATGCGGCCGATGCAGCGAAGGTTGCTCAGTCATCGCTGGTGCTTTCCGGCATCCGCATCCTGATCGTCGATGACGACATTGCCGTGGGCACTGTTCTGCAGAAGATCTTCGACCGGTTCGATTGTGACGCGACGCTTTGCGTCGATGCGGTGATGGCGCGCAATTCCGTGGTCGAGGACCCGTCTGCCTTCGACCTTATCATCACCGATATGACCATGCCTGAATTGAACGGTGTCGATCTGGCGGCAGCCTGCCGTCGCGCCGGGTTCACCGGTACGCTGATTCTGGTGACGGGGCGCGCGGAAATGGTTTCCGAACCTCTGCTCCGAGGCTCAGGAATAGACGGGCTGATCGCCAAGCCCTTCAGCCAGGAGGATGTGATCCGGGAGGTGCGCCATGCCTTGGAGCATCACGCAGCGGCCGGCCGATAGGATCATGTTGCCGGATCAGGGCAGCATTCTGCCTGATGGCGGATCGTGGACGGCGGATGCTCTATACCTCAGTACAGGTGGATTAGACCGACGCATCTTTGCCTGTTGCGGCAGGTCTAATTAGGGTGCCCGTATAGATGCAAGGCGCTTGAGCGCCGCCGCGGAGGTTTGGATGCAGAGCATTTTGATTGTCGAGGACCAGGCTGACGTCCGGGCCTTCCTTGTCGTCGTTCTGACACGGGCGGGTTTTCACATCCGCGAGGCGGCCAATGGCGGCGAGGGTATCGCGTGCTTGGTGGACAAATTGCCCGATCTTGTCATTACCGATATCTTCATGCCGGTGAATGACGGACTCGAAGTCATTCGGGCCGTGCGCAGGATGGATCAAAACCTGCCGATCATCGCGATCTCCGGCGGCACGCCCATGATCGGCCGCGACTATCTTCCGGTGGCGGAGAGCTTTGGCGCGACGACGACCTTGATGAAGCCGATCACGCCGCAGGAGCTTCTAGCGGCTGTACACCAGTCACTTGCAACAACGATGCCGATGGGTCAGGTCAGCTGCTGATGAAGCGCCTTGACGGCCAGCTGTGTCCGGTTCGTGACCTCGAATTTGCGGCAAAGCGAACCGATATGCAGCTTGATCGTCACTTCCTGAAGGTCGAGCGAGCGGGCGATTTCCTTGTTGGTCATTCCCTGCTTGACGCAATCCAGCACTTCCTGCTCGCGCCGCGAGAGACTGATGCCGGTCGAGGCAGTGGCTTCCGCAAGGGATGCCTGCTGTAACTGCCAGGGGACATAGGTTTCGCCGGACAGGATCAGATTGACCGCGCTCAGCAGGGTCGAGCTCGGCATGGTTTTCGGCAGGACCCCGCGAACGCCGGCGGCGATGAGCGCCTGCACCAGATCGCGCTCCACATGGCCGGACAAGATGATCACCTTGGTCGTCGGAAAGCGTTCGACGATCTGCTTGTAGGTATCGACTCCATGGACCCCCGGCATCACATAGTCGAAAATGGCGATGTCGCAATCGGGGTTTTCCACCAGATAGGTCACGGCCTTGTCGATGTCACCGGCGGTGAGAATCTCCGCCTGAGGTGCATGGCGCTTCAGATAGGCGCAAAGCGCGTCGATGATCATCACGTGATCATCGGCGATGAGGATCTTTTTGAGCTGGCTGCTATCCGCGGCGGTCATCGTGACAAGCATACTCCGAACTGATCCGGCATTGGCGGCATGGTGCCAGAGGAAGTATTAAGCCGTTGTAAACGCTGTTCCGTTCCCGGTTGCGATCAGCCTCGCCTGAGCCGGACACGGCCGGCCCCCGAAAGATATCAGTCCCTGAAACATAGCTGAGCCGGAACAGCTGCGAAATAGTTAATGCGTGTGTTGGTGGTGGATGTCGGGGAAATGCCGGTGGCGGTGGGTCAAGGCTTCATGCCGGTGGGGATGCCGATGCATACCCTTGGCATCGACGGCGGGATCGCCCGCCTGGTGGGGATGCTGATGGTGGCTGTCGTGGCGATGGCGATGGTCATGACGGAGCACCGCATGATGATGTTCATGTTCGTGGGCCTCCGTCAGATGCAGATAAAGGCCGATCGCCATCAACACGGCGGCCGCCATGAAAAGCACCGTCAGCGGCTCGCCCAAGAGCAGGAAGGCGCAACTGGCGCCGATGAAGGGGGCGATCGCGAAATAGGCCCCCGTGCGCGCCGCACCGAGCTGGCGGAGTGCTTGCACGAAGAGAACCAGGCTGATCCCGTAGCAGAATAGCCCGATAACGCCGATTGTCACCACGGTCGTCAGGTCGGGCAAGCGGGCATGTTGCGCCAGGGCCAGCACCAGATTGACGCTGCCCGCAACCAATCCTTTGGCGGCTGCGATCTGCACGGGATCGGCGGCCGACAGCTTGCGCGTGAAATTGTTATCCACCGCCCAGCACAAACAGGCGCCGGCGATCAGGCAGAATCCGGTCAGGGAGGTTCGGAAAATAGCTGCGCCGCCCTCGGCAGGCATGGCCAGCAAGACGGCGCCGGCCACCAGGGCAGCCGCACCCATCATCAGGCGGCGATCGACGCCCTCGTGAAAGACCAGCCAGGCCAGCAGCATCGTGAAGACGCTTTCCAGATTGAGCAGCAATGCTGCGCTGCTGGCCGGCGTGATGTTGAGGCCCAACATCAGCAGGACCGGTGCGGCGATGCCGCCACTGGCGATGACCGCCAGCAGCCACGGCAGGTCAGTCAGCCGCAGCGGCGCCTCGCGCATCGGCACGACCGCAGCGGCGGCGGTGTCCGTCTGCGCACCGCCGGCCGACAAGGAGCGAAATCTCCATTGCGACATCGCATAGAAGACGGAAAGACCGATGCCGGAGCCGAGATAAAGGATGGCGGCCAGAAGCCATGGATCGACATTGCCGATCATCAATTTGGCGAGCGGGGTGCTCAAGCCAAACAAGGCGGCGGAAAGTAGAGCGGTGACGGGACCGGCGCTGACAACGAAACGGGACATGACCTCTACCTCTGGGTTTCTCTTCAGCCTCGAGCTTTAAAATAGCGCGAAAGCATCGCCAATCCTACTGCCGGTGTGCCCGCAAGCTGGCGCAGATAGCGGCCGCCAGGCGCCGCGATAGACAAAGCGGCGGCAACAGGCTAATCGACCAGCAGACGTTTCAAAGCGTCCATTTAAAGCGCTCATCGCCAGAAGGAGAAATCATGAGCAAGAAATTGGTCCGCATGTCCAAAGACGGACCCGAGGGCAAGGGATTGAAGCAGGGTGGCGTCACGGAACTCGGCAAGCTCGTTGCGGGCAATCCGGTCGAGGCGAGCCACAACTATTTCACCGACAAGACCGGCAAGTTCATGACCGGCGTCTGGGAATGCCAGAAGGGCACCTTGAAGCTGACGAGTTATCCCTTCGACGAGTTCTGCCATATCCTGAAGGGCGAAGTGCATATCACCGATCAGCGCGGCAACACCGAAGTGTTCAAGAAGGGTGATACCTTTACCATCGCCAAGGGCTTCAAGGGGACCTGGCACATGCCGAAGACGGTGCGCAAGTTCTACACCATCTTCCTCGAGAAATAACCTTCTCGAAAAGTCGATGACGCGCCACGCCGAAAACCGGCAGCAGGATCGCTTGCGGAATCAGGCGGCGTGGCGCTTGCCGTCCTTCCAGTCGTAATAGCGCATCATGGCCGGCACGAACCAGGTATTGCCGGTGTAAAGCGGCATGGTCGGGAAAGGCTTGTCGGCAAAGACCGATTGCCGCTGGCCAGTCCCCAGCAGACGATTGGCGATCAGCCGGCCGAAATGGGTTCCCATCGGCACGCCGGCAAAACAATAGCCCACGGCATAATGCAGCCCCTCGATCTGCCCAAGATGCGGCAACAGGTCGAAGGTCGCCGCGCAGCGCCCGGTCCAGACATCATCGATATCCGTCCCGGCGAGATCCGGCAGGATAGCGCGCAGCTCGCCGGCAAGGCGTCGCGCCATGATCGGCAGGGTGGATTTCGTACCGGTCTTGCCGCCGAACAGCACGCGCTTTCCGTCCGGCGAGCGGCGCAGGAAATCGATATTCATATTGTTGTCGATATAGGTGCGATGGGCCGGCAACAGCTTCGCCATCAGCGCGGGATCGAGCTCGGCCGTGGCGATCATCCAGGCGTCGAAGGGAATAAGGCGGCGCTGCAGCCAAGGGAAGAGGCGGCCGCTATAGCCGTTGGTGGCGAGCAACACGTGCCGTGCTTCAGTCGTCGCGCCATCGGCCGCGCCGAGGCGCCAGACCGCATCGGCTCTTCGCAACGATATGATCGGCGTCCGCGGATAAAAGGCCACACCTGCAGCCTGGGCCGCTTTGAACAGCCCCTGATGATACTTGCCGGGATGCAGGGCGGCCATGTCCGGCACCACGACGCCGCCATGATAGCGGTCGCTGGCGATCTCGCGGCGCAGGTCATTTTTCGCGACCGCTTCGAAGGCATTGCCGAGATGCTGCTGGCGGAGCCGATATTCGGCAATGATGTCATCATAGTGCTTGGGCGTATTGGCCAGAACCAGCCGGCCATGGGTCTGGTAATCGCAATCGATGTTGAAAGCGGCAATGGTTTCGGCAACGGCGTCGAAAGCCTGCTGCATTTCACGATAAACGGCAACGGCATGGGGTGTGCCGTGCTTGGTCTGCAAGTCGCCGAAGCTGTATTTCAGGGTGCGGCCAACGAAGCCGGCATTGCGCGAGGAGGCGCCGCTGCCGATGTCGCCCTGGTCGAAGATCGCAACCTGCCGCCCGGCCTGCGCCAGATGGATAGCGGCGACCAGGCCGGTGATGCCCGAGCCGATGATGGCGATGTCGATGCGCGGCGAAAGCGATGCCTGCGGCAGCGCCGGTCGCGGTGCCGCCCGCCACCAATAGGGCTTGTCTTCGGTGCTGGTGGGCAATCGCGGCATGTTCTGGCCTCTAAGGTGGTCGTATCTCAGGCGCTGAGCGGCAGGGGCGGCTGGCTCATGGCGGCAAGCTGGCGCTCGCGCTGCGCTATGGTCACCAGACCGAGCCAGCGTTCCGTCATGGTCCGGCAGAAGCGGGTTCCCTGGGCGAAATGACGATCGGCCTCCATCAGGGCCTGGGCCTCGCGCGCCTCCGCTTCGGCGGCGAAATTGCGCTGCATGGAAGCCCAGCAGTCACGCGGAAAAGCGCGTGCTTCCTGCAAAGTGACCTCGGGGTGGAACTGGAAGCCATAGGTCCGCGCGCCGATCTTGAAGGCCTGGTTGGCGCAGACGCCGTTTTGCATCAGCAGCACTGCGTCCTTCGGCAGATCGAAACTGTCCTCATGCATCTGCATGACGCGCTGTTCGGTGGCCATGCCGGCGAGCAGCGCATCTTCCTGCGCGGCTGGGGTCAAATAGACCGGGGGATAACCGACCTCGAGCCCGCCGAAGCGATAGACGCGCTCACCGAAAGCGCGGGCGATCAATTGCGCGCCGAGGCAGATGCCAAGCACCGGCACGCCGCGGTCGTGACAATCGCGGATCAAGGCCATGATATCGGCAAAGGCCGGATAGCCGGCGTCGTCGCCGGCATGCATCGGGCCGCCCAGCACGATGAGCCCATCGAGCTGACTGCCGTCTGCCGGCAATCGGTCGCCATTATTGTGCGGCAGCAGGGTGGTGATCTCGGCGCCGCGTTCAGCGGCGATCTGGCCGACCAAGCCCGCCGGCGTGACCGGGCAATGCTGGATGATAAGCAGGCGCATGGCGCAACTCCTTGGGGAAGGAGCCGCCCGATCTGGAGGTCGTTGGTATCCGGAATCCGGCGCCCGCCTTAGTGCCTTCGGTACGGCAATCGCAGGAGATTTAGCAAAAAATGCGGTCCCATCAAGGGATAATCGCGCGACCTTGCAACATGGCTGACATGAGTTTGTGCAAAAATACGTTGCGATATGTTGCAAATTATTGCAAAAATTTGCGCTTCAGGAATTTAGGATTAGAGCATGAGCGAGTCTTTTCTTCCCGCCCAAGCCCGTGTCGTCATCGTCGGTGGCGGCATCGCCGGCGTCAGCACGGCGTATCATCTGGCAAAGCTCGGCTGGACGGATGTTCTGCTGCTCGAACAGGGGCGCCTGACCTGCGGCACCACCTGGCATGCTGCGGGCCTGGTCGGGCAGTTGCGCGCCAATCGCGCGATGACGCGGATGAGCATGTACGGCACCCAGCTCTATGCCGAATTGGAAGGCGAGACCGGGCTGGCGACGGGCTGGAAGCAATGCGGCTCGATCACCGTGGCGCGGACGCAAGATCGCGTCACCCAACTGCGCCGCAGCCTGGCCAGCGCCCGGAGCTTCGGCCTGGAGGCACATTTCATCTCGCCCGCCGAAGCAGGCGAGCGCTTTCCGCTGATGCGCATCGACGACCTGATGGGCGCCGTCTGGTTTCCCCATGACGGCAAGGCCAATCCCACCGACCTGACACAATCGCTGGCCAGGGGCGCAAGGCAGCGCGGCGTCCGGATTTGCGAAGGCATCAAGGTTACGGATGTCAAGTTCGCGCAGGCTGCGGGGCGTCCGCGTGTCAGCGGCGTGACGACCGATGCCGGCGAGATCGCTTGCGACTACCTGGTCAATTGCGCCGGCCAATGGGCGCGAGAATTCGGTGCGCTTGCCGGTGTCAACGTGCCGCTGTTTTCAGCCGAGCATTTCTATCTCGTCACCGGCCGCATCGAAGGCGTGCAGCCCGATCTGCCGGTGCTGCGCGATCCTGACGGCCATATCTATTTCAAGGAAGAGGTCGGCGGCTTCGTCATGGGCGGCTTCGAGCCGAAGGCCAAGCCCTGGGATATCGAGCGTATTCCCGATAAGTTCGAATTCCAGCTGCTGCCGGAAGATTGGGACCATTTCGACGTGCTGCTGCAGAGCGCGTTGCATCGCGCGCCGTGTCTGGAGACGGCGGAAGTCAAGCAGCTGCTGAATGGTCCGGAAAGCTTCACCCCCGACGGCAACTTCATTCTGGGGGAGGCGCCGGAAGTCGCCAATTACTTCGTCGGCGCCGGCTTCAATTCGGCCGGCATCGCCAATGCCGGCGGGGCAGGGCGGCTGCTTGCCGAATGGATCGTCGGCGGCGAGCCCAGTCAGGATCTCTGGGATGTCGATATCCGCCGCCTGGCGCCCTTCATGGCCAACCGGCGCTATCTACGGGACCGCACGGTGGAAAGCCTCGGCCTGCATTATGCCATGCGCTATCCCCGCCAGGAGTTGCAATCGGCCCGCCCGCTGCGTCGCTCGGCGCTCTACGATCGCTTGAAGGCCAAGGGCGCCCAATTCGGCTCGCGCATGGGCTGGGAACGCGCCAATTACTTCGCGCCGCCAGGCACCGTGCCGGCGCGCGCTACTTTCGGCATGCCGGACTGGCTGCCGCATCTTCTGGCCGAGCAGCGCGCGGCGCGCGCGACGGCCGTGGTTTTCGACCAAAGCTCGTTCTCGAAATTCCTCGTGCAGGGTGCCGATGCCGTCGCGCTGCTGCAGCGGATCTGCGCCAATGAAATCGATGTCGAAGCCGGGCGCGTCATCTATACGGCCATGCTCAACCGACGCGGCGGTTTCGAATCGGATGTCACCGTGATGCGGCTCGCGGCAAACCGCTTCATGATCATCTCCGGCACCGGGCAGACGACGCGTGACTTGGCCTGGCTGGAGCGTCATGCCGAAGGCACCAACGCAATCGTCACGGATGTCACTTCCGGCTACGGCGTGCTTTCTCTCATGGGACCGCAAGCGGCCAGCATCCTCGGCTCCCTCTCGTCGGCTGAACAGCTGGCGGCCGTTGCGGCGCCGGGGCGGGTTGGCTGGATCGATCTCGGCCTCGCCAGGATTCTTGCCGCTGCGGTTTCCTATATTGGGGGCCCGGGCTTCGAGCTCTACGTGCCGACCGACTTGATGGTGACGGTTTATGATTCCCTCTTCGCGGCGGGACAGGAGTTCGGTTTGTTGGATGCAGGGTATTATGCCCTCGACGCGTTGCGGATCGAAGCCGGCCGCAGGGCCTTCGGCGCCGAACTCGGTCCCGACGAAACGCCCCTTGAAGCCGGGCTGCTTCATGCGGTCAGACTGGACAAGAAGGTCGATTTTCTCGGCCGACAGGCTTTGCTGCAGCGGCGGGAGGCAGGTATCGCGAAGAGACTGGCGATCTTCGCTGTCGAAGATCCCTCGGTCTTTCCCTGGGGTGGGGAGATCGTTATGCATGACGGCAAGGCAGTCGGCGAGGTGAGTTCGGCCGGATATAGCGGCATCGGTGGACGCGCGCTCATCATGGCCTATGTCCGGTCGGATATGGCAGACAACAAGGCGCAGCTTGCGCCGGGTCGCTATGAGCTCGACGTTGCAGGTCGCCGTTGCGGGATCCGCTATCTCTCCCGTCCGCTCTATTTCCCGCGCTAAAGCTGTCTACAGCCGCCTTTCGATAGTCACCTGTTGATGTGACCGTCAGTAAACGACGGTCGCGAGAGGTTATTCCATTTCAGATTGTTTTTCTGCGAGAGATTGCCGTAATCTTGCAACAGGCCGTATGCTGCTAACCAATTGTTTACAGCCCTATGCCCTATTGAATTCAATTCGCAGTACCTCTCATTGAGATCGACTTTGACTCTACCGCGATATCAGCATCAGGATTTCTCGGATCCCAGTCAGGCGCGGCATTGGAAGACGCGCGATCTCTTTGAATACTGGCGCGGCAAATGGCGCGATGGGCGGCCGCCCTCCCGCCAGGAGATCGATCCGGTCGATATGCGCGCCTATCTTGCCAATATGAATATGGGCGATATCGAGACCAACCCGCTGCGGGTGCGCTACCGGGTCTATGGGACCTTGCATGCGGAGTTCAATCGCATAGATTGTACTGGTCTCTATCTCCACGAAATGGATTACAGCAGTCACGATCTGATCGATTGGGATGCGTGTTTCGCTTATTTGTCTCAGACCAAGAAGGCGATCATTGGCGATAATGCCTTGAAGCAGGCAGATGGCCAGCTATCGGACCCTTATGAATATTGCATGTTGCCGCTCTATCGCGACGGCGATCCCGCGGGCGGCTTCCTGGGGCTCGAGGTTTTCGAGATGCTCGACCGGCGTCAGATTCCGGATTTCGTGCCGACCAAGGCGATACCCGGCAAGCCGCCGCGCTGACTGACCCAGCTCATCCCGACCCAGCTCACCCCGATCTCGATCATCTCCGCGCCGTGCATCAATCGCTCGGCTCTCGCCGGTCCGGATCGGCCAGGCGCTCCAACAAATCACGGGCGAAGCCGTCGCAGCTGCGTTCCATCTCGCGCAACTGCGGCAGGCCGACCAGATCGTGGAAGCCGGCGAAGCCGATCATCTCCGACAACAGCGACTGGGTTTCCCCGGTATCGCGCAAGGCGGCATACAGACGTCGCAGGGTCTGCGTGATCGCATAGGTGGCTGCAACCGGAAAGGCGACCAGCGCATAACCGATATCTTCGAGCGCAGCAGCGGAGAGAGCGGGCGTCTTGCCGCCCTCGACATTGTTGGCCATACAGGGGGCGGGAACCTCCGAGCAGATGCGGCTCATTTCGTCGACGGTCAGCGGCGCCTCCACGAAGATCACATCGGCGCCGGCCTCGCGGTATATCTGGGCGCGCTCGATCGCCGCCTCCAAGCCTTCGATCGCCCGGGCGTCGGTGCGCGCCATGATGACGAGATCGGCATCGGTCCGGGCATCCAGGGCGGCTTTCAGCTTGGCGACCATATCGACCACCGGAATGACTCTCTTGCCGTCCATGTGCCCGCATCTCTTCGGCGCCACCTGATCCTCGATGAACAAGGCGGCCACCCCCGCCCGCTCGAAGCTGCGGACCGTGCGCGCGACGTTGACCGCGTTGCCATAACCGGTATCGGCGTCGGCCAGGACCGGCAGGGCTACCGCGTCGCAGAGCCGGGCATACATGTCGGCCATTTCGGTCATCGATAATTGCGCGATGTCGGGGGCGCCGAGCAAGCTGGCAGTCGCCGCGTAGCCGCCGCAGGTCACTGCCGCGAACCCCGCCTCGGCGGCGATGCGGGCGGAAAGCGCGTCATGTACACCCGGCAAGACCAGGATCTCCGGCGCCTCCACCAGCTCACGGAAACGTGTTGTGCGTCGCATATGGCAGCCCCTCCTGCGGATTTCGCCATTTCTGCTTTGGTGCAAGCAGTTAGCTTGCGTTGACACGGGCATGGCGGCAAATAAAAACGGTTGCAAAGGCAGTATCGACACCGGAGACTAGCCGCTGTCCAATTACCCACCAAGAGGGATCACCCGAAATGTTGAAGCAGAGTTTGTCCAGGTTGTCTCTATCGGCCGTGATGGCGGCTGGCATCGTGGGCGCTTCGGTCACCGCTTTTGCGGACGATCTGTCCGGCACCTACAGCAAATATTACGAATCGATCTATGCGTCGGAAATGTGCCGCAACACGCAGATCGATCCGGCCGGCTGGAAAAAACTGGCCGATTATATCGATAACAAAGTCAATCACGAGATTGGCGCAGGCGACCGCTTGACCTTGATCGAAACGGCCAAGACCGATGCCCGCAAATTGAAGGACAGCAAAGGCTGCAGCCATCAGATGGTCCAGGACCTGCTGAAGGTCTATGACAGCGAGCTGGCCAATCTGTAATTACTGCCGTCGATCCTTCTATGGCCCCGCAGAGCGGGACCTTACATGACATACGGCCCCGCTCTGCGGGGCCGTTGCCGTTTAAGCCGATGCCGTCATAAATGGCCAGATGACATTTCTGCGGCGTGTCGCGATCACCGGCCCTCGCGCTGCCAGGTCAGCAACAGCAATCCCAGGGTCAGTGCCAAGGCCACCCAGACCGGCAGAAGCGGCATTTGCCGGATGCCGGTGACGACGAAATCGCGATTTTCCCGAAGGCCGAGCCAGCCATTGCCGGCGGCCGGATCGCCGGCAGCGACCCGGCGCAACTCCGGCATGCCCTGCTTGGTCAAACTGACGATCCCGCCGCCGGTCGCGGCGACAAGTTTGCCGAGCGGCTGGGCGCTGGCGCGCGGGTCACGGAATTCCAGGGCATTGAGGCTGCCATCCGCGGCGAAAGCCTGGCGCTGCCCATCGCTCACGCGGTAAAGCCCGGTCTCGGTGGCCGGCAGGGTGGCGACCGACCGGCCCTGATCCGCCGCCGTCGGCTTCACCCGCTGCTGCGTTCCGTCCGGCAGGGTGACCGTCAGCATTGGCAGGTCGGTGCTGAGACTTTGCCGGGTGATTTCCAGCTTGCCGTCGACCACATTGGCGCGCAGGTCCTCTTCCTCCAGCTCCGGTTCCGCCATCAGCCAGTGGACGATGCGGCGGATCAGTTCGGCATGCGGACCGCCACCTTCGAAGCCATGCGACCAGAGCCAGATCTGATCCGACAGCAATTGCGCGACGCGGCCCTTGCCCTGATGCTCGAGGATCAGCAGCGGCAAGCCGTTCAGCCCGGTCATCACTGTGGTGCCGCGGCTGGCCGTGACCGGCAATTGGCGGAACCAGCGGCCCCAGCGCGGCGGCGTATCGGGCTTATTGGCGGCCGGATCGCCGTCCAGCAGGCCGGCGGTCACGGGATGGCGCCGGCCCAGATCGGTCAGCTTCGGCTTGAAGCCGCCGGTCAGCATCTCCTGGCCGGTCGGCAGGGCGCCGAAGATCTCCGCGACAGGCGTCTGGTAGAGGCTGAACTGGCCGGCCGAGCCGGGCCCGGCAACCTCCAGCACGGCGCCGCCATTCTCCACGTATTTCACGATGTTCTGGAAATACTCGTCGGGCAGGATGTTCAGATGCTGGAAGCGATCGAAGATGATGAGGTCGAAATCCTTCAGCTTCAGGCGGAACAGGTCCTCGATCGGAAAGGCGATCAAGGCCAGCTCATTGATCGGTGTCGCATCGCTCTTGGCCGGCGGCCGCAGAATCGTGAAGTGAATGAGGTTCACCGCCGGATCGGATTTCAGCAGGTTGCGCCAGGTGCGTTCGCCGGGCGAGGGCTCGCCCGATACCAGCAGGACCTTCAGGCTGTCGCGAATGCCGTTGACGGTTATGACGGCGGAATTGTTGATCCGCGTCAGCTCATGGGGGCCGTCGGCGACGTTGAACTCGAAGACGTTGGGCCCGCCATGGGTGATGGGCAGCTGCACGGTCGTCTCGGCGCCGAGCAGCAGATCGATATCGGGAAGATCGGTTCCGTCGCGGCGCACATGCAGGCGCGCGGTGCTGGTGCCATCCGGTTTCAATCCGAGATCGTCGGCGCGCAATTTGACGGCGACATTCTTGCCGACGATGCCGAAGGTCGGTGTCTCGGTCAGCAGCAGCCGCCGGTCGATGGCGTCGGGATCGCCGGTCATCAGCAGATGCAGCGGCGCCGTGATGGCGGGATCCTTGCCGTCGGCCGGGGCATCATGGATCTGTCCGTCGCTGACGACGATGGTCCCCGCCAAGCGCTTCGGCGGCATATCGGCAAGCGCTTGATGCAGGGCATCGACCATCTGGGTGCCCTTGTCGGCGTGGTCGGTGCCGCCAGTGGTTTCGACTATGCGAAGATCGAGATCGGGCATGGCCGCGACCTGCTTGCGGATCGCCGCCACGGCCTGATCCGCGTCCTGCTGGCGATGCTCGAGGCTCTGACTGGGCGAGCGGTCCACCAGCACCAGCGCAACGTCCTTCTCATACTGGCGCTGCTCCTCGATCATCGCCGGATTGGCAAGCAGGCAGATCGCGATAAGTCCCAGCAGCAGGCGCAGCACGCCGCCATGCGCCCGCCTGACGATGCCATAGAGGGCGAGGACCAGCAGGGCCGCGCCGATCGCTAGAATGACCGGCCAGGGCAGCAGGGGCGAGGTGACGATGGAATAGGCGCCGAAGGTCAGATGCGGTGTCACTGGCCGAGCCTTTCCAGAATCGTGGAGACATGCACCTGGTCGGATTTGTAATTGCCGGTCAGCGCATACATCACGAGATTGACACCAAAGCGATAGGCCATTTCCCGCTGGCGCTCGCCGCCCGGCGTCACTGGATAGATCGGCTGGCCATTGGCATCGACTGCCCAGGCCCCGGCATAGTCATTGCCGCCGACGATCACTCCGGCGACACCGTCATTGACGTCATCGCGGCCGACTTCGACCCACAGTGGTGAGCCGATCCAGCGGCCGGGGAAGTCCTTCAGGAGATAGAAGGCGCGGGAGAGCACGTGATCGGCGGGGATAAGATGCATCGGCGGAATATTGATGCCGGCAGTCAGTTCCTGCAGCCGCAGGTCGGCCGGGCTCTGCTGGTCCGCCATCATGCCGCTGATATTCTGGTCGGCGGTGTCGAAAAGAATGAGGCCGCCATTCGCGAGGTACTTGTTGATCTTGGCGACGGCGGCGGCGGACGGCGCCTGCTGCGAGGCGGTGACCGGCCAATACAATATCGGAAAGAAGGTCAGGTCGTCGGTTTCCAGATCGACGCCGATCGGATCTCCCACATCGGCTGCGGTTCGCTCCAGCAGAATTTCGGTCAGTCCGGTCAGGCCCGCCTTGCTGGTCTGGTCGACATCGCGCACACCCGTCTCGACATAGCCGAGATGCGCCGTCTGGATCAGGGAAACGATCTTGCTGTCATCGGTATCCGCGGCCATGGCCGGCGCCTGCCGCAGCGTGAGCGCACAGCTCGCGGCGAGGATGAGCATGGCTGCGCTCGACCAGCGGGGCCGCAGCAATCCGCGCAAAGCCAGGGCGATCAACTGGTCGAGGATCAGCAGCAGAGCGGCCGCCAGAAGCAGCCAGGGCTTCAGATCAAGAACGGTTTGATGTCGCAGTGGCTCGGTCGCCGATTGCAGCGGAACGATGCCGGTCATCGACGCCGTCAGATTGAGCGCACGGCGGCCATTGGCCGGTCCATAGAATCCCGGCGGATGGCGCGGCCCAGCCGCGGTCTTGCCGATCTCGGTCGAGGTGACGGGCTGCGCCAGTGCGCTGGCGGGTTGGAGGCGTCCGAATCCGTCCAGCGTGGCGACGGGCGGCAAGGGATGCGGCTCCTGCTCATCCGTCGGCGCCACTCCTTCAGCGGTCAGGACCAAGCGGTCCAGCATCTGAACGAAGAGGCCCGAGAGGGCGAGGTCGGACCAATCGGCATTGGCGCTGGTATGGAAGAGAACGAGATAGCCCTTGCCGTGTTGGGTTCCCGTCACCAGCGGCGTACCGTCGCTGAGGCGGGCCCAGGTCCTATTGCCAAGATCGATATCCGGCTCCGCCAGCACCTGGCGCGAGACGGTTGTATCGGCGGGCGGCGTCAGCCCGGCGAACGGAGAGCTCGCGGGAAACTGATCGAGCTGCAGCGGCTTGCTCCAGGAAAGCGCGCCGCCGATCGCGCGATCGCCGCGCCGCAGTCGTACCGGCAGCAGATCGTCGACGCCCTCTGTGGCGGCGAGGCGCGGTCCGGCAAAGCGCACGAGCATGCCGCCCTGATCGATCCATTGCAGCAGCTTCTTGCGGTCATCCGCACCAATGGCCGTCACATCCGGCAGAATCAGCACTGACATCGGCTGGGCAAGCAGGGTGTTGAGATCGGCCACCCGTACGTCATTGTCCGGCGCCAAGGCGCGCTGCAGGTAATAGAGTTCGCCCAGCAGCGGCTGCTCGCCTTGCTGCGGACTGTCGGAGATGATGCCGACGGGCTTGTGCCCGCCGCCGTCATCGAGCAGGGCGACGCTGGCAGCCGAGTTGTCGCCTTCCAATGAGATCGCACTCACCCGGTTGCGCAATTCGACCGGCAGCGTGAGCCGCCCGGTGGCGCGGCGCTGATCGGCGGCAAACGCAACCTGTGCAGAGCCGAGGCCATGGCCGTCGCGGTCCTGGGCCCGCAGATTGACCGCCTGGGGCGCGCCGGTAGTGGCACGCAAGAGGGTCACGGTGACGCCGTCGGTATCGCGGCGGGCCGGCAGTTGAACCAGCGGCAGCTGCCCGGGATCAGGCGCCAGGATGCGGGGCTTGCCGAGGCGTGCCAGCGCGTCGGCGAACTGCTTCTCGATGGCTGTCGGCGCCGCGGCGACGCCGTCGCTGATCCACACGATCTCGCTGTCGCCGGCGGGGGACAGGCCGGCCAGTGCGCTGCCCGCGGCCTTGCGGTCGACCGGCCAGGGCACCGGCGATAATCCGGCGACGATCGCCCTGGCATCGCCGGCGCTCATGACGCGCGCGGCGATGGCAGAGCCATCGGCTCGGGGCGCCGTCGTCAGCAGCGTCACTTTGCCGCCGCGCCGCTCGACATCGGCAATCACTTCCAGGGCGATGCTTTGATGATCCTGCCAATGAGTGGCGCTGGCCCAGCCGTCGTCCAGCACCAGGACAAGGTCGCGCTTCGCGCCGGCATTGCTTGCTGCGTTCCATAAGGGTTGCGCCAAGGCGAGGATGGCCAAGCCGGCGATCGTCAAGCGCAGCAGGACCAGCCACCAGGGGGTGCGGTGCGGCGTTTCCTCACGCGGGCGCAATCCCAGTAACAGGCGGATGGCGGGAAAGCGGATGCGCTTGGGGCTGGGCGGGGTCAATCGCAGCAGCAGCCAGAGCACAGGCAGGCTGGCGAGCGCCACGAGGATCCAGGGTGATGCGAAGCTTAAGGCACCGAGCGTCAGCATCGCGACTTTTCCTCAAACGCAAGCCGTTCGAGCATTTCCCTGCCTCGCTTAATCATGCCGCCGGCGTGCCGGTCCCGGCTCCGGGTCGCGCCGCCGGTCATCGCCGTAACCGGTAATCTGCCGCCAGCCATTGATAGAGCTGCAGCAGGGATTGAGCCGCCGATTCATTGGTGACATGGCGCGAACAGGTCCAGCCGGCGGTCGAAGCGAGATCGCGCAATGATGCCCAATGTTCGGCAAGGCGGGCATGATAGGCTTCCTGCAGCAAATCGGCGCGGCCGATCAGCAGGTCGCCTTCCTTTTCCAGCCCTTCGAATTTGACGCGGCCGGTATAAGGAAGATGCACCTCCGCAGGATCGAGCACTTGCAGGAGGTGCCCATGCACGTCCTGATCCGCGAAATGATCGATCATGCGGGCGAGTTCCGGCAGGGGCACGAGAAAGTCGCTGATCAGCACCACATGGGCGTGCGCCGGCAGCAAGGCGGCGGGCGGCAGCCCGTCCGACCGATCCAGTCCCCTCACTTCCGTCAACAGGCGTTCCGCCAGGCGTTCGGGAACGGTACGGCCCGCCATCGGCGGTGCGCTATGGCCCAGCAGGGCGACACGCTCGCCGGCATTGGACAGCACCGTTGCCAAGGCAAGCAGCATGACCTGGGCGCGCTCGAGCTTGGGGGCGAGATGCCGTTCGCTGGCGAAATCCATCGACGGACTCTGATCGCACCACAGATAGACGGACTGCGCCGCCGACCATTCGGTCTGCCGCAGATAGAGGCGGTCCGATTTCGCCGATTGCCGCCAGTCGAGGCGACGCAATTCGTCGCCGGGATAGTATTGCCGGAACTGCCAGAAGGATTCGCCACGGCCGACCCGGCGTCGGCCGTGAACGCCCTGTTCGACCGTCAAGGCGATCCGCTCGGCGGCAATCAGCAGCGGCGGCAATTTGCTGGCTACCCCGGCAGCCAGGCTCTTCAACCGCTCGATCTGTCCGATATCCGCCTTGTTGGACTTCTGCTGGGGCGCTGCCATTACGTCGGCTTATCCCAGCAGCGCGACCAGACGGTCGATGACATTTGCCAGGCTGACGCCTTCGGCGCGCGCGCCATAATTGAGGGCGATGCGATGGCGCAGAACCGGATGGGCGAGTGCCACGACGTCATCGATCGAGGGGCTGAACCGTCCATCGATCAGCGCGCGCGCGCGGCAGGCCAGCATCAGCGCCTGGCCGGCGCGGGGGCCAGGCCCCCAGGCAAGATTCTTGGTAATATCGGGCAGATCGCTTTCTTCCGGCCGCCCTGCGCGGACCAGGCGCAAAATGGCGTCGACCACCTTCTCGCCGACCGGCAGGCGGCGGACCAGACGCTGCGCCGCCAGCAATTCCTCGCCGGACAGGATCGCCGGCGGCGGCATCTCGCCGGCGCCCGTCGTCACGATCAGCATCTGGCGCTCGGCGGCTAGGCTCGGATAGTCGACATTGATCTGCAGCAGGAAACGGTCAAGCTGCGCCTCGGGCAACGGATAGGTGCCTTCCTGTTCCAGCGGATTTTGCGTCGCCAGGACATGGAACGGGCTGGGCAGCGCATAGGTCTGGCCGGCGATCGAGACCTTGTGTTCCTGCATGGCCTGGAGCAGGGCCGATTGCGTGCGTGGGCTGGCGCGGTTGATTTCGTCTGCCATCAGCAGCTGGCAGAAGACCGGACCCTGGACGAAGCGGAAGCTGCGCCGTCCGCTCTCGGCTTCCTCCAGCACTTCGGAGCCGGTGATGTCGGCCGGCATCAGGTCGGGCGTGCATTGCACGCGATTGGCATCGAGGCCGAGAACCCGGCCCAGCGTATCGACCAGCTTCGTTTTGGCGAGGCCAGGCACGCCGATCAGCAGGACATGGCCACCCGCCAGGAGTGCCGTCAGGGATTGCTCGATGGTGGTTTCCTGACCAAATATAACGGTCCCCAGGGCGGCCCGCAGCTCGGTCAGCCGACCGGCTAGCCGTTCGATCTCGCCGGCGAGATCGGCAGAGTCAGCGGAGATTGCTGCGGTATTATGGGGCTGGTTGGTCGTAGTGCCGAGGGATACGCTGCTCGTCATCTCGTGATCCATTCCTTATGGCGGCGTAAGCTATTGATATGGAGGGTAAACCTTTGAAAGGGGCAATGTCCAACGCAGACTTTTCGGAATTGCCCTCGTCTGATCTGCCCTTATGCGGTGACCTGGATATGCGGATCGCGCGTGACGGAACCTGGTACTATCGCGGGTCGCCGATCAATCGCAAGCCGCTGGTCAAGCTATTTTCCACCGTATTGCGGCGAGAAGATGACGGCGCCTACTGGCTGGTGACGCCGGCCGAGCGCGGCCGCGTCGTGGTCGATGACGCGCCTTTCACGGCCGTGGAAGTGAGCGCTTCAGGCAGCGGACCTGACCAGGTCCTGCGCTTTCGCACCAATCTGGATGACGAGGTCACCGTCGACTCCGCGCATCCGCTCTGGGTCAGAACCGCGCCTGACGGCCAGCCTTCACCTTATGTTCGGGTGCGGCCGCCGATGACCGAGGAACACCAGGCGACTGCCGATACGTCCCGGATGCCGCCTGGTCTCGACGCGCTGATCCTGCGTCCGGTCTATTATCATCTGGTTGAACTGGGCACATTTCACACGGCCGAAGATCGGACCGCCTTCGGCGTCTGGAGCGGCGGCGTGTTTTTTCCGCTCGGTGCGTTTGCGGAGGAAGAATAACAGATGACCAGCTTGCGTGATGCCATCATCAGCCGTTTCCAGGGAGCGCCGGCACCCGGTCGTCGTTCGGCACCCGGCACGACGCCGGAGGATACTGTGCAGGCTGAACCGAAGGCACGGCCGGGAGCAGTGCGGGGCGATCAGGATCTCAACCCGGACATGACGCCGCGCCAGCCGCTGCAGGCGGCGGCGGTGCTGGTGCCGCTGATGGAACGGGACAATGGCACGACCGTCCTGCTCACTCTGCGGGCCGCGCATCTTTCCGATCATGCGGGGCAGATCAGCTTTCCCGGCGGCCGCATCGACCCCGGCGACGCGGATCCGGAAGCGGCGGCCCTGCGCGAAGCCGAGGAGGAGATCGGCTTGCCGCCCGGCCATGTGCATATGATCGGCCGGCTCGATACCTATGTGACCCGCACCGGTTATGAGGTCATTCCCTGCGTCGGCCTGGTGACGCCGCCTTTGGAACTGCATCCCGATCCCAGTGAAGTGGCGGCCGTCTTCGAGGTGCCGCTTTCCTTCTTCCGCGACCCGGCCAACCGGCGCCGTGAAACCCGCGTCTTCCAGGGACGAGAGCGGCATTTCTATGTCTATCCCTGGGAGGATCGATATATCTGGGGAGCCACCGCCGGCATGCTGTCGAACCTGGCCGAGATCCTCGGCGAGCCGGGCGAATGGTGAGCAGCGGCGGGTAGCGCCCGAAGCCCTCTGTCACGGCATCCACCCGGATCACGGAAGACGGCGCGCGCAACGGGCCTCTCGAACTTCGCCGCATTGCATTGGTCTTATCGTTTGTGCCGGCGGCCCTGACGATGCCGGGTGTCAATGCTGTTGACGGCCAATGCTGTTGACGGGGCAGGGGCGACCGCCAATAGTGCCTGCATGTCGAGCCCCATCCGCTTCAATGCCCTGCCGCAGCCCTGGATGCTGCAAGGGCCGGTCCGCAAAGTCTATGACGCCATCACCGTGCAAGGCGATGAAGCGCGTTTCGTTGGCGGCTGCGTGCGCGACGCCCTGCTCGGCCGGCCGATCAACGACGTGGATATCGCGACGGCTTTGCCGCCGGCCCAGGTGATCGAACGCCTGGAACAGGCCGGGATCAAAGTCGTTCCGACCGGGATCGAGCACGGCACGGTGACCGCCGTCGCCGAACATGAGCCGATCGAGGTGACCACCTTGCGTCGCGACGTGGAGACCTTTGGCCGCCAGGCGCGGGTTGCCTTCACCGATGACTGGCGTGCCGATGCGGCGCGGCGCGATCTCACCATCAATGCGCTGTCCTGCGGCCTTGATGGTGTCGTGCATGACTATTTCGGCGGCCTCGATGATCTCGCCGCCGGTCGTGTCCGCTTCGTCGGCGAGGCGAAGGCGCGCATGCGCGAGGACTATCTGCGCATCCTGCGCTTCTTCCGCTTTCACGCCAGCTATGCCAACGGCGAACTCGATGCCGAGGCTTTTGCCGCGGCCCGCAGTTGCCGCTCGCAGCTGGCGCATCTCTCGGGCGAACGGCTGCGCCAGGAGACGTTGAAGCTGCTGCGCGCCGAACGCGGCCCTTCTACCTGGGGAGAGATGCTGGAAGGCGGCATCGTCGAGGCCTATTTGCCCGAAGCCCGGAACCTCGTACGGCTTTCGCTCACCGCTGCGCGCGAGACGGTCTGCGAAGTCCCTGTCTCAAGCATCCGCCGGCTGGCATCGCTGCTCGACGACAAGCCGCAGGCACTTGCGGCGGGCACGCGTCTGCGCCTTTCGCGCCGCGAACAGGAACGTCTGGCCGGCATTGCCAGCGGCCCGGGCCAATTGCTGGAATTGCATGCGCCGGCCCTGCATTGCCTGATCTATCGTCACGGCAATGAGCTCGCCCTCGATCTCGTCCTGGTGCATGCGCCGAGCGGCGCCGTCGATCGCGACCTGCGCGCTGCTGCCCAGGTCATTGCGCGGTGGCCGGCGCCGAAAATGCCGGTCGGCGGCCACGATCTGATGGCGCTTGGCATCCAGCCCGGCGCCGCGCTCGGCCGCTGGCTGGGCCTGGTCGAATCCTGGTGGATCGCCGGCGATTTCGCGGCGGATCGCGCCGCCTGCCTCGACTGGCTACGGGCGCAGCTCGCGCTTCAGTAACCGCCTTCTATCTTAGAGAGATGATCCGTCTTTAGGGCCAGAGCACTTCCGGCGGCATCGACATCAGGATGGCTTCGGTATTGCCGCCTGTCTTCAGGCCAAAGGTGGTGCCGCGGTCGTACAGCAGGTTGAATTCCACATAGCGGCCGCGGCGGATCAGTTGATGATGCCGCTGCTCCGGGGTCCAATCCTTGTTCATATGGCGCCGCACGATTTCAGGGTAGCTGGCGAGGAAAGCCTCGCCCACCGCCTGGGTGAAGCCGAAGTCCTGCGCCCAATGACCGGTGTTGAGGCCGTCATAAAAAATGCCGCCGACGCCGCGCGGCTCCTGGCGATGGGGCAGGTAGAAATAGTCGTCGCACCATTTCTTGAAGCGCGGATAATAATCGGCGTCAAAGCGGTCGCAGGCTTGCTGCAGGGCGCCGTGAAAGGCTGTCGCATCTTCCTTATGCGCATCCACAAACATGGGCGTCAGATCGGCGCCGCCGCCGAACCAGGCGTGGCTGGTGACGATATGACGTGTATTCATATGCACCGCAGGAACCAGCGGTGAGCGCAGATGTGCGACCAGTGAAATGCCACTTGCCCAGAAGGTGCCGGTTTCCGCGGTGCCTGGAATCTGCTTGCGGAATTCCGGTGAAAAGGTGCCGTGAACGGTCGAAATATTGACGCCGACCTTTTCAAAGACGCGGCCGCGCATGACCGACATGACACCGCCGCCGCCTTGGCCGCCCTCCGCGGTTGCATCGGGGCGCTGCCAGCTCTGCCGTTCGAAACGGCCAGGCGCCATATGGCCGTGTTCCGTGCCGGCGAGCTCGTCCTCCAATTGTTCAAAGGCGCCGCAGATGCGGTCACGCAGGTCGGCGAACCAGGCGGCGGCCAGCTCTTGATGATTTGTCGGGTAGTCGCTCATTCTTCGCTCTCTCCAGCCGGGCCGCCAGGCATATTGCTTGGCGCGATTTCTACTGCATTCAGGCGATCGCCGGGAAGCCGGTCTGCCGTTGCGCCTCGCCGACCACCAGCGCGGCGGCCAGGGCGACATTCAGGCTGCGGAATCCCGGCTGCATGGGAATCGTGATACGGCAATCGGCCGCCGCATGCACCTCCGGTGGAACGCCTGCGCTCTCCCGGCCGACCAACAACGAATCCGTCGGCTGGAAAGCGAGATCGCAATACCGGTCGCTGGCTTTCGTGGTTAAGAGCACCAGCCGGCTGGGATGCTGACTGCGCCAGTCCAGATAGGCGGCCCAGGAGCGGTGCCGCAGCAGGTCGACCCCTTCCAGGTAATCCATGCCGGCGCGCCGCAGGCGGCGGTCATCGAAGACGAAGCCGCAGGGTTCGATAAGGTCGACGGCGAGGCCGAAACAGGCCGCCAGCCGCAGCATGGTGCCGGTATTCTGCGGGATGTCCGGTTGAAAGATAACAAGGCGCATGATGGCGTCATCCAGTCTTGCAGGTCGCGCGCGCGTCGGCCTGGGTGCGGCCTGGCCGGTTCGATCTAAGTCCAAGAAATTACGTGGCTTCTTAAGGTAAACAAGATCCGGCCGCAGCTTCTGTTCGGGTTCCGGCCGAAGCCCCGGCCGACCGTCCCGGAGACGGTCGAGCGCGCCGCCGAGCGCTTTGCAAAGGCAAGCGAATTCCTTTATACCCAACCGGAGTCCGCGCTGGAAGCTGCGCCCGGGGTGGAGGCTCACGTCTGGTGTCATGCGGCGGTTTGTCGCAAGTTGCCGGCCGATGACGCCCCCAGCAGCGTGATATAAGGCGTGCGACCAAGATGAAGGTCTCGTCTCGCTGCCTTGGCCCGTTCGCGGTCGGTGCATGTGAGGCGACGATCGCAAAAGGGATGTATTATATGGCCGATCAAGCGCATGCGGCTCCCGAATCCGGGTCTGCCGGCGGCACGCGCCGCGAATTTCTGTATCTGATGACGGCTTCGGCCGGCGCCTTTGGTGTCGCGTCGGTGGTCTGGCCGTTTGTCAGCAGCCTCAACCCGTCGAAGGATGTGCTGGCGCTGGCTTCGACCGAATATGATTTCGGCGCAGTGCAGCCGGGCGAGGGTGTCACCATCAAGTGGCAGGGCAAGCCGCTCTTCATCCGCCGCCGCACGCCGGAAGAAATCGCCAAGGCCAAGGAAGCCGATCCCACGGTCGATCCCAAGGACCCCACCAAAGTCATCGCCAATCCCGCCGGCCTGCGCGACCCGCAGACTGATGCCGCACGCGTGCAGAAGGCGGAATGGCTGGTGCTGGTCGGCGTGTGCACCCATCTCGGCTGCACCCCGCAGGGTGAGAAGTCCTCGGAAATGCGTGGCGAGTTCGGCGGCTATTACTGCCCCTGCCACGGTTCGCAATACGATACCTCCGGTCGCATCCGCAAAGGCCCGGCGCCGCTCAATCTGGCGGTGCCGCCCTATACCTTCACCAGCGACACCAAGGTCAAGGTCGGTTAAGGGGAGCGCACCGAGATGAGCAAGCATTTCAATAATCCAGTGATCCGCTGGATCGACCACCGCCTGCCGGTGTTCTCCTATCTGGATCACGAGGCGAACGAATATCCGACGCCGAAGAACCTGAACTACTGGTGGAATTTCGGCTCGTTGGCCGGCTTCATGCTGATCGCCATGATCGCCACCGGCCTGTTCCTCGCCATGCAGTACACCCCGCATGTCAGCCTGGCCTTCAATTCGGTCGAGCGCATCATGCGTGACGTCAATTACGGCTGGCTGCTGCGCTATCTGCACATGAATGGCGCGTCGATGTTCTTCATCGTCGTCTACATCCATATCTTCCGTGGCCTCTATTTCGGCTCCTACAAGGCGCCGCGCGAATTGCTGTGGCAGATCGGCGTCGTCATCCTGCTGCTGATGATGGCCACCGCGTTCATGGGCTATGTTCTGCCCTGGGGCCAGATGAGCTTCTGGGGCGCCACCGTCATCACCAACCTGTTCTCGGCCATTCCGGTGGTCGGCGACAAGATCGTGACCCTGCTCTGGGGCGGTTTCTCGGTCGATAACCCGACCCTCAACCGCTTCTTCGCGCTGCACTTCCTGCTGCCGTTCGTGATCCTGGGCGTCGTTATCCTGCATATCATCGCCTTGCATCGCTTCGGCTCGAACAATCCGATCGGCATCGATACCAAGGGCAAGCAGGACACCATCCCGTTCCATCCCTACTACACCACGAAGGATGTGTTCGGCCTCGGCATCTTCCTGCTCTTCTATGCCTTCTGGGTGTTCTACTTCCCGAATGCCCTCGGCGATCCGGACAACTATATTCCGGCCAATCCGCTGTCGACGCCGGAACATATCGTTCCCGAATGGTACTTCCTGCCGTTCTACGCGATCCTGCGTTCGATCCCGAACAAGCTCGCCGGCGTGCTGGCGATGGGCGCGGCCATCGTGGTGCTGTTCTTCCTGCCCTGGCTGGATCGTTCGCCGGTGCGCTCGGGCACCTTCCGTCCGGTCTTCAAATGGTTCTTCTGGATGCTGGTCTTCGACTGCGCCATGCTGATGTTCATCGGCAAGAACCCGCCGGATTGGTTCTGGCAGCCTTTCGCCTTCCATGTGACGCCGTCGGAAGAACTGGTCGCCGCGGCGCATGTGCCGGATGCCGATAGCCTGTGGTCGGTGACTTTCGCCGGCGGTACGCTGGGTATCCGCATCCTGTTCTTGGGCCAGCTCGCGACCATCTTCTATTTCGCCTATTTCCTCATCGTGCTGCCGTTGCTCTCGATTTTCGAGACACCGAAGCGACTGCCGCTGTCGATCAGCGAGCCGGTTTTGAAGGGCGGCGGACATGCGGTCGCCCATGCCAATAGCAAGCCGATGGAGAAGGCGTAATGAGTGTCGGTTCAGCAATCCTCAAGCTTGCGACGGCCGCGCTCGGCGTCGCGGCGGTGGCCTTCATCATGGCCGAGCCGGGCGGGCATCTCGACATCCCGCAGCAGAAGTGGTCCTTCGACGGCTTCTTCGGCTCCTATGATCGCACGGATCTGCGGCATGGCTTCCAGGTCTATTCGGAGGTCTGCTCCGGCTGCCATTCGATGAATCTGGAATCCTATCGTAACCTGGAAGAGATCGGCTTCACGCCGGACGAAGTGGCGGCAATCGCCGCCAAGGTCCAGGTGCAGAACGAAGACCCGAACGACCAGGGTGAAATGTTCGAGCGCCCGGGCAAGGCGTCCGATCACTTCAAGGCGCCGTTCCCCAACGAGCAGGCGGCGCGCGCCGCCAATAACGGCGCCCTGCCGCCGGATATGTCGCTGCTCGCCAAGTCGCGTGCCGGCAAGGGCTTCGGCGGCTATAACGGCGCTGACTACATCTATGCCCTGATGCACGGCTATTCGGAACCGCCCGCCGACGTGAAGCTCAATCCGGGCATGAACTACAACAAGTACTTCAAGGGCCATCAGATCGGCATGCCGCAGCCCTTGCAGGACAACTCGGTGACCTTCGCCGATGGGGCGCCGGCGACGCTCGACGAAGAGGCGAAGGCGATCGCCACCTTCCTGACCTGGGTGTCGGAGAGCAATCTGGAGCAGCGCAAGCATACCGGCCTCAAGGCCATGCTATTCCTTGTTGCCTTCACGCTGCTGGCCTATGCCGCCAAGCGCAAGGTCTGGAAGCACGTGCATTGAGCCTGACGGCTTCGGCCGTTCCAGGATGAACATGACGACCGCCGCCGAATAGCATATGCTCGGCGGCGGTTTTCATTTGCGCAGTGGGGGCTGCGGCAGAAACCGAGTCGGAAAACCTGTCGCCGGGCGATCGATCGTAATCGCGCGGCTGGATGGAAGGCAGTGACGGGGATAGTGGGATGACGTCCGGTTGCGGCATAACCGGCATTGATCACACGCTGATCGGCGTGCGCGATCTGGAAGCGGCGCGATCGGTCTGGAGCCGGCTCGGCTTTACCGTGACGCCGCGCGGTCGGCATATCGGTTGGGGCACCGGCAATTACTGCATCATGCTGGACAGCGGCTATATCGAGCTGCTCGGCATCATCGACGCCGCCCAGTTCACCAACAATCTCGACAAATTCCTGGAACAGCGCGAAGGGCTGATGGGCATCGCCTTCGCCACTGACGACGCCGTCGCCTGCCATGCGCAGCTGGCCGGCGCGGGCCTGCATCCGGACGGGCCCAAGGACCTGGCGCGGCTTCTCGAGCTGCCGGACGGCGATGTCATGCCCTCGTTCAAGCTGGTCTTCCTGCCGCCGGAGGAAACGCCATCGATCCGCGCTTTCGTCTGCTACCACCTGACGCCGGATCTGGTGCGGCAGCCCGAATGGCAATGGCATGCCAACGGTGCCACCGCGCTCATTTCGACCACCGTCGTCTGTGACGATCCGGTCGCCACGGCTTTCGGCTACCTGCCGATCTTCGGACCGGAGCGGCTGAAGGTGCTGGACGGCGTCACCATCGTCAATTGCGGGTTCGGGACCCTGCGTTTCGTGACGCCGGAGAATCTCGCCATGCTGCACCCGGGCCTCGACGACCTGCCCAGTTATCCGCCCCCCTGGATGGCGGCGATGAAGCTGGAGGTCCAGGACCGGGCGCGCTGCGTCAATCATCTGCAGGCGGCCGGAATCGATTTTTTCCAGACCAATGAGAGCTGCCTGATCCATCCGCGCGATGCCAATGGATTGATCCTGGAACTGGTCGGACGCTGACGGTGAGGTGAATTGGCCGCGGCGGAAACCGCCCGGCGCAATAGTGACCGGCCATCAGCGGATCAGTGATCGCTCTTCAACACCCGCCGCAGGCGCCGCACGCCGAGCCAGACGGCGGCCAGGACCACCGGCACGGCGATCGCGGCAATGACATGCTCGCGATTTGCGAAATCCTCGGGCAACAGGCCCTCCACCAGGATCTTCAGCAGGGCGATGAGGTAATAGCTGATGGCGAAGACCGAGAGGCCTTCGACCGCTTCCTGGATGCGCAGCTGAGTGCGGCTGCGGCTTTCCATGGCGCGCAGCAGGTTGCTGTTCTGCGCCTCGAGATTGACGTCGACCCGGGTGCGCAGCATGTCCGCCGCCTGATCGATGCTGCCGGCCAGCACGTCCATGCGCCGCACACAGGAGGCGCAAGTGGAAGTGGCTGGGTGAAAGCGCCGCTCAAGGAAGGCGCTGACCCGCGAAAGGCCGTCGATACGGTCTTCGCGCAGCTCGCTCAAACGCCGCTCCACCAGCTGCGCATAGGCCGCGGTGGCGCTGAAGCGATAGCGGCTGCGGGCCGAGAGCGCAGCCGCGTCGGCGGCGATATGAGTCAGCTGGTCGAGGAGTTCGTGATCCTCCTCGTGGCGGCTGGCATCGGCCGTGCGGGCGGCGATCGAGGTCAGCGCGTTTTCCAGGCGGCCGAGTTCGTCGCTGATCTCCCGCGCGAGCGGCAAGCCGAGCAGGGCCATCATGCGATAGGTCTCGACCTCGAGCAGCCGTTGCACGGCGCGGCCCAGCCGGCCCGGCGTCATGCGGATGTTGCGCACCAGCATGCGCCCGAAGCCGGCGGGATCGAGCCGGAAGTCGGTCCAGACCATGCCGTCGCCGGCGGCGATCGACGAACCGACCAGTTCGCCGCTGGGGAATATCTCGGTCAGGCGCGCGGGTTCGAAAGTGCCGGGCGCATCGGCGGCGACACGCAGGATCAGCGCCACAAGACAACTGCCCGGCAGTGTGCCGATGAACTGGGTGACATCCGGCGGCGGGCCCGGCCAGGTATCGGCCGGTGCGTTATCCGGGCGGAGGAAACAGCAGGTCACGAATTCCGTATGGCATTCCCATTTGATCCAGCCATCGTTCTGCTGGATCAAGCCGTGCCGGCGCGCGGGCGAGGGACCGGGGGCCTCGTGCTGTCGGCACAGGGCGGCCAGTGTCTCGCTGGTATAATCGCCGAGCCAGGCAAAGTGGAACAGCACCGCCGGGGCGGACAGGCCGAGGGACGGCCTGGCATGGACCTCGTCCATCAGGCTGCGACGCAGCGGATGCTCGATCCGGCTGTCCAGGGTCTGCAACGCCACGCTTCCTCGCCCGTCCGCTATGGGAATGATCCAGCCACAATATCAAGGTCATGCCGGGATGCTAGGTTCACAGCGCCGCACCCTGTCGCGAGAAGGGCAAGCGACGGGGCAAGAAGCGGCGTTCTGACCGATCGGTCATATTGGCGGATGCACCCCGCCCGACGAGATGTTCCGTCCGGCGGCTTCCGGTCGCTCCCTTATCGTCCCCGGCGTGATCGTTCCAGGCGTGCCGGTCGCGGGCTTGCGGTCTTGCCGATTTGTCTTATGCTTCTCGAAAGGGGTAAATAAAATACCTCATATCCCGTACCAGCGGGGACCGGAGATGGGGGAGGCCGGAAATGTCGGGCAGGGTGCCGGTACTATATGAGCAGATGGGTGGCGAGGCGGAGGTCAGGCGGCTGGTCGAGACCTTCTACGATATCGTCGAGCATGAACCCGAAGGCGCGCCTCTCCATCTGTTGCATCTGCGCGGCCATGGCGTTGCCCATTCACGCATCGAGCAGTTCAATTTCCTCTCGGGCTTCCTCGGCGGGCCGCGGCTTTACGTGGAGCGCTACGGCCATTCCGATGTCAGGCAGATGCATGCCCATGTCGCCATCGACCGGATGGCCCGCGATGCCTGGCTGCGCTGCATGGAAATGGCGATCGACCGGATCGGGCTATCGGCCGAGCTCAAGACGGCGCTGATGCGGCATTTCACCCGCGTGGCGGATATGCTGATCAACCGCTCCGATGCCGCGCCGGCATAGCGCGATTACTGCCATATAGGAGATCGCGGCGGCATGCCGCGGCAAGGATGCCGCGGTCAGACGTTGAAGCGGAAATTGAAGATATCGCCGTCGTTGACGACATATTCCTTGCCCTCGGCCCGCATCCGGCCGGCTTCCTTGGCGCCGGCCTCGCCGTTATAGGCGACGAAGTCGTCATAGCTGATGGTTTCGGCGCGGATGAAGCCGCGCTCGAAGTCGCTGTGGATGACGCCGGCCGCTTCCGGTGCCTTGGCGCCGGCACGCACGGTCCAGGCACGCGCCTCCTTGGGGCCGACGGTGAAGAAGGTGAGAAGGCCGAGCAGGCCATAGCCGGCGCGGATGACGCGGGCGAGGCCGGTTTCTTCCAGCCCCAGGGTTGAGAGGAATTCGGCCTTTTCCTCGTCGGTCGCCAGCTGCGCCACTTCGGCTTCGATGGCGGCGGAAATGACGACGGAGACGGCGCCTTCCGCCTTGGCCTTGGCCGCCACTTTTTCCGACAGCGCATTGCCGGTGGCGGCTGAAGCCTCCTCGACATTGCAGGCATAGAGCACCGGCTTGCCGGTCATGAGTTGAAGCTGTTTGAAAAGCGGCATCTGTTCGGGCGAGAGCTTGCTGCGAACGGTGCGCGCCGGCTTGCCATCGCGCAGAGCGGCGAGCACCGGTTCGGTGATCTCGATCAGCGCCTTGGCTTCCTTGTCGCCGCCTTTGGCTTTCTTGACGGCACTGTCGTGACGCTTCTCCAGGCTCTCCATATCCGCCAGCATCAATTCGGTTTCCACCGTCTCGGCGTCGCGGATGGGATCGACCGAGCCTTCGACATGGGTCACTTCACCTTCGAAGCAACGCAGGACGTGAACAATGGCATCGGTCTCGCGGATATTGGCGAGGAACTGGTTGCCGAGGCCTTCGCCCTTGCTGGCGCCCCGCACCAGGCCGGCGATGTCGACGAATTCCAGCTGCGTGGGAACGATCTTGGCCGACCTGCCAAGCTCAGCGATCTTGTCGAGACGCGGATCCGGCACGGATACCCGGCCGACATTGGGCTCGATGGTGCAGAACGGATAATTGGCTGCCTGGGCAGCCGCGGTCGAAGTCAAGGCATTGAACAGCGTGGATTTGCCGACATTCGGCAGGCCAACGATGCCACAGTTAAAACCCATAACGGAAATCCTTGTTCGTCAATGCCTTGGGTCCAGTCCGCCGCCGCGCAGCGGCAACCTGGAATACTGGCGCTGACCTATCAGGAAAGCCGGGACCGGACAACCGTTTCTTGGCCGCAGCTGGGCCTCAGGCCGAGGGCAGAAAACTGCGCTCGATCCAGCGCTCGTTTTCAAAGGTGAGCAGCTTGACGCGTCGGATCGTTACCTCGACGGCGCGAAAGAGCGGTGCACGGCTGTCGTCACCCGGCAAGGCTCCGGCCGTCGTCTCGGCATCGGTCGCATTGCGCGAGAAGACATAGTCGCCGCGCGCCGTCGGCCGGACACGGCGCCAGAAATCGTCCAGCGTCTGCGCATCGGTGAGATTGGCGGCGGTGCCGGCAAGCCGCAGCTGGCGATCCGGGCCGCGCACGTAAGACACCAGTTCCACCGCCGGATGCGAGGCGATCTCGCCGAATTTCGCGTCATCCGCCCGGCAGAAGAAGACCAGCCGCAGGGTGGGCCGGGAGAAGCTGCGGATGATCACATGCCGCACTTGTGGCTCGTGGCCGGCGATGGTGGCAAGGGCGGCGAGACGCAGCGGGCCGGTGCTGGCAGCAGCCTCTTCGGCCAGTTGGTCGAGCACCGCGCGGATTTCGGCAGCCGGCTCAATCACTTGTCGCCATCCTGCGTCGATGCCGGTGTGGTGGGCGCGGCGTCGCGCGGTTTTGCGTCACGCGGTTTCTCTTCACGCAGTTTTGCCTCTCGGGGCGGCGGTGGATTGAGGATCAGGCTGGTCTTGGTCATGAAGCCATTGTCATTCCAGCCACCATCCTTACCGATCAGCAGCGGGAAGGTTTCGCCCACGGTCTCGACGACGGATTTGACGAGCGGCCATTCCGCCTTGGCGAAATCCTGCAACACGTAATGCTTCACCAGTTCCTTGACGCCGGGATGGCCGATGCCGAGGCGCAGGCGCCAATAATCGTTGCCGAGATGCGCGTCGATCGAGCGCAGACCGTTATGGCCGCCGGCGCCGCCGCCGCGTTTGACCTTGAGGCGGCCGAGCGGCAGATCGAGCTCGTCATGGATCACCATGACATCGTTCGGCTGCAGCTTGAAGAACTGCGCCGCCGCCTGCACGGCGCGGCCGGAGTCATTCATGTAGGTAAGCGGGCAAAGGAGGACGATCTTTTCGTCCTTGAAGGAGCCTTCCCAGGTGACACCGTGGAAGCGTTCGCGGCGGCCGGAAAAGGAATGGCGGCGGACGAGATCGTCCACCGCCATAAAACCGATATTGTGGCGGTTGCCGGCATAGGATGGGCCAGGATTGCCCAGACCGACAACCAACCGCATGGTCGGATCTTACTTCTTGGCCGGCGCCTTGGCAGCCGGAGCAGCCGTCTTGGCGGCCGTCTTGGCAGCCGGGGCAGCCGTCTTTGCCGCAGCACCCGCCGCCGGAGCAGCGGCCGCGGCGGCCGGAGCAGCAGCGGCTTCGGCATCGGCCTTCAGGCCGCTGGGGGCGCCGATGGTGACGATGGTGAAGTCACGCTCGCGCAGATTCGGCGTCGCACCCTTCGGCAGCTCGATCGAGCTGATATGGATGCTGGCGCCGATATCGAGGCCGGTGAGATCGACGACGATCTGCTGCGGAATGTTTTCC
>DATLJB010000067.1:0-5917 GCA_035539075.1 Terriglobia bacterium
GGCGCGGCGAACAGGTTCAGGAGGAAGATCAATGGCAACGCAAATCCTCGGTTCGGTCATTCTTTGGCTGATCGCCCTTGCGGTCATCGTCGTCATCGGCGTCTATCTGCTGCGATGGCTCTATCGCCGCTCGATCAAGGAAACGGCCTTCGTGCGGACCGGCTTCGGCGGCGAGAAGGTGGTCATCAATGGGGGCGCCTTCGTTATTCCGGTCCTGCACGAGATGACGCCGGTCAATATGAATGTCATGCGGGTCGAGGTGCGGCGCGGCCAGTCCAATGCCCTCATCACCCGTGACCGTATGCGCATCGACCTCATCGCTGAATTCTTCCTGCGCGTACAGCCGACGCGTGAGGCAGTGTCGCTGGCGGCCCAGACCCTGGGGCGCCGGGCGATGCAGCCCGACGACATCCGCGAACTTTTCGAAGGCAAGTTCTCGTCGGCGCTGCGGGCCGTGGCGGCGGAACTGACCCTGGAAGAGATCCATGAGCGCCGCAGCCAGTTCATGACCCGGGTACGGGAACAGGCCGCCGACGCGCTGACCCAGAACGGCCTTGAGCTGGAAAGCGTCGCCCTGGTCGATCTCGACCAGACCAGCCTCGAATATTTCGATCCCTCGAACGCCTTCGATGCCGAGGGCCTCACGCAACTGACCGAGACGATCGAGATGCGCCGTAAGATGCGCAACCAGATCGAACAGCAGACCATGATCGAGATCCGCAACCAGAACCTGGAATCCGAACGCCGGGTGCTGGAGATTGACCGGGAAAGCGAATATGCCCGGATCGAACAGGAGCGTGAGCTGGAAATCCGCCGCGCGACGCAGCGGGCGGAACTGGCGCGCGAGCGGGCGCAGCGCGATCACGAGGCGCAACAGGCACAGCTGACCGCCAGCGAGGCGACCGAGCGCGCGCGCATCGCCCAGGAGCGCGCCATTGCCGAAAGCCGCATCGCCAGCGAAGAGGAGATCCAGCAGCGTGAAATCGCCCGGCGTCGTGCCCTGCAGGCCTCGGAGATCAAAAGTCGCGAACTGACCGAGAAGGAAGAGATCGCCCTTGAACTGGCGATCGAACGCGAGCGCATCAACCGCGAGCGCGACCGCGAGGAACTGGAAGTTGCGCGCCGCCGGTCGGTGGAACTGGCCGAACGGGACCGCGAGATCGCCCTCGCCGCCAGGAACGCCGATGTGGTGCGGGCGGAAGGCGGAAGGCGCCAGGCCGAGATCGTCACCAATGTCGATATCGAGCGCGAACGCGTGGCACGTGAGAAGCTGCTGGACGAGGCGCGGATCGAGCGCGAGCGTGCCCTGCAGGCCCTGGAAATCGCCAAGCGCCAGGCCTTCGAGGAGGCCGAGATCGCCGCGGGCGAAGAGGTCGAGCGTGCGCGCATCATGACCGAGCGCGGCATCGAGGAAGCCCGCGTGGTGCGCGACCGCGAGATCCGCAAGCTCTCGATCGAGCGCGACAAGACCCTGGAGCTGGCGGAATTGGAAAAGGCCATCTCGCTGGCGGCCAAGAGCAAGGAACGTTCGGCCGCCATCGCCGAGGCGGAAGCGGCGCGTGCGCTCGCCATCACCGCGGAAGAACAGGCCTTCACCGCCCGCGAGCGGGAGATCGCCGAGCGCCGCAAGGCGGTGGAGTTGATCGCCGCCGCGCGTGACGCCGAACGCGAACATCTGCGCCTGACCGCCAAGGCGGGGGCCGAGAAGGCGGCGGCGGCTGCCTTCGCCGAAGCCCAGCGCATCGCCGCCCAGGCGGAGGCGCAAGCGGCGGTCATCCGCGCCGAAGCTGCGGCCAAGACCTATGCCGTCGATGCCGAAGGCCAGCGCCAGGCCAACGAGGCCGAGAATCTGCTCACCAACGAGGCGCGGGCCTCGCGGACGCGGATGCGGCTGCTCGACAAGATCGAGGGTATCGTGCGCGAAAGTGTCCGGCCGATGGAGAAGATCGACGCCATCAAGATCCTGCATGTCGATGGCCTTGGCGGCGGCGAGGGCAGCCGCAAGAATGTAACCGACGAGGTGATCGACAGTGCCTTGCGTTACCGCGTCCAGGCGCCGATGATCGACAGCCTGATGAAGGAGGTCGGCATCGAGGGCGGCAGTGTCGGACGCATGACCGACGTGCTGCGCGATGCCAAGGATCTCGACACCATCGTCCGCAATCGCAAGAAGAAGGGCGGCAAGGATGAAGGCGAGGATCACGGTCGGTCGGATCGCGACGACGATCGCTGAGCGCTTGACTGATCGTCGGAGCCGAGGAGCGTAACATGGCCAAGGTCTATATCTCGTCGGTGATCAATGCCCCGGCCGGCCAGGTCTGGGGCATCGTCCGTGACTTCGACGGATTGCCGAAGTGGACGCCCTTTGTCGCTGACAGCCGGATCGAGCAGAACCAGCCTGCCGACAAGATCGGTTGCATCCGCAATTTCACCCTGAAGGATGGCGGCCGCATCCGCGAGCGCCTGCTGGCTCTGTCGGATTACGATTTCACCATGGTCTACGCGATCCTCGAAAGCCCCATGGGTGTCGAGAACTATATCGCCACGCTGAAGCTGATCCCCATTACCGATGGCGATCGCTGCTTCGTTGAATGGAGCGCCGAATTCGACTGTCTGCCCAATCGTGAGCAGGAGTTGATTGCACATATCGGGCGCAACGTCTTCCTCGCTGCCCTCCAGTCCTTGAAAAGCCGTTTCGGGGGCTGATTGAACGATACTCCAAAGCCGCAGGCCTTCCTGACATGACCATCCGCGTGATGCGCAGCGGTGTCATCGATACACCGGCCGAGGCAGTCTGGCATCTGCTGCGGGATTTCAACGGCCATGACAGCTGGCATCCCGCCATTGCACAAAGCCGGATCGAAGCCGACGAGCCCGCTGATCTTGTCGGCGCCGTGCGCGCCTTCAGCTTGCAAGACGGCAGTTTCTTGCGCGAACAGCTGATCGCCCTTTCCGATCGCGAGATGAGCTTCACCTACTGCCTGCTGGATTCGCCCATGCCGCTGCATGGCTATGTGGCGCGTCTGCAGTTGCGCCCCGTCACTGATGGCAACCAATGCCTCCTTGTCTGGGAATCGAGCTTCACGCCGCCGCCGGCCCAGGCCGGCAGTCTTGCCCGTCTCGTCGCCGAGAATATCTATGAGGCCGGCATCGCCGCCTTGCAGCGCCATTTCGGCGGAGGTGTTCCGCCATCGCGGGAGCCGATGCCCGCAGCGGGGGCGGCTGCTGCGCCCATGCTCGCCACCGCGGCCCCGCAAGTTGTTCTCTCGCGTCCCTCGACGCGCTCCGCGCTGCAATCGGCGGGAGCGAGCCTTACCACCACTGCAATCCTGGTAGCGCAATATGGCGGTCCTGAGGTGATGCATCTGGCGGAGGTCACGGTGCCGCCGCCGGGACCCGGGGAGGTCCGCCTGCAGCAGACGGCGATCGGCGTCAATTTCATCGATATCTATTGCCGGCGCGGCGATTTCAGTCTGCTGCAGCTGCCCGGGATTCCCGGCATGGAGGCGACAGGATCGGTGATCGATATCGGCGCGGGCGTCGCCGATCTCTCCATCGGTGACCGCGTTGCCTATGCCGGGCCGCCGATCGGCGCCTATGCGGCCATCCGCAATGTGCCGGCCGATCTCGTGGTCCGCATCCCGGCGGATCTCGATGATCGGACCGTCGCGGCAGCCTATCTGAAAGGCGTGACGGTGGATTTCCTGCTGCAGGATGTGCATCCCCTGAAACCGGGCGAGACGGTTCTGCTGCGTGCCGCTGCGGGCGGATTGGGCTTGCTGTTGAGCCAGGCGGTGAAGGCGGCCGGGGCCCGGGTGATTGGCGTCGTCTCAACGCCGGCGAAGGCCGAAGTCGCCCGTCAGGCCGGTTGCGACGAAGTGCTGATACAGGGCAGCACCGGGCTCGGCTCCCTGGCTCCGGCACTGCAATCGCTTACGGCCGGCAGAGGCGTCGACGTGGTCTTCGACGGCGGCGGTGGCGACACTTATGCCGAATCGCTCGACTGTCTGGGACTGCGCGGTCACCTGATAAGCCTCGGCCAGGCCTCGGGTGCGATCGGTGCGCGCGATATCGACCAACTGGTGGCCAAGTCGGTGACGGTCTCGCGACCGAATTTCGCCCATTACAATCTCGACCACGAGACCCGGCGGCAGCGGGCCGCGCGCTTGTTCCAGTCGTTGCGGCGCGGCGAGATCAAGGTCTGGCCGGCCACTGCCCTGCCGCTTGAGGCGGCAGCCGAGGCGCATCGCCAATTGGAGAGCCGCAGCAATATCGGGACTTATCTGCTGTTGCCGTAAGCCTGCCGGTTGCGGCTCAGAGCGTGGCCGTTACCGTGCTTGTCGTCGAAACATCGGTGGCCTGCAGAAGCTGGTTCAGGCTCTGATCCAGGTTGATGCTTTGCCGTAGGCTTTCCATCGCGGGCTGATTGGCGACATCGCCGATATTGCTCGCCTGCATGCGCTGCAGCCAGTCCTGCCAGCTTTCGGTGGTCTCGGCGCTGGTGCCGCCAGCCTCTGTCGACCCGGCGGCCGCCGTGGTTCCATTGTTCCCGGCGGCTTGCAACAGCCGGTCCAATAGCCGCGTGGCGCCGTCGGTCGATGAGCTGCTATCGGCCGCATTCGTCGCCGCTGATAAGCCTGCCTCGAATTCGCTCTCTGAAATCGTGCCGTCACCGTCGCTATCGAGACCGTTGAAAGCGGTTGCGGTCATATTGCTGACAGGCTGGCCGGCCGTGCTCTCACCCGCGGCCTCTTCCGTGCCAATTGCCTGCTGGCCGATCAACACCGAACGCATATCCTGGCTGAGCTTCTGAAAGCCGGTCCGCAGTTCGGATTTGCTGAGCTTGCCGTCGCCGTCCGTATCCAAGGCGTTGAACAGCGCATCGGCCTGCGCGCTGAAGGGGGTCGTCTCGTCGCTGCTCTGGCTGGAACCGGCTTCCGTCGTCACATCGGTATCCGTCTCCGCGCCGGCACGCTGCAGCAGTTGATTCAATAAAGCGAGGTTGAGTGTCGACGAATTGCCGATCGATGAGCTCATGAAAACCGCCTCCTTACGCATTGGCGCCGAATCTTGGCACCGGCAGCTGTGCTGCCATGGTCGACAAATCCTTCAAGGATCTGCCGTTGATACGAGGGTTCGGCCGATTTCAGGCGGAAAAGACCGGGGCGATGCCCTTGACGGGTGATCGTCGAAATATCGCCCGCGTCGGCAAATGTTGCCCGTCCCGGTCCCGCTAATTCGGGAAGCGCGGCGGGGGCGTAAAATAACCGTCGTTGCCAACGAAATATTTATTTTGAAGTTGAAAGTAAATAATAAGTAATTATCAAATAAAAAAGATATCGCATTTACTCCGCAGATGCGGCGTCCGGCGACGTGGTACTTGCGAGTGCCTGCTTTGCCGGGCTCGTTTGTTGTTCTCCAAAGGCTCAGTCATGACCTCGCGATGGGCTCAAGCTTGCCAATCTTCGGCACTCCTCCCGGCCCCCTTGGGGCTCTCCTCCCCTAGCGAGATCGTGGGGCTATGCCGCGCCCTGCGCTGCACGAGGGTCGCATATCGCTCTTAATGCCAGGGAATTTTCCGACAGGCTCGCCCGAAATGGGCCGCTGATCTGGCCTTTTTTCAGAGAAACCGCGCCGCCATGGGTGGGAATGTGCGTATCACCCGGCAGCTTTTGCAGCTCGCCCTGCATATTTTGCCGGGCACTAAGTAAAAGATGCCGGGTAGTGTGAAAATATTGCCGATCTGCATTTTTTTATTCAGAAAAAATTGCCAGGAGGCAAAATCTGTGACGGTATTTTCTTCTCGCCGCGTATAAATTCTCAAAGGATACTTCTGTGGGATCGACCTGCTTGTTGGGGTGTGAGAGCGGGCTGGCCAGCGACCAGGGATGGGGCGCAATGACATCGATATTGTTTA
>DATLJB010000068.1:0-3928 GCA_035539075.1 Terriglobia bacterium
GCTTTATGTGCGTGAACAGCCGATCGCAATCGGCGCTATAAATCGGGGTTAGAAATGTTGGACACGATCCTTCTAGGGGCCGGAATCGGCCTCTTTTTGCTTGGCATTATTTATGTCTACGCCTGCGAGCGGGTGTGAGGCAGCCATGACACTCGATATCGCCATCGGCGCCATCATCACCGTCGGCCTGTTCATCTATATGGGCATCGCCATGTTGTGGCCGGAAAAGCTCTGAGCGCCGCAGCTGATTAGAGCCGGCCCGATAAAAAGGTAACTTCATCATGACATTCAACGGTCTTCTCCAGATCGCTGTGTTCAGCGTTCTGATCATTGCGCTCGTCAAACCGATGGGCAGCTACATGACCAAGGTGTTCGAGGGACAGCGCAACTTCCTCTCGCCCATCTTCGTTCCGGTCGAGCGCCTCATCTACAAGATCTGCGGCATCCGCGAAAACGACGATCAGCATTGGATGGTCTATGCGATCAGCATGCTGGTCCTGAACTTCGTGCTGTTCGCATCGCTCTACGCGATCCTGCGCCTGCAGGCCTATCTGCCGCTCAATCCGCGCGGCTTTCCCGGCATGGCGCCGGACCTGGCCTTCAACACGGCGATCAGCTTCGTCACAAACACCAACTGGCAGAATTACGGCGGCGAGAGCACGCTGAGCTACTTCTCGCAGATGGTCGGCCTGACCGTGCACAACTTCATCTCGGCCGCCACCGGTATCGCCCTGGCCGTCGCCTTCATCCGCGGCTTCTCGCGGAAGTCGGCGCAGGGCATCGGCAATTTCTGGGTCGATACCGTGCGCTGCACCCTCTATATCCTGTTGCCGATCTCCTTCATCGCGGCCCTGTTCCTGGTGTTCCAGGGCATGCCGCAGAACTTCCATGATTATGTCACGGCAACCACGCTGGAAGGCGGTCAGCAGACCATCGCCCAGGGCCCGGTCGCCTCGCAGATCGCCATCAAGATGTTCGGCACCAATGGCGGCGGCTTCTTCAACGCCAATGCGGCGCATCCCTATGAGAACCCGACGGCGCTGTCGAACCTCATCCAGATGATCCTGATCTTCGCGCTCGGCGCCGGCCTGACCAACATGTTCGGCCGCATGGTCAAGGATCAGCGTCAGGGCTGGGCCTTGTTCGCGGTGATGGGCGTGCTGTTCCTGGCCGGTACGCTGGTCTGCTATTGGGCGGAAGCCCAGGGCAATCCTGCCTATACCAGCCTGCCGGTCGATCAGCTGGCAAGCTCGATGCAGAGCGGCGGCAATATGGAAGGCAAGGAAGTCCGTTTCGGCATCGCCAATTCGGCGCTCTTTGCGACCGTGACCACCGACGCTTCCTGCGGCGCCGTCAATTCCATGCATGACAGCTTCACGCCCCTGGGCGGCATGGTGCCGCTGGTCAACATCATGCTGGGAGAGGTGATCGTCGGCGGTGTCGGCTCGGGTCTCTATGGCATGCTGATCTTCGCCATCATCGCCGTCTTCATTGCCGGCCTGATGGTGGGCCGCACGCCGGAATATGTCGGCAAGAAGATCGAGGCCAAGGAAGTCAAATACGCCATGCTGGCCTTGCTCTGCGTGCCGCTCGTGGTGCTGGGCTTCGCCGCCACGGCGACCATCCTGCCTTCGGCCTTGAAGAGCCTCGCCAATAGCGGTCCGCACGGCTTCTCGGAGATCATGTATCTCTATGTCTCCAGCGCCGGCAATAACGGCAGCGCCTTCGGCGGCATCACCGGCAACACGATGTTCTACAACATCACTGGCGCCATCACCATGTTCATCGGCCGCTTCTTCATCATCATCCCCAGCATGGCCATTGCCGGCTCGCTGGCGGCGAAGAAGCTGACCCCGGCCAGCGCCGGCACCTTCCCGACCAACGGCACGCTGTTCGTCGGCCTGTTGCTGGGCGTGATCGTGATTGTCGTCGGCCTGACCTATTTCCCTGCCCTCGCCCTCGGCCCTGTCGTCGAGCATCTGATGATGCTGGCCGGACAGCAGTTCTGAGCGCGCAGCGGTAATCTTTGGAGCAAACCATGTCTAAGTCCAAACAGATCGCGATCCTCGATGGCGGGATCCTGAAAGCTGCCATCTGGGACTCTGTCTTAAAGCTCGATCCCCGCAAGATGGTGCATAACCCGGTGATGTTCGCGGTCGAGGTGGTGGCGCTCGGCGCCACCATCCTGGTGCTGCGTGACCTCAGCATCGGCCAATCGGTGCTGTTCTCGTCACAGATCGTCTTCTGGCTGTGGCTGACGGTGATCTTCGGCAACTTCGCCGAAGCGGTTGCCGAAGGCCGCGGCAAGGCGCAAGCCGATGCCCTGCGCAAGACCCGCAGCCAGACCATCGCCAAGAAGCTGGCGCGGCTCGATAGCCGCACGACCGAGAATGTCTCGGCCTTGACCCTGAAGCTCGGCGACCTCGTCCTGGTCGAGGCCGGCGACATGATCCCCGGCGACGGTGAAGTGGTCGAAGGTATCGCCTCGGTCGATGAATCGGCGATCACCGGCGAATCCGCTCCGGTCATCCGCGAAAGCGGCGGCGACCGGTCGGCCGTCACCGGCGGCACGCGCGTGCTCTCCGACTGGGTGAAGGTGAAGATCACGGCGGCGCAGGGCTCGACCTTCCTCGACCGCATGATCAGCCTGGTCGAGGGCGCCAAGCGGCAGAAGACGCCGAACGAAATCGCCCTCAACATCCTGCTCGCCGGCATGACCCTGATCTTCATCCTGGCCACCGCCAGCATTCCGAGCTTCGCCAACTATGCCGGCGGCGAAGTACCGATCATCGTATTGATCGCCTTGTTCGTCACCCTGATCCCCACCACCATCGGTGCGCTGCTGTCGGCAATCGGTATCGCCGGCATGGACCGCCTGGTGAAGTTCAACGTGCTCGCCATGTCCGGCCGCGCGGTCGAAGCAGCCGGCGACGTGGATACCTTGCTGCTCGACAAGACCGGTACCATCACCCTCGGCAACCGCGTTGCCTCGGCCTTCCTGCCGTTGCCGGGCGTGAACGAACAGGAACTGGCCGATGCGGCCCAGCTCTCCTCGCTCTCCGACGAAACGCCGGAAGGCCGTTCGATCGTCGTGCTTGCCAAGGAAAAATACGGCCTGCGCGGCCGCGATATGGCGCCGATCCATGCCGAGTTCGTGCCGTTCTCGGCACAAACCCGGATGAGCGGCATCAATCTCGACGGATCACGCATCCGCAAGGGTGCCGTTGATTCGATCATCGAATATGTCCGGCAGTTGAAGCGGGGGCAATTCGCCGCCCCCGCCGAACTCAATGGCATCGTCGAGACCATTGCCAAGACCGGCGGGACACCTTTGGCCGTGGTCAAGGACGACCGCATCCTGGGCGTCATTCACCTCAAGGACGTCGTCAAGGGCGGTATTCGCGAACGCTTCAACGAATTGCGCCGCATGGGCATCCGTACCGTGATGATCACCGGCGACAATCCGCTGACGGCGGCGGCGATTGCCGCGGAATCCGGTGTCGATGACTTCCTGGCGCAGGCAACGCCGGAGGCCAAGCTGAAACTGATCCGCGACGAACAGGCCAAAGGCAAGCTGGTTGCAATGTGCGGTGACGGCACCAATGACGCCCCGGCTTTGGCCCAGGCGGATGTCGGCGTCGCCATGCAGACCGGCACCCAGGCGGCCCGCGAAGCCGGCAACATGGTCGATCTCGACAGCAATCCGACCAAGCTGATCGAAATCGTCATGATCGGCAAGCAGCTGCTGATGACGCGCGGTGCCCTGACGACCTTCTCGATCGCCAATGACGTGGCGAAGTATTTCGCCATCATCCCGGCAATGTTCGCGGCCTTCCTGCCGCAACTGGGAGCGCTCAACATCATGCATCTGGCGTCGCCCCAGAGCGCCATCCTCTCGGCCATCATCTTCAATGCGCTGGTCATCATC
>DATLJB010000069.1:0-6481 GCA_035539075.1 Terriglobia bacterium
ATTACTGGTACGACAAGACCGTCAAGGACGGCAATATCGCGCCGCAGCGCAAGCTGGCCAATGAGAAGCCCCAGGGCGAGACCATTGACTATGACTCTCTCATCAAGAGCTGGCCGGCGACACCGCCCAAGAAGAGCTGACACCCCGAAACGGGGCAATACCCTCCCAGAAGACTTCTTCCATGTGAAGACAGGGCCGGAGATCCTCTCCGGCCCATTTTCTTTCGGGCACGCTGCGTGCCTTAAACCACTTTCCCGGAATCGGCTCGCGATCTAGGCTGGCGGCGGCACGATAGAGGTCAAGTCATGCGCGTCATCTTCCGTTGCGATCCGAAACTGCGCGATCTCCTGCCGCCGCCGATCCCGGCACGGCGTGCCCTGCCGGACTGGATCCGGCAGATGCCGAAGGACGCGTTCTCCGACACCCATGGCCAGGACGTGCGGACGGTCAAGCAATGCCCGCCTTTCATCGACGCGATGAGCCACGGCTTTATCATACCCTTGCCCTGCGATGTCAGGGTGCGGGATGGCGTGCTGTCCTGGGATTGGGATCTGCCGCCATTGTCGATCGAGGCACATCCCCGCTCGCCGATCAGCTTTCATGTGCCGGCACAAGTGACGGGGACGCCGCTGCATCATCACGACCGTGCCGTCGTCAAGTTCAACAGTTTCTGGACGATCGAGCTGGAACCGGGCTGGTCGCTCTTCGCCACCCATCCCGTTAATCGTGCCGACCTGCCCTTCCGTTTGCTGACGGGACTAGTCGACGCCGATCGCTTCACGGAGGTCGGTATCCTGTTTCCGGCAATATGGAATGATCCCGATTTCGAGGGTATGCTGCCGCGCGGAACGCCGGTGGCGCAATGCTTTCCCGTCCCGCGCGAGCCGCTGCAGCTTCACCTCGATGTCATGTCGGAAGCGGAGATGAAGCGTTACGAGGACACGGCGGCCGCACTCTTGAACGAGCACGGCGTCTATCGCAAACGCTATCGCGCCGAGCGGCTTAGGGCGGATGACGACGATTGAGACCAGAGGCCCGCCGGCTGAGGCGGACAATCACTCTTCCGCAATGCGTTCCCGCACTTCTTTGATTTTATGCCCGGGATATCTCATGGTTGGACGTCTGGATCACCCGCATGCACATCGTTCCATTTTCATCCGGGAGCTTCGTGCCCGGCCGAGATTGTACGTCTCCTGTCTGGTCGGCGCTCTGGTAATCGCCCTATTGCCGACTTCCCTCGTGCATCATCAAATTACCCGTCTGATCGTCGGCTGGAATGCCGGGGCCTGGCTTTATCTGGTCCTGGCTATCCGCATGATGTTCTGGTCCGACCATGAAAAGATGCGCATCAGGGCACGGTTGCAGGACGAAGGCCGGATCGTTGTTCTGATCCTGGTCATTCTGGCGGCGCTGGCAACACTGGCTGCAATTGTCGCCGAGTTGGTCGTTGTCAAAGATATGCATGGCGCCATTCGCTACGCCCATATCACCCTTGCCGTGTTGACCATTCTTTCTTCCTGGGCTTTTACGCATGTAATGTTCGCGCTGCATTATGCTCATGACTTCTATGTTGCTCAACAGCGTGGCCAGCCGCCGGGACTGCTGTTTCCCGATACGGAGCAGCCTGATTACGGAGACTTCCTGTATTTCGCCTGCATCATCGGCACCTCGGGGCAGACGGCCGATGTCAGCTTCACCTCGTCGGAAATGCGCCGCACGGGGCTCGTTCACTGCGTGCTGGCGTTCTTTTTCAACACGACGCTTCTGGCGCTGACCATCAATACGGCTTCCGGCCTGTTTTAACACCGGCTTGTTTTGATGGAGGTGTCGCGCTCCCCCGACCGGCCTATTGTTCGTCGCCCATCGAGCAACGGCGTTCAGCCCTGCAGGAACGCCCTCAACCGGCCGAGATCGAGCCACATCTGGCCATGCGGGCCGGCGGTGATGCCCTGGGCTACGCGGCCGAAGCTTTCCGGACGCAGGGCGAGTGCGCGACGATAGCAGGCATAGGCGGCGTCGCGATCGCCTGCCTCCTGCAGCAGAAGGCCAAGATTGACTTCGGCCTCTGCAAGATCGGGGCGTTGTGCCAGCGCCTGGCGATAGGCAGTGAGGGCATCCTCTCGCCGGTGCTGGTCCTGATAGAGCACGCCCAGCCGAAACCAGGCCTCAGCCAGCCGCCTATCCATGGCGACAGCGGTCTCGAAAGCGGTGATAGCGGAAGCCAGTTCCTGCCGCTGCTGCAGGATCACGCCGCGGCGCAGGTGACTATCAGCCCGCCGATGGGCACGCGCGAAAGCCGAGATGGCGGCTTCCGCTTTGCCGGCACGCTGCAGGCTGAGGCCGATCTCAAACCAGCCATCATCTTCCGGAAAATCTGCGATCAACCGATCGAGCAATGCCCGCGCGCCGGGATCGCCGCGCTCCAGACGCGTAACGCAGGCAAGGAACACGGCTTCGGCCCGCTGTGGTTCCAATAGCAGGGCCGCGGTTAAGACCCGGTCCGCGGTATCAAGGTCGCCCTGGGATCGCGCGGCGCGTCCGGCGATCAGCAAGGTAGGGACATGCTGTGGACGATGCCGCAGGCTGTGCGCCGCATGCGCGCTGGCAGCGACTGGATCGTTCCGGCCAAGGGCGATCACGGCTGCGACCTGATGTACAGCGGGATCATCCGGCAGATCGGCAAGCAGCGAAGCGATGCCGGCTTCCGCCCGCGCGATCTTGCCGTCCCGCAAATCCGCCAGCGCTGCCGCGATCAGCCGATCGCGCTCTGTCTTGCTGCGCTGTTGCTGGCCCGGCACTGGGGGCGTATCCGATCGGGTCAACTGTGCAGCCTTTCCTTCCCCATCGCAGCGCCTTCAAGCGGCCCCTGCCGCGCCGCTATAGGTCGCATGGCCTCTCTATCATACATCAATACGGGAAAATGGCAGCCTTTGCGCCGTGCGCCGATTGGCGCGGTTCGCCGGCCGGCAATGACCCTGTCGATATTGACAGGGCGGGCAGGGAGCCCGCATCATCCAGCTTCACCTGGGGAGTCCCGACAAGGGGCTGAGATACTGCTGGCTTCGGCAGCGCAGTGACCCGTTGAACCTGATCCAGTTCATGCTGGCGTAGGGACGGTGTGCGTATGTCGGAAGTCGCGGCGCGGCTATGAATTGAGCGGCCGGTAGTGCCCACCCGACGGATCGTTTCCCCTCCTTCCCGCAAACTGGGTCTCCAATATGCTCGCGCAAGGAGGCACAGATGCGATCTGTCTTCTCGAGGAAAGCTGCAGGCGGGTTCGCCACCGCGCCAGGGAGTTATTGGCGCCGATGCGGCCCGTTTCATGACCCCCTCAGCTGCCGCGGCGCCCTATCCGCGGCGGAGCCATGCGTCGTCGCGGAACGGCCATGAATGTGCTGATCCGTGGCGCAGGCGTCGCCGGGCTCTCGCTCGCATATGAACTTTCGCGGCATGGCATCGATGTGCGGATCGCGGAAAAGCGCGCGCAGCTTGCCGGTAGCGCGTCCTGGCAGGCCGGCGGCATGTTGGCGCCCTGGTGTGAATGCGAAAGTGCCGATGAAGCCGTGCTCGCATTAGGCCGGTCGGCCGCCGATTGGTGGGATGCGGCGCTCCCCGGCCATGTCATTCGTAGCGGCACCCTGGTGCTGGCGCCGGCGCGCGATTCGCGTGAGATTGACCGCTTTGCCCGGCGCACAACGGGCCATCGATCAATCGGCGCGGAAGAAATCGCGGCACTTGAGCCTGACCTCGCCGGCCGGTTCCGAACCGGCCTCTTCTTTGCCGGCGAAGCGCATCTCGATCCGCGCCGCGCGTTAACGGCGCTTGAGACGAAACTGACAGCAATGCATGTGCAGTTTTCGTACGGTCAGGACACGGAGCAGCTGCCAAGCCCCGCCGACATGATCGCTGAATGCACCGGCATGGCGGCAAATCTGCCGGCTTTGCGCGGCGTGCGCGGCGAGGCTCTCCTCTTGCGCACCTCAGAGATCCGCCTGTCGCGGCCAGTCAGATTGCTGCATCCGCGCTTCCCGATCTATGTCGTGCCGCGCGCCGATCAGCGCTTCATGGTCGGTGCGACGATGATCGAGAGCGATGCGCCGGGTCCGATCACTGCGCGTTCGATCATGGAACTGATCAATGCGGCCTATTCACTGCATCCGGCATTCGGCGAGGCGGAGCTTGTCGAAACCGGCACCGGCATCCGTCCCGCCTTTCCCGACAATCTTCCCCGCGTCGAGCGCAGCGGCCGCACCGTCAGCATCAACGGCCTTTATCGGCACGGCTTTCTGCTCGCCCCGGCAATGGCCAAGCGTGCCGCTGAAATCATCCTCGGCCAGGTGTCGGACGGCATGACAGCTGGAAAGGAGGCTTTCGATGGAACTCACCGTTAATGGCGAAAGGCGCCGGGTCGCAGCCGATACGCTGGCGGCCCTCATGATCGAGCTCAGCTATGTCGGCGCCTGGCTGGCCACGGCCCGCAATGGCGAGGTCGTGCCGGCTTCGGAACGCGCGACCTGCCCGCTGGCGGATGGCGATCTTATCGAAATTCTCGCGCCGATGAAGGGAGGCTGAAGCATGCTCGATCTCTATGGAACACCACTTTCATCCCGCTTGCTGCTGGGCACCGCGCAATATCCCTCGCCGGCCATATTGGCGGAAGCGGTGACGCAGGCCTGCGCCGAAGTCGTCACCGTCTCTTTGCGCCGTGAGGGCGCCGGCGGGAATGCCGGCGGACAGTTCTGGTCCCTGATCCGCGGCCTCGGTGTGCGGGTCCTGCCCAATACCGCTGGCTGTCATTCGGTGAAAGAGGCCGTGACCACAGCCAAGATGGCGCGCGAGGTGTTTGAAACCAACTGGATCAAGCTCGAAGTGATCGGCAACCACGACACCTTGCAGCCCGATGTCTTCAGCCTTGTCGAAGCAGCGCGCATTCTTGCCGCCGATGGCTTCGATGTCTTCCCCTATACTACCGACGATCTGGTCGTCGCCGATCGCCTGCTCGATGCCGGCTGTGCGCTGCTGATGCCCTGGTGCGCCCCGATCGGCTCGGCGCGGGGACCGCAGAATCTTGAAGCGCTGCGCAGCCTGCGCGGCCATTTCCCGCAGGTGCCGCTGATTATCGATGCCGGTATCGGACGGCCATCACATGCGACAGTGGTGATGGAACTTGGCTTCGATGCGGTTCTCCTCAATACCGCCGTCGCCAAGGCAGGCGATCCCGTCGCAATGGCCCGGGCCTTTGCCAAGGGGATCGCGGCCGGGCGCGAGGCCTATCTCGCCGATATGCTGGAGCCGCGCGAGATGGCGGTGCCCTCGACGCCCGTTATCGGCAAGGCGGTGTTCTCGTGAGGTTGGATCCCTTCTATCTCATCGTCGACAGCGCCGCCTGGATCGCGCGGCTGGCGCCGCTGGGCATAAAGCTGGTTCAACTCCGCATCAAGGATATGGAGGCGGCGGCGCTGCGCGCCGAGATCCGCGCCGCCAGGGAGATTTGCCGGCGGCATGAGTGCCGGCTTGTTCTCAATGACTATTGGCGGCTCGCGATCGAGGAAGGCTGTGACTGGGTTCATCTCGGTCAGGAGGACCTGGCGCAAGCGGATTTGCCGGCCATCCGGCGCGCCGGCCTGAAGCTCGGCTTGAGCACGCATGATGCCGCCGAACTGGCGACGGCACTCGCCGCCGAGCCCGATTACGTCGCACTCGGCCCCGTCTATCCCACCATCCTCAAGAAGATGAAATGGGCGCCCCAGGGACTCGCGCGCATCGCCGAGTGGAAAGCAAAACTCGGAGCCGTGCCGCTGGTGGCGATCGGCGGGCTCAATCCGCAGCGCCTTCCCGGCATCTTCGCGCAGGGCGCGGATAGCGCGGCAGTCGTTACCGACATCTGCCTCAACCCCGATCCCGAAGGGCGCACGCGGGAATGGATGCAGGCGACGGAGACCTATCGGCGGCACTGATCACAGGAGGGCGTCGTCGGGGGCGCGAGGTTCTCGCATGCCCATCGGCTCGCGGCACAGTGGTTCGGCTAAGTCATTGAAAAGATGGTGGGTGCGACAGGGATTGAACCTGTGACCCCTACCGTGTGAATGCAGAGGTCGTGCGTTTTCCCCTGCTTACACGGTTTTACTGTCCTTTACGAAACTCTTTGTTGTTCGGTATTTATAGCTTACCTTTATGGTAGCGGTCGGGATGAAATTTGCCCCGATTTACCCCCGACTGCTTACACCGTGCTTACACGGATCAACCCTTAGGCGAGCATATGACGAAGATCCAGAAGCGGGTTGTGGACGCCGCTCAGCCATCCGACAAGCGCTATTTCATCTGGGACAGGGAGATCAAGGGGTTCGGTCTCCTGGTCATTCCAACTGGCGTGAAAAGCTACGTCTACCAATACCGGACCCCCGAGGGGCGCACGCGGCGCGCGACAATCGGCAAACATGGTGGCGATTGGACCGCGGAGCAGGCCCGGGCAAAGGCTGAG
>DATLJB010000070.1:0-7283 GCA_035539075.1 Terriglobia bacterium
CACCGCGGCGCCGCTCGCCAGCACATGGGCATGGCGCGAAACCGCCTGGCGCAGCCAGGCCTGCAGCCGCTCGGTGCCGCTGAAATCGCCGCCGCTGAGCAGCAGGATATTGTCCGGCTGCGTCTGCGGATCGACCGCCCCTTGCACGCCGACGAGACCGCCGAGCGCGTTCTGCACCGGCTGGCCGTCCAGGCTGACGAGCCGCCAGGTGAAGACCTTGCGCTCGGCCTGGCGGTTGGCGGCGTCGAAGGTGTCGCACAGCGCGGCGAGGTCATAGAGCGCGAAACCGGGCAGCAGCACGACGGTGATCTCGACCCGGCCGCTGACCATGTTCTGCCGCAGCAGAGGCGCCGATTGCGGCGCTTTCGCTGCCGGCACGGCCCCCGGCACCGGTCTGGTCGCCGGCCGAGCGTCAATCTTGACCCGAGCCTCCGCCAGGGGAGCAACCACGGCCGCTGCCTGCGAAGCAGGTGCATGCGAGGTTTTGGCGGCGGTTTGGGGGGACTGCATGGTCAGCATCTGCGCCATCCGGCTGGGCGTCACCGCATTTTTGCGGCCCGGTGAGCGTCGCCGCCCGGCAGCGCCAAAGCAAACGAGACTATGTCATTGCCAGATGAGAAAAAGTCATCGGGCACTTGGTGGCGTCGAAGCGCCTGTCGCGAGCACGCTGTCGGAGGTCATCACAGCCAGGATCGTCACGCCCGAAATCGCTGCGCCGCATTCGGGCGAGCAAAATGGGCAGGGCGCCCATTTGATTCCGGTTCAGGCCGGGTAATCCGGCTTTTTGACGAGGTTCTAACGATCTTCTGCAATTATTGGAAAAATCGAGAAAAATTATCACAATTCCTGGGCGTGGGCATGACCATCGATGAGGTGACGGAGCGATTGAGCGCGATCGTACGCGGATGACGGGCTTTGCCTTCGCCACCGCCGATGTGCTGATCGAAATCGACGATAGCGGCCGGATTACCTGGGCCGGCGGCGCCCTGCAGTCGATTTTCCGCAAATCCGCCAGCGAGCTCGTAGGCCAGGAGCTGAGTGGAGAGATGACCCCCGCTGCCGCCGGGCAGTTCGATGTGATGATGAGGCGATTGCGCCAAGGCGGCCGCGTTCGCGATGCGGATCTTGCGCTCGAGGCCCTGAATGATCACCCGCGCTCCGCCATTTGCGTCGCCATGCATCGGCCGGCGGCGATCGCCAGCGGCCATTACTATCTGTCGGTGGCGCTCTCAAAGCGGCCGGCCGCGATTGCGACCGTTGGCTTGCCGCATGACAACCTGACCGGCCTGCTTGAGCTCAGCGGTTTCGTCGATCTTGCCAAGGCATCGGTGCAACGGGCTCAGGAGAACGGTCTCTCACTCAATCTGACATTGATCGAAATGGTGCAGCGCGAGCAGTTGGAGACAATGCTCGGGCGAGACCGCACCGCGGATCTGCTGCATGAAATGGGCGGGGAACTTCGGCACTATTCCATCGGACATGAGACGGCTTCCGTCATCGGGGACGGAAAATTCGGCATTGCCCATCTCGATCCTGACAACATATCCGGGTTGAAATCATCGGTTGCGCGCTTATGCGAGGCCTATGACATCGACGACAAGATGCTAAAGCTCGACACCAGGACCATCGAATTCGGGTCGGCTGTCCTCAGCGGCGACGATATCAGCAACATCCTGACTTTTGTCTGGGACAAATTCCGTGACGAAGGCATTCATCAGGTGGAGGGTATCTCCGCGATCGCCTATCTGAAGCAGATCGCGGATCGTCGACATGGCACAACGCGATCAGTTTATCAGTCTCGCCGTGAACATGTCGGCGCGCTCGTTGCTCAATGAGCAATTCATGCGCATGTTCGATGAGACGGCCGCTAACCAGCCCCGGGGGCGTCAACAGCTGATCATCGAGATCACGGAATCCACCAAAATCGACGACCTCGATCGGGCCGCCCCGGTGGTCGCCCATTTGCGGCGTATGGGCCATCTGGTCTGTCTCGACGACTTCGGGGCCGGCTCGGCGTCACTGCAATATCTGCAGGCGCTCGATGTCGATTACGTCAAGATCGATGGTCGCTATATCGGCGGCCTTGCCGAAACCCCGAAGCAACGCGCCATCGTGCTCGGCATTCTCAGGACTTGCAGCGAGCTCAAGGTGGCGACCGTCGCCGAGATGGTGGAAACGCGGGAGCGGCACCAACTGCTTCTCGAATACGGCGTCGACTATGGCCAGGGATGGTATTACGGCCGGCCGGCGCCCGATTTCGTAAGCGCGAAAGCCGCCAAAGCCTGGGGCGCCGTGCATCAAGCCTGATCCATCGGGCGGCCAATACATGGTCAGATGGCTCCCCGGCTTGCGCATCTTGCAGGATGGTCGGCGCCGATTACGCGAAGAAGAAAAATACGACTTTCACGATACTCTAAATATGATAAAGAATTTACACGTGCAGGGTAAAACACGATTCGGCGGGAACGAGGTGACATGGACCAGATCAAGCTGGACGGCTTCCTGAAACATTATAGGGAATTGCCGCCGGAAGACCTCGCGGCTTTGGATCAACAGCGCGCGGAATTGGTGCCTGAAGCCATCGCCGCCTTGGATGCGGTGCTACAGGACCAAGCGACGCGGGAGCGGGTGATTAAAGCGGGGGAGGAGACCAGCAAAGCCGACAGTCCCCGCTTCGGCTTCACGCTGTCGCTCCTGCTTGTCTGCCTGATCGGCTACGGCCCGTTGCAGTTCTTGCTCCTCATTGCTTCCTTTGGCGCGGCTGAGATCGATGCGCCGAATCTGGCTTTCCTGCCGGCTTGGCGAGATTTCAAACTTGCCATTTTACTGTTCCTGGGCGCGCTCACTCTCATCAGCTTATACACGGCTCAAAAGCTTTATCGCCGGCGGGAGCGCCGGACGGTGCGGTCGGTCGTGTTCGCGCTCTGGCTGCTCGGCCCTCTGGCAAGCTTTCTCACCCCGGCGGTGACGGATCTGGTTGTCGGCCGGGAGAACGCGGCGGCAATTCTTGGCTATTATGATTGGCTGAAAGACACGCTACGGTCGCTTGTCCCGGCGGCACTCTGGACCTTTTATTTGCTGACCTCCAAGCATGTGAGAGCGGTTTATCCGCTTTCCATGCCTGCACAGCCTGAAACTGAGGTCTCGGCAGTAAGCCGCGGCTGATTAGCGAAGCGGATTGCGGACGTCACCGACGTTACGCGCGACGGACCAAGTCGTGGCGATATTTGGCAGCGACGAGGATTAGCAGGTTAGCCCAGCCATCCCAGCAGCTGTTCGTCTGCCTCGCCCCGGCAAGCCGCTGCGACGCAATTCTCCAGACTGCCGAAATGCGCCTTCCTGCCGACCAGGCCGGGGCCGTAATGGGCGTATTTGCCGGAATTGGTCATCAGGTTGCGGGTCGAGGGCGGGATCACCGGCTCGGTGATCATGCACCAGCAGGTGTCGTTGAGCACCTGCACGCCGAAGGCTTCCAGAACGGCGACATGGCCGGCAGCCTTGGCCTGTTCATAGGTGGCGCGGCCGCAGGCGACAATCATCGTCACACCCGCATGTTTGTGCCGGCCGCGGCACAGTTCCGCGAGCTTGGCGCATTCGCTCAGCGAGAAATGCGGATTGCCGAGCGAGATGAGATCGACGCTCCTGTCGGTGGCGCTGTTGAGTTCGCGCCAGCTGGCGCGGAGGTCGGCCGGGGTGATCGCCAGGCGGCGCGCCGGTGCCCGGTGGCCCAGGGCCTGGTCGAGCGTATCGGCCTCGGGTGTCACGCCGACGATATGGAACATCGGCGCCGCCGAGGTCGTGGCGAAAGCAGCACCAAAGGCCTTCAGGTCGTCGCGGTTGGGGGCCGCGCGCTCCAGCCCCGTCACCACCGGGATCGCATTGGGGCTGAGCCCGCCGATCAGATAGCCGAGCAGGGGATAGAAGGAATCGTCGAGCCCGGTGAGCGTCGGCAGGTCGATCTGCAGGGTGGCATGGCGATGGGCATCGAGATGGCAGCCGCTCAAAGGCGCCCGCCCGGTGAGCGCGATGCAGATATCGAGATAATCCGGGTATTTCATCGTGCGCGCACCCAGCACGCTATTGGCATAGGCGACGGCGTTGGATTCCGCCCAGACGATCTGCTCGCCGAAAGCGGGTGCGGTATCGAGCAGATAGGGCGCGCAGGTGAAGGTCGGTTTGGCGCCCATGCGCAGATAAGCGTCCGCGAGGCAGCTCGCCGGTTCGCCCAGTGCGGGATCGATGCCGAGCTGCCGCCAGCGGCGCTGATCGACTGAAATGGCATTGAGGCTGGTCGGCACGCTGACCCGCGCGCCGAGGTCGCAGAGCCGCTCGGCAAAACGCAGACTGGCCGGACCGGTATAGATGCAGCCGTCGATATGCGCCTGGGTGATGTCGATCAGTTTTTCCGCACCCTGCAATTCGGCCATGCGCTTGATGATCCGCATCGCCACCTGGGCGGCCTGGCCGTTGTCCCCGTCCAGCATCGCCTGGTCGCGCGGCGCCAGCGCGAGGTGCGGGGCGGGAGGCGTTGCGGGGGCGGCGGGGGCTGCCGTCGTCGAGCTGCCGCCGCTGCCGGGGCGGTCGATGATGAGCCGTCCGTCTTTCACCTCGGCATGGCTGGCATGGCGCAGGGCCTGGAAGCTTTCGGCGCCCAGGCTGACGACCGGCAGCGAGCGGCCGAACATCTCCTCGGCGACGATGACGCCAAGCGTCAGGATTTCCTCATCCTCGGCAAAGACCAGGGCGGCCGGCGCATGCCCGTTGAGGATCAGTTCCAGCAGCACACTGCTGCCGGTGCAGGAGCCGCGCCCGCTGGGGATCGCCAGGATCTTGCCAGTGATGCAGCTGCCCTGCAGCGGATGATGGGTATCGATGACGATGCCGGTGAAGGGATCGACGCCGCCCCAGAAGCTGAGGCCGATCTCGGCCTGGAGCACCTCGCCCGTGGCTGCGCCGGCCACCAGGCAGCGTCCCGTGAATTCCGTCTTCATCATGCCGATCGGCCCCGCTTGATCCCGCCCGCCGCAGGACCCGCCCGCAGCTCTCGCCGCATCAGGTTGCACGGCGCGCGATTTTGATCAAGGGAACGATATGGAACCGCTATACCGCGCCTGACGGCCCGGCGAATTACGGGCCGGCGAAGAACTCCCCGACCCGCTTGAAGAAGGCACCGGTTTCGTTGCGCACCTTTTTGGCCGAGCGCTCGAAGAAATTGCCGGTCTCCTGGGCTCCCTGCTCGACCTTGTCGCCGGCCGTTGCTGCACCCTGCTTGGTGGCGTCGACGGCTTCGTTGCCCTTGCTCTCGATGGCATGGCCGACATCCTTGGCGCCGTTGCCGATGGCAGTGCCTGTATCCTGCGCCGCTTTCTTGATCGACTGGCCGGCCGTGTCGAGATCATTGCCGACATCGTCGGCGTGGCTGAGCGATGACGTCAGGGGCAGGATCGCGAGCGCCACCGCGACGATCAGCGGCGCTGCCCGAAAGCCCGCGGTCCGGTGATATCTGATGCTCATGGTCCTTCTCCTCATTCCGCCTGCCGACATTTCACCTGTCGAGTGGGCACGGCGGGATCACATTTTCTTGACGCCTGCCGCCCGCGCGGCCCGTGTTTCCGCATAACCTTATAACGCTTTCCGGCGCCGGATTCTCCCTCTCAAAGCGGTGAATCCAGTCATCGGAGCTTCATTTATGACAGATGATAAAAGCAACGGCCGAAGACAAGGACCGCCGCTTCACAACCGCGCATACCGGTAGCAGCGGTTGCTGCCGGTTAGGGCTGCGGCTTGCCCGTCTGGCCGAACAGGATTTTGCGCTCCTCGTCAGAAATCTTGCCGTCGCGCGGGCCGTAGGCTTCCTTTTCACCTTCGTAAACGCGCAGGGTTGCCGGCCGCGCCTTGATGGTTTCGAACCAGCGCTTGAGATGGGGGAAGTCCTCCAAGTTCTGGCCATGCGATTTGTGCGGCACGATCCACGGATAGCAGGCGATATCGGCGATCGAATAGTCGCCGGCGATGAACGGACGGTCGGCGAGACGCTTGTTCAGGACGCCGTAGAGCCGGTTGGTCTCCTTGGTGTAGCGTTCGATGGCATAGGGCACCTTTTCCGGCGCATAGACGTTGAAATGCCCGTTCTGCCCGGCCATGGGACCGAGGCCCGCCATCTGCCAGAACAGCCATTCAATGACCTCGTTGCGCGGGCGAAGCGCGGTGGGCAGCAGCTTGCCGGTCTTCTCCGCGAGATAGAGCAGGATCGCGCCGGATTCGAAAACCGAGATCGGCTCGCCGCCGTCTTGTGGCGCGCGGTCGATGATGGCGGGGATGCGGTTATTGGGGGCGATCTTCAGGAAAGCGGGGTCGAATTGCTCGCCCTTGCCGATATTGATGGGAAACAGCTTGTGCGCCAATCCGGTCTCTTCGAGATAGAGGCGGATCTTCAGCCCATTGGGTGTCGGCCAGAAATAGAGTTCGATCATCTGCTGGATTCCTGCTGTTCGATTGGATCAGTCGGCGAGACGCCCAGTGATATTGGATGCGGGATGTTGCATGCCAATATCGAGCGGCCCGGCCGTTGGCCTCATTGGGAACAAGGTGCGTTCAGCGTAACGTCGCCGGCGGATGTTCTGCAACCGGTTCGGCAACCTGCCGTCATCTTGCCTGCAGGCGGCAACCCAAGAAGTCGGTGGCGCCGAGGCTGTCGCAGAAGTCTTTCCATTCGCAAGCTGCACAGCCGCTGCGAATGACATTGTCGCGGAAGGCGTGGCGCAGCCGGGCGATCAGCGCCGCATCCAGGCGCAGCCTGCCGCCGGCCTTGATCTCTTGCTGCAACAGGGCCGCGATATCGGCCGCGGCTTTCTGGTCGCGCTGCGTGATGCGGCTTTCGTGGCAATGCGGCGGGCGTATCTCGGTGCCGGCTTGCCCCGCAGCGGCTTTCTCCGCAGCGATGCTTCCGGCGGCTCCGTCGAGCCGCGCCTCTTCCAGCCATGGGGCGCAGATATCATCGGGTCCGTCGATGAGGAGGATTTCCTCGCCACCGCCGAGCCGGGCGATGAGATCGTCCATCCCCGATGTGAAGCGGGGCGTGTAACCACGCCCCGCATAGGTCAACATGCAAAGAAGATGATGCGGCCGCAATCGGATCATCTGCCGATCCTCACGCGGCCGCGTTCATCAGGTCAGGCTGCTTTGCGCAGGCGGTTGCTGGCCAGCACCGTGCTGGCGACGAGCGCGATCTTCAGCGCATCGCCCAGCAGGAAGGGAGCCACGCCGCTGTTCCAGGCGACGGC
>DATLJB010000071.1:0-39392 GCA_035539075.1 Terriglobia bacterium
TTTTTGGAATTATTGCGGATTTCCCTGAAATGAGTATGATCCGCGCCCAAATCGCGGAGTCCTGCAGGCCGAGACTGACTCGCCCGGTTCCGCGGAAGGAGAGGGAATGGCGAAGGAAGATTTAATCGAATTTTCGGGCACAGTGACCGAATTACTGCCGAACGCGATGTTTCGGGTGAAGCTCGACAACGAGCATGAAGTGTTGGCTCATACTTCCGGCAAGATGCGCAAGAACCGCATCCGCGTCCTGGCCGGCGACCGCGTCAATGTCGAAATGACGCCCTATGACCTCACCAAGGGTCGCATCACATTCCGTTTCAAGTAATCATCCCGCCTGGCCTGGCGCGCAATCTGCCGCAGCCGGGCCAGCCATGACGGCCACGCCGCCGTTGCAGAAAATGGCAAGGCCGGTTTCCCCATCCGATAACACGACCACCGGCGAAAGGCCCGGCATGGCGCGGCCGCGCCTGGTGCTTGCCTCGGCCTCACCGCGCCGGCTGGACCTCCTGCGCCAGATCGGTCTCGAACCGGACCAGGTCGATCCGCCGGAGATCGACGAGAGCCACGGCCGCACCGAATTGCCGCGCGCCTATGCGCGGCGCATGGCTGGGGAGAAACTGGCCGCTGCCGCCGCGCGCCATCCGGGCGCGGTCGTTATCGCCGCCGATACTGTCGTTGCCTGCGGGCGCCGTATCCTGCCGAAGGCGGAAACGGCCGGTCAGGCGCGTGCCTGCCTGCATCTGCTCGGCGGGCGGCGGCATCAGGTCTGGGGCGGCATCGCCCTCGGCTTGCCCGATGGGGGCAGTCTTGTCCGCGTGGTGGTCACCCAGGTTTCGCTGAAGCGCCTCGAAGCCCGCGAGATCGAGACCTATATCGCCGGTGGTGAGTGGCAGGGTAAAGCGGGTGGTTATGCCATCCAGGGGCGCGCCGCTGTTTTCGTCCGCGCCATCGCCGGTTCCTATAGCAATGTGGTCGGCCTCTCGCTTTCCGATCTCGCCGCCATGCTCCATGGCCACGGCATCGATTGGTAATGCCATGAGCGGCAAGGTGGGCCACAAGGCGAGCGGCAAGGACAGAAAGAACCCGGCCGGACATGCGACTTCCGGTGAGGCTGCGGCTGATGCCGAGACATCCGCGTTGGCGCCGATCACGCCAAGCACGATCTATATCGGCGGCCTGGAAATCGGCCGCGAATTCTTTCGCTGGGCCGATGACCGGCTGGTGCAGGCTTGGCGCGAGGCGCCGGGCGCCATGTCGCGCCAGGGCGCCATCTATCTCGGCCGCATCGTCAAGCTGGAGCAGAGCCTGAACGCCGCCTTCGTCGAGATTGGGCTGGAGCGGCCGGGTCTCCTGCCGCTGAAAAAGCAGAATCCGCTGCATGAAGGGCAGGCGGTGATCGTCCAGGTGAAGCGCGATGCGCGCGAGGACAAGGGCGTCCGTCTCTCGACCAGCCTCGCGACCACCGTCGATGCGGTGGCCCGTGCCGCCGGCAAGACGGCACCCTGCTGCCTGGTGCCGCCGCCCGAAGCCTGGCAGAGCCTGCTGCTGTCGCTCGCACCCCAATCGGTCGAGGCGATCATCTGCGCCGGCCGGGCCGATGTGGAGCGCATTGCAGCCTGGTGCGACGCGGCGGTGCCGGAGGTCGCATCCCGCCTGCGCCATGAGCCGATGCGTGACTGGGCGCATAACCGGGGCGAGGCGATCGAGGCGATCGCCGAGGCGCTGGAGGAGGAAGTGGCGCTGCCCGGCGGCGGCCAGTTGCTGATCGAACCGGTCCGCACGCTGACTGCGATCGATGTGAATTCGGCAGCCGCCACGGGCCGTTCGGGCGTCGAACAGACAGCGCTTACGGTCAATCTCGAGGCCGCCCGCGAAATTCCCCGGCAGCTGTCGCTGCGCAACCTCGGCGGCGTCATCGTCGTTGATTTCATCGACCTGCAGAACCGCAACAAGCGGGACCAGATCATCCAGACTCTGCGTGATGCGGTGGGGATCGATCCGGCGATCGAATGGGTTGGTAATATGTCGCGCCTCGGCCTGGTCGAACTGCAGCGCAAGCGCGCCGGCGCGACCCTGGCCGAGATGTGGCGCGAAGTTGTGGCGGGCGCAGCCTGAGGCGGAGGCCCAGGCGGGCGGTGCGGGAGCTGAAGATGACCGAGAGCAGCGAGCGGGACAGCAAAAAAGCGAGCGAAGCAGCCGGCAACAAGAAGGGCGGAAAATGTCCGATCTGCGGCAAGCCGGCCGAGCAGCGCTATCGTCCCTTCTGTTCCCAGCGCTGCCAGCAGATCGATCTCGGCCGCTGGCTGGGCGAAACCTATCGAATCGCCGCCGACCAGACGCCCGCATCGCCTTCTTCCGATCCGGACGAGGATTGACGACAAGCGTTGATTTTCTATATTTTACAATCCGTTAAATGAGGGCGGGGCCGGCCAATTCGCCGCTAGACAAGGCCGCCGAATTTCATTACAAGACCGCAACTTCGCAAGGCACGTTCGTGCCGTCGCCAAGGCGCCCAGGTAGCTCAGTTGGTAGAGCAGGGGATTGAAAATCCCCGTGTCGGCGGTTCAATTCCGTCCCTGGGCACCATTCGCTCTTATTCCCCGACATGAACGCACTGGACCGGCGCCCGATTTATCGTCCGGGTTCGGGTCGGTTGGGTTGGGTTGATGTGGTTTCCGTCCGCGCCTCGCTGTCGCGCAGTTGAAGTGATCGCACCAAAGCGCCGGCATCTCTTCGCATATTACTGTGTGACGGCTCTCTGTTTCGATATCCCGCTACCGCTGCTGCATCGCAAATAGAGCGAGGCGGCCCTTTTGGACGTTGACTTGTCACTGCGGGTGGGGTGGGAATTATGTCTTCGGAATATCGCGGCGATGTCGGGTGTCGGGGGGCTACCATGTCGAGAAACGCGGTCAAGGCGCTGAATGCGAGACGGCTGGGTAATGGCGAGGAGGTTCTCATCCTTGCTCACGGCTTGGGCACAAACCAGACAGCCTGGTTGCCCTTCCTGCCTGTCCTGGCCGACCATTACTCCATCGTTCTTTACGACCTTGCCTGTGCGGGATCCGTCGATCCGGCCTATTTTGATTTCGTGCGTCACCATGAAATCGCCGGCCATGTCGACGACCTGCTTGAAATAATCGCGGCCCTGGAACTGCAGCAATGCATCTTTCTCGGCCATTCGGTCAGCGGGATGATCGGATTGCTGGCCGCGCAACGTCGTCCCGGCGCATTTTCCAAGCTCATGCTCGTTGGCTCATCGCCCCGCTATATCGACGACAAGGACTATCGCGGCGGAATGGATGGCAAGACCGTGGCAACGATCTTTGATGCGATCGCATCCAATTATCGCGACTGGGCAAAATCCTTCGCACCGGTTGTCGTTGGCAAGGATGCCGACCACCCTGCGACCACATCCTTTCTATCGTCACTGCTGGCGATGCGTCCTGATATCGCCCTGGCCATGTTCAGGGGTATCCTGACCAGCGACTATCGCCACGTGCTGCCGGATATATCCTGCCCGGTCACCGTCCTGCAGAGCCGCGAGGATGCAGCGGTACCGCTCGCGGCCGCGCAGTATCTCTCCCGGCATCTTCCCCGCAGTGAGTTGGTGATCGTCGATGCCTCGGGACACCTGCCTCATTGCAGTGCACCCGCGGCCTTTGTTTCGGCGCTGGCGGGACGCCTGGACGGCATTGAAAGGGCCAAGTTCGACAGCTAGGTCGCTGCGGCAGATGTGGAACAGCAGCTCTTAGCGCCGACGATACTTGAGATAGCCCTGCCGTCGCAGCTCACAAGCGGGGCAGGTGCCGCAGCCATGGCCCCAGTCATGTAGCTTGCTGCGGTCGCCGAGATAGCAGCTGTGGGTCTCGGTGACGAAGAGCTTCACCAGATTCTCGCCGCCCAGGCGCTCGGTCAGGCGCCAGGTCTCCGCCTTGTCGATCCACATCAGCGGCGTGTGCAGCACGAAGCGCTTCTCCATGCCGAGATTGAGCGCCACCTGCAGCGCCTTGATGGTGTCGTCGCGGCAATCGGGATAGCCCGAATAATCCGTCTCGCAGACGCCGGTCACGAGATGCTTGATCTCGCGGCGATAAGCGAGGGCGGCGGTCAAGGTGAGGAAGAGGAGGTTGCGGCCGGGCACGAAGGTCGAGGGCAGGCCGCTCGCCGTCATCTTGATCTCGGCATCCTTGGTGAGGGCGGTATCGCTGATCTGGCCGAGCACGCCGAGATCGAGCATGTGATCTTCGCCGAGGCGCTGCGCCCAGATCGGGTTCAGTTTGGCGAGGCCGGCGCGCACCGTCTCGCGGCAGGCAAGTTCCACGGCATGGCGCTGGCCGTAATTGAAGCCGACCGTCTCCACCCGCTCGAACTGGTCGAGTGCCCAGGCGAGGCAGGTCGCGGAATCCTGGCCGCCGGAAAAGAGAACGATCGCCGCATTGCTCATGGCCGATACCTGATGCTTATTTGGGGCCGAAATAGGTGCAGGACTCGCCGCTGCTGTCGCGATAGACGGTGATGCGCGAAAGGCCGGGGATCGTCACCTCGAGATGGCGCCAGATCCAGGCGGAAAGATTCTCCAGCGTCGCCGGGCCGAGATCATTCAACTCGTCGAGGAAGCGATGGTCCAATGCTTCATGCGCCGAGCGCAGCGCCTGTTCGAGGATACCCATATCCATGACCATGCCGGTCGCGGGATCAGGCAGGCCGCGCAGCGCTACTTGCGCGCGGTAGGAATGGCCATGGATGCGCCGGCTGCCGGCGGCATTCACCTCACGCTGCAAGGTATGCGCGGCTTCGAAGCGAAAATCCTTGGTGATCTCGAACATCACTGAATCCCAATCATCTTGTGCGTCTGCAGGCTGAGGCGCCAAGCCGGATGGGCGAGGCAATAGGCGATCGCCGCCTGCAGATTGGCCTGCAGCTCGGGTCCGTCCATCGCCTGCAGCCAGAATTGTCCGAAATCGAGCCCGGCGAAGCGTTCCGGGTCAATGCCGGCCTGCGGATAGATCAGCTTCAATTCATCGCCGCTGGTCTGCACGAGATCGGCGCCGGCCTTGGGGCTGACGCAGATCCAGTCGAGCCCTTCCGGGGCCGCGAGCGTGCCGTTGGTCTCGACGGCAATCTGGAAGCCGCGGCGATGCAAGGCGTCGATCAGCGGCGCATCCAGTTGCAGCAGCGGCTCGCCGCCGGTGCAGACGATATAGCGGCGCGTTTCGGGGCCGGCCCAGACCGCCTCGACCTTGTCAGCCAGTTCCTCCGCCGAGCGGTAGCGGCCGCCATTCTCGCCATCCATGCCGACGAAATCCGTGTCGCAGAACTGGCAGACGGCGCTGCTGCGGTCTTCCTCGCGGCCGGACCAGAGATTGCAGCCGGAGAAGCGCAGGAAAACGGACGTGCGGCCGGACTGCCCGCCTTCGCCCTGCAGTGTCTTGAATATCTCCTTGACTGCGTACATCGTCACTCGTCGTTCCTGTTCGATCCGCTTGGTTCGTGTGACCGGTCGGATGTGGGGCATATCCGGTCGGCAGATGCGCCGCCTCAGCGCGGTACGATAACCGGTCCCTCATCGGATACTCCCGTGAGTAATAGGATAATTTTCCGATATTCTTGCTGGCGGCCTGAAAACAATACGCTTTTCCGACCGCTCGGGCGCTTTCGCCGAGGCGGCCTGTGAATGCCTCAAGGGCGCCGACAAATCAATAGATATGGTTGCAAGCCCACCCTGCCGAGAGACGCAGTGACGTCGGCCAATCGTCCTCCAAACCGCTGGCGCGTTGCGGGCTGCTGCCATCGGATATGATCCACGGCAGCCAGGCAAACGACCGTCACGGCCATGACGCGCCACGGTCCGCTTCCCCTGGCGGAGATCGCCCACTAGAATGCCGGCCATGGAAGAGTCGCGATTTCATCTTTACCTCGACAGCGCCGATCTCGACGAACTGCGCCAATGTTTGCCGCATCCGATTGTCTACGGCGTTACCACCAACCCGACTTTGCTGAAGCGCGCCGGCCTAGGCCGTGCACAGCTTCCTGATTTCACGCGCGCCTGCTTCGATCTCGGCGCCCAGGCGGTGCAGACGCAGGTGTTCTCTGCCGCGGCGGAGGAGATGGCTGCCGATGCGGCGGCGCTGGAGCGGCTGGGGGCACCCGGGCAGATCGTGATCAAGATCCCGATCACGCGCGAGGGGCTGAAGGCCGGCGCAAGGTTGATCGGGGAAGGTGTTCCGGTGACTTTCACGGCCGCCTATGTCCTGGAACAGGCGCTTTTCGCCGCTCAAATGGGCGCGGCCTATGTCGCGCCTTATCTCGGGCGGCTCGAGGATAGCGGCGTTGATGGTCTGGCCCTCATCCAGAAGATGCAATCCGTGGTGGCGCGCGAAACAGACACGACCCGGCTGCTGGTTGCCAGCATCAGATCGCGGGCGGCTTTCCTCAGTTTGCTGGAACTCGGCGTCGGCGCGATGACGGTGCCCCCGAAACTGTTCCGGGAGCTGGTCAATCATGAATCGACCCTGGCCGCGGAAGCCGCCTTTCTGGCGGATGCCGATGCGCTGCCTGACTGACGCCGCGCGCGCGACCGGGCGCAAATGACCCAACACGAAATCATAAGCAATCCGACCAACTGCTGAATTGAGCGCACAGGCGGGGAGACCGTTTATCCGATGCAGATTGCCGTCGCCGGCGAGGCGCTGATCGATTTCATCAATACCGGGCCTTTGGCCTTCCAGGGACATTTCGGCGGCTCGCCCTTCAATACGGCGATTGCAGCAGCCCGGCTCGAAGCCTCGACCGGCTATCTGACGCAGCTCTCGACCGATCTGTTCGGCGAGCCCCTGAAGGCCTATCTCGAGACCAATGGTGTCGATACGCGCTTTATCCTGCGGTCGGACGCGCCGAGCACGCTGGCCTTCGTCGAGCGGACGGCCGGCACCAATCGCTATGTCTTCCTGGCGAAGAACAGTGCGGATGCGGGCTATGCGCCGGACCCGCTGCCCGATCTCCCGCCGGAAACGGTCTTCCTGCAATTCGGTTCGGTCGCCCTGCTGAATGAGCCGGCGGCGACGACCATCACCAACCTGGTGGCCAAGCATCACGACCGGTGCATCATCAGTTTCGATCCGAATGTCCGGCCAAGCCTCATCCCGGATATGGCCGCCTATCGGGCGCGGTTTGCCGGCTGGCTGCGGCACACGCATCTCTTGAAGATCAGTGATGAGGATGTGGCCTTGCTGGCGCCCGGCGTGAGTTTCGAACAATGTGCCGATGGCTGGTTCGAGATCGGTGTGCGGGCGGCAGTGATCACCCGCGGCGGCGCGGGAGCCAGCCTGTTCCGGCCCGGTCATCGGCGCCTCGACGTGGCGGCGCCGCAGGTCACGGTCGCCGATACGGTCGGCGCGGGAGACACCTTTACCGCCGGCCTTCTCACCGCCTTGCTGGATGGCGGCGTGAAGGTGGCAGGCGATTTGATGCTTCTTTCTGATGCAGGCTGGCAGCGGGCGCTGACTTTCGCCGCCACCGCCGCGGCGCTGAATTGTACGCGGGTGGGCTGCAATCCGCCGCAGCGTGCCGAGGTGGAAGCCTGTTTGGTGGCCTGATTCATCCAATCGACATAATCATGTCAGCCTGATGTCAAGATGCTGGCACAATATATGGTGGCGGACCGAGATCTGGGGGCCCAGGTCGAACCGTTCTACTCACCCGTTTTTGGAGATCCGATTCGATGCGTTACCTTTCCGCAGCCTCTCTGGCGATCCTCACGACAGCCCTGGCCCTCGGCAGTCTTGCTTCCGGCAGCGCGTCAGCCTTGTCGCTTGCCGTTCCTCAAGTGGCGCATCAGACGGCGATCGCCGTTGCCGATACGCAGGCCATCGTCAGCCACCCCTACGCCCATCTGCGTGAGAAGCCGAGCACCAGCAGCAAGCTGCTGGGAACGCTCAAGAAGGGCACCAAGGTCGAGGTGCTCGGCAAGGAAGGCGGCAAATGGACCCATGTCAAGGTGAACAACCTTGAGGGCTATGTGGCGACCAACCTGCTGAAATAAGCGGGGAGGATGCCGCGGAGCATGGGCGGCTAAAGACCGGTCTTAAATGAAGGCGTGCGGCTTGATCTCCATGGCATAGATCAAGTCTGCGCCGTTCAATTGCTTCATAATAATTTCAAGACCACGTGCGAGAATCGATACCGGGTCTTGCAGGGTGGATCGCGCGCTTTGTCGCATTGCTAGGCGGGGGCAGGTGGTTGATGCTGTCTGCTGAGATTCATTATCTAGCCTTGCCAATGGTTTAGGCGTGGATCACAATCGCATTTCTTCACACCAAACGAGATCGAGTTCCTTTCTGATGTATGAGCTTTCCGCCGGCCGAAGCTGTCAAATTTCTTTGCCGCCGTTTTCTCTGCCGCGCTGGGTCGGCAGGCTGTGCCGGCTTGGCCTGGCGGGAGCTATGGCATTTGGCCCGCTCGGCGTTGCTGCCGGCGGCGTAGCGCAGGCGGCGGATCTCGCCTTCGTCGCCAATTCCGGCGAGGCCACCGTCAGCGTGATCGACATGGCGACCCGCAAGGAACTGAAACGCGTGCCGATGCTGCGCGAGCCGGACCATCTCGGTCCCACGCCGGACGGCAAGACGCTGGTCGTGGCCGACGACGCCGGCAACAAGATGTTCTTCCTTGATCCCAAGACGGGCGAGGTTCTGAACAGCACGCCCGTTGCCGATCCCTACCAGTTCCAGTTCAGCCCCGATCAGAAATTCCTGGTGGTGAACGGCCTCGCGCGCGACCAGATCGACATTTATGACGCTGCGACGCTCAAGCTGTTGAAGCGGGTACCGGCAACCTCGCTGCCCAGCCATCTGACCTTCAGCCCGGATTCGTCGATGGAATATTCGACGCTGCAGGGCAGCAACAAGGTGATTGCCATCAGCCTGAAGACATTGGAGCCCGTATGGACGGTCGATGTCGGCGCGCTGCCGGCCGGCATCCTCTGGGTCAACGGCAAGCTGCTGGTTGGCGTGATGGGCGAAGATTATGTGGCGGTGATGAACCCCGCCGACGGCCAGGTGGAGCAGCGCATCCATACCGCCAAGGGCGCCCACAACATCTTCTATTCGCCGGACCGTTCGCGCCTCTATGTGACCAATCGCGTTGCCGGCGAAGTCGTCGCGCTGGAGACGGCGAGCTTGAAGGAAGTCGGCCGCTGGCACATTCCGAGCGGCCCTGACGACATCTCCTTCGATCGCGATGGCAAGTTGTGGATCACGGAACGCTGGGGGCATAAGGTTGCGATCCTCGATGCTGCCACCAACCAGGTCGATGAAATTCAGGTCGGCCGTTCACCACACGGGATCTATCTGCATGTCCAGGCTGACTAGGCGGCAATTCATGGCGACCGGCGCCGCGACTTTGGCCCTCGGTGCCACGGTGGGCGCTGCGGAAAGTGAAGCCGCCGCAGCCGGCGGGCCGATCTATCTTACTATCGATACCGGCTGGATGAATTACGCCGAGCAGATGGCGGAGATTCTGCACCGGCACAAGGTCGTCGGCACCTGCTTTGTCGCCAATGAAGCAACCTATCGCGGCGACAAGACGCTCGATGACGGCTGGCGCGATTTCTGGCGTGCCCGTGCGGCCGAGGGATTTCGCTTCGGTAGCCACACCTGGCGGCACTGGTATTTCCGCGGCGATGCCGGCGCCGACAAGGTCAAATACGTCCAGTGGGGCAATGAGCACAGCGAGGAGCTGGACGCGACAGGTGTCAGCCGCGAGTTGCACCAGCCGGTCGAGCGCATCAAGCAGCTGACCGGCCATGACTGGCTGCCGCTATGGCGGGCCCCGGGCGGCAAGACCACGACGCGGGTGCTTGATTTTGCCCGCCAAGCCGGTTTTCGCCACCAGGGCTGGACCGAGGCCGGCTTCCTGGGGGACGAATTGCCTTCCGACCGGTTTCCCAATAAGGAATTGTTGGGGCGGGCGTTGCGTAACATCAGGTCAGGCGACGTGTTGCTGCTCCACTGGGGCATTCGCGACCGCCAGGACAAGTTCGTGAATGTGCTGGATGAATTGCTCAGCGGGCTGCTGGACAAGGGTTTCCGTTTCGAACATCTGCCGACGACACTGACATGATCGATCCGTTCCTGCTCATTTCCGGCTGGCTTCAAGAGCATGTGGTGATTCCGCTGCTCTGGCAGCTCGGGATGATCGAATATGACGAGATTTCTTTCTCCTGGACCCAGTTCGCCGTCTATGGCGTGGCGCAGATCGTCCTGACGGCTGCCATCTGCTGGCCGCTGGAAAAATGGCGTCCGGTGGAGATCTGGGCCGACCGGCGGCCGGTGCGGGTTGACGTGCTTTATACCTTCATCGCACGGATCGGCTTGTTTCCGCTGCTGACCTTTTTCATCTTCAACGCGCTACAGACCAACCTGACGGCCTGGGTGACCGACCAGGGCTGGACACCGCCGACGCTGGAAAGCGCCTTTCCCTGGTTGATGGGCCGGCCGGCGGTGACTTTCGTCATCTATATGCTGGTTCTCGATTTTGCCGATTACTGGCGCCATCGTCTCTCGCATAATCTGCGCTGGTGGTGGCCGCTGCATTCGCTGCATCATGCGCAGCGGCAGATGACCTTCTGGTGCGACGCGCGCAATCATCTGCTGGACGACCTCATCACCATTTTCTGGTTTGGCGCGGTCGGCCTCCTGATCGGCCTGCCGCCGCTGCAGTTTCCGCTGATCGTTCTGGCCTTGGGCTTCCTGCAGAGCCTCTCCCATGTCAATGCGCGGCTCAATTTCGGCTGGCTCGGCGAGCGCATCCTGGTCTCGCCGCGCTTCCACCGGGCGCATCACGGCATCCTGGCGGCCGGCCAGCGCAGCTGCAATTACGGCTCGGTCTTCAGTCTCTGGGACCAGCTCTTCGGCACGGCGGATTTCGCCCGCGCCTATGCGCCCACCGGCGATCCCTCGGCCAATGAGAAGCTGGCGACCGGCAACTATCTCGAGCAGCAATGGATGGGCTTGCGGCGCTTCGCCGCGACGATCGCGCGTGCCTGATACATCGGCCCGGTTCCGTCAGCCCGCTCGCATTGGATATTCCAGCCATATGGAATAACGCCTAGAGGTAAACTCGTGCGCGGGCCAAGCAAATCTCCTTCCAAACACAATCGGGTCGCGTGGCATTGTGGGCCCGCGTACCGGCTGAGCCGGGTTCATTAACTTCTATTTTCCGTTACGCAAAAGTGACCGGTTCGCCAGTGGTTGCCGCTGGCCGGGGCGGGGTCTATTCTAGCGCCCATCGCGGCGGACGCGGCCATAGCTGAAGGATATAGCCGCTCAGATCAGCCGGCTGACAAAGTGACAGGGCGAGCAATACAGAGGAGCATGACATGAGCATTCGACTTGGTGATATCGCACCCGACTTCACGCAGGAATCGACCGAAGGACCGATCAGCTTCCACAAATGGCTGGGAGATAGCTGGGGCATCCTGTTTTCCCATCCGAAGGATTTCACGCCTGTCTGCACGACCGAGCTTGGGGCCGTGGCGAAGCTCAAACCGGAATTCGACAAGCGCAATGTCAAGGTGATCGGCTTGAGCGTCGATCCGGTTTCGGACCACAAGGCCTGGGTCGGCGATATCAAGGACACCCAGGGTGTCGCGCTCAACTTTCCGCTGCTGGCGGATGCCGACCGCAAGGTCTCCGATCTCTATGACATGATCCATCCCAATGCCAATGATACGCTGACCGTGCGCTCGGTCTTCGTTATCGGCCCGGACAAGAAGGTGAAGCTGATGATCACCTATCCGGCCAGCACCGGCCGCAATTTCGATGAAATCCTGCGCGTGATTGATTCCCTGCAACTGACGGCGCAATACAAGGTGGCAACGCCGGTCAACTGGCAGCATGGGGAGGATTGCATCATCGTTCCCTCGGTCAGCGACGAGGAGGCGAAGAAGGCATTCCCGAAAGGCTATAAGGCCCTGAAGCCGTATCTTCGTGTGACACCACAACCCAACCTGTAACAAGCGAAATTCAATGAAGATCATCGTAGTAGGTGCCACGGGCACCATCGGCAAGGCGGTCGTCGCCGCCTTGTCTGGCGATCATGAGATCGTCAAGGTCGGCAGCAAGAGCGGCGATGCTCAGGTCGATATCAAGGACGCAGCTTCGATCCGCAAGCTGTTCGAAAAGGTCGGCAAGTTCGATGCACTGATCTCGACCGTGGGCAAGGTGCATTTTGGCGAATTCGCCAAGCTCACTGAGCAAGAAGTCGAGATCGGCCTCAAGGACAAGTTGATGGGGCAGGTCAATCTGGTCCTGATCGGCCGTGACTACGCCAATGACGGGGCATCCTTCACCTTGACCACCGGTGTCCTCAGTCATGACCCGATCCGCTACGGCGCCTGCGCCAGCCTGGTCAACGGCGCCCTCGACGCTTTCGTCAAGGCTGCGGCGATCGAATTGCCGCGTGGGCTTCGCATCAACAGCGTCAGCCCGGGCGTGCTGGAGGAATCGCTGCCGTCCTATGGGCCGTATTTCAAGGGCCATGAAGCGGTGCCCGCCAAACGCGTCGCCCAAGCCTATGTAAAATCGGTTGAAGGTCTGCTCACCGGGCAAGTTATTAACGTCCTGTGAAACTGACATAACCTGATCGCTCATCGGAGATCAGGTGCGAAAGAAAACGGCATGTCCGGCTGGGCATGCCGTTTTTCATTTGCGGAACCGGAGCCGCCCGCGGGCGGTTTCTGGCAGGCGGTTAGATCCGAAGCAATCGCGCACTTCAGGGAGGTAGGGATGGCTGTTAAGCGCCTCGGCCCGCTCCTCATAGCATCGATATTCCTCACCTTTGCCGCGCCGCGTTCTCCAGTTGCGGAGGAAATCTGGCAGCAACTGCCGCAGCCGCAGAAGCTGCCGGTGCCGGACAGCAGCGGCTATGCCTGGGTCAATGGGGTACAACTCTATTATGCCAGCTTCGGCAGCGGCGAGCCGGTTCTTCTATTGCATGGGCCTTTGGGGAATGCCGATTACTGGGGCAATCAGGTCGCGGCTTTGGCGCGGCATTATCGTGTCGTTGTCCTCGACAATCGCGGGCACGGCCGCAGTACCCGCGACGCCAGGCTCTACTCCTATCGCCTGCTGGTGGAGGATGTGCTTGCCCTGCTGGATCTGCTGAAGATCGACCGTGTCTCGGTGGTCGGCTGGGGTGATGGCGGCAATATCGCGCTGCAGTTGGCCATGTCGCATCCGGAGCGCCTGCGGAAGGCCTTCGTCTTCGATGCCAATTTCAATCCTTCGGGTCTGCGCAATGATGTCGATGAAAGCGAGACATTTGTCCGTTATGTCGACCTGGCCGGACGGGACTATCTGCGTTTGTCGCCGACGCCCAATGATTACGATCTCTTCTTTCGCGCGGTCAATTTCCTCTGGGGCGCCGAGCCCGATTTCACGCCGGCACAATTGGGTGACATCAAAGTCCCCATCATGATTGCCGCCGGTGACCATGATGAGGTGATCAAACGCGAGCATACGGAAGCGTTGGTGAGGCTGATCCCGGGCTCGCGCCTGAACATCCTGCCCCGGGCAAGCTTCTTCGCCATGTGGCAGCAGCCGGTTGCTTTCAATAAGGCGGTGCTGGATTTCCTGGCGGGCCGCTGAGTTCTTCGCCGGCAACAAGCGCAGGATCCATCAGGCGGGTGCAGATCGGCAGCTCAATGGAAGTCGCGGCTGCGCAGCGGGATGCGGCGCGCTTCCTCCCGGTGATCGATGCCGGGATGGGCTGCATGGTCGCTCCGGCTTATGACGCCGGAGAAATTGCCCGGCAAGCCACCGACTTTCTCCTGCAGGTGATCCAGCAAGGAACTGAGGTCATAGAGTTCCTCGGCGACGATATGCACGACTTCATGCGGTTTCTTTCCCTCCCGCTGCAGCTTGCCGTGACAAGCAACCATCTTCGCCCCCATGACGATGCCGCGATATTTCTCGAATACATGCGGCCAGAGGATGAGGTTGGCGATGCCGTGCTCGTCTTCCAGGGTCATGAAGACGGTGCCTTTGCTGCTGCCGGGTCGCTGCCGGACCAGGACAAGTCCGGCAACGGTCAGCCGTCTTCCCGCCGTCTTCCCGCCCAGATCCTCCGTCGACACCATGCCGCGCTTGCTGAGCTCCTGGCGCAGGAAAACGACAGGATGCTGCTTCAAGCTCAAGGAAAGAGCGCGATAATCCTCGATCACATGCTGGGAAACCGGCATCAGCGGCAAGGTGACGGCGTCGTCCGGCTCGCCCGGCTCAAGGGCGCCGAAGAGGGGCAGGGGCTCCTTTTCCAATGCCATCACCGACCAGAGAGCCTGGCGACGGTCGAGGCCGATGGAACGGAACGCATCTGCCTCGGCCAGTTTGATCAGGTGCTGGTTGGATAAAGCGGTGCGCCGCTGGAAAGCTGTCATATGCGGATAGCCGGTGGCGCGGCGCTCGACGATTATCTGGGCGATATCCTCGGACAGCCCCTTCGCCTGGCGAAAGCCCAGTCGTACGGCATGGCGGTTCCCCTGCGGTTCCAGCGTATTGTCCCAATGGCTGTGGTTGATGTCGAGGGGGCGGATCTCGATTCCATGCTTGGCCGCATCGCCGACGATCTGCGCCGGCGCATAGAAACCCATCGGCTGGCTGTTGAGCAGGGCGGCAGCGAAAATATCCGGATAGTGAAACTTGATCCAGGCAGAGATATAGACCAGCAAGGCGAAGCTGGCGGCATGGCTCTCGGGAAAGCCGTAATTGCCGAAGCCCTTGATCTGATTGAAGCAACGCTGGGCGAAATCCAGGCTATAGCCGTTCTTGACCATGCCTTCGATGAAACGCGGCTCGAAGGTATCGACCTTGCCGGAGCTTTTGAACGTGGCCATGGAGCGACGCAGGGCATCGGCTTCGTTGGCCGTGAATTTGGCGGCCGTCATGGCGATGCGCATGGCCTGTTCCTGGAACAGGGGCACACCCAGCGTCTTTTCAAGAACCGGCTTCAATTCGTCCTTGTGATAGTCGACCGGTTCCAGGCCCGACCTGCGCCGTAGATAAGGGTGCACCATGTCGCCCTGGATCGGACCGGGCCGGACGATCGCCACCTCGATCACCAGGTCATAGAATTTACGCGGCTGCAGTCGTGGCAGCATGCTCATCTGCGCCCGGCTCTCGACCTGGAAGACGCCGATCGTGTCGGCCTGGGACAGCATCTCATAGACCTCCGCATCATCCTGGGGGACAGTCGAGAGTTCCAGGTCTTGCCCATAATGCTCCTTCAGCATCGCGAAAGCGCGCCGCACGCAGCTCAGCATGCCGAGACCCAACACATCGACCTTCATCATGCCAAGCGCCTCGATATCGTCCTTATCCCATTGGACGACGGTACGGTCCTTCATGGCGGCATTCTCGATCGGCACCAGTTGCGAGAGCGGGCCGCGGCTGATGATGAAGCCGCCGACATGCTGCGAGAGATGGCGCGGGAAGCCGATCAGTTCATGTGCAAGATTGACGGCGATGGCGATGCGCCGGTCGGTGGGATCGAGCCCCGCCTGAAGAACTTCCGTTTCCGTCACGCCCTTGCTGCTCCAACCCCAGATCGATTTCGACAGGGCGCTGATCGTGTCGGCAGACAGGCCCAAGGCTTTGCCGACATCGCGGATGGCGGCACGTGAGCGGTAGCAGATCACGGTTGCAGCCAGTCCCGCCCGGTCACGGCCGTATTTTTCGTAAATATGCTGGATAACCTCTTCGCGCCGCTCATGTTCGAAATCGACGTCGATATCGGGCGGCTCGTTGCGGGCCGTGCTGATGAAGCGTTCGAACAGCAGGCCGCTCTTGATGGGATCGATGGATGTGACGCCCAGACAATAACAGACTGCCGAATTGGCGGCCGATCCGCGTCCTTGATGCAGGATTTCCTTTTCTTTCGCGTAAGCGACGATGCTTGCCACGGTCAGGAAATAGGGCGCGTAATTCAGCTGGGCGATGAGGCTCAGCTCATGCTCGATCTGTTCGCGAACGGCGGCCGGGACGCCGCCCGGGTATTCCTTCGGCGGATAGCGCCGCTCCGCGCCTTCCCAGGTCAACCGTTCCAGGGTTTGCTGGGGCGTTTCGCTGGGTGCCGTCACCTCATCGGGGTATTCGTATTTCAATTCGTCGAGACTGAACGTGCAGTGATCAAGAATGGCTTGGATATTCTCGATCGCGGCCGGATAGAGACGGAACAACCGCTGCATTTCCGCAGGCGTCTTCAGATGCCGTTCGGCATTAGGGGAAAGGCGCCACCCCGCATCGTCTACAGTGCAGCCATGGCGGATGCAGGTCAGGATATCCTGGAGAACGCGGCGCTCAGGATGATGATAGAGGATGTCATTGGTGGCGATGAGCGGCAGGCCTGTTGCCGCGGCAAGGTGGTGCAGGTCGTGTAACCGCTCGGCATCGTCGCCACGATAAAGATGCGTGAGCGCAAGATAGGCGCGGTGCGGGAAATCCTCCTGCAGCCGCTGCAGGAAGGACCGGCCCTCCGCGGTCATCTGCAAAGCCGGAAGGCCGATGACGATCTGTCCCGCACCATATTGGACAAGATCGGCATAATCCAAGTGGCATTCGCCCTTGGGAGCGCGGCGGCGGCCAAGCGTGAGAAGTTCGCAGAGCCGGCCATAGGCGGCGCGATCTTGCGGAAAACAAAGCAGGCTTTCGCCGTTTCTGAAATCCAGCCGGCAGCCGACGATCAGGCGGATATTGTTCTCCTTGCAGGTGATATGGGCGCGGACGATGCCGGCGAGGCTGTTGCGATCGGTGATGGCGATGGCGGCATGGCCGAGCGTGGCCGCTTGCGCCGCCAATTCTTCCGCATGCGATGCACCTTCCAGGAAGGTGAAGTTGCTGGTGACCTGTAGATCGGCATAAGTCATGGCAGATCTCCCGGTGCTGTCGATAAGCCGGGCTTCAAGCGAATAATCCATGCAGGAACCAGCGCGCGGGCTGTTCCGGCCGATAGAGCCCGGCGCGATAGAGCCAGAAGCGCTGCCCGGTTTCATTCTCTACACGGTAATAGTCACGCACGGGCTGCGCCGAGGGCGAGGTGCGTGGCGGCGCGCTCTGGGGGTCGATTTCCCGCCACCATTCCCAGACGATGCGCTCGGGACCGGCCGAGGCGCGTACGCGGTGCAGGACATGTCGCCAGCGGAATTGCAGGGGCGGATCATCCGGCACCAGGGCGATGACGTCTTCAACCGGTTCCGGGTGATCCAGCAGGCGCAAGGGACGCCAATAGCAGGCGGTAGAAGCGGTGACGATACGCGGCCAGGCGGCAGCTTGTCCGCGACGAACAGGAGAAATCCGCGCGGCAGCGCGTTCCGGCAAATGGCTTTCGACCGGCGCCAGGCGGTATACCTTACCGACGCCGAGGCGGTTACCCAGCCGGTCGATCAAACCGGCCAGGGCCACGTCATCCCCTTCGGCATGGTTGTCGGGAGCTTGTGCATCCAGCCCGGCCTGGCTTTGCCGCAGCGCCTCGACCTTGCCGGCGCTGAGCATGGTGGTTTCGATGCCGGGACCGGGATCGATCTGCTCGATCTTGCGGGCGAGAAGATCGATCAGATGCGCGGCTTTTGCGCTCGGCAGCGAAAGGCCGATGCCGATCTCGCTTACCTGGTGATCCAGCCGGTAGCAGCTCAACTTGACCCGCCTGGCGCCCAAGCCTAGTTCCGCCAATTGTGCGGCAAGCTTTTCGGCCAGAAGATCGACACTGCGTCGGATGTCCTCCGCCGTGCCGATCGGCTCGGCAAAAATCTGGCTGACACGATGTGGCGGGGGAGCGAAGACGGCTTCGAAAGGTTCGCTGAGATCGCCCAGGGACTGGTCGAGCCGGTCAAGCAGGGGCCGGCCGAAACGGCTGGCGATGGCAGCACGGGGCAGGGGATAGAGATCGCCGATGCGGCGGAGCCCCAAACGACGCAAGGCTTCGGCGGTGGCAAGATCGATGCGCAATGCATCGATCGGCAGCGGCGCCAGAGATTTGCGATGGCCGCCCATCGGCATGATCGGCGACCGCTCGGCAAAGCGCGCAGCAGCCCAGGCAGCGCCGATCGTGTCGGCGATGCCGATCCGGCAACTGTAACCGTGCTGTTGCAAGCGATCGAGCATGTCCTGGCGCAGCCCGGCTTCGCCCTTCCACAGATGTGCGCAGCCGGTGATGTCGATCAGCAACCCGTCCTGGCCATCGCGCATGACGAGGGGGGAGAAACGCAAGGCCCAGGCGGCAAGACGCTGCAGGGCACGGGCGTCATTCATCGGGTCGGCCGGGAAGTGAATGAGGCCCGGTCGTCGCGCCAGCGCATCTGCCAGACTGAGACCGGGAATGAAGCCGAGGCGCATGGCGGTTTCATTGGCCGCAGAGATCAATCTTCGGCCGGCTGCCGTACAGATCGCGACAACCGGCGCTTCAGCTGGCACAGGTTTCTTGGTCGCGCGACCCTGTTGCGCCTGCCGCCAGCGATCGGTGCTCCAATGCGGCAGCCACAGCGAAAGATAGCGTTTAGCCTGCAGGGGCGCGGTATTGCTTGCTGGTGAAGGGCTTGCTGTCATCATTTGCCGCCATGGCTGCCCGGCGTTGCGGCTCGGCCGCGCGAAGCTGCCAGTATTGACCTTGCAAAGCAGGTTGCTCCTGCAGTGCAGGTTGCTCCGGCAGGGTGACGTCCCAGCCGCCCGGCGGACCGTTTCTCTGCCGCCAGAGATGCAAATGCCAGCAGGGCAGGCCGAGGCCGGGACGGTGGTCGTCGATGGGACGGCTGGGAAGGGACGAGATCAACCAGCGGGTCGTGGCGGCGCTTGGCTGACGATGCTTACCGCCCTTGCCCAGGAGACGGCTGCGGCGCAAGACCAGGATCGTGCAATTCTTCTCTTCGGCGGCAAGTTGCAGCCGCCGGCTGGCGGTCAGGTCCAGGAGATCGATTTCACCGATCACCAGCGAGACGGCGCCGGAGCGCGCCGCTTCTTCCACAGCCCACAGACTCTCCACCTCCTGGCGGCTCTCCACCAGCAGCAATCTCGTGGGATCGAGCCCCTGGGCCTGTAACCCCGGCCCATAAAGGTCGGGCGTGGCGGCGATCCAGATCGCGCGTTGGTTACGATGCTGCAGCATCACCTGGGCGGCAAAGAAAGCGGGCAGCAGCGCCAGTTCAGCATCGGCTCCCGCGCCGGCAATCTCATGCAGGGCGCCTTGCACCAAGCCGCCGCCGATATGGGCATCGATGGGCGGCAGGCCGAGCGACAAATATCGCAACGACCGGCCAGCCGGCGGGGCGGGCTGTTCTTGCGGAGACGGGCCGACCAGCCGCCCGGCCAATTGTTGGCGTAGGACCGTCAGCCTTTCGCGGGAAGAGATCGGATCAGCTTGTTTCATGTTCTATTTTTGTTCTCTTTCTGCCGCAAGAGTCAAGCAAACCTGCATCATCGGTGGCATGGAAGTCATGTCAGCGCGAACAAGGAATATTTGCATGCAAACACTGGTCACAACGCAGATCGCCGGTACCACGCCGTCATATCGCCTAGAACAAATCATGGACCCGTGGCCCCGGTAACCAACCCTCGGAAGAAATTGGAGAAACTGTGACAAAGCAGTTGAAACCCCAGAAGCGATGTCACATGGTCCTGACAGTCGAGGGACAATCAGGAGTCGGTATTTCGACATAACCTGGCGCTCCTAAACTGGAGGCCAATGCCGGCTCATCGCTTCGACATAAGAAACAGGGAGACGAAATATGAATAAAATCATTGCGGGCCTCAGATTGCCCGTCCTTACCGTTGCGGGATTGCTGATGACGACTTGTCTCGCTTCCGCTGAATCGGTTCTCAACCGAGGGAACGGCGCCGAGCCGGAGACCCTCGACCCCGCCAAATCCACCGGCGTCATCGAATCCAACATCCAATATGACCTTTTCGAAGGCCTGACGACCTATACGCCCGATGGCAAGGTCGTTCCGGGCATGGCCGAGAAGTGGGATATCAGCGATGACGGCCTGACCTACACGTTCCATCTGCGCGATGCCAAATGGTCGAACGGCGATCCGGTGACAGCCGGCGATTTCGTCTATTCCATGCAGCGCCTGGTTGATCCGGCGACGGCCTCGGACTACGCCTCGATCGCGGACGTGATCAAGGGCGCGAAGGACATCCGTGAAGGGCGCGAGAAGGATCTTTCCAAGCTTGGCGTGACGGCTGCAGATGATCATACGTTGAAGATCGAACTGGCCTCACCGACCCCCTATCTGCTGTCGATGCTGCGCCATTCCAGCTTCTTGCCGGTAAACAAGAAGGATATCGAGAAATACGGCCAGGATTGGACCAAGCCCGGCAATCTGGTCAGCAACGGCGCCTTCACCTTGAGCGCCTGGACACCGCAATCCAGTCTGACCGTGGTGAAGAATCCCAATTACTACGACGCCCAGAATGTAAAGCTCGATAAGATCAACTTCTATCCGACCGAAGATCTGAGCGAAGAATTCAAGCGCTACCGCGCCGGTGAGCTGGATATCACCTATGAAGTTCCCGCCGATCAGATCAAGTTCATCCAGAAGAATCTCAAGGATCAGTATGAAGGGAAGCCGTATCTCGGCACCTACTATTACATCGTCAATCTGACCCGTGAGCCGCAGGGCAAGAGCCAGGACATCCGCACGGCGCTATCCATGGCGATCGATCGCGAAACCTTGGCCAACAAGGTTCTTCAGGGTGTCTATCTGCCCGGCTATTCGTGGGTTCCGCCGGGAATCCCCGGCTATCAGCCGCAGGAAATGGCTTACAAGGACGTGAAGCAGGCCGACCGCGTGAAGGAAGCTAAGGCCTTGCTGGCAAAGGCCGGCTATAGCGCCAGCCATCCGCTGAAGCTGGAGATCCTCTACAATACACATGAGGACCACAAGAAAGTGGCAATCGCCGTCCAGAATATGTGGAAGCAGATCGGTGTGGACGTGACCCTCACCAACCAGGAATGGAAGGTCTATCTCGATACCCGCGATCAGAAGCAATTCGACATCGCGCGGGCAGCCTGGATCGGCGATTACGGCGATCCCATGACCTTCATGGATCTCTTCCTTTCGGATGCGGGTGTCCGTAACGATGCCGGCTATCAGAGCGCTGCCTACGATAAGGCGGTTCACGATTCCGAGAACGAGCGCGATCCGGAAAAGCGCATGGCGCTGCTGGAACAGGCAGAGAAGACCCTGGTCAATGACCTGCCGATCATCCCGCTGATGTATTACGAGACCAAGCATATGGTCTCAAAGCGGGTGTCGGGATGGGCCTATAACATTCTCGACTTCCATCTCGGCCGCTACATGTCGGTCCAATGAGATAGGGGCAGGCTGGCGGATTTTGATCCGCCAGCCGCCGTCTTTGTCCTATGATCTCTGATCTATCCATGTCGGCAATTCCCTGCCGACCGATAGCCCGTGAGCGGAGCTGACCGATGCTGCGTTACTTTCTGCGGCGTCTTCTCGGGGCCATTCCGACCCTGTTTCTGATCGTCGTCATTTCCTTCTTCATGATCCGCCTTGCCCCCGGCGGGCCGTTTTCCACCGAACGTCAGGTACCCAAGGAGGTTGAAGCAGCTCTGCTGCGCGCCTATCACCTTGACGAACCCCTATGGCTGCAGTTCCTGCATTATCTCGGGGGCTTGCTGCATGGCGATTTCGGCCCGTCCTTCAAATACAAGGACTTCACCGTTACCGACCTGATCGCGCAGGGATTTCCGGTGTCGTTGCAACTCGGCGGCATCGCCATCGTGCTGGCCCTGATCATCGGGCTGACCCTCGGCATCACCGCGGCGTTTCGTCAGAATACACTGATCGATTACATCGCCACCGGCATTTCGATGCTGGGCATCGCGGTGCCCAACTTCATCGTCGCGCCCTTGATGACCTTGGTCTTCGGCCTGATCCTCGGCATATTGCCGATCGGCGGCTGGGGCGGGGCGAGCCATTATATTCTGCCGGTGATCGCGCTATGCCTGCCGCAGATCGCCGTCATCACCCGGCTCATGCGCAGCAGCATGATCGAGATCCTGCACACCAATTATGTGCGAACGGCGCGCGCCAAGGGATTGCCGGAAATCATCACCATCACGCGGCATGCCATTCGAGCGGCCATCCTGCCGATCGTCTCTTATCTCGGCCCGGCCATTGCCGCGATCATCACCGGTTCGGTGGTGGTCGAACAGATCTTCGGTATTCCGGGTATCGGCCGCTATTTCGTCCAGGGATCGCTCAATCGCGATTACACCATGGTCATGGGCGTCACGATCTTTTACGGCGCCCTGATCATTCTCTGCAATCTCGCGGCAGACCTGCTCTATGGCCTGCTCGATCCCAAAATCCGCTATAGCTGAGGCTTTGCATGTCTGCTGCTCTCACCTCGGCCGATTTGACCGACCATATGGAAGTCAAAGGCCGTTCGCTTTTTGCCGATGCTTTGCGGCGTTTTCGCAACAACAAGGCGGCGATGCTAGGCGTCATCGTCTTTGCGCTGATCGCCATTGCCTGCTTCGGTGCACCATATTTCGGTCTCCGCAGCCAGGATGACGTCGATTACGACCTGATCCAGGCGGCGCCCGATTGGTCGCAAGGGTATTATTTCGGTACCGATGCCAATGGCCGCGACCTCTTCGTCCGCACGCTCTATGGCGGCCAGGTTTCGCTCATGGTTGGCTTCGTCGCCACATTGGTCAGTCTCGTCATCGGCGTGACCTGGGGGGCCACTGCCGGATTTCTCGGCGGCCGTATCGACGGATTCATGATGCGGATTGTCGATATCCTCTATTCCTTACCCTTCATCTTCTTCGTGATCATGCTGACCGTGGTCTTCGGCCGCGACATGGTTCTGATCTACGCCGCGATCGGCGCCATTTCCTGGCTCGACATGGCGCGCATCGTGCGAGGCCAGACGATCAGCCTGCGGCGCAAGGAGTTCATCGAGGCGGCGGAGGCGAGCGGTGTGCGCACACATAACATCATCCTGCGCCACATCATCCCGAACTGCATTGGCCCCGTGGTGGTTTATGTGACGCTGACCGTGCCGACGGTCATCCTGACGGAATCCTTCATCAGCTTTCTCGGCATGGGCGTCCAGGAACCCAATTCCAGTTGGGGCACGCTGGTGAGTGAAGGGGCGGGCTCGATGGAGCAGGCGCCCTGGGCGGTCGTTGGCCCTGCGACGGTGCTGGCCGTTACCCTGTTGTGCCTGAATTTCATCGGCGACGGTTTGCGCGACGCCTTCGACCCGAAGGACCGCTGATCATGGCAGCACCGCAGAATTCCGCGCAGCCTGGTCACGTGCTGGAGGTGACAGATCTTCGTACCACCTTTGCAACGCCGGACGGCGAGGTGAAGGCGGTCAATGGCGTGTCCTTCTCCATTCGCCGGGGCGAGACACTGGGTATCGTCGGCGAGTCCGGCTCCGGCAAGACGCAGATCTTCATGTCGCTGATGGGGTTGCTCGCCCGTAACGGCCGCGTCCAAGGCAGCGCGCGGTTCCAGGGCAAGGAGATCCTCGGCTTGCCGGTGGGTGAATTGAACAAGATCCGCGGCGCGAAGCTCGCCATGATCTTCCAGGACCCGATGACTTCCCTCAACCCCTATCTGACGGTACGCCGCCAGATGACCGAGGTTCTCATTACCCATAAGGGCCTCAGCGAGGGCCAGGCCGCAAAGCAATCGGTCGAGATGCTGGAACAGGTGCAGATCCCGGAGGCCAAGCACCGCCTCAACATGTATCCGCATGAATTCTCCGGCGGCATGCGTCAGCGCGTCATGATCGCCATGGCGCTGCTCTGCAATCCGGAACTGCTGATCGCCGATGAGCCGACCACGGCGCTCGACGTCACCGTGCAGGCACAAATCCTCGCGCTGTTGCGCAAGCTGAGGGCCGAACACAAGACGACAACGGCTTTCATCACCCATGACCTCGGCGTCATCGCCGGTCTTTGCGACCGTGTCATGGTGATGTATGCCGGCAATATCGTCGAAAGCGGGCCGGTACGCGACATCTTCAAGAATCCGCAGCATCCCTATACTCAGGGCCTGCTGCGATCGATGCCGCGGCTGGATGAAACCGACAGCGACCGCCTGCACACGATTGCCGGCCAACCGCCCAATCTGCAGCGACTGCCGAGCGGCTGCGCCTTCCGCGACCGCTGCGAAATGGCGATGCAGATTTGTGCCGAGGAGCGGCCCTTCCTTCATGAATTTGCCCCGCAAAGGACAAAAGCATGTCATCTGCCAACGCGATGAAGACTGACCCAATGCCGAGCGAGACGATTCTCTCGGTGCGCAATCTCAAGGTCCATTTCGATGTCGGGAAGGGCGGTTTCTTCAACCGCCGGCCCGCCATCGTAAAGGCGGTAGACGGCGTTAGCTTCGACCTGCGCGCCGGCGAGACCCTGGGCTTGGTCGGGGAATCCGGTTGCGGCAAATCCACGCTGGGACGCGCCCTGCTGCGGCTCCTGGCGATCAAAGAGGGAAAAGTCGTCTGGCTGGGAACGGACCTTGCCTCGCTGGATGCCGAGGCGATGCGGCAGAAGCGTCGCGAGATGCAGATCATCTTCCAGGACCCGCTGGCATCGCTCAATCCGCGCATGACCATCGGGCAGATCATCGCCGAGCCCCTGAAGACCTTCAATCCGGGCCTGTCAGGTGCTGAGGTCAAACGCCGGGTACAGCGTATGCTGGCCCAGGTCGGCCTGCAGCCGCAGCATATCAACCGTTATCCGCATGAGTTCTCCGGCGGGCAGTGCCAGCGTATCGGCATCGCCCGGGCCATGATCAACAATCCGAAGCTGATCGTCTGCGACGAGCCGGTTTCAGCCCTCGACGTCTCGATCCAGGCCCAGATCGTCAATCTGCTGATGGACCTGCAGCGGGAAACCGGCATGTCGCTGATTTTCATCTCGCATAATCTCAGCGTGGTCCGCCATATCAGCCATCGCATCATGGTGCTTTACCTGGGGCGGGTTGCCGAAATCGCAGATCGCGACACAATCCTGACCAAGCCGCTGCATCCCTATACCCAGGCCCTGATTTCGGCCGTGCCGATCCCGGATCCCGATCTGGAGCAGGGGAAGGAGATGATAATCCTGAAGGGCGACCTGCCGTCGCCGCTCAATCCCCCCAGTGGTTGTGCCTTTCGCACCCGATGCCCCAAGGCGACGGAAATCTGCGCCAAGCTGGTGCCGGAGTTCCGTACCGCCAGTTTCGGCCATCAGGTGGCCTGCCACCACGCGGCGTTGGATTAAACGGGCTCTTTTGCAAGCCAATGAAATAATTGAATCCGACTGGTTAACAGAAAACATCGGGCGGTAATAATCCATATACCTTTCGCCGTCACAATATTGCCGACGTCAAAGCATCCGTGATCCCGCCTATGGACAGGATGCGGTACGTTACCGGGGAGGGCGACCGCTAGATGAATATTGACCTTCGAATCCTCGAATTGGTGGCCTCGAAGATTTGCCATGACCTGATCAGCCCGATCGGCGCGGTGAATAACGGGCTCGAATTAATGGAGGATGAGCAGGATGCAGCGCTTCAGACCGAAGCTCTTGCCTTAGCGCAGCGAAGCGCGAGACGAGCAAGCATCCTGCTGCAAATGTTCCGCAGCCTGTTCGGCAATGCGGGCAATCAGGCAGCCTTCGGTCCCAAGGAGGTTCGCCAGCTTGCGCTTGAGTTTCTGCAGAATGGCAAAGTGACCTTGGAACCGGATTTTGCCGATGCCGGTCATTTGCCCGAAGGTTTCGGCAAGCTTTTACTGGCGGCGATCGTCCTGGCCGCCGAGGCGCTGCCGCGCGGCGGCACGGTCACGGTGACCTTGCCCGAGGCCTCCGAAGCGACCTCCTTCAGCGTTGTCGGCGTCGGCGGCCAGATTGCCTTCTCCGAAGAAAATCAGAAGGCCTTGCAACTGATCCTGCCGGTACCGGACCTGACCGCCCATTCGGCCCTGCCTTATTTCACCGGTCTGCTCGTTAAAAGAGCAGGAATCAGATGCGAAATAGATCAGAAAACCGCGGGTCAATTCGCTCTCTATTTTTCGACCTAAGATTCTGAATTTATTCGATAAAGCCGTGATGCCCCACGGTTCACGTTAAATTAATCCTTTTTTGCAACGCTGGGCGAACTTATCCGAAGGGTTTTTTCCCTGAAGGTTTCGCCAGCGATAACAGGATCCTAGCTATGGATGATCTGCTCAGTGAATTCTTGACGGAAACCTCCGAGAATCTCGCGGTTCTCGATGTCGAGCTCGTGAAGCTCGAGCAGAATCCAAACGATACCGAACTGCTCGGCAATATCTTCAGGCTTGTCCACACGGTCAAAGGCACTTGCGGCTTCCTCGGGCTTCCCCGTCTGGAATCGGTCGCCCATGCCGGTGAAAACGTGCTCGGCAAGGTGCGCGACGGCGAGCTGGACGTCACGGCCGAAGCGGTATCGCTCATTCTCGAATGTCTCGACCGGATCCGTTCGATCATGGGGGACCTTGAAGCGACCGGCAGCGAGCCCCAGGGCGACGACACGGATCTCATCAAGCGATTGAATGCTTTTGCCGATGGCGGCGGAGCGGCTTCGGCGCCGGCCCCGGCGGCTCCGGCGCCCGCGGCTCCGGTTGCCTCGGTGGTTTCCCTGCAGGCGGCCCGGCCCGCCAAGGCCGGCGCAGGTTCGCCTTCGATCTATGAGCAGATTGGCGGCATGGGCACGATCGACGCCATGGTCGAAGTGCTTTTCAACCGTCTGCTGGGCGATCTGCGCCTGAAGCACTTTTTCGACGGCGTCAATTCGGACCATTTGCAGGGCCGGACCCGCGAGTATCTCAGCAAGGTGACCGGCGGGCCGGACTCGTTCAACGACGCCGATGTCAAGTCGGCGCACGCCCGGATCTGCGGCCTCGGCCTGAACGACGCGCAATTTGACGCCTTCGCCGGGCACGCCCAGGCAGCCATGAACGCGCTGGAGGTTCCGGCCGGCGTCGCGGCGATGTTGATGAGCATGATCTTTGCGACCCGGGACGAAGTGGTCGGCCGGGTGGCGCCGAGCGATGGTATCGCGTCGCTGGCGGACGTGGCGGATCGCGGTTCGGCGCCGGTGGCGGCTCCCGCTCCCGCTCCCGCAGTCGAACCTGCTGCGCCGAGTGCCACGGTCACCGAATTGCATAAGCCGGAGCCGAAAGTGGAGAAGCCGGTTGCCAAGCCCGCTGCGGAAGCGGGGGAGAGCAAGGATTCGTCGGTCGCCAACCAGACGATCCGCGTCAATGTCGATCTGCTCGAAAACCTGATGACCATGGTCAGCGAATTGGTCCTGACCCGCAATCAGGTGCTGCAGATCCTGCGCAAGCACAAGGACAGCGAGTTCGCGGCGCCGCTGCAGCGCCTCAATCATGTAACCTCGGAACTGCAAGAAGGGGTCATGAAGACCCGCATGCAGCCGATCGGCAATGCCTGGGCCAAGCTGCCGCGCCTCATTCGCGATCTCAGCCACGAATTGAAGAAGAAGATCGATCTGGTGATGATCGGTCAGGAAACCGAACTCGATCGCCAGGTCCTCGAGATGATCAAGGACCCGCTCACCCATATGGTGCGCAACTCGGCCGATCACGGTCTCGAGACACCGGAAGATCGTCGGCGTGCCGGCAAGCCGGAAACCGGCAAGGTGACGCTGAACGCCTATCATGAAGGCGGGCACATCATCATCGAAATCCAGGATGACGGCCGCGGTCTGGCACTGTCCAAGATCAAGGCGAAGATCATCCAGAACGGCCTGGCCAGCGAATCCGAACTGGAATCGATGAGCGACCAGCAGGTCCAGCAGTTCATCTTCAAGCCGGGCTTCTCGACCGCCGCCAAGGTCACCAGCGTTTCCGGCCGCGGCGTCGGCATGGATGTCGTCAAGACCAATATCGAGAAGATCGGCGGTACCGTCGAGATGCGCTCGACGGAAGGCAAGGGCACGACCTTCATCATCAAGATCCCGCTGACCCTGGCGATCGTCTCGGCGCTGATCGTCGAATGCGGCGGCGAACGTTTCGCCATTCCGCAGATCAGCGTCGTGGAGTTGGTCCGTGCTTCCAGCAATGGCGAGTTGAAGGTCGAGAAGATCAAGGACACGCCGGTTCTGCGCTTGCGCAATCGCTTGCTGCCGCTGGTGTCGCTGCGTGAGCTGCTGCGTCTCGACAGGAAGGAATCGAAGGTCGACGACGACACCTTCATCGTCGTTGCCCAGGTCGGCACCTATAGCTTCGGCATCATGGTCGACCGTGTCTTCGACACTGAAGAAATCGTGGTCAAGCCGGTCGCGCCGATCCTGCGCGATATCGAGATGTTCTCCGGCAATACCATCCTTGGTGACGGCAGCGTCATTATGATCCTCGACCCGAACGGCATCGCCGCGCATAGCGGCCAGATGGGTATGGGCAACGACAGTGCCGCTGCGGAGAATATGGCCCGCCGCGCCCGCAATGTCGGCGAGGAAGTCGTGCCGCTGCTGCTGTTCAAGGCGGGCGACGGTGCACCGAAGGCGGTGCCGCTGGCGCTGGTGGCGCGGCTCGAAGAGCTCGACCGCCAGACGATCGAACATTCGAATGGCCGCTGGGTCGTGCAATATCGTGGCCAGCTGATGCCGCTGGTGCCGATGGACCAGTACCAGGAGATCTCGCGCGAGCCGGGCCGGCAGCCGGTCCTGGTCTTCTCGGATCGCGAACATACGATGGGGCTGATGGTCGACAATATCGTCGATATCGTTGAAGCGCGCCTCAACGTGGAGCTGAGTGCCGCGACGCCCGGCCGGATCGGCAGCGCCGTCATTGCCGGCCATGCGACGGAAATCATCGACACCGGCTATTACCTGGCTCAGGCCTTCGGTGATTGGTTCGGTTCCCGTGAAGAGGATACGACCGCCGGTCGCGGCCGTCGTCTGCTGCTGGTCGACGACAGCGCATTCTTCCGTCACCTCCTGGCGCCGCAACTCTCGGCGGCGGGCTTCCTGGTGACTTCAGTCGACAGTCCGGACAAGGCGCTGGCGCTTTGCGAACAGGGCGAGAGCTTCGACATCATCGTCAGCGATATCGAAATGCCCGGCATGACCGGCTTCGAATTCTGCGAGATGGTCAAGAAGGCTGGACCCTGGCAGGGCGTGCCGATCATCGCCCTCTCTTCGCATGCCAGCCCGCGCGATCTCGCCAAGGGGCGCACGGTCGGCTTCGATGATTATGTGGCGAAATATGATCGCGAGGGCCTGGTCCATACGATCAACGAAACCCTGTCTGAAGTCAGAGGTGCTGCATGAGTATTTCCCGCGAGGACGGCAAGGAGGCCGCCTCCGACGCCCTTGTGATGGGCTCGGGCGATTACCGCGATTACGTGACCATGTCGATTGCCGATCAGCTGTTCGGCATCCCGGTTCTCAAGGTGCAGGACGTGCTTGGCCCGCAGACCATCACCCGCGTGCCCCTGGCGCCGCCCGAAGTCGCCGGCTCGCTCAATCTGCGCGGCCGCATCGTAACGGCGATCGATGTTCGCCTGCGTCTCAGCCTGGAACCGCGGGGCGGCGAGAAGCCGTCGATGTCGGTCGTGGTCGAGCATGACGGCGAACTCTACAGCTTGCTGGTTGATACGGTTGGCGAGGTGTTAAGCCTCAACGTCAAGGACTATCAACGCAATCCGCCGACGCTTAATCCGCGGTTGCGCGAATTTTCCGACGGCATCTATCGATTGAACGGTTCGCTGCTCGTTGTCTTGAGCGTCGCATCCCTGTTGAACTTCGGCGGTCGTGCCGATGCGGCCTAAGAGCTGGGGGCGGCCGCATGTTGGCCGCCACGCAGAGAGCATCTAGACGAACCGCGACGAAAGTGGGTGGAGCGCTGCAATGAAGTCTTGCCTTGTGGTCGATGATTCAAAAGTCGTCCGAATGGTTGCCAGAAAGATTCTTGAGGGACTGAACTTCAAGATTGATGAAGCTGAGAATGGCAAGACGGCGATGGAAGCGTGCTCCAAGCAGATGCCCGATGCAATTCTGCTTGATTGGAATATGCCGATCATGAGCGGCATTGAGTTCTTGCGTAATCTGCGCAAGATGGATGGCGGCCAGATGCCCGTCGTCGTGTTTTGCACGACGGAGAACGATATTCAGCATATCCAGGAAGCGATCGGCGCCGGCGCCAACGAATACATCATGAAGCCTTTCGATAGTGAAATCATCGAATCCAAGTTCAGCCAGGTTGGCCTGATCTGACCGCATCGCTGATCTGGAGTTGAGCGGATGGCCTTTGGGCAGACAGTTTTGAAGACATCGACATCACCGGCCGGCGGGCCCGTGCGCGTGATGGTCGTGGATGATTCGATGGTCATCCGCGGATTGCTGACCCGCAGCCTTGAGACCGACCCGGGCATCAAGGTGGTCGTCAGCGCCGGTAACGGCAAGGCGGCGCTCGATGCGATCGCCAAGAACGACGTCGAAGTTGTCGTGCTTGATATCGAAATGCCGGTCATGGACGGGATGACGGCTCTGCCGCAGCTCATTGCCGCCAGGCCCTATGTGCAAGTCATCATGGCTTCCACCCTGACGCTGAAGGGCGCTTCGATCAGCATGAAGGCATTGTCGATGGGGGCTGCCGATTACGTGCCGAAGCCGACTTCGACCACGGAAATCAATGGCGCAGAGGCCTTCAAGACGGACCTGATCGCCAAAGTCAAAAACTGGGGGGCTGTGGCGCGACGTCGGCGCGGTACGGCACCGGCCGCAGGGCAGGCTCCGGCCGTGCCGGCTCCGACGGCGCCGGTTCCGCGAAAGCTTTATGGCAGCGCGGAAGTCAAGCTGCGTCCGGCCGGAACGGGCAAGCCCGATTGCCTGGTCATCGGCAGTTCGACGGGCGGCCCGCAAGCCTTGTTCAAAATTTTCCAGATGCTGGGGCCGATCACACATCTGCCTGTCTTTGTCACGCAGCATATGCCGGCGACCTTCACAACGATTCTCGCCGAACATATCGCCCAGGCAAGCGGCACGCCGGCCGCGGAAGCAAAGGATGGCGAGCCGGTTGTGAATGGCCGCATCTACGTCGCTCCGGGCGATTTTCATATGACTGTGGCGGTGGAGAATGCCCGTAAAGTGCTGCGGATCAATAAGAATCCGCCGGAGAATTTCTGCCGTCCGGCGGTTGATCCCATGTTGCGGTCGATTACCAAGGTCTATGGCAACAAGGTCCTGTTCTGCATGCTGACGGGCATGGGACAGGATGGCTTGAGAGGTGCTCAGGAGCTGATTGCCGGCGGGGGTACGGTGATCGCCCAGGATGAGGCGACGAGCGTCGTCTGGGGAATGCCGGGCGCAGTTGCGACGGCAGGGCTCTGCAGTGCGGTTCTGCCGCTTTCGGATATCGGCCCCTATATCCGCAAGTTCATTTCAAGGACAGGCATATGACCGTGACAGACTTCGAGTTTATCTGTCAGATCCTGCGCGATCGGTCCGGCTTGGTCCTTACCAACGACAAGGCCTATCTGCTGGAAAGCCGCCTGCTGCCGGTCGCGCGCAAGTGGAAGCTTGCGGGTTTCGATGACCTGGTGAAGGCCATCCGCATGCGGCCTGACGAGACGATGATTCGCGATGTCGTCGAGGCGATGACGACCAACGAATCGTTCTTCTTCCGCGATACCAAGCCTTTTGACCAGTTCAAGCAGCTTATCCTGCCGACGCTCCTCAAGGAACGCGCCGCCAGCAAGACTATTCGCATCTGGAGTGCGGCTTGCTCCAGCGGTCAGGAGGCCTATTCGCTGGCGATGATCCTTTCCGAGATGAGCGCACAGCTTTCCGGCTGGAAGATCGATATCGTCGGCACCGATCTTTCGACCGAAATTCTCAGCCGGGCCAAGGAAGGCGTCTATTCTCAGTTCGAAGTGCAACGAGGACTGCCGATCACGCTGCTGGTCAAGTATTTCCAGCAGAATGGCGACCGTTGGCAGATCAGCCAGAAAATCCGCAGCATGGTTCAATACCGCGAATTCAACCTGCTGCAGGATCCGGTTTCATTGGGGCGTTTCGACGTCGTCTTCTGTCGAAACGTGCTGATCTATTTCGACCAGCCGACCAAGGCGAAAGTGTTGAATGGGATTGCCAAGCAGATGCCGAACGACGGCTTCCTCATTCTCGGCGGTGCCGAAACGGTTCTCGGCCTCACCGACCGTTTTCAATTGGTGCCCGGCCAGCGTGGCATATATTGCGTGGCCAACGGCGATGGCAAAGCCAGTCCTGCGGTTGGGGTGATACCGCGTCCCGCCGTCGCGCCCCCGGCAGCGCCGATCAAGCCGGCGATGGTGCCGCCGGTGGGGGCCACTTTGCGAAAGCTCTGAGGCGCACTGAATAAGCCAGCAGAAAGCAAAGAAAAGCCGGGCAGCGTCATGCTGGCCCGGCTTTTCTTTGCTTGCATCCGTCTAGATCAATCCGCTCGCCGCGGTTCTTGTTGACGCCGCTGGCTCGGGGCGGGGCAGGCGATCAACCACCCGCACCTTCGGCCGCTTTCCGAACCTGGCCAATACGTCCGTCTTCCGGATCACGCAGCACGTAGCCGCGCCCCCAGACCGTCTCGATGTAGTTTTCGCCGCCAGTTGCCAGGGTCAGTTTCTTCCGCAGCTTGCAGACGAATACGTCGATGATCTTCAACTCCGGCTCGTCCATGCCGCCGTAAAGATGGTTGAGGAACATCTCCTTGGTCAGCGTCGTTCCCTTGCGCAGCGAGAGCAGTTCAAGGATGCCATATTCCTTGCCGGTCAGATGCAGCGGCTGGCCCTCGACTTCCACCGTACGGGTATCGAGATTGACCATCAACTTGCCGGTCTGGATCAGCGAGTCCGAATGCCCCTTGGAGCGACGGACGATAGCCTGGATGCGGGCGAGCAATTCGCGGCGGTCGAAGGGCTTGGTGAGATAATCGTCGGCGCCGAAGCCAAGCCCCTTGATCTTGCTGTCGAGCTCATTCAGGCCCGAAAGAATTAAGATCGGCGTGTTGACGCGGGCGGAGCGCAAGCGACGCAGAACCTCATAGCCGTCAATGTCCGGCAGCATGAGGTCGAGAATGATGATGTCGTAATCGTAAAGCTTGCCGATCTCCAAACCGTCCTCACCGAGGTCGGTCGAATCGACAATATAGCCTTCCGATTTCAGAATGAGTTCGATGCTCTGGGCGGTATTCGAATCGTCTTCGACAAGTAAGACCCGCATGACATTCACCCCAACCCCAAGATCCTGTCTCCCGGACAGACGTTTAATGTTAACCATTAAACCGCATTTGTGTAAAGCTGCCTGCATCCTCGCGCTATGGTCGTCAAAGTCTCCGATCAGCGAAACGGGCGCAGCTCTCTAGCGTTTTTGCCACTGATCAATGATTATTTTCCTATGGCGTTGCGCCAGCATCGTTAACTGCGAGTTAAGGCCGACGAAGTAGTCTGCTGGAACCTGTAATGAGCCCGAAAAATCCCCCGGCCCAGATGCAAACTGCTTTTCTTGAACCCGTCCTCCGTGAAATCAGCCGAATACCCGAACACCGTGTCTACGGCCGCGTTTCGGCTGTTCTCGGCATGCTGGTGGAGATCGCCGGGATCGAGAGCAATCTCACCATCGGCGCGCGCTGCGCCCTTATCGACCGCGCCGGCCAACAGGTCGGCTGCGAAATCGTCGGCTTCCGCAATGGCCGCGCCCTGGCGATGGCCTATGGCTCGCTGGAAGGTGTGGGGCTTGGCAGCAAGGCGATCATTGTCGAAATGGACCCGGTAGTGCGGCCGACCGAAGCTTGGCTCGGCCGCGTCATCAATGCTTTCGGCGAACCGATCGACGGCAAAGGGCCGCTGCCGACCGGCAGCGCGGCCTGTCGCATCCGCGCCAATCCGCCGCCGGCTCATGCCCGCGCAAGGGTCGGCGGCAAGATCGATCTCGGCGTCAGGGCGCTGAACACCTTTACGACCTGCTGTCTCGGCCAGCGCATGGGCATCTTCGCCGCCTCGGGCGTCGGCAAGTCGGTGTTGCTGTCGATGATCGCCCGCTACACCTCGCTCGACATCAATGTCATCGGCTTGATCGGCGAGCGCGGCCGCGAGGTGCAGGAATTCATCGTCGATGAACTGGGGCCGGAAGGCTTGGCGCGCAGCGTCGTGGTCGTCGCGACCTCAGATGAATCACCGCTGATGCGCCGGCAGGCGGCGCAGATGACGATGACGGTCGCCGAGTTCTTCCGCGACCAGGGACGCGATGTGCTGTGCATGATGGATAGCGTCACGCGCTTCGCCATGGCCATGCGCGAGATCGGTCTCAGCGCCGGCGAGCCGCCTGCGAGCAAGGGTTATACGCCGTCGACCTTTGCGGAGCTGCCGCGTTTGCTTGAACGCGCCGGGCCCGGTATTGCCGGTTCCGGTTCGATCACCGGCCTCTTCACGGTGCTGGTCGAAGGCGACGACCATAACGAGCCTGTGGCCGATGCCGTGCGCGGCATCCTCGACGGCCATATCGTCCTTGAACGATCGATCGGCGAGCGCGGCCGCTATCCGGCGGTCAATATTCTTCGCTCGCTGTCGCGTACCATGCCCGGCTGCAACATTCCGGAGCAGAATGTCCTGGTCCGGCAGGCCAGGCTGCATATGTCGGTTTACGAAGACATGGCGGAGCTGATCCGCCTTGGCGCCTATCGTCGCGGTTCCGATCCGGCGGTGGACGAAGCGATCCGGCTCTACCCGTCGATCGAGGCCTTCCTCGGCCAGCAGCGCGGCGAGCGCAGCGATCTTGAAAGCGGCTATCAGCAATTGGCGGAGATTCTCGGGCAACCCTATGTGCCTGCGGGTGCCATGGAAGCCGGTGAGACCGAGGCATGAGCGGTCTCGATCAACTGATGCGCCTGCAGAAATGGACGCTGGACGAAAAACGGCGCCAGGCGCTGGATCTGGAAAGCCTGATCGAAAAACTGGAGACGGATGTCCGGCTTCTCGACGAGGAGATCGTCCGGGAGGTCGAGGCGGCCCAGGCGTCCATCGAACTGCAGCGGGCTCTTCCGGCCTATCGCAAGATCATGCAAGAGCGGCGCGAGCGGCTGGAGCAATCGATCGACAATCTGCGGGTCGAGCTTGCCCGTATCCAGGAGGAGATCGCCGAGGCGTTTTCCGACCTGAAGAAGACTGAACAGACCATCGAGAGCCGCAAACTGCGCCAGCGCCAGCTGGAGCGCCGGCGCGAACAGATCGTTGCCGACGATATCGGGTTGGAACTGCACCGCCGGCGCCAGAGCTCGGAATAGCGGGCCGGATGGACAACCTATTGAAAGCTCACATCTAGGCGGTGACCGAGGGCGCGTCCTTGGCGATATCATCCAGCGGCGTGACCGGAAACCGGGCCGTGGTCTGGAAGCCGATATCGCCGGCGTAATTGCCCAGCTCACGGGCTTGCGCGAACAAGCCGGCCAGGTCGCGCTTGATCGCAAGCGGCAATTCCTGGTGGCTGCGGATCATCAGGTCGAAATGCTTTTTCCTGATCAGCCCGTCCAGCTGGCAACCGCCCAGCCTGGTGAAGTTCACCTCGACGACGAAGCGGGTGGCATCGTCTCCCTTGTCCTTGTCGCCGGATTGCCCGCGCCGCTGCCGGCGGTAGAAGAGGTTGATCTGCTGCAGCCTCCCGTCGTCCCACAGGGGCAGGAAGAAGCAGCGCCAATCCTGTTGCGGCCGATCCTGGGCCAGCATCGATAGCTGCGTAAACTCCTCGCGTAATTTCCGCACGGCCTCTTGCTTGCCACCGCCCGATTTCAGTGTCGCGCCGAGCGCGCCGAACAGCTTTTCGAAATCGCCGGCGCGGAAGGCATCCATCGCCGCGTTCATGCCGGCAGCCAATTTGGCGCCCGGTTGCGCCAAATGGGCGATCACCGCGGGATCGGCAGGATCGCCGCCGGCAGCCGAGGCGGCGCCATGTTGCAGCGTGACCAGCAGGTCCAGGAGGGTGGGCCAGCCTTGCGCGAGGTTCAATGCGGTCATCTGCGGCGTCACGGGGATGGCGAGCGCGCTTGCCGCCGATGCCAAATCCATGGCTTCAACTGCCAGGGTAATGGTCGCGCCAACCGGCAGCGTTGCCTGCTGCTGCAGGACGAGATCGCCGAGGCTGCTGTGGATGACCGGGTGGCCGGCCGGCGTATGGCCGAGGATCTGCCCCACGACGGTGGGCTTGCCGCCGGCTGTCGCAGCGAGCTGGACGGCCGCGGCTGGGCCGCCGTTGAGAGCGGGTTGCTGGATGTTGAGGACGCGTAAGCGAAGCTCCGTTCCGGTCGGCAGCGGGCCGGATGGCAGTTGCTTGCCCGTCAGCTCGCCGGTCGCCGAAGCCGCCTCACCCAGGGTGCTGATGGCCTGATATTCCGCTTGGGCAGCTGCCTGCGCAGATCCCGCTAGGACGGGCGCGGCGAACGAACCCAGCGGCACCTTGCCGGTTGATGAAACAATGGCGTTTAGTGTCGTCGCTGAGCCCGCTGTGTCGACGATCTCGGCTGTGGCGCCAGCCGGGCTGGTCGTGGACGCCGTCCGCGCATCGCCCGGCTGTGCGGTAGCCGGGGCCTGGCCATCGATACCGCCTGGATTGGCCTGTCCCGGAGCGGTTTGGACCGGGGCAGTCGGCAGGGGCGGCGTAACAGGCAGTGGAGAGACGGGCGAAGGGGACACGAGCGGATCCTGCAAAGCTTGGCCGGGATTTGCCGGCAGGGACGAAGTTACGGTTCCCGGCAATGATGATGGCGCGCCACCCTGGCCCGCTTCCGCGAGCCCGGGAACGAGGGGCGGTATGACGACAAGCGGTGCCGGCGTCGGAATCGGCGACGCCGGCACCGGCGTTGTTGAAGCAGGCGTGCCGCCCGGTGGGATGCCGACCGGATTGGCGTCCGGGGCCGATGAAGCAGGCGCCGTTGTAACGGGCAATATGGTCACGGCTGCGCCGCCTGCCGGATCGAGCGGAATGGCCGCACTGTCGCCGCTATAGGCCGGGCTGGGCGGCACGGCCGTTCCGGAGGGGGGCAACGGTACGCCGCCAGAGGTATTGGGCGCCGGGAATGGTTGTCCTGCCGGTGCCGTCGCCTCTCCGGCCGCACCCGGCACGGCGGCGGGCGCGGCCGGGCCTGCAGGGGCGGGCAGAGACGGCGGAACATCAATGCTAGTCGGCTCGACCGTTGGCGGTGATGCCGGTGGAAGCGCTGACGCCGGTGTCGTTGGCGGCAGCGGAGACGAACCCGGCGCCGACGCCGTTTGCTGGACAGGCGCCTGGTCAGGCAGCGCTTCATGCGTCGCCACCGGCGGAGAAGCCGGGCTGGAAACCGGCAGCGGAACCTGTCCCGATGGCGGCCGCGCCGGGGGAAGCGGCGATGACGGTGTCTCGGTTGCAGGCGCCTGCTCCTGCGTCTGGGCTTCAGCCGTCGGCGCGCCGGTCGGTATCGGGGTCGAAGCTGCCCTGTCTGAAGGTATCGTGCCTGAAGGTATCGTGCCGACGGTGGGCGAAGGCACGGCTGCCTCGGCAGTTGAGGGCAGAAAGGTGAGGACGGATGCCGGCGCTTCCGGCGGGCTGCCGATGAAAAGCGCGATGATGCGTTCCCGAATCTCGGGATTCAGTGTCAGTGGCCCGATCTGCGCGCCGAGGCCGGCGGGCGCGGCAGGAGAGGACGGCAATGCCGTGTCCGCGGCCTGCGCGGCTGCCTCGGCCGGGTCGGCAAAGAGCGCAGCGATACGGTCATGGATTTCAGGCAGCAACGAAGCGCTGATGGGCGGCGGCGGGGTCGGCCGGAACTCGGCCGTGAATGCCGGCGCCTGCTCGGGAAGCCGGCTCTCGGCCGAGGCGCTGGGGCGAGGCGCCGGCTGAGCTTCAGTGGTCGCCGGTGGCAGCGGCTGTGCGGAACCCTGAATGAGTTCGCGCGGCACGGATTGAATGACAATGGCCGTCAGGCGTGTGCCGGCAACGATCACCGTGGGCGGTGCCGTCTCGTTCGTTGCCGCGCCGGCTGTCGGCCTCTCCGCGTGATCCGGGGGTGATGCCGCGCCGGCCGCTTGTCCGCCTGCCGATTGCGCGGCGCCGGCGGAGGCTTCCCGGGCATTGGCCGGCCGTGCTCCGGCGAGAGCCTCCGCGGCCGCTGGACCGGCCGCTCCCGCTTGATCGACGGCGAGGACGACGACCTGCAAGCGATCACCGACGGAACGCACTTCCATGGTCACATGGCTGCCGGGCTGCAGATTGACATTGGTGGCGATTTTGAGAATTCCCTGATCCGTCTTGATCGCGATCAGCCCGTCCTTGTCGCGTCCCTGGACCGTGCCACGCAGAATGGTGCCATTGTCGAGGGCTATAAAGTTGCGGGGTGGGTCGGGGACGGTAGCGGTGATGGCGACGGCGCTGATGGCGCTCGGGGCGGCCGGTAGGCGGGAAGCAGTGAGGCTTAGATCGCTCACGTTCCCGCTATCAGTCGCCGCGCCAAGGCTTCCACATCGGCGCCGGCCGCGCTGCCCGGATGGCGGATCAGCAGCGGCGTCTGGGCGCGGATCGAATCCTTCACTTTGCCGTCGCGCTGGATGACCGCCAGCAGCTCCGGCCTGGCGTGGAGGAAGCTTTCACAGGCCTTGGCCAGCGTTTCAAAGGTCCGCAAGCCGTCTTCCCGGTTGGCGGCCATATTGACGACGACCCCGATTTTCGACGACTTGCCCTGCTGGTGCAGCAGCTTGATAAAGGCATAGGCATCGGTGAGCGCCGTCGGCTCATCCGTCGTCACGACGATGCTGCGACCGGATTGCATGGCGAGAAACCGCACGGGTCGGTCAATGCCGGCACCGAGATCGATCACCACATGATCATAGTTGCGGCCGAGACTGGCGATGCCGGTGCTGAGCGCAAAAAGACGGTGTGCCGGCATATTGGCCAGACTTTGCGATCCCGAGCGGCCGGCGATGATATCGAAGGCGCCGTCCGGGAAGGGGGTGATGGCGCGCTCCAGCGGCCATTGCTGCTCAAGGACCTGGCCCAGGTCCACCTGGGGCGTGACGCCGAGCTGAATGTCGACATTGGCGAGGCCGAGATCGCCGTCAAGGAGAACCACTTTACGGCCGAGACCGGCCAAGGCATGGGCGAGGGTGATGGACAGCCAGGTCTTGCCGACCCCGCCCTTGCCCGAGGCAACGGCGATGGCATTGCGGACCACATCGGCGTCGATGTTGGTACGCAGGCCCGCCGGCTGCGGCAGGGTGTTCAGGGCGGTCGGTTGCGGCTCGTTACTCATGTTTCCTATCACCGTCCGATCGATTGTGCGGTCACTGGTTCCACGCTGCGGACCAGAGTCTCGGGAAGCAGTAACCGTGCCAAGGCGTCGGCG
>DATLJB010000072.1:0-22382 GCA_035539075.1 Terriglobia bacterium
CGATCTCTATATCGACGCCATCCAGCATGCGGCGCAGCAGGGTGCCCTGTCGGCCACCTTGGACGATACCATGCGCCTGATGTGCAGCGGCGAGGCCTTCAGCATGGTGACCTATTGGTGGATGCTGCCGCAGATCGACGACAAGGAAAAATGCCCGAAGGCGGCCGGCAAGGTGGCGCTCTCGGTCATGCCGGGCGGCCACGGTGAAAGCGGCGGCTGGGGCTGGGGCATTCCGAAGAATACGTCGCCGGAATCCCAGGCGGCGGCCTGGACCTTCATCAAGTGGGTGCAGAGCAAGAAGGTCGCCGTCGCCCGGGCGCTGCAGGGCCATGCGCCGGTCAGCGGCGATGTCTACACCGACGCCGAGGTGCTGAAGAAGTATCCCTTCTACAAATCGGCTCTGGATGTCGTCGCCTCGGGCAAGTCGTTCCCGATCTTCGCCTATTCGGCGCAGTATGAGGACGTGCTCGGCACGCAGTTGTCGCAAGCGGCTGGCGGACAGATCAAGTCCGATGCGGCGATCAAGGCCGCTGCCGAGGGGCTCGAGGGCCTGCTGAAGAAGTAGGATACGGCCTGAGCCGAATGCTTCCCTGACTTCCGGCGTGTCGCTCCGTTTGGCGGCACGTCGGAACATTTTCGATGACCGGTGCTGAGAGGGCACGAGCTTTGCGTCACCTGCTTCATGCCGCCGACCGCAATTGGCGAACGGGTTGGGCCTTTTCCTTGCCGGGGCTGCTGACCCTGGCGATCGTCATGGGCTTTCCGCTGATCTATGCCGTGCTGATGTCGGTATCGTCGATGACATTGCTGCGGCCAAGCTTGCTGCCCTTCACCGGCCTCACCAACTTCATCAATGTCATGGGTAACCCGCAGTTCTGGGGTGCGCTTGTCCTGACCGTCAAATATTCGATTGTCACCGTCGCGGGCGAATTCGTCTTCGGGCTCGGCATCGCCCTGATGCTCAATCGGGTATTGCGGCTGAAATCCGTCTATTTCGCGATTCTCACCATTCCGATGGCGATGTCGCCGGTCAGCGTCGCCCTCATCTGGCGCATGCTGCTGCAGCCCAATCTCGGCATCATCAATCACCTGATGGAGGTCAGCGGCCTGCCGCGGCTCGACTGGCTGGGTTCGGCGGATCTGGCATTATGGACCATGGCCGGGATCGATATCTGGCAGCAAACCTCTTTCGTGGTGCTGATCCTGGCGGCCGGCCTCGCCTCGCTGCCGCGCGAGCCCTATGAGGCCGCGGATGTCGACGGCGCCACCAAGCTGCAGCAGTTCTGGTACATCACCCTGCCCATGCTGCGGCCCGTCTCGGCTATCGCCGTCATCATCCAGCTGATCAACGAGTTCCGCACCTATGATCTCACTTATGTGCTGACCAAAGGCGGGCCCGGCACCTCGACCGAGGTGCTCAGCTTCTATGCCTATCGCCAGGCCTTCCTTGGGCTCTCGCTGAATGAGGGCAGCGCCGCTTCCTTCATCCTGCTGCTGATCGTTCTGGCGATGACCGTCATCTTCTTCTGGATGCTTGAACGGAAGCGCTGAACCGCGTCGTTGCCGGTGGGCAAGACCGCGCGAGGAAGGCGATTACAGGGGCTTTTGCGCGACGAGATTGATCAGCGTTTCCTCGCGATCCCGCGGCGGCTGGATGCCGAACCAGCGCTCAAGGATGCCGAGATCACCCCGGCTCCACCACAGATAAGGCAGGGAAACCGACCCATCCGGCACATCGAAACCCGCCATGCGCACCATCGCAAGGTATTCCTCGGCGGTGCGCTGCACATCCATGGGATGGCGGAACAGCAGGCGAATGATCCATGAATGGATGTATTTGCGGGTCGATTCCGCAAAAAGCAGGAGCCCACCCGGCCGCAGAATCCGCCGGAACTCTTTCAGCGCCGCCTCCTGCTCCACCAGATGATGAAAGGTCTGGTGGCAAAAAACGATATCGACAGAGTTGTCGGCCAGCCCGGTGTGCCAGCTTGTCGTCTGGCGAAAACTGACGGAAAGTCCCTCGGCTGCCGTGGTCTGCTGGGCGATATCCAGCATGGCTTTGTCGATATCGATACCGAACATCTGACGCGGATGAAAGCGTTGCTGCAGCAGCTTGAAGGACCCGCCCCGCCCGCAGCCGATGTCGACGATAACCGGATAGCTCGGCTGGGGCGCAACGATCAGCCGCTGCAAATCGTTGATGGCGCGCTCCAGGACGTGTTTCGCCCAGGTTTCGGTCTTCAGGAACCAGATGCCAAATTTGGTTTCCGGGACATACTGCTCGGGAGAAGGGGCGAGGTCATTAGGGCCTTGCATCGTCGATGCCGCTTGTCCTGCTAAAAATCAGCTCCGGAGATACATGGCATTTCAGGACCTGGATCGTCGAGTGATTCGCCCCGGTGCTGTCTTGCGGCGATCGCGCTCCCTGCGGTCGGGCAAGCCTCAGGGCCAGGGCGAGATGAAGGCCGGGTAGCGGTTCGTCTGCCAGCCAGAACCATTCTTCGGGCCCGAGAGCAGCCAAGATCCGATCCGCCGACGTGAAGCGGGGCACATGGTCCTGCCGGTCCGTCACTGCCGCAAAACCCGTACCGAGCGCCTTGGCCCGGGCCTCCCGCAAGGTCCAGATCCGATAGAATGTGCTGGCACCCCCATGACGGACCGATGCAGTCTCGTTTTCGCCGAAAGCCGCTTCAGCGAGAGCGCCGAAGTCCCGTCCGCCGGCCTTTGCCACCTCAAGATCGACGCCGAGGTCACCATCGCAGGTGGCTGCGCAGCCGACCCATCCGCCGCTATGGGTCATCGACACGGATGGCAGCAGGATACCTGCCGGGCCATGGAGGCGTGGCCTTCCGCTGTCCTCATATGCGAGGCGATAGCAGCCCTTCAGCCCCATGCTTTCCTCAAGCAGCGCCTGCAACAATGCCTGCACGGCCCGACGACGGGGCGAGGTATCGGGGCCATTGTCGGCATGCCCGCCCCCGCGCTGCAGGATAGCCTGCATGCGGTCACTGTCCTCGCGCAGAATTGACAGGAAAATCATTCTATTACATACAGCTTGTTAGCGGTCTGGCGGCGGAATTTTAGCAGATAAAACTATCATAATTCGCAGCCGGACGCGGCGCGGGGTGCAGCAGGGGGGCGAACCGTGTTACTCAGGCATGTTGCTGAGATCGAATAATTTTATGTGTTCTTTGTCGAACACCGCTGGAACTGTCACTCTGCTGCGGTCGCGGGGCTTGGCTGCTGCCATAACCGCCCACCGGCCGGCCAATCGATGTCGGCCGTCATGCTGAGCTTCTGCATCCGTGACTGGTTTGCCTGGAAGCCGGGCCTTGAATCGCGGGGTGAGTGGCTGCGCAGGGCTGGTGCTTGCCCGACCGACGCCAGCACCGCTTGGGAAAACAATGCTATTGTCCCATTGCCCATGATGCTGCGCCGCCGCGTGAGTGGCTTTGGCCAGAAGGTCGTGGGGGCCGCTTTGACGATGCCTGCCGCCCGAGAGGCGCGTTACGTCTTTGCTTCCCGCCACGGAGAGTTTGCGACGACCTTGCGTATCCTGGAAAACCTTCATCAGCGGTCGGCACCATCGCCTGCGGATTTCAGCATGTCGGTTCACCATGCCTTGGCGGGGTTGCTGTCGATCCAGACCGGCGACAAGGCGGGACATACGACTGTATCGGCCGGTCGCGATACGTTCGGCTATGGCTTGCTGGAGGCGGCGGCGCTGGTCGCGGATCAGCCGGCGCAATCGGCGCTGCTTGTTTACTATGACGAACCGCTACCGGAGATATACGGTGATTTCCAGGAGTCGGATGAAATGCATCTGCCGCTGGTTGTCGCCCTGGATATCGTCGCGTCGGATCTGGCCGCCGATCACCCCCGCCCACAGCTCGAGCTGACGCTTGTGCCGGACGAAGAGCTGGCGGCCGAGCAACGGGCGGGCAAAGGTGCCGCGCTCGACCTGCCTATGGGGCAGCGTTTCTTGGATTTCTTGCTGTCCGATCGTCCCGGGGCAATGCTGGCGGGGGAAACCATGAACTGGGTCTTGCGCCGTGCTGCCTAGCTCCCTTCGCTTTGTCTGGCGCCTGGTGGCCACCGGTTTCGCCTTCGCCTTGATCTTCGGCGGGGGGGCCATCGGCGCCGTCACCATCCTGCCCTTGCTGGCCAGTTTGCGGTTAGCGGGCCGCGGCGGCAGCCGCGAGGCACAATATGCGATCCACCATTTTTTCCGGTTCTATATCGCCCTGTTGCGGTGGCTGGGCCTGATCGATCTGGAGATTGTGGGGGCATCCGAATTCGCGGAAATGCGCGGGCGACTGGTCATTGCCAATCATCCCACTCTGCTGGACGTTGTTCTGCTGATGGCCCTGATGCCCCGCACCCAATGTATCGTGAAGTCCGAGCTCTGGAATAATCGCTATCTGGGCGGGTTGGTCCGCATTGCCGGCTATATTCCCAACAACCTGGAGCCGGAGGCATTATTGGCGGCCTGTCGAGAGAGCATCGACCATGGCGACAATCTGATCATCTTTCCCGAAGGGACGCGTACGCGGCCAGGAGAGCAGCCCCATTTTCACCGGGGTTTTGCCAATATTGCGCTACTGACCGCCGCCCCCATTCAACTGATCACCATCACCTGTGTTCCTCTCACCTTGACTAAAGGCGAGCCATGGTGGCGTATCCCCGCCGAACGGCCGCGATTCCGTGTCCTGGTCGGAGAAAACCTGGACACGAGGCATTTGTTACAGGAACGTGGACGTGCTTTGGCCGCCCGCGCCCTGGTCCGACATATTGAGAGTTATTATGGGCAACAACTTGCAACTGGCTGATCTGGAACGCGATCTCAAGGAGCTCATCGTCAAGACGCTGAAGCTCGACGGGATCCAGCCGGAGGAAATTGACAGCGAAGAACCCCTTTTCAATGAAGGGCTCGGACTTGATTCAATCGATGCCCTGGAACTTGGGGTCGCGATCCGCAAGACCTATGGCACTAAAATTGAAACGATTACCGATGAAGTGAAGGCGCATTTTGCCAATGTCCGCAGCCTGGCCAAGTTTATCCAGACGTTGCGGGGAGAATAGGTCGATGCAATCCCGTGACGAAATATTCCAGACCTTGCGCGGCTATCTGATCGAGATGTTCGAGGTGCCGCCGGCGAAGATTACCCTGGATGCCCGGCTGTATGAGGACCTCGATCTCGACAGCATCGATGCCGTCGACCTGATCGTGAAGCTGCAGGAATTCACCCGGCGGAAGTTCAAGGCCGAAGAATTCAAGACGGTTCGTCATGTCCGTGATGTCATCGATCGTGTCGAAAGCATCCTCGCGGAATAGGGTCGGCGCGATCCTGTTCGCGACCGGGACTGCGCTTGGCGTCGGCTATCCCTTCGCGGTGTATTTCCTGCGCGGCAGCATTTCGGCGGCGAATTTCGTTCTGCTGGCCCTTTGCCTCCTGATTCTGCGCCTGGTGACGCTGCACCCCGCCACCGCTCGGCTCTGGACGCCGCCATTGCTGGTGGCGGCGATGGCTCTGGGGGGCACTCTCTTGCTCGACGCCGAAATCGCGGAGAAGGCGTATCCGGCGCTGATGAGCCTGACGGCCGCCTTTGCCTTCGCCTGGTCGCTGCGGCACCCGCCGAGCCTGATCGAGCGGTTTGCACGCCTGCGGCGACCGGATCTTCCCCTCGAGGCAGTCGCCTATTGCCGGAAGGTGACGTTGATCTGGGTGGTTTGGCTGCTGATCAATGCGGCGGTGGCGAGTGTTCTGGCCCTGCGCGGCGATCTCGGCTTTTGGACGCTCTGGACCGGTCTCATCTCATATCTTGTCACCGGACTGCTCGTTGTCAGTGAAATTGCCGTTCGCCATCTGCTGCCGGTATATCGGTCGGGCCGATGAAGCAGAAGTCCATTTCCGGCTTTTTCACGGAAGGCCGCGCCGCCGCCGATCTCATCGCTTTTGCCGACCGCCCGGCTGGCGGTGACGACAAAGTCGATCTCGCGCAATTTCAGCGCGATGTCGCCTGGAATGCGGCAAAGCTGAGATCGCTGTCTTGCCGCCAGGCATTGCTGGCCTCGTCGGATACCTATTGGGCGGCGGTGGGCCTGCTGGCGCTTTTTCATGCCGGCGCTGACGTAGCGATGCTGCCCGGCATCCGTGCGGACACGCTTCCTTCCTTCCGGCGCGCCGGCGATCTCATCGTCACGGATCGTGACGAATCCGGTCAAGATGCTGTCTTTCGCCTCGAGACCGGGCGCGGAGATATGCCGGCGCTCGCCGTTCTCGATCCCGATCGGTGCTACCTCGATCTCTTCACCTCGGGCTCGACGGGGGCCCCCAAGCGTGTCGGAAAAAGCCTTCGGGAGCTGGAGATCGAAGCCCAGACCGTCGAGACCATCTTGGGACCGTCGCTCAGCCCGGCGACGCGCATCCATGCGACCGTGCCGCACCATCATCTCTACGGTTTGACCTTCGGCCTCATCTGGCCGCTGCTATCCGGCCGGCCGTTCAACCGTCGGCCGCACGAAATCTGGGAAACAGTCTTTGCCAGCAACCTTGCCGGAGCCGTGCTTGTCACCAGCCCCGCCCATTTGACCCGTCTCGCCGGCTTCACGGCGATTGATGGCGCCCGGCGTCCGGCGGTCATCCTTTCGGCCGGCGCCGCTCTGCCGGCCGAGGCGGCCGCGGAGACATCGGCCATCCTCGGCCGAGCGCCCACCGAGATCTTCGGCAGCACTGAAACCGGTGCCATCGCCACCCGCAACTGGCAGGAAAAGGAGGCGCCCTGGTCGCCACTGCCAGGCGTTGCCGTGAGCCGATCGGCGGAAGGCCGCTTATCGGTACGGTCGCCCTTTATCGCCGGATCGCAACCTTATCTTGGTGCGGATCTCGTCACGATCGAGGCCGACGGGCGGTTCCGCGCCCTGGGACGGGCGGATGATATCTGCAAGATCGAAGGCAAGCGGATCAGCCTTTCCGCGGTGGAAACGCAGCTACGGCAATTACAGGGGATAGCGGAGGCCGCTGCTCTCGTGATCGACGACCGCCAGCCGCGCCTCGCGGCGGTGGTGAGGCTTGACGCGGCCGGGGAGGCGGAGCGCGCCAAATGGGGCAACTTCCGCTATGGCCAATTGCTGCGGCGCCAGTTGGCGGCCAACCTCGATACGGCGAGCCTGCCGAAGCGCTGGCGTTTCGTGGCCGAGCTGCCGACCCTTGCCATGGGCAAGCGTCGGCGCACCGATCTGGCGGCGTTGTTCCTCTCGCCGGAGAATGATGTGCCGCAAATGGAGGATCCGCCCTTGCGCGAGAAGCGGCATGTGGCGACGGAAGCGGGGTCGCAGCTTCTCGAACTGGATCTCTTCATTGATCCGGCATTGCCGCAGCTCGATGGCCATTTCCCCGGCCTGCCGATCGTCCCGGGTGTTGCGCTGGTCGATTGGGCCGCGCGTTTCGCAGCGCGCTATCTGCAGCTCGGCGATGGCGTTGCGCGCAGGCTGCAGGTCAAGTTCCGGCGGTTGATCATGCCCGGCATGGTCGTCACGCTCACCCTGGAGCATCAGCCGGCCCATGGACGCCTGACCTTCAGCTATCGTCACGCTGAACAGATCCTCGCCAGCGGGCGCTTTTCGGTCGTACCGGAATGAGCGACGGCCTGCACCGCCCCGACGGTTTCCGCCCTTGCGCCATCATCCCGAGCCACAATCATTGGAAGATGACGGCGACGGTCATCGCCGCTTGCCGCGCGCAGGATCTGCCGGTCTTTCTCATCGATGACGGCAGCAGCGAGCCGGCGAGATCGGCCCTGGCGGCGCTTGGTGCGGGTGATCTGGGTGGGGGCGGTTTCTATCGCTGCCCGCAGAATCTCGGCAAAGGCGGTGCGGTCGTACAGGGCTTTCAATTGGCGATGGCGGCCGGCTTCACACATGCTTTGCAGATCGACGCCGACGGGCAGCATGACGTCGCCGGCCTGCCGCGTCTCCTGGAACAGGCACGCCGGCGACCGCAAGCGCTCGTCACCGGCGTGCCGATATATGATGCATCGATCCCGAAGGGCCGGGCGATCGGCCGCTGGATCACCCATGTCTGGGTCTGGATAGAGACGCTCTCCTTCGCCATCCGCGACAGCATGTGCGGCTTTCGGGTCTATCCGCTGGCCACCGTCGCGCAGCTTTTGGCCGCCGGCGAGCAGATCGGCCAGCGGATGGATTTCGACACGGAAATCATGGTCCGCCTCTTTTGGCGCGGTTGCGAGGTCATCGAGATCCCTGTCGCCGTTACTTATCCGGCGGACAATCTCTCCAATTTCGACCTCTGGCGCGATAATTTGCGCATCAGCGCCATGCATGCGCGGCTGTTTTTCACCATGCTCCATCGGCTGCCGCAGATATTGCGTCGCCGATCTGGCCGCGATCCATCTTCCGGCAAGGCGAAGCACTGGGCCTGGATCGGCGAGCGCGGCACCGCCTGGGGGCTGCGGTTCTGTCTTGCCAGTTACCGCTTGCTGGGGCGGCGCGGCTGTCAGGCGGTGTTGATGCCGGTGGTGCTTTACTTCTATCTGACGGGACGCAGCCAACGCGAGGCGTCGCGGCGGTTTCTGGCCCGCGCTTTCCGCTTCAAGGGCTGGTCGCATGAGCCCGGCTTCGCCGACGGATATAGGCACTTTCTGTCCTTCGCCGCGCGCGGGCTGGATACATTTATCGGCTGGGCCGGCGCCATGCCGGCGGATCTCATTCAGCCGGGCGACCTGGATGCCTTGCCGGCGGCGCAGGCCGATCCGCGCGGCGCGCTGGTGATCATCGCGCATCTCGGCAATGCCGATATCAGCCGGGCCATGCTCGACGCGAAGACCCGCGAGCGGCTGCTGATCCTGGTCCATACCCGTCATGCCGAGAACTACAACAAGATTCTGAAAGAGGTTCAGCCGGCGGCGGCGCTCAATACCTTTCAGGTAAGCGAATTGGGACCGGATACTGCAATCGCGCTGAAGGAGCGTGTCGAGCGTGGGCAGTGGGTGGTGATCGCCGGCGATCGTGTGCCGGTGAAAAGTGAGGGCCGCACAATTGATCTGCCGTTCCTCGGCGAGACCGCCTCCTTTTCAGCAGGTCCTTACATCCTTGCCTCGCTCCTGGAATGTCCGGTCTATCTGCTGTTTTGCCTTCGCGAGGACGAGCATTACCGGCTTTATTTTGAAAAATTCGCCGAACGGATCGATCTGCCGCGTCACGAGCGCGGTGCCCGGCTGCGGGAATACGCCGCAAAGTTCGCCGCTCGCCTGCAGGATTATGCGTTGCGGGATCCGTTCCAATGGTACAACTTTTTTGACTTCTGGGCGCCAGCGCATGGGCAGGCAAAAGAATGATCTCCGCTGAAGTTGATATCGTCGCGCAGTTCTATGATCTGGATCCGATGCAGGTGGTCTGGCATGGCAATTATGCGCGCTTCCTGGAACAGGCGCGCTGCGCCCTCTTGGACAAGATCGGCTACAACTATCCTGAGATGGATCGTTCCGGTTATATGTGGCCGATTGTCGAGATGCAGACCAAATTCGTTCGTCCCGTGCGGTTTGCTCAGGCCTTCCGGGTCGAAGCAACATTGGTCGAATATGAAAACCGGCTGAAGATCAGCTACCGTTGCCGCGACAAGATTTCCGGCGAGGTGTTGACCAAAGCCCATACCGTGCAGGTCGCCGTCTTGGTATCGACGGGGGAGCTTTGCCTGGAATCGCCGGCTGTGCTGATCGAAAAAGTGCGGGCTTTGCTATGAGACGCTTGATGGCGCTGGTCCTGTGCGGGTTTCTCTGCCTGGCATCCGCGCATGCCGACGAAGAGCTCGGAGGCGCACGGCTGAAACCCGGCAGCGTGCTGCGCGGCCATTTCGTCCAGGAGCGTTCCCTCCAGGGCTTCCAGGCGCCGCTCAGGAGCGAAGGCAGCTTCATCGTCGCCGAAGGCAAGGGCTTGATCTGGCGCGTCGAGAAGCCCTTCGCGACGGTCACGGTAATAACGCCGGCGGGGTTGGTGCAAAGCGCGCAGGGTACCGAGACATTGCGCCTGCCGGCGGCCCGCATTCCCTTCATTGCCCATTTCTATGAGATGCTGAGCGGCACCATGACGGGCGACCTGAAGAGCCTGACCGAGCAGTTCGATGTCAAGCAGACCGGCACCGCGTCGGATTGGTCGCTGGAGCTGACGCCAAAATCCACGGCGGAAAACACGTCGAGCGATCAGCAGAACATGCCGATCCAGCGCCTGGATCTTGCCGGCGATCAATACGTGAAATCGGTGGCAATCTATCGCCAGAACGGCGATCGCGATCAGCTGATTTTTGCCGATCAGCATCTCGATACAGACCCCCTGTCCGCGGAGGAAGCCGCGCTGCTTGCAGGTAGCGGCGATAAATGAAGCGCCTGCTCGCCGTCGGCTGGTTGATCCTGCTTCTCGTCCTCGCAGCGCATCTGCTCTGGCGGATGCACACGGGTCTCAATTTAAGCACGGATATCCTGGCCCTGCTGCCGCGTGAGCCTGAAACGCCGTTGATGGAGCGGGTCAACCAAGAAGTCGGCGATCATTTCTCGCGCCGGATGATCCTGCTGCTCGGCGCGCCCGATCCGGCGACGGTGCGGCATGCGGCGCAAGAACTCAGCACGATCTTGAACCGGAGCGGCCTGGTGGCGGTCGCCGACAATGCCGATGCCGCCGAGCGCCTGAAGCGCCTCGGGGCACTCTATTTTCCGTATCGTCGCGGGTTGCTTTCCGATGCGGACCGCACCGCCTTGCTGACCAGCAAGGGGCAAGATATCGCGACGGCCGCCTTGTCGCAGATATACGGCTTTGCGTCGCTCGCCGATTCCCGGATGATAGTGAATGATCCCTTTCTCCTCCTGCAATCCTTCCTGACTCACCTGCCGGTGCCGCAATCGCGCCTGAGCCTGCAGCAGGGGTTCCTTACCACGCAGGATAACGGCGTAACCTGGATTCTGCTGAACGGGCAGATCAGCGACGCGCCCTATGCATTGGATTTCCAGGAAAAGCTGTTGGGGGTGCTCAACCCGACCATCGCCAGGCTGCAGCAGCAATCGCCTGATTTGCAGGTCAAGCGCGTCGGGGCGGTCTTCTTCGCGGCAGCTGCTTCGAAGGTGGCGACGGCGGAGACCTCGACATTGGGAACCCTCTCGACGATCGGATCGGCGCTGCTGCTGCTGCTCGTTTTCCGCCGCTTGGCGCCGCTCTGGCAAAACCTGCTGGTGATCGGCATCGGGGCAGGGGCCGCCTTGTCTGTCAGCCTGTTGCTGTTCGGTCAGGTGCATGTCGCGGTTCTCCTCTTCGGCGTCAGCCTGATCGGCATCGCCGTCGATTACGGCATGTACTATTACAGCTGCCTGTTCGATCCGACCTTGCTTGATCCGCAGCAACGCCTGAGAAGCGTCTTCGCCGGTATCGGCCTTGGCTATATCACGACCGTTCTGGGCTATGCCGTGCTCATCCTCGCACCGTTCCCCGGCCTGCGGCAGATCGCTATCTTCTCGCTGATCGGCCTGTCAGCATCCTTCGTCAGCGTCCTTCTATGGTTCCCCCTGCTCGATCGCAATGCGCCGCTGAAACACGGCGCTTCATTGCTCAAGGCGGCAACCATTCCCTGGCTCTTCTGGGAGCGGCGCGACTGGCGCCGGGTCAGGATCGGGACGGTCCTGGTTCTGCTGGTGGTCGGGGCGATCGGCCTGCTGCGCCTGCGTGCCGATGACGATGTGCGCCACCTGCAATCTTTGTCCGGCGATCTGTTGCAGCAGCAGGCGGATATCCAGCGGCTGATCGGCAGTTTGACGCCCAGCCAGTTTCTTCTGGTCCATGCCGCCAGCGATGAAGCGGCGCTGCAGCGGGAAGAAAGTCTCGCGCCGGTCCTGAAGCAGCAGATGGCGGCCGGCAACCTCTCGGGCTTCTTGACGGCGGCCGCGTTCCTTCCCTCGGCACAGCGGCAGGAAGAAAACAGGAAGCTTGTCGACACCAAGCTGGAGCAACCGTTTCTCGATCAGCAACGTCGTCAGCTCAATCTCACGGCACCCGCCACGGACCCGAATCCGACGCAGCCGGGTTTCCTGACCTTGTCGCAGGTTCTGGGCGACGGCGCGGGGGCGCCGCCTTTGCCCTTTCTCCGGGAACTGGTCCTTTCGCCCGGCATCCATATCGTGACCCTGGAGCTGTTGCGGGACCCCGAAGCCCTGCGGCGGGCCATAGCCGGTATTCCCGATGTCCGTGTGATCGATCCGGCCGGCGACTATACCGCTCTTCTCGGCAAGTACCGGTACCGGGCGGTCTGGCTGATCGGCCTGTCGATCGCGCTCATGATGGTGGTTCTCATCTGGCGTTATGGCTGGCGCGGCGCCTTGCGCGTGAAGGCGCCCTCCGTGACGGCCATCGCCGCCGCCGCCGCCTGTATCGGCCTGCTGGGGCAGGGCTTTACTTTCTTTCATGTCATGGCTCTTATCCTGGTCCAGTCGATCGGCGTCGATTACGCTGTTTTCTGCGCGGAATGCGCCCGCGACAAGCGGCCGATCACCATGCTGGGCGTCTGGCTGTCAGCCTTGAGCACGATCCTGTCCTTCGGTTTGCTGGCCTTCAGCGAAATGGCGGCAGTCCACGCTTTCGGTCTGACAATGCTGGTCGGCATCGTCTTTGCCTTTCTGCTGGCGCCGCTGGCCGGCGGGGCAGAGGTCAAGCGTCGGCTGGGCAGGGCCGGCCGGGCATGATAAGGAGCGGCCTTATGGGTCGGATCAGCGCGACGGATCGCTCACGATGAAGCTATGGATGGCTGCGGTTGTTATTCTCGCGACGCTCGGCGGCTGCACGGGTCTGGCCGGGCAGGGGCGCGACCCCGCGCGCGATACGGCCGCCTATCTGGCACCCGATCTCCGGCTTGACTTGCCCGATCCCGCCTCGATCGGCCGCAGGATCGAAGCCGTGCAAATGGTTACCGCCCATCATGACGGCGAGACGGTCGTTTTCGAGGCACATCTCAGCATCATGCCCGACCGCGTGCTGCTGGTCGGCGTGGATGCAACCGGCCAGCGTCTGATGACGGTGACCTGGCGTGGATCGAGAATCAACGTGGAGAGGGCACCTGTGTTGCCGCCGGAGGTCCGGCCGGGTGCCATGCTGGCGGATATCGTGACGCTCTATTGGCCGGAGCAGGTTGTGCGGCAAGCCCTGCAGGCCTCGGGTGCTGCTCTTTCCGTCACCGCGGAAAGCCGGGCGGTGACGCTGCGTGGAAAACCGGTGCTGCAAGCGAACTATCGCGGCGGCAGCGCCCATCCCTGGCAGGACGGCCTGCATTATCGCAATCTGGCCTGGGGCTATGACATCGATGTCACAACCTTGCAGGTGAGTGAATGACCGGCGTTACGCTCGGCATCCCGGCGATGGGAATCGCTTCGCCCCTGGGGCAGGATCCGCAAACGGTGGCGGATGCGCTGGTCACGGCTTCCGCATCCGGCCTTGTGGCGAATAGCGAGCTTGCCTTCGGCAAACGCATCCAGGTGGGCGCCATTGCCGGGCCGCTGCCGGAATTGCCCGCCGCCTTCCAGGCTGATTCCTGCCGCAACAACCGGGCGATGGCGGTGGCCTTGGCACAGATCAAGGACGAGGTGGCCCGGCTTGCCGCGCGCCATGGCCGGCATCGGATCGCCGTCGTGCTGGGTTCCAGCACCGGCGGCATTGCCGAAGGCGAGGCGGCCTATGATGCGGCTCGGCGCGATGGCATCTGGCCGCAGGGCTTCCATTACCGGCAACAGGAAGTAGGGGGCCTGGCCAGTTTCGCCGCCCGGTTTCTCGGCCTCACCGGCCCGACCTATACCGTTGCCACGGCCTGCTCTTCCAGCGGCAAGGTCTTTGCCTCGGCGCGCCGGCTGATCACCGGCGGCCTGTGCGACGCCGCCGTGGTGGGGGGCGCGGATACGCTCTGCCGCATGACCGTGAATGGCTTCGGCGCCTTGGAAGCGGTTTCGCGCGGGCGATGCAATCCCTTCAGCCGGAACCGGGACGGCATCAATATCGGCGAGGCCGCCGCGGCCTTTATCCTGACCAGGGAGAGCGCTGCGGTTGAACTGCGCGGCATCGGCGAAACCTCTGATGCCCATCACGTGAGCGCGCCCGACCCAAGCGGGCAGGGCGCCTATGAAGCGATGCGGCTGGCCTTGGCCGATGCCGGCCTGGACCCCGCCGATATCGCCTATGTAAATCTCCACGGCACCGCGACGCCGCTGAACGACGCCATGGAGGGCAAGGCCGTCCACCAGCTGTTTGGATCGGAAATCGCCTGCAGCTCGACGAAGCCGATGACCGGCCACACATTGGGCGCTGCCAGCGCCTGCGAGGCCGCCTTTCTGTGGTTGACGCTGCATCCCGATTACAATGCAGGCCTCCTGCCGCCACATATCTGGGATGGCGAACCCGACCCGGCGATACCGCCCTTGCGGCTCGTGATGGAGGGCACACAGGCGCCGACAGGAAAAAGCGCCATGCTCAGCAATTCCTTTGCCTTTGGCGGCAGCAATCTTGCGCTCATCCTGGGCCGGGGGGCGTGACATGTCCTGGCCGCTTTATTCCATCGATTCGCTTCTGCCGCATGCCCGCCCCATGATCCTGTTGGACCGGGTGGTGGAACGGCAGGCGGATGGCATGGTGACCGAACTGACGATCCGGCCCAGCCTGCCTTTTTTCCGGCCGGGACATGGCATCGCCGCCCATGTCGCGCTGGAATGGATGGCGCAAACCTGCGGCGCCCATGTCGGCGCCGTGGCGCGGGACAGCGGCGAAGAGGTTCGGATCGGCTTTTTGCTGGGAACCCGGGAGTTCAGGAGCAGTCGCGACTGGTTTATCGCCGGGGAGACCGTCCTGATCGGCGCACAGCTGGTTTTTCATGAAGGCGAGACGGCGGTTTTCGACTGCCGTGTCATGCCGGCAGATCAGGCGGCCGGCGAGGCCATTGCAACGGCCCAGCTGACAGTCTATCAGCCTACGGATGTCGCGGCTATGTTGGCGAGCCAGGGGATTGCCGCGACAGGCCCCCAGGGGACGGAATCATGACCGGCAGGACCATTCTGGTAACGGGCGCCAGCAAAGGCATCGGCGCCGCCATTGCAAAACGCCTCGCGGCGGGCGGCTTCGACGTGGTCGTCCACTATGTCCGCGATCTCGACGGGGCCAGCAGCACCGCTGCGGCGGTCCGGGCCGCCGGCCGTGCGGCCCGGCTGATTCGCTTCGACATCGCCGATCGGGATGAGGCGAGAGCGGCGCTGGAGGCGGATATCGATCTGCACGGCGCCTATTGGGGCGTGGTGCTCAACGCAGGAATCGCCCGCGACGCGGCCTTTCCGGCCTTGAGTGACGATGACTGGGACCAGGTGCTGACGACCAATCTCGACGGTTTCTACAATGTGCTGAAGCCGGTCACCATGCCCATGGTTTCCGCCCGGCGCGGTGGCCGCATCGTAACGCTGTCATCTGTGTCGGGCATCGCTGGCAATCGCGGCCAGGTCAATTACAGTGCCGCCAAGGCCGGTATTATTGGCGCCGGCAAGGCCCTGGCGGTCGAACTTGCAAAGCGGCAGATCACAGTGAATTGCGTGGCGCCTGGAATCATCGAGACCCAAATGACTGCAGATCTGCCCATGGACGAAGTATTGAAGGCCATTCCGATGCGGCGCCTGGGAACGGTCGACGAAGTGGCCGCTCTGGTCGCTTTCCTGTGTTCGGAAGACGCCGGCTATATCACGCGCCAGGTATTCTCGGTGAACGGCGGGATGGTGTGATGCGACGCGTCGTCGTTACCGGTATCGGCGGCATGACGGCCTTGGGCGATTCCTGGCCGGCCATTCGTGCGTGCCTTGAGCGCGGCGAGACGGCCATCCGGTATATGCCGGAATGGGAACGCTATGACGGCATCAACACGCGTCTGGCCGCGCCAATCACGGGCTTTTCCGCAACGGAGCTCTATCCGCGCAAGAAGACGCGCACCATGGGCCGGGTCGCCGGTCTCGCTGTCTATGCGACGGAACGCGCGTTGCAGGGTGCCGGCCTGCTCGGGGACCCGATCATCGTCAGCGGCAGGACGGGAATCGCCTACGGCTCGTCCTTCGGCAGTCCGCCGCCGGTCGTCAGTTTTGCCGAGCTGATGATGGAAGGCCGCTCCAAGACGCTCAACGCCACCAGCTATATCCAGATGATGAGCCATTCGGCGGCGGTCAATATCGGGCTCTTCTTCGGCATGCAGGGACGCGTCATTCCGACATCCAGCGCCTGCACCTCGGGCAGCCATGCGATTGGCTATGCGGCGGAGGCGATCCGCTGGGGCAAGGCCGATGTCATGATCGCGGGCGGAGCGGATGAGCTTGACGTCACACAAGCAGCGGTTTTCGACACCCTCTTTGCAACCAGCACGCGGAACGCGGAACCTGAGCGCACACCTCGGCCCTATGACCGGGAACGCGACGGTCTGGTGATCGGCGAGGGGGCGGTCAGCTTCGTTCTCGAGGATTATGAGCGCGCCGTCGCGCGGCGAGCCCCGATTCTTGCTGAATTGGTCGGCTTCGGCAGCAATGCGGACGGCAGCCACGCGACCCAGCCTCAGGCCGAGACCATGGCACTCGCCATGAAGGAGGCACTGGGTGAGGCGGAGTTGCCGACCGATGCGATCGGCTATGTGAATGGTCACGGTACGGCCACGGAATGGGGCGACATCGCCGAGACCCAAGCAACGCAGGCCGTCTTCGGCAGCCGCATGCCGATCCATTCCTTGAAGTCCTATTTCGGCCATACCTTGGGCGCCTGTGGCACGCTGGAGGCCTGGCTCGGCATCGAGATGATGAATGAGGGCCGTGTCTTCCCCACCGCCAATCTGGTCGAAGTCGATAGCCGCTGCGCCGAACTCGATTACCTGATGACGGCACCGCGGCGGATCGAGATGGATTATTTCATGACCAATAATTTCGCCTTCGGCGGGCTCAACACTTCGCTGATTTTCAAGCGTTGCCGTTAGAGCCGGGCCGATCAAGGCGTTCAAGCGAGTTTGTCACGGGAGGAGTGTTCATGAAGCAATTCGCCATATTCTACGTCGCAGGAGCGATCGCCCTGGGGCTAAGCGTCACACCCGCTTTGGCGCGCGATACCGCCTATCACTTGAAGATCGACGACGTGAAGAGCGATCCCCGCTACGCGGCAAATGTTCCGGGTGACATTACGCTCGTCTTCGGCGACCAGAAGCCGGCCAATGTCGAGAAAAGCCTTGGTGAATTCGTCACCAACCGGAAAACCAATTCGGTCGGCCGCCCGGATGAAGAAGTCTGCCGGTGGGCGATGATTTCGGCGATGAAGGAACTGGCGGAGCGGGCACGCACGGAAGGTGGCAACGCCGTCGTCAATATCGTCAGCTATTACCGCAAGAACGTTTTCTCCAGCCCGACCGAATATGAATGCCATGCCGGCGCCATCGTTGCCGGCGTCGCGCTGAAGGGAACGGTCGTGAAGCTGAGCAAGTAACCGCTCAAGCAACTACATATAGCGGCCCGGACCGGTATCGCCCGCGAAAGCGCCTTTCCGCGTCCCCAAACTATTGATGAGCGATCGACTGGCCGTTTCCGGCCGCCGTAAGACATGAGCGGCTGGCGGCCGACTTGGCACCATCGCATTTTGCATCTGGACCTACGTCTACAACCACGCCCTGTTTATCCTGGCTGCATAGAAACCGGCCTCGGCCTGCAACAGGTAGCTCTGGTTACCTTTGCCGATCAGGAACACAATCCGGGGTGCCCGGATCACATGGAGTGCAGACGATGAAGATGACGACGGAAGAAGCCTTCGTGAAGGTGTTGCAGATGCACGGCATCGAGCATGCCTTCGGCATTATCGGCTCGGCAATGATGCCGGTATCGGATCTTTTCCCGAAGGCGGGCATCACTTTCTGGGACTGTGCGCATGAAACCAATGCCGGCTTGATCTGCGACGGCTTCACCCGCACGACCGGCAAGATGGCGATGGCCATTGCGCAGAACGGTCCCGGCGTCACCGGCTTCGTGACGGCCATGAAGACCGCTTACTGGAACCATACGCCGATGCTGCTGGTGACGCCGCAAGCAGCCAATCGCACCATCGGCCAGGGCGGCTTCCAGGAAGTCGACCAGATGGCGATGTTCGAGGAGATGGTCTGCTACCAGGAAGAAGTGCGCGATCCCGTGCGCATGGCGGAAGTCCTCAATCGCGTGATCGAAAAGGCCTGGCGCGGTTGCGCCCCGGCGCAGATCAATGTGCCGCGCGATTTCTGGACCCATGTCATTGATATCGAACTGCCGCAGATCGTCCGCCTGGAACGCCCGGCCGGCGGCCGCCAAGCCATTACCGAAGCCGCCCGTCTGCTCTCGGAAGCGGCGTTTCCCGTCATATTAAGTGGCGCCGGTGTCGTCATCGGCAATGCCATTGGCGATGCTACCGCGCTGGCTGAACGGTTGGACGCGCCGGTCTGCTGCGGCTATCAGCACAATGACGCTTTCCCGGGCAACCATCCGCTCAGCGTCGGTCCGCTCGGCTATAACGGTTCCAAGGCGGCGATGGAGATCATTGCCAAGGCCGACGTGGTTCTGGCGCTCGGCACCCGCCTCAATCCCTTCTCAACCCTGCCCAGCTACGGCATCGACTACTGGCCGAAGCAGGCCAAGGTTATCCAGGTCGATATCAACGCCGACCGGATCGGCCTCACCAAGAAGGTGACGGTCGGCATTTGCGGCGATGCCAAGCAGGTGGCGCAGCAGATCCTGGAACAGCTCTCCGCCACCGCCGGCAACAAAGGGCGCGCCGAGCGCAAGGCGCTGATCCATCAGAGCAAATCCGCCTGGTTGCAGCAGCTCTCTTCGATGGATCATGAGGATGATGATCCCGGCACCCATTGGAACGCCGACGCCCGCCGCAAGGATGCCGATCTGATGTCGCCCCGCCAGGTCTGGCGCGCGGTGCAGGCGGCACTTCCGCGCCATGCCATCATCTCCACGGATATCGGCAACAATTGCGCCATCGGCAACGCCTATCCGACCTTCGACGAGGGCCGCAAATATCTCGCCCCCGGCATGTTCGGGCCCTGCGGCTATGGTTTCCCATCGATCGTCGGCGCCAAGATCGGCAATCCGGATGTGCCGGTGGTCGGCTTTGCCGGCGACGGGGCCTTCGGCATCTCGATGAATGAGATGGGCTCGATCGGCCGCGAGGGCTGGCCTGCGATTACCATGGTGATCTTCCGCAACTACCAATGGGGCGCGGAGAAGCGCAATACGACATTGTGGTACGACAACAATTTCGTCGGCACCGAACTCAATCCCAATCTCAGCTATGCCAAGGTGGCGGAAGGCTGCGGCTTGAAGGGTGTGATCGCCCGCACCCCGGAGCAGGTGACGGAAGCCATCAAGACGGCGATCGCCGAGCAGGCGAAAGGTGTCACTACTTTCGTCGAGGTGATCCTCAATCAGGAACTGGGCGAGCCGTTCCGGCGCGACGCCATGAAGAAGCCGGTTCCGGTCGCAGGAATCAGCCGCGCTGATATGCGGCCGCAGCAGGTGTGAGAGGGAGCCAACCGCGGCGGAGCCTTAGCGCTCTGCCGCGGCGGGCGATCATGCTGCGATCAACTGGGCCGGCTCGGCGAGGGATGGCATATCCCGCTCGCTTTCCAGGATTTCGGCACTCACCGGGTGCCAGTAGATGCCGCTCTCGCGATAGGGCTTGAGCAAGGCTCGCAGACTGCTGGCGGATGCCATTGGATCGAGCCAGGTGTTGTAATCCTCCCGCGCCAATATGACCGGCACGCGCGCGGCCAGGGGCGCAATCGTGCCATTATCGGCAACCGTCAACAGCGCGCATTGATAGTCCGCGCCACCCTTGGCGTCGCGCCGCACCTGCCAGATGCCGGCGAAGCAGAATGGACCGTCCTCGATCAAGCGCACCAGCCAAGGCTGCAAGCGCTGGCCGGCCCGGGGCTCCCATTCGTAAAAACCATCCGCGGGAATGAGGCAGCGCTGCTGGATCTGGGACGCGATCACGGCTTCGGTCGAGACCGCCGCATCAACCGCAGCGAGGGGTGTGTCGCTGGCCAGCGCGTCATCCAATCCCCACCGCATCATCCGCAAGTGATTCCCGCGGCCGCCTCGATAGACGACCGGCACGTCTTGCAGGGGACGGATATTGTGCCGTGGCGTCAGATCGATGGCCGTGGTGAAGGCCAAGTTTTCCTGCAACGAGCCAAGGTCGCTGGTCTGAATATAGCGATGGCACATGTGACATACCTGAGGATGGTGGCGGAACAGGGCGGGAATTCTGATCAGGGCTGGGGGTGAAGAGGCTGCACCGTGGTTTGTTTGCACTGCGGTAGATAATGCCCCGACGGCGCGTTTCGTCTCATCACAAGCCCGTCACCACGCTAATGTTCGGCGCTAACATTCCGTTTCTCACGCAACCGTGAACGTTCCTCACGTCTGCGTGCAACGGCAGAACCTAGCTATGCGGTCGCTGTTTCTGTGGACAGTACGCCCCGCTTGCACCCTTTGCAGCAGATCGGGAGTGAGGTGGCGACGCTGCCGCCAGGCGGTCTTACGACCGGCCCGGCCAATCAAGGACAGTATGAGGGTGAGCGATGCGGCGTTTATTGCATCTCGATGGCTTGCGCGGTTGGGCCGCCTTGTTCGTCATTCTGCATCATCTCGAGCTTGGCTTCTTTCCCGCCATCAAGGGCGCGAACGACGGAGTCTCGCCTGTGCTGGGGCCGTTCTCCTTCCTTGTCGATGGCCCGCTTGCCGTCGCCATTTTCTTCCTGCTTTCCGGCATCGTCCTTGCCGAGGCCGTCGAAGCGGCGAGGCGACGCCAAGGGGCAGGGAATGTCGGCCTGACGGGCCTCGTCCTCAAGCGCTGGCTGCGCCTCGGCTTGCCCATTATCGTGACGGGTCTGCTCATCCTCATGCTCTTCGTCTCGATCGGGAACCGGACGACCGAAGCAAGCGCCGTCGCCGGCTCCGACTGGATGCACACGCTCTTTCCGCCAGGCTACCATCCGCGTTTTCTCGATGTGTTGCGCGAAGCAACAATCGGCGCCTTTGTCGGGCCGCAAACCCCGGTCCATGATCCGGTGCTATGGACGATCCGCGTCGAGTTTTTAGGCTCGATCCTCGTCTTCCTATTATGCCTCTTCATTCCATCGGGTTTCGCCCGGCTGGCCGCCTGCGCCATCTCCGGCATAATGCTGATCGTGGTGCCTTCCTGGCTGCCGAACTTCTGCGCGCTCTTCGCGGTGGGCGTGGCCCTACATGATCTTGTCGGGCATTTTCAGCCGCGGCTTGAGCGACACTCATTGGTCTGTGATGTCCTGGGTTTGGCTGCGATCCTGACGGCTACCATGCTCTATCCGGTCCTGAATCTGCTGGTGCCCGACCTGATGGCGCGGCTGGGCAACTTCGCCGATCCGATGGGGCATATGAGCCAATGGACCGCGCGGTCGATTCTCATCGTCGTGGGAACCCTCCTTTCACCGACGGCCCAATCATTCCTCAGCCTGCCGCTCTCGCTTTTTCTAGGACGGGTGTCCTTCGGGCTCTACCTTCTCCATCTTCCGGTGCTGCTTTCGCTGGGCGTCGCCAGCTATCTCGCCATGGAACCGTCGCAGGGGCCTTACTTGGCGGCCGGCATAACCGGTCTTCTGGTGCTTTCGGTCTCCTTGGCCGGTGCCGCGGCTTTCCATCATCTGATCGAGCGCCCGTCGATCCGACTCGCCGGCAAGGCCGGCGCGCTGGCTTCGCCGAGGCGGGAAGACGCGATGATAACGAGCTGAGGGAATAGGTAGGGGGAATACCCAAGGGGGTGCGTTTCTCCTATAAGTTGCTTTATATATGTAAAAATACATGCAAAACGTGCCAAATTCTGCGCGGCGTCGGCTCGGCAGTCGGGCCGCGCCAGGAGATTCTGATAGGCCGGGACACCAGATGGCGCCGGTAAAGGCGGAAGCCCCCGGCTGATAACTTGTTTTACTATTCCTTTCCAATAGCTTATTTGTTTTGACCGAGGGGCGGGGCTGAGCCTGGCGCCGATCCGCTTTCGCCAAATTCCATTGACACATCAATGTCGCACAGTATATTCCCCGCCCTTGGAACGGGTCGCCCGGGATCGGCGCTGACAGCGCTTGCGCAGGCGGCCCCTGTTTTTTTGACCACCCGGAATGGGTACCGGCCGCTATGGCCGGAGAAGATATAGAGCAGGACATCATGTTCGCAGTGATCAAGACCGGCGGCAAGCAGTACAAAGTCGCCAAGAACGACGTCATCCTGGTCGAGAAGCTCGACGTTGAAGCCGGTGCCGATGTGTCGCTGGATCA
>DATLJB010000073.1:0-48248 GCA_035539075.1 Terriglobia bacterium
CTTTCAGCCCGCCAGACGACGGACTGTCTGCCCTGCAACCACCAGCCGCAAGGGAGATTCGCCGATGGCTCTCACGTCGCATATGGAATCCTTGAAAGCAAAGCATTCCGACCTCGAAGCTCGGATCGCCGACGAAGAACGCCGGCCGCATCCGGACGAGGTTTGTATAAGCGACCTGAAGAAGCAGAAACTCCGAATCAAGGACGAGCTCAACCATTTGGTACGGGTGAACTAGCCCTGCGGTTTTCGCTCCCCGGATTTCCACGCAGGCAGCCGAGGGAGCTGTGCAAACGATAGACAAGCCGGACGGTACTAGTCCGGCGGCCGTCACGCTGGCAAGTCGGATCAGATGGTTCGAAACGGCCAGGAAAGACGGCCATAACCGGTCCGCCGGGCCGACCGATCGCCAAGTCGGCCCCCGGGCCGGGCATATCCCGCCCGAGATATAACGCCCCAGATATCGCGCCCGCGATCGCTGATCAGATCGATCGGTGGAGATCCGGTGTTGCTATCTGCCGCCCTCAGCAAAACGGCGGGAGCAATTCCCGCCGTTCCACTGTTACGTCGTCAAATGCCTCAGGCAGTTTGAAGAAGGGGATAGTCGGTATAGCCCTTGGCACCGGAAGCGTAGAAGGTGTCGGCATCCCATGGTGTCAGCGAGGCATTCAATTTCAGTCGCTGCGGCAGATCAGGATTGGAGATGAAGGCCTTACCGAAGGCGACGGCATCGGCTTCACCGCTGGCCAGCAGCTTCTCCGCGCTCTCCTTGGTCAACTGGTCATTGGCGACAAAGACGCCGCCGAAAGTCTTGCGCACGCTGGGGCCGATCCGCGGCTCCGCCAGGGATTCGCGCCCGACAATGAAGGCGATCTTGCGCTTGCCGAGTTCTTTCGCGACATAGCTGAACGTCGCAGCGGGGTTTGAATCGCTCATCGAATGAGAGTCGCCGCGCAGATTGAGGTGCATGCCGACCCGGTCGGGACCCCAGACCGAGATCGCGGCATCCGTGACTTCCAGCATCAGTCGGGCGCGGTTTTCGACCGGACCGCCATATTCGTCGGTACGCTTGTTGGTGCCGTCCTGCAGGAATTGATCGAGCAGGTAGCCATTGGCGCCATGAATCTCGACGCCATCGAAGCCGGCGCGCTGCGCATTCACCGCGCCGGTATGGTACGCAGCGACGATACCCGGTATCTCGCGCGTTTCCAGCGCACGCGGTGTCACATAGGGCCGTTGTGGCCGCAGCAGGCTGACATGGCCGCCGGCAGCAATGGCGCTGGGCGCCACCGGCAATTGCCCATCGAGGAAATAAGGATCGGAGATGCGGCCGACATGCCATAGCTGCAGGAAAATGCGGCCGCCGGCGTCATGGACGCCCTTGGTGACGATCTTCCACCCTTCGACCTGTTCGTCGCTCCAGATGCCTGGCGTATCGGCATAGCCGACGCCCATCGGCGTCACGGCAGTTGCCTCCGACAGGATCAGCCCGGCCGACGCCCGCTGCACATAATAGTCGCGCATCAGCGCGTTCGGCACCCGGCCCTCGCTGGCGCGTTGCCGCGTGAGCGGCGCCATGAAGATCCGGTTGGGCAGATTGAGATCACCGACTTTGATGGGGTCGAAAAGCGTAGGCATGGACAAATTCTTTCTTTGTAATGGGTTAGCGGGGCTGTTTGGTGGGGTGATAAGCGGCGGAACGATCTATAAGTTCGATGATTATCGAATATAGTATCGGCGGCGGGCAGGACAAGGGGCAGCCGAGCCAGGAAACCGTTAGTCGCAAAAATACGCGCTTAGCCCTTGCGATGGGCGAGGGCGTGTCATAAATCCGGTGCAACGGCCGTGATGCGTAAAGAGCCGGCTATGTGTCGACGTGCGGGGCGATGAAACAGCCAGACCATCCCAAACTCTCGGAGATCAGCCTGACCAGCGTGCTTGCGGCCTTGAGCGATCCCGTTCGCCTATCGCTGGTGTGCCGCCTCAGCAAGGGCGAGGAACTCGCCTGGGGCCAGTTCGAGGTGGATGTCTGTAATTCCACGCTCAGCCACCATCTCAAGATTCTGCGTGAAGCCGGCATCACCCAGACCCGCCGGGAAGGCACGCGTTGTTTCGTGTCGCTGCGGCCCGATCTGGACGAACTCTTCCCCGGCATGATCCAGCAAATTCTCGGTTTCGCCCATCGCCATCCAGGGCAGCGGTGAAGGCCGGCAGCTCTTTTCCGTTCAATTTGGATACAATAATATCGGCACCCGATACTGCGACGGGGCGCGGGGGCTAGGGCGGTGAGATTGGCGATGCCGATCGTGCTGCTTCCGATGGCCGGACAGATTTTGATGCCGGCAGGAAATTGACAGGCTGCCGGTGAGACACTGCGGGATGACAGCTGCGGGACGGGAAAGCATATCCATGACGAGACTGCTACGTGGTGCCGCTGCAGCGACAACGCTGCTTTGCGCGGCGGTGCTGGCTTTCGGCATGCTCACGCTGTGGCCCACTGGCGCCCGCGCAGACGGCCAGCTTCACCTCTTTGTCTTCGGCGACTACCTCAGCCCGGAAGTGGTAAGCCGTTTTGCCCAGAAATACGGCGTCGAGGTGACGGTCGACACTTACGACAGCAACGATCAAATGCTGGCGAAGGTGAAAAGCGGCGTCACCGGCTACGATATCGCGCTAGCCGGGCATTTTGTGGTTCCGGCGATGATCCGCGACGGCTTGGTCGCGCGCACCGAGCCCAACCAGATGGGGAATTATAAAAATCTCCGCCCTGAATTCGAGCATGTCTTCTGGGATGACGGACGGCATTATACGGTGCCATTCCTGTGGGGGACGACGGGATTCAGCGTCAATACCAACTTCTACAAGGGCCCGCGCGACAGCTGGTCGCTCATTTTCGATCCGCCGGCCGAGCTGCGCGGCCATATCAATGCCGTTCCAGAGGTGCAGGACGTCATCAATTCGGTGGCCTATTATCGCCACCTTCCGCTGTGTTCGGCGGCCAAGGAAGATCTGAAGACGATCCAGGACACGTTGTCTGCCGCCAAGAAGAATTGGCAGTCGATGCAATACGGCGTCATCGACATCATGACCTCCGAGAGCGCCTATGCCACGTTGAATTGGAACGGCTCGTCATTGCGCGCGCGCGAGCAGGTGCCCAGCGTCGCTTACGTCTATCCAAAAGAGGGCATGGCCAGCTGGATGGATAATGTCGTCGTCTTGTCGAACGCGCCCAATCCAGCCAATGCGAAGCTGTTTCAGAATTTTCTGATGGATCCCGAGATTGCCGCCAAGCTGACCAGTTTCGCCCATTATGACAACGGCATTCGCGATACCGAGAGGTTTCTGCCGACGCAACTGACCCAGGCGCCGGAGATCGCCGTGCCCGCCGGCTTCAAGCCCGTCTTCGTGCCGGCCTGCAACCCGGAGGTCACGCGGGTTTACGGCAGGATCTGGAACAACGTGATGAAATGAATCAGCCGGCGCTGCTTGCGCTGATAAGGGCCGGCTGCCCGGTCAGTAATCCTGTTCTATGTTGATCGTCAGGGTACGCCGCAGGACGCCTTCCGGTCCGGTCATTTTCTGGACGCCATGCAGCGAATTGAATGTCTTGACGAAGAGCATGGCCTGGTTGGGCTGGAATTGCACCGTCCGCAATACCTCGCAGCCGGCATAGTCGATCTGCCGATTGAAATAGTTGTAGGTGTCTGACGGATCCTTCGGTTTCAGGATGTCCGTGCCGCCGCCCCAGGCCGTATCCCATTCCTTCTCGTCGGTCATGGTGATCACCAGCGTGATGAATTTGCCTGGCGAATCCGTATGGGGCACGACATAGCCGCCATTCGCCGGCAGGGCCGAGAACTCGAAACGGGAATAGATCGGTGGCCGGCTGATCGGCAACTGGCCGCGTTTTACATGCTTGAGGATCGTGCCCCAACGGCTGGCCAGGGTTTGGGTTTCGCGGCGAATGCCGAGATCGATCTTGCGGTCCCGCAATGCATCGATGATGGAGAAGATGAAGTCGTCGCTTTTGACGTAGCGGTGCAACTCGCGCCAGGCGGCATTGCCGGCGATATACTTCTCATACTTCTTCGGATGGTTCTTTTCAGACAACGAATATTTATTGCCGAAGCGGGGAAGGAATTTGAACAGTTCGAGCGGTGGATAGGATCGCAGCAATGTCTGATAGAACTGCGGCTCGAAAACGGGGGCGATCACGCCGATGGGGTAGGGATCATAAGCCATCCCGAGATTCGATAATTGAAACAGAGACATTTTCGCCGAATTCCACGCGGTGATCTGTAGAGGACTTCTGGAATCGCGCAAGCCGTTCCGGATGCCTGCCGCCCTTGCAATGCGGCCGGGATACTAGCAGGGGGGATGGGCAGGAGCAATTCGAGCGGTTGACCGATTGTTGAGCCAAATCAGCGCAGTCCGGGCTCGGCGGGTCCGGCCGCTTAACGCCGTTTGCCTTGCTCTATGAAGGAAATGCCTGCATCCGGCGAGAAAGCCGGGGCGCATTTGTTCTTGACCCTGCGGCGATCGGCTGATTAATTACCCGCCATGATGTCAAAAACCAGCCTTTGGACGCAGCTTCTGCGACTTACGACCCCGGCGTGCTGATCGCGCCGGGCGGCTCGCTTTGAGCCGATCCCTCCGGGCCTCATCCGGACCAAAATCGTCGCAAACCAAAGGATTAGGGGTTGATCGTGATCCCCGCAGCTTACATAAACACCTCACGTTCTGGCCTGGATATGGGCGAATTCGGCGATCGTGCCATCCGGCGCCGCCTTGCCCTGCGACTTCGCTGCGGTCGTCGGGTCACGGGCTAGCGCCCGCGACGACCGCCCGGCGGCTGTATCTCGCGTCGTCTTCGCCAGACAACATCATTTTAATCAGGAAGTCGCATCATGCGCATCGATCCCAGTCGTAAATACCGAGCCTTTCAGCCGATCAATCTGCCGAACCGGACCTGGCCCGACAAAATGATCACCAAAGCGCCGATCTGGTGCTCCGTCGATTTACGTGACGGCAATCAGGCGCTGATCGAGCCGATGGGACCAGAGCGCAAGCTCCGCATGTTCCAGACTCTAGTGAAGATGGGCTACAAGGAGATCGAAGTCGGTTTCCCGTCGGCATCGCAGACGGATTTCGATTTCGTCCGTCAATTGATCGACGGCAATCTCATCCCCAAGGATGTCACCATCCAGGTGCTGACCCAGGCGCGCGATCACCTGATCAAGCGCACTTATGAGAGCCTGATCGGTGCCCATCGCGCCATCGTCCATGTCTACAACTCGACCTCGACCCTGCAGCGCCGCGTCGTCTTCGGGCAGGACATGGCTGGCATCAAGCAGATCGCGGTGCATGGCGCCGAACTGGTGCGAGAATGCGCCGAAGCCGCGACCGGAAATACCGAGTTCATCTATCAGTATTCGCCGGAAAGCTTCACCGGCACCGAGATCGATTATGCGATCGAGGTCTGCGAGGCGGTAATGGATGTCTGGCAGCCGACGCCGCAGAAGAAGTGCATTCTGAACCTGCCGGCCACCGTCGAGATGTCGACGCCCAATCTCTATGCGGACCAGATCGAATACTTCTGCCGTCACATGACGCGGCGCGACAGCGCCATCATCTCGCTGCATCCGCATAACGACCGCGGCACCGGCGTTGCAGCCGCCGAGCTCGGTGTCATGGCGGGAGCCGATCGCATCGAAGGGACGCTTTTTGGCAATGGCGAGCGGACCGGCAATGTCGATCTCGTCACCCTGGGCCTCAACATGTTCACCCAGGGCGTCAATCCGGAGATCGATTTCTCCGACATCAACGATCTGGTGCGCACGGCAGAGTACTGCAACCAGTTGCCTGTGCATCCGCGCCACCCCTATGCCGGTGATCTCGTTTTTACCGCTTTCTCCGGGTCGCACCAGGATGCGATCAAGAAGGGCTTCACGGCGATGAAGACCGCCAACGACCCGGAATGGGCCGTCCCGTATCTGCCGATCGACCCGCAGGATGTCGGCCGTGATTATGAGGCGGTGATCCGCATCAACAGCCAGTCAGGCAAGGGCGGCGTCGCTTACCTGATGGAAAAGGACCACGGCATGCACCTGCCGCGCAAGCTGCAGATGGAATTCAGCCAGGTGGTGCAGGATATCGCCGACCAGACCGGCAAGGAGATCGCCGGTGATACGATCTGGCAGGCATTCAACGATGAATATCTCGGCCTGAAGTCACCCTATGAATTCGTCTCCTACCAGACCTCGGCCGACAGTCATGCCTCCGAAATACGCAACCTGACGGCCAAGCTGCGCGACAAGGGCAAGGAAGTGATCATCGAGGGGCGCGGCAACGGCCCGATCGATGCCTATATGGACGCCTTGCACAAGCATACCGGCATTGAGCTCAAGGTCGTCGACTATCGCGAACATTCGGTTGGTCTCGGAAGCGATGCGGCGGCGGTGGCCTATCTCGAAACGCGGACGGCGGACGGAAAAACCGTGTTCGGCGTGGGCATGAACTCCAATATCGTCAAGGCCTCGCTGATGGCCATTGTCAGCGCCGCCAACCGCGTCGCGAGCGGCAAGGTGCGCGACAGCCAAAGCTGATCGCGCGACGGAAAAGTCAAGGAATGGAAATGCCCGGCCGTAAAGCCGGGCATTTCTCTATCGCTTTGGCGGAACGGTTCCAATAGCCGCATCGTGACGGGGACGGCGCCAATCCGGCGGCGTCACGCTCCGGGGAGTTATTATGGTGTGCAATCGCCGATGCGCGTGCCGGTGACGGTCAGGTCGGTTGTGGCCGTATTGCTGTCCTGATGGACTTCCATATGGGTGACCGAGCGATAGCTGCTGCCGGCAAGATCGTAATCGCTGGTGACGACGCTGGTCGGACAGGTGGTGCGGGTTTTTGCCTTGCCGCCGCTGCGCCAGAGAAGCTCGGTCTTGCATTCTTTGCCCTGCGGCAGGCGCAGAATATCGGCCGCTTCCTTTGCCTTGGCGGCAGAGACACAGTTGTTCATCTCGTTTTTCGGCAAAGGCGATTGCTGGCCATTCAGCACGGTGCTGCCCTCCGTGACGAAATGCCATTGGCCCGGCTGCATCTCCTGGGCCAGGACCTGCTGGATTTGCGCCACCATGCCGAGGGCTGCCAGCATTTGTAACGCCACTACCGATAAGACCATCCTGTGCATCATCTTTCCCGCATCGCCAGTCATTTCTGTTAACTGGTCGATTCTTATCACGGCGCGGTGGATGCTTCGACGTGGGATTTAGCCGGCATGGGCCCGCTTGGCCGGCCTGCACCCCGGTGAGAAGAGATGACAAGAAGAGATGGGGATATATGATGTAGCTCAATCTCAAGAAGAACCGGACAGGCGGCAAAGAACGCCATGAAGCTGTCGCAGATATGGACAAAGATCTCGATTCTGGATCAACTCCGAGGCTATCAGCCGGGCTGGATCAGATCTGATCTCGCGGCGGGCCTTTCGGTTGCAGCGGTATCCCTTCCAACCGCCATCGCCTATCCAGCCATTGCCGGCTTGCCGATCGAGGCGGGCCTTTTCGCCACAATCTTTTCTCTGATCGGCTATGCCTTTTTCGGTCCCTCCCGCCAACTCATGGTGGGACCCGATACCGGCACTTGCATCATGCTGGCCAGCATTCTCACCACCCTGGGCGCGCAGGGGCCGTCGGAGCGCGAATTGATCTCAGTGGCGCTCACCCTGACAGTGGGTTGCCTGTGCTTTCTTGCCGGTGCCCTGCGACTTGGATTCCTGGCGAATTTCTTGTCGCGGCCGATCCTCGTCGGGTTCCTCGCCGGCATCTCGATCAGCCTGATCATTGGCCAGATGAGCCGGCTGACCGCGGTATCGATCCATGCGTCCGGCTTGGCGGCCCCGATCGTCGAAATGGTGGCGCGCCTGCGCGAGGTTCATCTGCCGACTTTCTTGACCGGCGTGGGGACGCTGGTCTTGCTCCGGCTCGGCCGGCACTGGAAGCCGGCCCTGCCGATGCCGCTTCTGGTGATCATTCTCGGCGTGGCTCTGTCCGCCGCTCTGAACCTGGCTGGCCATGGCATCGCCGTTCTCGGATCGCTGCCCGAGATCGCATTCAAGCTCGGTGCGCCCTCCTTCGGAACTGTCGCCGATGTGAAGTTCCTGGGCGGCGCTCTGGCGATCATGCTGGTGGGATTTGGCTCCGGTATCATCACCGCGCGCAGCTTCGCTATGAAGCAGCATCGCGATGTCGAGGCCGACCGGGAACTGGTCGGCTTCGGTGCGGCGAACATCGCCAGCGGCCTGTTCGGAGGCTTTCCGGTGACTGCTTCCGATTCGCGCTCGGCGGTGAATTTCGCCATCGGCGGACGGACCCAACTGACGGCGCTGATCGCCGCTGCATCCTTCGGCCTGGCCGTCGTCTTTGTCGGCAATATCCTGGCCTACCTGCCGATGCCGATACTGGGCGCCATTCTTATTTCCGCCGCGGTCGACCTCATTGATTTGCGTGAATTCAGGACTCTGCTGCGGCTGAGCCCGGTGGAATTCTTCTTTGCCGTCGTGACGACGCTGGCGGTTCTCGTGGTCGGGGTGCTGCAGGGCGTTTTCATCTCGATCACGGCCACGCTGGCGCATCTGCTATGGACGACATCGCGTCCGCGGCTTGCATTGTTGGGCCGCATTCCCGGTCGCGTCGGCCTCTACAAGCTGCACCGCTACAGCGATGCGCGACCGATCGCCGGGCTGACGATCGTTGTTCTGGAATCGATCCTGGTTTTTTTTAACGCGGATTTCGTCAAGCATCGCCTGCTGAAGATCGCAAAGGCGGCGCCGCGGGGGGAGCAATGGCTGGTGCTGGATGCTGCAGGGCTCAACATGCTGGATAGCACGGGTGTCGAAAAGCTTGAAGAAGTGCGCAGCTATCTGGCCGGCCGGGGCATCATGTTCGGGCTCGCTGATCTGAATACCAATGCCCGGCACATGGTGGATCGGGCCGGCCTCGCCAAGCGCGTCGGGGAGCAGATGCTTTTTTCCAGCGCCGAGGCGGCTGTGGCGGCCTTTGAGGCACGTGCTGCCGGCAGCGCGGGCTAGACGGGCGTCAGCGCGGCGCGATCAGCCTGTCGCGCGGTCGCCGCAAGGTTTGCATCGCTTGCCGTGGTTCGGCCCAACGCGCGGGATCGGTTTTTTCCCGATTGTTAGCGCCGCCATGGCGCTGAGCGCGCATTCTTTCTTGATCTCTCTCAATACCCTGATCGAAAATGGTGATAAGGATAATCAAGGAGAGTCGGGGAGGATTTCATGGCGGTTGCGCCACGAACAGGTGCGTGGGAAGCGGCGCATCGGCAATCAATCGAAAATCCGGCCGCCTTCTGGGGCGAAGCCGCGGAGGCGATCGACTGGAATAAGCGATGGGACCGGGTGCTGGACGATAGCCGCCCGCCTTACTACCGCTGGTTCCCGGGGGCTCAGCTGAATACCTGCTATAACTGCATCGACCGGCATGTGGAGCAGGGGCGCGGCGACCAGCCGGCCATCATCTATGACAGCCCCGTCACTCAGACCGTGCGCCATTACAGCTACCGGGAATTCCGCGACCTGGTTGCGCGTTTTGCCGGCGCTCTGGCGGCGCAGGGCGTCGTCAAGGGCGATCGGGTCATCATCTACATGCCCATGGTGCCCGAGGCCCTGGTGGCAATGCTCGCTTGTGCGCGCATAGGTGCCGTTCACTCGGTCGTCTTCGGCGGCTTTGCCGCGCCGGAATTGGCGACCCGCATCGACGATGCCAAGCCGCGGGTGGTGGTCAGCGCTTCTTGCGGTATCGAGGTGCAGAAGATCGTCGCCTATAAGCCGCTGCTGGATGCGGCGATCGATCTTGCCCAGCATAAGCCCGAACGTTGCATCATCCTGCAGCGGGAGATGGAAACCGGGCGTATGATCGCCGATCGCGATATCGACTGGGAAATGGCGATGCAATCGGCAGAGCCGCAGCCTTGCGTGCCGGTCAACGCCACGGATCCCCTCTATATCCTTTATACCTCGGGCACGACCGGCCAGCCGAAAGGCGTTGTGCGCGACAATGGCGGCCATGCAGTGGCGCTGCGCTGGACCATGGCAAATCTCTATAACGTCAAGCCGGGCGAGATCTTCTGGTCCGCCTCGGATGTCGGTTGGGTGGTGGGCCATAGCTATATCGTCTATGCGCCGTTGCTGACCGGTTGCACGACCGTCGTCTATGAAGGCAAGCCGGTCGGAACGCCTGATGCCGGCGCTTTCTGGCGCGTCATCTCCGATCACAAGGTCTCCGTGCTGTTTACCGCGCCGACGGCCTTCCGCGCCATCAAGCGCGACGATCCGGACGCGAAGCTGTTGCATCGATATGACCTGAGCAGCTTGCGGTCATTGTTCCTGGCGGGCGAGCGTTCCGATCCCGCGACGCTCGAATGGGCGGAGCGCCATCTCAAGGTACCGGTAGTCGATCACTGGTGGCAGACGGAAACCGGCTGGGGCATCGTCGGCAATTGCCTTGGCATCGAGCAGCTGCCGATCAAGCACGGCTCGCCCACCAAGCCTGTTCCCGGCTGGAACGTGCAGGTGCTTGATGAAGGCGGGCATCAGGTCAATCCCGGCGATATCGGTAACCTTGTCTGCCGTCTGCCCCTGCCGCCCGGTACCTTGCTGGGATTGTGGCAGGCCGAGGAGCGCTTCTTCAAATCATATCTGGAACACTATCCCGGCTACTATCTGACCGCGGATGCCGGCATGATCGACGAGGACGGGTATGTCTTCGTCATGGCGCGCACCGACGACATCATCAACGTTGCAGGGCATCGCCTGTCGACCGGTGGCATGGAGGAGGTGCTTTCCAGCCATCCCGATGTTGCCGAATGCGCCGTGATCGGCGTTGATGACGACCTGAAGGGGCAGGTGCCGCTGGGCTTCCTGGTGCTCAAATCCGGTGTCAAGCGCGGTCATGATGAGATCGTGGCGGAGGTCGTCAAACTGGTGCGGGAGCGGATCGGCCCTGTCGCTGCTTTCAAGACCGCGACGGTGGTGCACCGGCTGCCGAAAACGCGGTCTGGCAAGGTGTTGCGGGGCACCATGCAGAAGATCGCCGACAGCAAGCCTTTCAAGATGCCGGCCACGATCGACGATCCCCTGGTCCTCGATGAGATCAGGCAGGCGTTGCAGGTGATCGGCTTCGCGAAGGCAGGATAATCGAGGGATCCGGCAGGATCTCGGAGAAAGCCGCTCCACCGACGGGTGGCGGTGCAGGCCGTAAGTCAAGCAGGCCATAAAAGAACGGCGAACCTTTTCAGGTCCGCCGTTTTCTTTTGCTGACCGGCTTAGCCGTGGTTGCGCTTCAGCTTCTGTTGGCCACCGGCATTGCGTGGACCGCTGCTGCGCTGACCGTCTTGACGACGGCCACCTTGCTGGTGCTGGCGCTCGCCTTTCTGGTTCTTGGCGGCACTGTGATGGTTCCGTTCATCGCGGCCGCGACTCTCGGCCTGACGGCTTTCGCCCTGACGCGCCGGCGCGTGGGAACGGCTATGCTGCTGCCTTTCGCCCTCGCGATCGCGGCGCGGCTGGATCTCGCGTGCTTCCAGTTCGCGCATCATGGCCGCCGGCTGGGAAAGCTGGCGATCATCGCCGCGGGGATGACGCCCCTGCGGCGCTTGCGAACGTTGCGGCTGGCGGGCATCACGTTGGCGCTGGCCGTCCTGCCGCGCGGCCCCATCGCCGCGACGGTTCTCATCGCGGCGCTGTGCTTGCGGCTTCGACGCCGATCGATCGCGGCGTTCTTGCGGCTGCTGCGGCCGGTCTTCGCCCTTCAGTTCGGCGAAGAAGGCGGCGTCGTCATGCTGGCGACGTGGGTCCTGGCGCTTGCGCTGGGCCTGGCCGGCACGCGGCTTGCGTTCGCCACGGCCGCCGTCGCGATCGTTGTTCTGTCCGCCCATGCGATTGCCGCCACGCTTCGGCTTGGGGCCGACGACGTGCAGGGGCGGCAGATCGCCGTTGAAGGGATGCTCTTCGACCACCGGAATGGCCTGGCGGGTGATCTTTTCGATATCCCGCAGATAGGCGCGTTCCTCGACTTCGCAGAAGGAGAGGGCGATGCCGGAAGCGCCAGCGCGCGCGGTGCGGCCGATGCGGTGGACATAGCTTTCCGGCTCGACCGGCAGATCGATATTGATGACATGGGTGACGCCGTCAACATCGATGCCGCGGGCGGCGATGTCGGTCGCGATCAGCAGATTGATCCGGCCGCTCTTGAGATCGCCGAGCGCACGCTGACGAGCGTTCTGTGACTTGTTGCCATGGATGACGGCGGCCTTGAAGCCGTCCTTCTCCAGGTTCTCGGCGACCCGATCGGCGCCATGCTTGGTGCGGGTAAAGAGCAGCGCGCGTTCCACGGGCTCGGTGCGCAGCACATGGGCCAGCAAGGCACGCTTGTTGTTCTTGGTGACGTGGTAGAGCTTCTGCTCGACGCGTTCGGCAGTCGAGGAGACCGGCGCCACTTCGACGCGCACCGGATCGGTCAGCAGGCCATAGGCAAGGTCGCTGATCTCGCGCGGCATGGTGGCGGAGAAGAGCAGAGTCTGGCGCTGTTTCGGCACCAGGGCGACGATCTTCCGGATTTCCGGCATGAAGCCCATGTCGAGCATGCGGTCGGCTTCATCGAGGATCAGCACCTCGACGGATTTGAGATCCACATGGCCCTGATTGATGAGGTCGCGCAGCCGGCCCGGCGTGGCGACGACAATCTCGATGCCGCGCTGCATGGCGCGGACCTGTGAGAACTGCGTGACGCCGCCGAAAATCATCGTGCTGCGGATCGGCAGATGACGGCCGTAGGTCTGGATCGATTCCTGGATCTGCACCGCCAATTCACGGGTCGGGCAGAGGATCAGGACGCGCGTCGTTTTTGGTGCCGGACGCAGCTTCTTTTCCATCAGACGCTGCAGGGTCGGCAAAGTGAAAGCGGCGGTCTTGCCGGTGCCGGTCTGGGCGAGGCCCAGGAGATCGCGGCCGGCGAGAAGGTGGGGGATGGATTGTGCCTGGATCGGTGTCGGCGTGACGTAATTTTCCTCGGCGAGGGCCTGCGTCAGCGGCGCGATCAGGCCGAGGTCGGTAAAGGTAGTCATGGTCAAATAAAGTCCTTATCGGGGCGGCCCAGCAAACCGCTTCCGTTCAGGGCATCATAAGGCGGAGGTTCCGCGCGCGATGCATCGACGGGCAGCGGGCCAGTGTGGCCGGCTTTTTGATCCCGTGGCGCGCAGGCGCAGAATCAAAGGGTTTGTCGATGGATCTCAGGACGCGATGCCGGTCAAAAAGTGCTTGTTTATCAAGCGGCTGTCAAAAAGGCATCTGCGCGCGGTCGCGAGAAAAGACAAGAGTGTTTACCTAATTGCGCACCGGAAGTCAAGAAGATCGGTATAGGCAGCACCCGCCCCCGCCGCGCAGGCATTTCCAGGCTTAGGCCTTCTTCAGAAAGCAGGTCTTCAGGACCAGGCCCTTGACCTTCTCCACGCGGCATTCGATCTCCTCCGGGTCGTTGGTGAGATGGATGTTCTTCACCATGGTGCCGCGCTTCAGGGTGACCGAGGAACCCTTCACCTTGAGGTCCTTGATGAGCGTGACGGAATCGCCTTCGTTCAAAATATTGCCGTTGCTGTCCTTGGTATCCATCTGACGCTTCCTATAAAGGCCTATTCAAATTGTGGGCTCTCTATAACCATTCCGAACGCTCTCGGCAACTGATCGGGCAATGTCCGGATATGGCCAGGCCAGCGGCTCGCCAATCTGCGCGATTGTTACCGACGCAACGCGTTTGCACCGCTGCGAAACACCCCGGTAATTCGCATGCGGTGAGCTATCCGCTCCGAACTCGTTGGAGAGGACAGCATGAGCAATCTCTTGGGCCGGCGTGCAGTGGTGATCGGGGCAGGTATCGGCGGTCTGGCGACCGCGGGTGTCCTTGCCAATCATTTTGAACAGGTCGACGTGCTGGAGCGCGATTTATTGGGCGGGGAACCGGCATCGCGTCCGGGCACACCACAGGATCGGCATCCGCATGGATTGCTGGTGGGCGGGTTGAGAGCCCTGGACGAGATCTTCCCCGGCTTCGAGCGCGACCTCGCCGCCGCCGGCGGCGTCTATGTCGAGACCGGACAGGATCTTCGCTTCGAACGACCGGATTTCGGCACGTTGCCGCGACGTGATTTCAATATATGGGGCCTTGGAGCTTCACGGCCGCTTATCGACAATACATTGCGACGCAAGGCAAGGGCGGTCGCAAATATTACCCTGTGGTCGGAATGCCGCGTCCTGGAGATCGTGCCGATGGCGGACCGTTCCGGCGTCAAGGGCGTCAGGTTCGAGAATTTGTCCGGCCTGGTGGAGGAGATCGATGCCGACCTCGTCGTCGACGCTTCGGGGCGCGGGGCATTGACGCTCGCCTTGTTCGACGCAATTGGCCGGCAGCGGCCGGCGATCACGGAGGTCGGCATCGATATCAGCTACGCGACGGCGATCGTGGAGGCACCTTCCGTTCCGCCGACGGATTGGAAGGTGGTGGCGACGCTGCCAAACCCGCCGGAGACCCTGCTTCATGCGGTCATCTTGCCGGCAGAAGGCAATCGCTGGTATGCCTTGATCGCCGATCACGGCCGGCCTTCACAGTTGCAGGATTGGCCGGGCTTCCTGGAAGAACTGCGGCGGCTGCACACATCGACAATGTATGACGCACTGCGTCGCCTGCCGCCGCCGGAGAACATCCGGCATTACGGCTTCCCCGCAAGCTTCTGGCGTCACTTCGAGCGGTTGCCTGATTTGCCGCGCGGCATATTGCCGATCGCTGACGCGGTCTGTCGCTTCAATCCTATATATGGCCAGGGCATGTCGTCGGCCGCCGGCCAGGCGCGGCTCTTGCAGCGTGTCCTTGGCAGGGTGGCGGACGAGCCAGACCCACTGGCGGCGGCTCAGGCGGGGTTTATGGCTGAGATCGGCTCGGTGCTGCAGACACCCTGGATCATGTCGACAAGCGCCGATCTAGCCTTTCCCGGGACACGCGGCGAAAGGCCAGAGGGTTTCGAAGAGGGCAGGCAGTATGAGGCGGCAGCCTTCCGGGCTGCTGCAGTCGATCCTATTGTCCATCGCACCTTGCTGGAAGTCAGCCAGTTGCTGAAGCCGATCGACGTCCTCCACGCACCGGAAATGAAACAGCGCATCGAAGCCGCCGCCGTCAAGATGTCGGCCTGACATTGCAAGGACCGGCTGGTCGATGTTGCCGAAGCGGAAGCTCTCTTATGGCGGGTTGCCGCGAGAGAGCTTCCGCGCAAACTTGAATGCTGCCGTGCTATCGGCTGCCGATATTCGCCGCAGTCTGGCCGAAGAGAATCTTCTTCGCATCCTCGGACATGGTCGGCTGGACGTTGATTTCCTTGGCACGATCATAGGCGCGGATCGTTCCCGGGCGCGCCTGGATCGCCTCGAACCAGCGCTTGAGATGCGGGAAGTCCTCCAGCTTCTGGCCCTGCCGTTCATAGGGCACGATCCAGGGATAGCAGGCCATATCGGCGATGGAATAATCGCCGGCGACAAAGGGACGATCGGCGAGCCGCTTGTTCAGCACGCCATAAAGCCGGTTGGTCTCGTTGACATAGCGGTTGATGGCATAGGGAATCTTCTCAGGCGCGTAGGCGGAGAAATGGTGGTTCTGGCCGGCCATGGGGCCAAGGCCACCCATCTGCCAGAACAGCCATTGCAACGCATCGTTGCGCCCGCGCAGATCCTTCGGCAGGAACTTGCCGGTCTTGTCGGCGAGATAGAGCAGGATGGCGCCGGATTCGAAAATGCTGATCGGTGCGCCGCCGTCGGCAGGCTGCTGATCAACGATTGCCGGCATCCGATTGTTGGGGGCGATCTCCAGGAAGTCCGGCTTGAACTGGTCGCCCGCGCCGATATTGACGGGAATGATCCGATAGGGGACATCGGCCTCTTCCAGGAACATGGTGATCTTGTGGCCGTTCGGCGTCGTCCAATAATAAAGGTCGATCATACGGTGAAATCCTTGCTGTGCTGAGCTGCCGGCTGAGGCGCCGGGCAGATGAGACGGAACCATGAGAGCCCATGGCGGTGCGGATATGTCCGACTGGATCTCCGCTCCTTGGGCACTATGGTGGATCATGTCGCGGGACAAGGGATCCGAAAAGCGCCTTTTTGTTGAAAAGATGCGATCGATCCATGCGTTGCCGCGATAACTTCGCAGAGACCCTGTGTGAAATGCGGCCTATCCAACTGCCCGATTCCGGCGCGGTTGGATTTTTGTACGATCAGGCTCCGCGGTGCCGGACCGTGTCAGGGCCGCTTCAAGCGCTTGTCGAAGGCTTTGAAGGCGGCTTCGTCGCCGTCGAAGATCATGGCTTTGACCAGCAGGCAGCCTCCCAGGTCCGAGAGCTCGCGGGCCACCGCATAATAGTCGCCGCCGCGCCAGGTCATGGTGATCTCGCGCTCCGGCCAGGTCATGACCCGCTTATAGCTGCCGGTGCCATAGCTGGCCGACAACTGATCGACCGCCGTTTTGAAGCTCGCGTCGCAATGCGCAATGGATCCAGGTTGCGGCTGATAGGGGCCGAGATGGAAGTCGTAGGAGATATAGCGGAGGCGATCCTGCTCAAACAGCAGATTGACCAGCCGGTCGCCTTGGCGGGCAACCAGGATATGCCAGAGACCCTCGTCAGTATCGACGGCGATCTGGCTTTCCGTCTGCTGCAATTGCAGTCGTGCCGCCGCCAGGGAGGCGCCGATTTCAATCTCGCTGCCAAGGGCTTCCTGCGTAGCGACGGAGAAGATTACCGAAGCCTGGATGGCGATCGGCAGTGCTGCCCGCCGTAGGGATCCGGCGATCCTGAGCGCTAAGAGTTTTCGGCAATGCAGCGACAAGCGCACGCCGATCGGCAATCAGGTTGCGGCCTCGAAGGCCGCGCTGAAGAAACGTTCCATCGTCACCAGGAGTTGCCGGCGGTTGCCTGCCTTGTAGACGCCGTGCCCCTCGTCGCAGAACAGCAAATCCTCGTAGGGGATGCCGGCACGCTGCAGGTCGCGGAAGGCAGCCCAGGCGTTTTCGGGCGAGACATTGGTGTCGCGCAAGCCCTGGACCACCAGTAGCCGCCCTTTGATCTGATTCAGGAAATTCGCCGGGGACGCCTGATAATAACGGTCCGGCAGTTGGCTCGGCGTGCCGCCCATCATCTCCTCGCTATAGGCCCGGCCATGCGGCATGCCGGTTTCGTCGTAATCGATGGTGAGGTGATACATGCCGCAGATCGGCATGGCGGCGTTGACCAGGTCGGCGAACTTGGTGATGCCGTACCATGAGCTATAGCCGCCGTAGGAGGTGCCGATCATGCCGATCCGTCCCGGCTCGGCGAGACCGTCGGCGATGAGATGCTCGATCCCGGCACGGATATCCAGCTGCTCTGCGCCGCCCCAGCCTTGCTGCTTGATCGCTTCGCGAAAGGCGCGGCCATAGCCGGTCGAGCCCCGGTAGTTAGGATCGAGGACCGTAAAGCCTTGGCCGACCAGGAACTGGATAATGGGGTTCACCCAGTTCTCGCTGTGCCAGGTCGGACCGCCATGAATATAGGCGATCAGCCCGCGGCTTTTGCCGCGCGGGCGATAAAGCCAGCCCTGGATGAGCAATCCGTCGCGGGCCTCCCAGCGATAGCGCGCGGCCGGCACGAAATCACTGCCGGTCAAGCCGTTTGCCGGCTTTGCCAGTTGATCGGCCGAGCGGCTGAGATCTGTCCGGCGACCGCTCGCGAGATCGACGCGCAGGAAGTCATGCACCTCGCGGGAGCAATAGCGCTCCATCACCCATGCACCGCCCGGCAGTTCCGCGATCGGCAGCAGGCTGGCCGCATCTTCGGCGAAGACGATCTCCGCACCCGTCGTGACGTCGAGCCGTGTCGCGCGCAAGGAGCCCTGGTCAAAACCGATGACCGCCGCATATTTTCCACTCTCGCCGGGGATGACGCTATCGATATCGCGGCTCGCATCATCGATCAGCCAGTTCATGGCGGCGGCGGAAAAATCGTATGTGCCGACACGTTGATGCGTTTCGGTCTCGCTGATGACGAGGAGCCGGTCATCGGTCAGCCAATGGGCGCGGGTCTTGACGCGGTCGCCGAAATTCAGGACCTCCCGGTCGTTTCGCTCGGTGGCTGTCTGGCCGTCGAGGTCGATCAGCCAGACCTGACAGCCGGCGGGATGGCGATCGCGGCGGTGGTACAATAGATGCCGTCCGTCCGGGCTGAGGCGCGGGCCGGTCTCGTCGAGCGACGGGCCGTGCGCGAGGCTGGTGATCTCATTGCTGTCGAGGTCATGGGCCAAAATATGCTGCCCCTCGATCGCCTTGCCGGTCGCCGGGTCCATGCTGGCGGTGTAGTACAGCGTTCTGGCATCCGGCGAGAAGCAGCCGCCAAAGACATAATAGCTGTCCTGCAGGGCAGTGATGGGACAGAGTGCCGCCGCCGCGGTCAGATGGCTTTCCTTGCCACGGCCCGGCAGCTTGGCAAGGAACAGGCGGTCGCGCTCGCTGGAACCGATGGATTGCGCGAGGACGATCTGGGTGCCGTCCTTGGAAAAGCCGCGGACATAGAAATGATCGCTGCCATCGGTCAAGCGGACGGGCGGCTGTGTCCCGTCGGTCGGCACGATCCAGACATTGCCGGTCTCATCCGGCCCGGTCCAGGTCCAGGCCAGCCAGCGCCCGTCCGGCGAGACATGCGGCGCCCAGCTGATCGGGTAGCGCGCCCAGGCGGCGGCCAGCTCCGCAGTTCTCAGTGGCGTAGCAGTGTCTAAGGTCGGTGTCGGCATGGTTCGATCTCAATCCTGCGTAAATACATCAAACGCCCGCGACCGCGGGGCGTCCTCTGATGGAGAGGTCCCGGGGAGCGCGCGGGCCATTCTAAAACTGGTAGGCGAGTGATTAAATTACAAATCGACAGTCTTTGGTGCGCACCACATCACATGTCGGGGATGGCCGGAATTGTGGCAGCGTCATGGCATGTCTCGCCGATCAGACGTGATGGCAGGCGACCAGATGGGCGGGGCCGTGTTCAGCCGCGCCATGATCAAGCAGTTCCGGCGGCGTGGTATGGCAGATTTCCGTCGCCCTGGGACAGCGCGTGCAGAAGCGGCAGCCGATCGGCGGATTGACGGGCGAGGGAAGGTCGCCTTGCAGCACGATGCGCTGCCTTTGCCGCTCCAGTTTCGGATCCGGCAGCGGAATGGCGGAAATCAGCGCCTGGGAATAGGGATGCAGGGGCTGACGATAGAAACTGTCGCGGTCGGCGACCTCCATCACCTTGCCCAGATAAAGCACGAGAATGCGGTGGCTGATATGCCGCACCACGCTGAGGTTATGCGAAATGAACAGCAGCGAGAGGCCGTGCTCGCGCTGCAGCCGCATCAGCAGGTTGATCACCTGTGCCTGGATCGACACGTCCAGCGCCGAGACCGGCTCGTCACAGACGATCAGCTTCGGCCGGAGGATCATGGCGCGGGCAATGCCGATGCGCTGGCACTGGCCGCCGGAGAATTCATGCGGGTAGCGGTTCATCATTTCCGGCGCCAGGCCGACCTGCTGCATCGCTTCGATCACGCGCTGCTGCAGCTCGGCCCGCTTGATGCCGGGCTGGAAGGTCCTGAGCGGCTTGCCGATGATCTTGCCGACCGTCATGCGCGGGTCAAGCGAGGCGAGCGGGTCCTGGAAGATGATCTGCATGTTGCGCCGCTGCTCGCGCAGCTGCTTGGCGTCGAGCCCGAGAAAATCGCGCCCCATCCAGGCGACCTGGCCGCCGCTCGGCTCGATCAGGCGCAGGATGGCGCGGCCGAGGGTCGATTTTCCGCAGCCGGATTCGCCGACGATCCCCAACGTCTCGCCGGGCTTCAGGTCGAAGGAGACGCCGTCCACGGCTCGCAGCTTGACGGCATGGGACAACAGGCCGTGGCGTAAGGGGAAATGAACGCTGAGATCACGGACGGACAGCAAGACCTCTTCTGCCGGCTGCGCGGCAAGCGGGCCCTGCGACGCTGCGGCGCCGGTCATGACGGCACCCGGTGGCAGGCAACAAGATGAGGCACTTGGCTTTCATCCCTGCGCAGGTCGATGAGGGTCGGCTGTTCGCTGCGGCAGCGCGCCTCGCGCCAGGCGCAACGCGGCTCGAAAGGGCAGCCCGGCATGGGGGTTCCCATCAGGCGGGGCTGGCCCGGAATGGTGGTCAGTTCCTCATCCATGCCGGTGTCGAGCCGCGGCGTCGAAGCAATCAGTCCGGCCGTGTAAGGGTGGCGCGGCGTCTCGAACAGGGTATCGATGGCGGCACTCTCCATGACCCGCCCGCCATAAAGCACCGTGACCCGGTCGCAAAGCCGCGACACCACGCCGAGATCATGGGTGACGATGGCGATGGTGGTTCCCATGTCGCGCGCCAACTCGATCAGCAGTTCCAGGATCTGCGCCTGGACGGTGACGTCGAGCGCTGTGGTCGGCTCGTCGGCCAGCAGCAGAGCCGGCTTGCACAGCAGCGCCATGGCGATCATGACGCGCTGGCGCATGCCGCCGGAAAATTCGTGCGGATAGAGATCGACGCGCCGCGCCGCATCGGGAATGTGCACGCGTTCCAGCATTTCGATGACGCGCTGCCGCGCTGCCGCCTTGCCCAGGCCCTGATGCGTGGTCAGCACTTCCATCAGCTGGTCGCTGACCCGCAGATAGGGATTGAGCGAAGTCATGGGATCCTGGAAGATCATCGACAGCGACGAGCCGCGGATCCTGTCCAGTTTCGACGGCGCGGTGCCGACCATCTCCTGGTCCTGGAAGCGGATCGACCCGCTCACGCGGCCGTTATTGGCGGTCAGGCCCATCGCGGCGAGCAGGATCTGGCTTTTGCCCGAACCTGATTCGCCGACAATGCCCATGATCTCGCCGGCGCGCAGATCGAGGTCGACCCGGTCGACGGCCGTCTTCCAGCCATCCGCCAGTTTGAACTCGATGCTGAGATTGCGGATGGACAGTATAGCTTCGTTCGGCGTCATTGCCTTCCGCCTATCGCTCGTTGGGGTCGAAGGCATCGCGCAGGCCGTCGGTGATGTAATTGAGGCAAAACAGGACTGTCGCCAGAAAGGCGCCGGGCAAGAGCAAGACGCGGATATCCGTCTCGATCTTTGTGTAGCCGTCATTGATCAGATTACCCCAGCTGGCATAGGGCGCCTGCACGCCAAGGCCGACGAAACTGAGGAAGGATTCGGTGGAGATGACTTCCAGGACCAGCAGGCTGGAATAAACGATGACGACATTCAGGCTATTTGGCGCGATGTGTTGCCAGATGATCTGCCAGCTGCTCATGCCGCCGGCACGCGCCGCCTCGACGAATTCCCGGTGGCGCAGGCTGACGGCCTGGCCGCGGGCGATCACCGCCGGGGTCAGCCAAAGTGCCACGACGACAGCGATGAAGAGTGAGAAATTGCTGCGGCCGAGGACCACATTGATGACGATCACCAACATAACATAGGGCAGGCTGAGCAGGACATCGACGAGGCGCATCATCATCTGGTCGGTGCGTCCGCCAAGATAGCCGGCGGTGGCGCCATAGACGACGCTGATGGCGACCGAGACGATCGCGCCGAAGAAGCCGAGGCCGAGCGACACCCGGCCGCCATTGAGGACCCGCAACAGCAGGTCGCGGCCGAGATCGTCGGTGCCGAAAAGGTGGATCGAGGTGAAGTCGACCGGCGCAGACAGGTTGTCGAAATCGGCGTCTTCCGGTCCAAAGGGGTAGAAGAACGGCGCGATATAGCAGGCCAGGATGACAAGGCTGAGAACGACGAGGCTGGCGATGGCCAGCTTGTTGGCGCAGAAGCGCCGCAGCGAGGCACGGAACGGCGAGACGCCGGCCGGCAGGTGATCCGGCATGGCGAAGGGCTGTCCGCCGGATGAGGGTGGCCTGGTCGTGACGTCAGTCATGGGGCGCGTCATTCATAGGACACCTTGGGATCGATCAGGCCGCGCGCGATATCCGAGATCATGTTGCCGAAGACCACGACGGTTCCGTAGAACAGCGTGACGCCCATCACCAGCGAATAGTCCCGGTCCTGGGCGGCGGTGATGAAATAACGGCCGATCCCGGGGATCTGGAAGATCTGCTCAATGGCGATCGAGCCAGTGATGGTAACGGCGGTGGCGGGCCCGAGATAGGCGATAACCGGCAACAAGGCGCCCTTCAAGGCATGCTTGTAGATGGTCCGTCTCTCGCCAATTCCTTTGGCCCGCGCGGTACGAACGTAGTTGGCGCGGATGGTCTCGATCATGCTGCCCCGCATCAGCCGCGAGACATAGGCTATATTGGGCAGCGTGAGGACGGCGATCGGCAGGATCTTGAAGGAAAGCGAGCCGTCCCAGCCGGCGACCGGCAGCCAATGCAGGTCGAGCCCAAAGGCAATCTGCAGCACCGGGCCGATGACAAAGATGGGAATGGCGAGGCCGACCATGGCAATCGCGCCGGCGCCATAATCGATGACGCCGTTGCGCCGGAGGGCGCCGGCGATGCCAAGGATGATGCCAATCAGGGTCGAGAGGATCATCGCCCAGATGCCGATCTCCAGGGAGACCGGGAAGCTATTGAGGATCAATTCGCCGACACTCGAATCGCGATATTTGACCGAGGGGCCGAAATCGAAATGCACCAGATTCCAGAGATATCTGAGGTATTGCTGCGGCAGGGATTCATCGAGGTGGTAGGCGCGGTTGAGCGCCGCCAGCGCCTCCGGCGTCAGGCGACGGTTGTCCGAGAACGGGCCACCGGGTGCCACGCGCAGAATGAAGAAAGTGATGGTCGCGAGGGCGAAGAGCGTCGGCAGGCTGCCGAGCACGCGCCGAAAGATATAACGCCACATATCGCTGAAACCCCGCCGCTGGCGGCATCCCGCGGCCCGGCGGCCACGGGATGCGCACATCGCTCTTATTGCGTTTCGACGGTGAGGAAGCGGCTCGGCACCACATCCCCGGGGCTGTCGGCCCAGCCCTTAACGGTCTTGCGCACCAGATGACGATTGGGCTCCGTCAGATTGGGCGTGAGGTAGTAGCTGTCGAGGATCAATTGCTCGGCCTGGGCCAGGACCTTGTAGCGCGCCTCGGTATCGGTGATCAGCATCGCCTTGTCCCAGAGGTCTTCATATTCCTTGCTCTGCCAGTTGTAACCGGCCTCGGCCCGGGGATCCATGTAGGCGAGATAGGGTTCGGGGCCGACGAAATCACCGACCAGATCATCCGCATAGGCTTCCCAGGTGCCGGCGGTGAAGGTGTTGTTCCAGGCCTCGCGATCGACGGCATTGACCTTGGCATCGACGCCCAGCACCTGCTTCCACATCACGGCGATGACTTCGGCGCGCTTCTTTTCCGCGGCCTTGCTTTGCGCCGTAATGGTGACCGTCAGTTTCTTGTTCGGACCGAAGCCCGCTTCGGCATAAAGCTTTTTCGCCGCGGCGATGCGATCCGCCTTGGACATGCTGCATTCGGCGGGCTTGGGCGAGGGGTAATGCGGGATCGGGATGGTGAAGCTGCAAGAAGCGACGTCGCCACCCTTGATGACTTTGATCAGGGCGTCGCGGTCGATGGCATAAGCCAGAGCCTGACGCAGCTTGATGTTGTCGAAGGGAGCCTTTTTAAGGTTGAAATCTAGATAGTAGGTGCTGAGGCCCGGGCCGACATGCAATTCCTCGGGGTTCGACTTCTTCAGCGCATCCAACTGATCGGTCGGCACGTCATAGGTCATGTCGATGGCGCCGGATTTGTAGAGTTTCAGCGCCGTGTTCTCGTCCTCGGTCACTTTGTAGACGACCTTGTCGATCTTGACATTGGCGGCGTCATGGAAGTTCGGATTCTTCACCAGGACGGCCTGCGACTGCGCGTTGTTTTCCGTCAGCGTATAAGCGCCGTTGGTGACGATATTGCCCGGCTTGACCCAGTCCTTGCCAAATTTGTCGAGGCTCGGCTTGTGCAGCGGCGGGCAGTAGAAGGAATAGAAGTAGTTGAGGGCGTAGGGGGCGGGCTTGTCGAGCTTCACCACCACGGTCTTCTCGTCGGGGGCGGAGACGGCGACCGATTTCGGATCCTTGTTCTTGCCGCCCATGAAGTCGGCGGCGCCAGTGATCGAGATGGTGCTGGAGAAGACGTAATTCTTCTGCGAAGCGGTGGCGGGATCGAGGATGCGGATGACGCTGTTGACGAAGTCCTGTGCCACCAGCGGATCGCCATTGGACCATTTCAGGCCGTCGCGCAGATGGAAGGTGTAGGTGAGGCCGTCCGGGCTGAGATCCCAGCTTTTCGCCGCGCCGGGAATGATGTTGCCGGCGGCGTCATAGGCGGTCAGGCCCTCATAAAGGTCCTCTTCGATCCAGCCTTCATAGACCAGGAAATTTACCTGGGGATCGAGCGAACTGATGGTCGTACCGATGTTGCGGTTGAGAACCATCTCCGCAGAGGCCGCGGAGGCAGTGAGCGCCAAGGCGGAAAGCAACGCCGTCGTCATGACCGCCGACAGAGCGGTCCTTCGCAAAATCGCCATATATATCCTCCCATGCGGTGCCGTTCGCCGGCACCTAGTTTCAGCCTTCCTTGTGAAAGGCCCTCATTGATCGTCCCCGCGCAGGGGATAAAGAAGCCGCAAGCGGGGGAAGCGACCGGATTGTCCTGCCGCGATTTAACGCCGCAGGATGAGTCGCGTCCAGCTCGTATTTTACATCTGTGATATTTGTTTTTCGCCTGTATACAGCAAAATCATCTAGCCAAAATTCCTAGCCGAGAGCAACCACCATCTCCGGCGCGGGGAATGAATTTTCACGAGGTAAAGTCGGTTTTCGATAAAGGAGAGAGCCGGGGCGATTTCAGCGGCTGATCTGCGCAGGCTTATTGCGGCTTGATGCGATAGATACTGACAGTCCAGCGCATTTCCTTGAGGAAATCCTGATAGGCCAGTTGATACTGGCCGGTATCAAGCTGCTTGCCGCCGGCGTCGATATAGGGATTGGCTCCCACTGCATAAGAGCGCGGATCGTTGATGATCACCTGCAGATTGTCCGCGGTGCCCTGATAGCCGACGATCAAGGCAACTTCCTTCGTATCCTTCTCGGCATCGCTCATTTTCGGAGGCTCGACCGCCACCACGATTGGCCGCTCGAATTCCAGTTCATGGATCAGTTCGTCCGGCGGCAGCACCTTGCCTTGCTGGAAGGCCATGTTGTGCGGCTCTTCGTCGAAAAACTTATGAGCGTAAGCGAGATAGTCGGAAATGATCTTCTGCGTCGCCTGCAAGGCCGTCATCTTGGCGGGGGCGGCGCAGTCTTCCGACATGCGCTGACCGGTCAGAAAATTGGCGATACCGCATTGGTAATCGTCATTGGGCCCGGTATTCGGCGCCGAATAGTAACGCATGACCATCTCGCCGACCGCAGCCCAGGAGCGCCCCGGTTCGCTTTCGACCACCGGATCGATGTTGAGGGTGATATCGGCCTTGGCGGGCTCAGCAAAGGAAAGCGTGCTGAGGCCGATGAAGGTGCTCGCTAGCGCCGCGAACCAGAGGCGAGGTACGCGCCGGCAAAAAATCCGCCCTTCGTCGCTGCCCTTTCGGTCGATATATCTCGCCTGAAGAGGACGGTGGATTGGACGGCCGGACATGCATTACCCCCGCTTGTCGTCGTTTTTGCGCGATCTGACGGCATGCTGCCTCAACCTCCGGCAGGTCGCAAGGCCTTCCGGCAATCCGCCGGTTGACATTCGGCTGCCCGATCCCGCATGCATGAACCCGGTTTAATCCCGGCAGTTCCGTTGGTCACGGTTTTTTGGTTGCCAACGTAATACCGATCCATGACGGAGATTTTATGTCGATTAATAAACTTCTGAAGCAGCTCGGCCTTGAAGGGAAGACGCTGTCCAATGGCGATATGATCGCCCGCTCGCCGATCGACGGCAGCGTTCTGGCCAAGGTGAAGACCGACAGCAAGGCGGCGGCGGAAAAGAAGATCGCCCGTGCCGACGAGGCTTTCAAGGCCTGGCGTGCCGTGCCGGCGCCGCAGCGCGGTGAGTTGATCCGCCTGTTTGGCGAGGAATTGCGCGCGCATAAGGCGGAGCTGGGGGCCCTCGTCTCCCATGAGGTCGGCAAGATCCTGCAGGAAGGCCTCGGCGAAGTGCAGGAAATGATCGATATCTGTGACTTCGCGGTCGGCCTGTCGCGCCAGCTCTACGGTCTCACGATCGCCTCGGAGCGCCCCGGCCATCGGATGATGGAAACCTGGCATCCGCTGGGCGTCGTGGGCGTCATCAGCGCCTTCAATTTCCCGGTCGCGGTCTGGTCCTGGAACACGGCGCTGGCCATTGTCTGCGGTAACAGCGTGGTCTGGAAGCCGTCTGAAAAGAATCCACTGACGGCGCTCGCCTGCCAGCAAATCTTCGAGAAGGCGGCCAAGAAGTTCGGCGCGACACCCAAGGGCCTGCTCGAGGTCGTCATCGGCGGCCGCGAGATCGGCGAGGTCGTGGTCGATGACAAGCGCGTCGCCCTGGTCAGTGCCACCGGCTCGACCCGCATGGGCCGCGAAGTCGGTCCGCGCGTCGCCGCCCGCTTCGGCCGTTCGCTGCTGGAACTCGGCGGCAACAACGCCATGATCGTCTGCCCCAGCGCCGATCTGGAACTGGCGGTGCGCGCTATCACCTTCTCCGCGGTGGGAACCGCCGGCCAACGCTGCACCAGCCTGCGCCGTGTCATCGTCCATGAAAGCGTCCGTGACAAGCTGCTGCCGCGCCTGAAGAAGATCTATGGCAACCTGCCGATCGGCAACCCGCTGGATGCCAAGACCCTGGTCGGTCCGCTGATCGACGAAGCTTCTTTCAACCGCATGCAGGCGGCTTTGAAGGCGGCGAAGGCGCAAGGTGGCAAGATCACCGGCGGCGAGCGCGTGAAGGTGAAGGGTGCCGCCGACGGCTTCTACGTCCAGCCCGCCATCGTCGAAATGCCGGGCCAGACCGAGGTGGTGAAGGAAGAAACCTTCGCGCCGATCCTCTATGTGCTGAGCTACAAGAAGTTCGAAGACGCGATCGCGCTGCAGAACGATGTGCCGCAGGGCCTGTCTTCCTGCATCTTCACCCAGGACCTGCGCGAGGCGGAATTCTTCCTCTCCGCTCAGGGCAGCGACTGCGGCATCGCCAACGTCAATATCGGTCCCTCGGGTGCCGAAATCGGCGGCGCCTTCGGTGGCGAGAAGGAAACCGGCGGCGGCCGCGAATCCGGTTCCGACGCCTGGCGGGCTTATATGCGGCGCGCCACCAACACCATCAACTATTCGGACAAGCTGCCGCTGGCTCAGGGCATCAAGTTCGACGTCGGTTGAACGGCAAAGAGACGATCACGATAAGCGGGCGGCACCCTTGGGGTGCCGCTTTGCTTTTGTGCTGCCGGTTCAGAAGCTGGGGTTCAAAAAAACTGGGGCTCAGAAGCTGAGCGCCAGAGCCGCAAGTGCCGCCAGCAGGGCAGGCGGCATGACCAGCATGCCGAGCTTCAGGAATGCCCAGGCGCTGATGGTTTCGCCATCGCGCCGCAGGGCGATCAGCCAGATGATGGTCGCCAGCGAGCCCGTGATCGACAGATTGGGACCGAGATCGACACCGATCAGCACCGCGCCGATGACAGGGTGCGGCGCTTGCGCCGCCGCCATCGTCGAACTGGCGATCAGCCCCGCCGGCAGGTTGTTCATCAGATTGCAGATGAGGGCGACGAGAAGGCCGGCACCGGTTGCGGTCCAGCCGACCGAGTTCTGCGCCTGGCTGCGCAGGAAGGTTGCCAGTTGATCGATCAGGCCGACATGCTGCATCGCCTCGACCAGGACGAATAGTCCGGCGACCAGGGGGATGACGCTCCAGGGCACGCCCCGCATCAACGGCCAAGGCGCCTGGCGATTGCCGATCAGAACAAAGGCCGCGGTCAGCAGGCCCGTGAGAAAGGTCGGCAAACCGAGTTGCCAGCCGAGGGCGGAGGCACAGAGCAGAACGAGTGCCGTCGCGATCAATCCGTAGCCGGTCAGCCGCCCACCGCGCGACAACGCGGCTGCCGTTGGCGTATTCTGCAGCGGCGCCCGGATCTCGCGGGCCAGCAGAAGGCGCAGCATGAGATAGGTCGCAACGATGGCGGCGAGGGAGGGCAACGCGAACTGCGCAAGCCATTCGGCGAGAGGCGGCATCGCGCGCCCGTAAATGACGAGATTTGCCGGATTGGAGATCGGCAGGACGAAGCTTGCCGCATTGGCGACAAAGGCGCAAAGCAGCAGATAGGGCAGGGGCTTGGCGCCCGCCGCTCGCGCCGCGGCATAGACCGCCGGCGTCAAAACGACAGCCGTGGCGTCATTGGAGAGGAAGACAGTCACGACGACGCCGACCCCATAAACCAGCAACAGCAGTCGCGCGCCGGAACCCTTGGCATGGGCGACGGCGAAACCGGCCAGCCAGTCGAACAACCCCTCCTGGCGGGCAAGCTCAGCAAGCATCGTCATGCCGATCAGAAACAGGTAGACGTCGACACCGCGCAGGATGCCGGCCCAGGCTTCGCCGATCGGCAACAGGCCGAATACCACCAGTAATACAGCACCGGCGACAGCCCAGATCGCTTCCGGCAGGCGCCATGGCCGCAGGACAACGCCACCCGTTGCCATCGCAGCGATGCCATAGGTCATCACATCGGCCGTCAATCCATCCCTCTTACATACTCCGCCGCGCGGGAGGCGCGCCGATATGCTCTCCGCAAAAACCGTTCTCAGCCGTCAGCGCGCCCAATATAGCGAGGTGCCGCCGGCCTGCCACTGCCGATTGGCGTAACCCGGCGGCGGCTAACTATGGCCGCATCAACTGGCGGTGGGGGATGATATTTGCCCGGCCGCTAGGCGGGCTTAGTCCTGCTCCTGGTCTTTAACCCTGATATGGGTATAGACCATGATCATATTGACGTAGCTGTCGTCATCGGAAAGCGGCAGGAAGACGATGTCGTCGTGAGCAGTGCGGCCGTTCGGCGTCTGGTAAGGCGCATTCCAGAAAAACGGCGTCTTGGTTGCGGCGACGTGCTCATAACGCCTCAAAGCCTGATCCGCTTCGGGTGCGAAAAAGGCTTCGGCAACGGATTTGCCGGTCGGGTCGCGGCGCCGCTGCGCCACTTCGCCGGTACCGACGAGCCGGTAGACAAAGCGGGGCTCCTGCGGCAGCACGTCGATCAACATCAGATGCGGCAGCCAGTTCTTCATATCGAGTGGATCGATGTCGCGCCGGCTCGGCATGGTCCGGCCATTTCGCTTGCCGTCCCAATAGCGATAGATCGCCTTCACCGTGTCATGGCAAAGCGATAGAAATGGCGGATCTGCCAGATATCCGTGATCCGGTGTTCGATGTTGCATCACAGCCCCCCGGCAGCAACAGCGGCGATGGTATAACTGGGATTTGAGTCGCAGGAAAGACTAAGTTGCACCCAATCTGAATATATTTTCAGATCCCGCCCGGGCGGGACGAACGCCAAGCCCGGCGGGATGTCAGGGGGCATGGCCGCTCCGTTCAGACTTGGTTTAGGCGAACCGAGGACTTGGAGGCGCCTGCAGCCGTCGTCGACGGCGCGGCGCTGCTGGGGGCGGGCAGAAAAGAAGCGGGCACAAAAGAAAAGGGACGCCTCAATGGCGTCCCCTTCATGCAATACAGGCCAGCTTCTTGACACTGCTTTCGGTCGGGCCTTCCCGACCTGTTGCAGCGGTATCAACCCTTGTTCGGCAGGAAGGTGCTGATATCGAAGCCGCCCGGCAGGCGGCCGCTATGCCCGTGGTCCTGATCCGCCTGATGCTGCTGATCATCCTCGACCGGCAGCGGATCAAGGGTCGCCGGTTTGCCGGCTGCCTTGCGCGCCTTGATGATGGCGGCATTGAGGTCGGTCTGCGAACAGAGGCCGAGCAGAACCGGATCGCGCGGACGCAGATTGGCAGAATTCCAATGGCTGCGGTCACGCACGGCGGCGATGGTCTGCTTGGTGGTGCCGATCAGGCGCGAAATCTGTGCGTCGCTCAGCTCGGGATGATGGCGAACCAGCCAGGCGACCGCGTCTGGCTTGTCCTGACGCTTGGAGATCGGCGTATAGCGCGGACCCTTGGTGCGGGTGACTGGCAGGGGGATGGTCACGCGCGCAAGGTTGAGGCGAGCGCTGGGATCAGCCTCGCAACGCTGTAACTCTTCCTTGGTCAACTGACCGTTGCCGGTGGGGTCGAGACCGACGATGCCGACGGCCACTTCGCCATCGGCGATGCCCTGGACTTCGAGCGGATGCAGATTGCAGAACGCGCCGATCTGCTCGAACGTCAATGCGGTGTTCTCGACCAGCCAAACGGCGGTCGCCTTGGGCATCAACAACTGTGCCATAAATACCTCCTTCTCGGCCGCCGGGAGCCGGCTTCGGCTCTGCCTGCGGACGGCCAAGGCCTTCCTTGACCTGTTCGATCGATAAAAATGCCGGCTCGCCGGGTCTCGCATCCCGATCGGCCGGTCGGCCGAGCCGCCGGTACGCAACCGGGCTCGCATTCACCCGCCACTTACCATCTTTGGCCGGCTCGTGCCAAGCGAAAGTTCAATTTGACAAGATACTTAGCGGTCAATTTTGCGCCGCCCGCGGACTTTCGCGCGGCAAGGCCATAACCGCCTATATGGGCATAATCATTTGTTTTTAAAGCAGGAACGCGATCGCTTATGCAGCCTGCTGCGGTGCCGCGAAAGGCGGCCCCGCCAGGGCAGGCACCTAGATTGCGCCGAGACCTCCCGGCAGCTCAGAGCGTCAAGATGATCTTGCCGGTATGCGCATTGGTTTCCATCAGCCTATGGGCATCGACGGCCTGGGCCAGCGGGAAAGTCTTGTAGATGATCGGCTTGATCGTCCCGGCGTCGAGCAGGGGCAGAACCTTTTCTGTCAAGGCAGCGGCCATGGCGGCCTTGTCGGCGACGGAGCGCGGCCGCAATGTCGAGCCGGTGATGGTCTGGCGTTTCATCATGACCTGGGCAAGATTGATCTCCGCGCTGCTGCCTTGCAGGAAGGCGATCTGCACCAAGCGCCCGTCGATGGCGAGGATCTTGAGGTTGCGATTGATGTAATCGCCGCCGACCATGTCGAGAATGACGTCAATCCCGGCCTTTTCCGTAACGCGCGTGATCTCGTTGACGAAATCATGGTCGCGATAGTTGATGGCAACATCGGCGCCGAGCGCGCGGCAGCTCTTGCATTTGTCTTCGCTGCCCGCAGTGGTGAAAACCCGGGCGCCGAAGTGATGGGCAAGCTGGATGGCTGTCGTGCCGATGCCGGACGAGCCGCCATGCACCAGGAAGGTTTCCCCTGATTTCAGTTTCGCGCGGTCGAAAACATTGGTCCAGACAGTGAAATAGGTTTCCGGGATCGCCGCGCCATGCGCGAAGTCATAGCCCTTCGGCAGGCGCAGGCAATGCGCGGCGGGTGTTGCGCAATATTCCGCATAACCGCCGCCGGGAGTCAGTGCCATGACGGCATCGCCCTCTTTCCAGGGACCGCAATCGCCGTTCGTTGCGACGATCGTTCCGGCGACTTCCAAGCCGGGCAAATCCGAGGCGCCCGGGGGCGGCGCATAATTGCCGGCGCGCTGCAAGACATCCGGGCGGTTGACGCCGGCCGCGGCCACTTTGATCAGCACTTCTCCAGGCTTCAGCACCGGCATCGGACGGGTAACGGGTTTCAGAACTTCCGGTCCGCCGGGCGTGGAGATCTCGATCGCAGTCATCTGTGCGGGTAGGGTCATGAATCTGTCCTCCTTCGGAAGCGGCCGGAAGCGATAATCTCGCCTCGGCGAGCCGGCGTGACCTGACGGGGTCATAGTCGATTCCCGGCCCCCGGTCGATTCTCCACGATCGGCGGGCGCCGTTTGGCTGTGGACTTTTTTCGCCGCGGCAGCCGCGCTAATCTTCCTGAAGAAGGAGATTAGGAATGGATATCGACGATCTGGAGCCGCAAAAGAAGAAGCCGGTCCTGCGCAACCTTGATCCCCTGTCGATCGAGGAGCTGCAGCGCTATATAGCGGAAATGAAAGAGGAAATCGCGCGCGTGGAGGCTAAGATCGCGGCCAAGCAGGCACATCTCAGCGCTGCTGCGGGCCTCTTCAAGACACCCTGAGTATCTGTTTTTTTGCCCCGGCGATAGGCGCCCTTCGGCTGCCAGGAAAAAACTCAGTATCGGCAAAAAACCCTGAAAAATTAACGCTTTGTTCACGCAGAGGGGGTAAAGTCGATACACAGGACGGTTCGTTTCGAGCCGTTCCTCCCTGGATCATTCCTGCGATCCAGTTTCATGCCTCCCTGTCTAACTTGCCGCCGATTTTTCGGCGGCTTTTCTTTGCGGCATCCTGCGCCCATACGCAGGCGCGACCCCGCGTGCGCGGCATGGAAACGCTGCGGAAGTCAGGCGGCTGCAAATCATGGTGAACGTTGCGGCAGCAAATCTTTTGCGGCTTGACGACCATGTCACGCGCTCGTAACTTTCCCCCTGCCTGAGGGCAAGTTAGACAGGTTGAGGCTATAAAAGAGAGGGCCGCCGCTGGTATATCCAGTCGAGCGGCCCTCCGTTTTTGCGGCCGGCCTCAGGGGAAGCGCATATCGAAGAGGGTCAAATGGCGGAGCCCAAATTTCTCGGGCCGGAGACGCTAAGCCTGCATGCCGGCCAGCAGGTTGATCCCGTAACCGGCGCGCGCGCCGTGCCGATTTATCAGACGACATCTTACGTTTTCGCGGATTCCGATCATGCCGCGGCGCTCTTCAATCTTGAGCGCTCAGGGCATATCTACAGCCGCATCAGCAATCCGACCGTTGCCGTTCTCGAAGAACGGATCGCCGCGCTGGATGGCGGCGTCGGCGCGGTGGCGACCGCCAGCGGGCATGCGGCACTGCATCTTGCCATCGCCACCCTGATGGGAGCCGGCGGCCATATCGTTGCATCGCAGGCGCTCTATGGCGGCAGTCTCAATATGCTGCGGCTGACGCTGCCGCGCTTTGGCATCACCACGACTTTCGTGCCGCCGCGCGATGTCGCTGCTTTCCGCGCCGCGATCAGGCCTGAAACGCGGCTGGTCTTTGCCGAGACGATCGGCAATCCCGGTCTCGACGTACTCGATATTCCCGCCGTCGCCGCCGTCGCCCACGCGGCGGGACTGCCGCTGTTGATCGATTCAACCTTCACGCCGCCGGTTCTGCTGCGGCCGCTCGATCACGGTGCCGATATCGTCCTGCATTCGGCGACCAAATGGCTGGGTGGCCATGGGCTTGCGATCGGCGGGCTGCTGGTGGATGGCGGGCGCTTCGATTGGCGACAGAACAACAAATTCCCGACCATGACGGAACCTTATGCGGGCTATCACGGTATTTCCTTTGCCGACGAGTTTGGGCCCGCCGCCTTCATCATGCGGGCGCGCCTGGAGGGCCTGCGGGATTTCGGCGCCTGTATGAGCCCCACCAATGCTTTCCACATTCTGCAGGGAATCGAGACGCTGCCGCTGCGCATGGCGCGGCATGTCGAGAATGCGCGTGGCGTCGCGGCCTTCCTGAAGGAACACACGTCGGTGGCCTGGGTGAACTATCCCGGCGCACCGGACAACCCCGATCGCGCGCTGGTCGAGAAGCTGATGCCGCACGGTGCCGGATCAATGATCAGCTTCGGTGTCAAAGGCGGCCGGGCGGCGGGGCGCAAATTCGTCGACGCGCTGAAGCTCGTTTCCAATCTTGCCAATGTCGGGGATGCAAAGACACTGGTCATTCATCCGGCCAGCACGACGCATCGCCAATTGGACGACGTCGCCTTGCGCGCCGCCGGGATCGGCGAAGACATGATCCGTCTTTCGGTTGGATTGGAGAGTCTCGGCGATATCCTGGATGACCTCGGTGCGGCCTTGCGCGCCTCGCAGAAGGATTGAGCCGCGATGGAGATTTCAGTCGGCGGGCACGCCGTCCATGTCGCCACCGGCGGGCAATCATTGGATATCGATAAGCCGGCCGTTCTGCTGCTGCACGGCGCCGGTCTCGACCACTCGGTCTGGGCCCTGCAGGCGCGCTACCTCGCACATCACGGCCAGACCGTGATCGCGCCGGACCTCCCAGGCCATGGCAGATCGCATGGCGCGCCTTTGGCCTCGATCGCAGAACTGGCTAAATGGTCCTGGGACCTGCTGGATACGCTCGGCATCGACCGCTGTGCCGTCGCCGGTCATTCCATGGGCGCCTTGATCGCTCTGCATATGGCGGCGACAAAGCCAACGCGTCTGCGCGCGCTCTGCCTGATGGCGGCAGCGGCGGCCATGCCGGTTCATCCTGACCTGCTGGCAGCGGCGCGCGACGACCTGTCGAGGGCAAGCGCGTTGATTGCCATGTGGGGTTTCGGCCCGTCCGGGCAAGTGGGCGGCAATACCGTGCCGGGAGTGCAGATGCGGCTTGCCGGCGAGCGTTTGATCGAGCGTTCCCGGCCCGGTGTCCTGGCGGCCGACCTCGCGGCTTGCAATGCCTACCGCAACGGCACCGACGACGCGGCGATGATCGAAGCGCCGGCATATCTGCTGCTTGGCGCGGAAGATCGGATGACACCGGCCGACAAGGGTCGGCAGCTGGCGGCGGCAATGAAAAACGTGCGGGGCGGGGCGAATGTGACCATCCTCGCCGGATGCGGCCATATGATCATGGCTGAACGGCCCGATGCGGCGACGGATGCCTTGTTTGCCGCTGCGGGAAATGCCTAGCTCATTGGCGAGAGCGGCATTGAAGCAAAAACGGCCGGGCAGCTTGCGCTCCCCGACCGTTTTCTAGATCACGTGTATCGGACGCGATCCGGCTGTGGTTAGGCCGCCTGGCTGAGGGCTTTGGCGGGCTGATTGATGGCGATCGTGCGCGGCTTCATCGTTTCCGGAATCTCGCGGACGAGATCCACATGCAGCAGGCCGTTCACCAGATTGGCGCCGGCGACGCGGATGTGGTCGGCGAGATCGAACCGGCGCTCGAAAGCGCGGCCGGCAATGCCACGGTAAAGGAAATTGCGTTCCTTCTCTTCCTTGGCTGGCTTGCCGGTGATCAGCAGCGAGTTTTCCTGTGCCGTGATGGTCAGTTCGGCTTCCGAGAAACCGGCCACCGCCATGCTGATGCGATAGGTGTCATCGCCCGTACGTTCGATATTGTAGGGCGGATAGGAAAGGGCCGATTCATCGACACGCATTGCGCTGTCCATCAGACGCGACAGGCGATCGAAACCAACCGAAGAGCGGAAAAGGGGGGTAAGGTCATAACTACGCATGGCCACATTCTCCATTGAGCAACATGGTTGAATATCTGAAGCCACCATCTGGTCGGCTTCGCTTTCTTGCCGGCACCAAGGGTCATCCGGCATTTCTGAAGTGGGAAGTGAAGCGCTTTGTGTCAAGGCCCGGGCGGGTCTGGCCGGTCGCGGATTTGGTTAATCGCTGATGAATGGCCGCTGCGCTCCGCCTCGCTGATACCAGCTGACAACCGACCAGACAATCCATTGTCGAGCCATGCAAATCCGGCGGCGGAATAGAGGGGTATGGTGCAGCCGACTAGCCCGCATTCTCGTTAAATGCGAACAAGTTCAGCGCGTTTCCTGCAACGGGATGCGTGGGTTGCAAAACTTTGTTAAGGGCTGACGCGTATTTGTGATGAAGCGCGTCTGGGATCGTCCTAGTGTTGGGGGCGTTATAGCCGCGCAAGCGAATGCCAGTGACGATAATGCCAGTGACGATCGGGTTGGTAAGGGCTGAATGGCAACGGTAGAATTCTTCGACCGGACGATGATGGAGACCATGGCCCTGCTGGCCGAATCCCGTCGGTATTTGATCGATCGCGCCGAAACGGAAACAAAGACCCGTCCGGTTGACCAGGGCCTGGTCACCAGCATGGAAACGATGCGGCTTGTGGCGCGTCTGACGCAGGTATTGGCTTGGCTGCTGACGCACCGTGCCGTCCATGCCGGCGAATTGACCCTGTGGGAAGCGACGCGGCCGGATCGCCGGCTTGGCGGGCATACGCTCTGCAACCGCAGCAGCGGGGAAGACGATCCCAAACTGCCGGAGGAATTGCGTCGACTGCTCCAGCGCAGTCTCTCGCTTTACCAGCGGATTGCCCGGCTCGATCTGCAAACCGCGCGGGCGGCCGCCGAAGGGGTACGTGGCCAGGTAAGCGGCGGGCCGAAGAAGCTCAATTGATTTGAATCTCCTTCCAAAAGGAACCTGACGGCTGCGCAGATTGTCCTGCGCCGGCGGCATGTGTAGCAGCACCCCGTCCATTCGGGCCAGGTGCACCTCTGCATGCCATTTCCGGAACACAACACATCGGCGTGACGATGTCAGGGTTTCTCCCGCTCGCGCGTTAAACAAGTGGGCCTCCAAAAAGATGCCTCTTGCAATGCCCAGTGTTCGGGAGTTTGACGTGTTTGCGCGAATGAAGATGCCGCTGCGGGTGGCTGGTGTACTGACGATGCTGATGGCCGCGCCGGCGCTGGCCTTGGCCGGCGTACCTGGTCGCCCCTTGTCGCAGTCCACGGCGATACTGCCGGCACCGAAACAAGCAGCGGCCGATGATCATTGGCATGGCCATGGCTACGGCCCCTATCCATATCCCGGCCCTTATTGGCGGCCTTACAACCGTCCGCCGGTCGTGGTGGCGCCAGGACCGGTCATTGTTGCCCCGGCTCCGGTGATCGTGTCGCCGCCGCCGGTCTATGCCTATCCGGCACCGGTCCTCGTGCCCGCGCCGGCACCGGTTGGCAGCCAGATCGTCTGTCGCGGCTCCAATACCGGCGCCATCCTCGGTGGCGCGATTGGCGGAGCGACAGGGGCGGCGGTCGGCGCGACGGCATCGCACCACCATTCATGGGAAGCGGCGACCGGCGGGGCTATCCTCGGCCTGCTTCTCGGCAGCGCGGTCGGTCATGCCGTCGATGCCGGCGATCAGTATTGCACCACCCAGGCGATCGTCGCTGCGCCGATCGGCCGGCCGGTCTATTGGACCAACCCGGCCTATGGCCGCCAGTACCAGATCGTGCCGATGCGGCAATATCAGGCCTGGGGAACCACCTGTCGGGATTACCAGGCGAGCGCCATGATCGACGGCCGCTGGCAGCAGATCCATGGCACGGCCTGCCTGCAGCCGGACGGCAGCTGGCAGACGGTGAGCGGTTAGGGGGCGGATCCGTACCCCGGAAGCCGGAAACGAAAACAGCCGCCCGAAGGGGCGGCTGTTTCGTACTCCTGGATCGGCAGCTGCCGATCGAACTTACTTCTTCAGGCCAATCCCAGCGAAGCGCTTGTTGAACTTGGCGAGCTGACCGCCGGTATCCAGCAGGCGATGAACGCCCGTCCAGGCCGGATGCGACTTGGGGTCGATATCCAGCGTCATCGTGTCGCCGGGCTTGCCCCAAGTGGAGCGGGTGGTGAACTTGGTCCCATCGGTCATCACCACGTTGATCTCGTGGTAGTCCGGATGCGTATTGGCTTTCATGGTGATAACTCCTCGAATCTCGGGCCGGTTTATAGCGAAGACGTCCGGGCGGCGCAAGTCCTTGCCGCTGCTGGGAGATTTTTAATAGGGCCGGGGCAGAGCCCGGAGCCGAATCTCGATGGATTATTTTTAACTTATTGAAAATAAAAGATATTAATTCCTGATGCCTGGCGAAATCGAGGATCCCGGCCGCAACGGACGAGATGTCGCGCTGGCGGCGATTGCAAGCCTGGACCAAGATGTCTATGGAGAACCCCACAACGACCGGTCGATCACCGGCAATCTATGGACCTGTCACGATGGATCAATCCGCATTCGAAGGGCTGGCGACGGCGCTTCTGGAACGGCTGTTCGACGAAATCGATATGCGTCTGGGCGACGAGATCGACGTCGATTACGAGGGCGGCATCCTGACGCTCAAACTTGCCGACGGACGCACCTATCTCCTGAACAAGCATGCGCCCAATCGCGAGATCTGGGTGTCTTCGCCCATCAGCGGCGCCTGGCATTTCGCCTATCGCGAGGGCGACAAGGCCTGGCATTCGACCCGGACGGTGACCGAGGGGCCGGATGAGTTGAACGCATTGCTGGAAGCGGAGCTCAACGAGCTGACCGACGGCGGTATTGAGCTGACGAAGTAAGGGACGGCGAACATGGCCAATATCCGCGATGCTAGACAGAGCGACCGGCCGCGTTCGCGTGACCTGCGCCAGTTGCTCGAACTGCGCGCGTTCCTGCGGCCCTACCGTTGGGAGATGGTGGGCGCCACGGTGGCGCTGATCGTCACCGCCGGCACGATGATGGCGCTGGGGCAGGGGCTGCGGCACCTGATCGATCGCGGCTTTGCCAATGGCGATCGTCATCTGCTGGAGCTCTCTGTGCTGGTGCTGTTCGGCGTGTCGGCGCTGCTCGCGCTGGGCACCTATGCGCGCTACTACCTGGTGACATGGGTGGGCGAACGTGTCGTTGTCGACATCCGGCGGGCGATCTTTGATCATCTGCTGAAGCTCGACCCCGGATTCTTCGAGACCACGCGTACCGGCGAAGTGCTGTCGCGCATCACCACCGACACCACCTTGCTGCAGGCCGTGGTCGGCTCATCGATCTCCGTGGCCCTGCGCAACCTGTTGCTCTGCGTCGGCGGCATGGGATTGCTGCTACTGACCAGCCCGAAGCTGACCGGGCTCGTCCTCCTCGTTGTGCCGATCGTACTGGTGCCGATCCTGTTCTTCGGTCGCAAGGTTCGCGGCCTGTCGCGCCTCTCACAGGATAAGGTGGCCGAGGTCAGCGCCGAAGCCAGCGAGGCGCTTTACGGCATTGCCACGGTCCAGGCCTTTGCCCATGAGGATCATGAGCGGCAGCGTTTCGCGGTGCATAACGAGGCATCCTTCGCTGCTTCCGTGCTGCGCATCCGCGCCCGGGCCCTGTTGACCGCGATCGTCATCCTGCTGGTATTCGGTGCCATCAGCGCCATTCTCGGCGTGGGCGGGCTGGATGTCGTCGCCGGGCGCATGTCGGGCGGCACGCTTGCGGCCTTTATCTTCTACGCCGTGGTCGTGGCGGGCTCGGTCGGCGCGATCAGCGAAGTGATCGGTGATCTGCAGCGGGCCGCGGGCGCCATGGAACGGATATTGGAGCTGTTAGCCACCGAATCCACGATTGCCGCGCCGGCCCGGCCGGTCGCCTTGCCCGTACCGGCGCGCGGCGCGGTCGACTTCGATGCGGTGACTTTCCGCTACCCGTCCCGGCCCGATGTCGCTGCGCTGGAAAGCTTCTCGCTGAAAGTCGCGCCGGGGGAAACGATTGCCCTGGTCGGTCCTTCCGGCGCCGGCAAGTCAACTGTCCTGCAATTGTTGTTGCGCTTCTATGATCCGGCCTCCGGCGTCATCCGCTTCGACGGCGTGGATCTGCGTGATCTCGATCCGAAGGCGCTGCGCGGCGCCCTCGGCCTGGTGCCGCAGGATCCGCTCATCTTCGGCATGAATGCCTGGGAGAATATCCGTTACGGCCGGCCGGGGGCGAGCGATGCCGAGGTGCGCGCCGCCGCCGATGCCGCCCATGCCACGGAATTCCTGGACCGTTTGCCGGAGGGCTTCAATACGCATCTTGGCGAGCGGGGCCTGCGTCTCTCCGGCGGGCAACGCCAGCGCATCGCCATCGCCCGCGCCGTGCTGCGCAATCCAGCGCTGCTGCTGCTCGACGAGGCGACCAGCGCGCTCGATGCTGAATCCGAATTGATGGTACAGCGCGCGCTCGACCGCATCATGGAGAACCGCAGCACCATCGTCATCGCCCATCGCCTCGCCACGATCCTGAAAGCTGACCGCATCGTGGTGATGGACCAGGGTAAGATCGACGCCATCGGCACGCACCAGGAACTGATCCAGCAGGGCGGCCTTTACGCGCGTCTGGCGGCGCTGCAGTTCCAGCAGCCCCGCGCAGCCGAATAGGCTGCAGTTCCAGCAGCCCCGCGCAGCCGAATAGGCTGCGGTTCCAGCAACCCCGAGCAGCCGAATAGATCGCCTGGCGGTTTTCGCCGAACCGCGCTTCATAGGCCGCCAGGCCGGTCATCGGGTGGCAGATCGCCAAGTCGTAACCGCCAGATGCCGCGATAGGCGGAAAGCCGGATGACCGTCAGCGGCATGATGTCGATGGCGCGAAAGGCCAGGGCCGGGGCGTGCAGGCAATGAAGGACCGCCGCCCGCAGGCAGTTGGCGGGGGCGACCACCAGGATCTTTTCGCTCGGCTGCCGATGCCGGTCGAGCCATTCCCCGATCCGCGCAATGAAAGCGGCGATCGATTCACCTCCCGGCACGGCGCAGGCCGGATCGCCGAGCCAGGCGGCGAGGGCGTCCGGCGCTTCCTTTTGCACGGTTGCCAGTTGCTTGCCCGTCCAGTCGCCGAAATCGATCTCCCGCCATTGCGGCTCGATGGTCGCTTCTGCGGAGAGGCACTCAGCCGTCTCACGGCTGGCCGAATCAGGCCCGCAAAGCGTCGCCTGGCCGGCGGGGATGTGAGTCAGGAGCGCCATCGCCCTGGCATGTTCCATGGGATCCAGCGGGGCGTCGCTGCCAAATGTCGCATTCCCAGCAGCAGTCGTCGCGCCGTTGCTAATTAACGTGATATGTGCGGTCATGTTTCGCAAAGATCGATGAAAAGGAGGCTCGGTATGGCGACAGGCCTTGCCGGGCAGTTCGGTACGGCGTAATCATAGCATCGTTACGGCCTGAGGAAGCTGGTGCAAATCCGGCACGGTCCCGCCACTGTGACGGTTGTCGATCGTCTTCGACACCGGAGTCAGAGCTTCGGCGTAACGACATCATCCATTGCCGGGACGCGTGATCCCTAAGGAGACCAAGATGACGACGACGACCTTCGGTCAGTCCACCCAGCCTATTTCCATTCCGGTGCGCGAGCTGTTGCCCTGGGCGATTTTCGGCGGCCTGCTCATGATGCTGCTGATCTATTTCGTTGGTACCGAAGAGGGTGCCACGGCGCTGGTCAAGGGCATGTATGTGCATGAATTCGTGCATGACGCCCGGCACCTGCTCGGCTTTCCCTGCCACTAAGCAGGGGTTCTCGACATGGTTGGCAAACTCCTCCTGCGAGGCATGCTCGTGGGCATCGTTGCCGGCTTGCTTTCTTTCGGCTTCGCCAAGCTTTTTGCGGAGCCTTCCGTCGACCGCGCGATCGCTTTCGAAGCGCAGATGGAAGCCGCTAAAGGCGAGGCCCCGGAAGAAGAGCTGGTCAGCCGCGACGTCCAGAGCAGCATCGGCCTGCTGACGGGCACCGTTGTCTATGGTGCTGCGATCGGTGGTCTTTTCGCCCTGGTCTTCGCTTATGCCTATGGCCGCTTGGGCGGCCTCAAGGCGCGCGGAACAGCCGCCCTGGTAGCCTCTGCCGGCTTTGTTGCCGTCATCCTGGTGCCGTTCATCAAATACCCGGCGAACCCGCCATCGGTCGGTGACCCGGAAACGATCGGCAGGCGCACCATCTTGTACTTCATCATGCTGGCGATCTCCGTCATCGCGATGTTCAATGCGGTGGTGGTGGCGCGCAAGCTTTCGCATCGCCTCGGCTTGTGGAATGGCGCCGTGATTACCGGGCTCGCTTATCTCGTGCTGGTCGGCATCGTCCAGGCGATTCTGCCGACCGTCAATGAAGTGCCGGAGAACTTCTCCCCGACCTTGCTGTGGCAGTTCCGCACCGGCGCGCTCGGTATCCACCTGGTTCTCTGGTGCAGTCTTAGCTTGCTGTTCGGCTATCTGACCGAACGCAGCTTCGAGAGGCGGCGATTGCCTGGCCAGGCGCCGTATCTTCACCCAACGAAGTGACGGCCATTTCCGCAAATGAATAAGGCGCCTTGCGGCGCCTTATTTTTTGGAAGATTGCCGACCGCGGTTCAGCGCTGGTCGAAACGCATTTCGATACGGCGGTTCTTGCGATAGGCCTCTTCGGTATTGGCCGGGTCGAGCGGCGCGAATTCCGCGAAGCCGGCTGCGGCGAGATGTTCCGGCGGTATGCCGCGGCTGACGAGATATTTGACGACGGCGACGGCGCGCGCGGTCGAGAGTTCCCAGTTGGAGGGAAACTGCGGATTGGAAATCGGCCGCTTGTCGGTGAAGCCGTCGACGCGCAACACCCAGTTCAATTCCGGCGGAATCTCATGGGCGATCAGGATCAAGGTGGTCGCCAGCACATCGAGCTGGTCCTTGCCGGCCTGTGAGACTTCGGCAGAGCCGCTGTCGAACAAGACCTCCGATTGGAAGACGAAGCGGTCGCCGACGATCTGGATATCCTGACGGTTGCCGAGCACTTCGCGCAGCCGGCCGAAGAATTCCGAGCGATAGCGCGCCAGTTCCTGGACCTTGGTCGCGAGGGCCGCATTGAGGCGCTTGCCGAGCTCGGTGATCTGGACGTTCTGGTCCTTGTTCTTCTGCTCGGTAATATCCAGCGCCTTGGCAATGTCGGCCAATTGCTGGCGCAAGGCGAGGATCTGCTGGTTCAGCATCTCGACGCGTCGCTGCGCTTCGCTGGTGATCTGCTCGTTATTGGCGTTGCTGTCGTTGAGTTTCTTCTGCAGCTCGTCGCGTAGGCTCTGCAGTGTGGCGATATCGGTCAGCAGGGCCTGGATCTTCTGCTTGTCGGCGTCGATCGTCTTATAGGCATCCTCCAGCTGCTTCGCCTGGTCCTGGCTCACCGCCAATTGCTGCTGCAGTTTGTTGCGCTCGGTAGTCAAAGCGAGCACCTGATTGTGGAGGTCGTCGCGTTCCGCCGTGGACCGGGTCAGCTCGCCCGAGAGCTGCTGGATCTGCGATTTCAGCTGGGTATTGCTCGCCTGTTCCAGCGACAGCATATCGGCCAGTTCCGCCAGCTGCTTGTTCAGCTTGGCGAGCGCCTCGTCCTTGCCGGTCAGGATCTGGCTGAGGAACAACTGGCCGATGACGAAGATCATCAGCACGAAGACGATCACCATCAGCAGATTGGACAGCACGTCCACATAGCCGGGCCAGACTTCGACCTGGCGGCCGCGCCGGTTGCGAACGGCCATGGCCTAGGCCCTCACGACCGGTGATCCCCGCCGCCGCTGGCCGCAGCGGCGATGGTGCGGGCCAGCAGCTTGATCTCGCTGCGCAGTTCCTGGACCGACTGGTTACGGCCATGACTGACTTCCTGCAGCACATGCGAAAGCTGGGTGTCGATATTGCGCAGATGCGCCCGGCTCTGGGTGTCGATGCCAAGGCCGCCGCTTTGCGCCACATCGATCAGCTTGGTCAGCACGGTGCGGATATCACCTTGGGAATCAGCCAGATGCTGGCTCATATGCTGCTGGGCGCGCAGCTGGTCGTTGATCGCAACGAGGTGCTCCGCCAGCGCATTGAAGCCGGCACTGGCCTGCAGCCGGTTCTCCTCCGCCCGTGCCATGGTGCGCTGGAGGTTTTCCAGGCTTTCCGCCGTTTGCTCCAACAGGGCCTGGATATAAGCGGGCACCGATTGATCGCCATCGGCGAGCGGTCCGCCGCCGCCGATCCGCGCCATGCCGGAAAGCCAGTCCTCGACATCGACATAGAAGCGGTTCTGGGCCTGGCCGGCCTGCAGGTCGAGATAACCCAGGACCAGAGAGCCGGAGAGGCCGAAGAGCGAGGCGGAGAAGGCCGTGCCCATGCCGGCAAGCGGGCCTTCCAGGGCCGACTTCAGCTCGGAGAACATGCTGCTGGGATCGGTGCCGGAGATGTTCAGATCGCGGATCGCCGCGGCCACGGCGCTGATCGTTCCCAACAGGCCCCAGAAGGTGCCGAGGAGGCCGAGCAGGATCAGCAGCGAAATGAAATAGCGGGAGATTTCATGGCTTTCCTCGAGCCGCGCCTGCACGCCATCGAGCACCGACCGCAAAGCCGTCGCCGACATGTTCACGCGGCCGGTCCGCTCCCGCATCATGGCGGCGAAAGGGGCGAGTAGGCGGGGTTGTTCGGAGCTGGTCGAATGGCCGCCGCGGACAAAGGTCTCCAGCCAGGAAATGTCGCTGTTGAGCCGGATCACCTGCCAGAAGACGAAAATGATGCCGATCAACAGGACAGCGAGAATGCCGCTGTTGAGGGCGGGATTGTGCCAGAAGGCGGTGGTGATGCGTTCCCAGAGCAGAAAAACGAGAAAAGCGGCAGCAACCAGCCCGGCCACCATCCAGATCAGTTGTTGCGTCGGACGACTCATGATTACCACCTGGACCTTGTCTATGCCGGCGAGTCTCTCACCGGAAAGCTCTCTGATCGAATCGCCCAGCGCTTCGATCTAAAACACGAATCTATTTTTGTTCCAATAAGATAGAAGACGATTTGCGATCGCCTTCTAATACGGACAAACCGCCACTTTCCCGCGCCATCATGCCGAAGGCTTTCTCCTTGGCAAGAGAAGACGGCAATTTGATGTCGGCAGGGCGGGGCGAGCGGGCCGGCATCACAAAAAAGCCCGGCCCTCTGCGGGCCGGGCGTATCTTTGTGCCGGACGTGACACAGCTGCCGTTACTGGATCGGCGCCGCCTGGACGATGTCGATCCGGTCGACATTGGCGGTCTTCGAGCCGAGGGCGCGGATATCGAGCCGGGTCGCCTTGACGCCCTTGCTGAACAGATATTGCCGCAGATTGATGGCGCGAATGAGTGACATGCGCCGCGCCTTGCTCTCGCGTTCATCATCGTTCGGCTCGGTGGAGGCGGTGGCATAGCTGTTGACGACGATGCGCAGGCTCGGATCTGCGGCCAGTTTCTCGGCAAGCTGATCGAGCTGCGCCTTGATGCTGTCCGGCAGGTCGGCGCTGGCCGGATCGAAGGCAATGCTGAGCTCCGACGTCGGCGCGGGCCCCGGAGCCGGGGTTGCGGCCGCCGGCGCCGCCGGGGCAGCTGGTGCTGCCGGTGTCTGGTTCGCCTCGGTGGTGCTGCCGCTGGGAGCCGCCGGTGCTTGCGCCGCCGGCTGTTCGGTGCTTGCGGCGGCGGGAGCTGCCGGCGCGGGTCGCGGCGCGGCGGGCACGGTATAATTGCCGGCGGTATTGTCGGTCGAAGCTGGCGGTGTCGCGGCGGCAGGAGCGGCGCCTGCCGCAGGGGCTGCTGGGGCGGTGGCTGGCGCTGTCGCCGTCGCGCTGCCGGCAGGTTCCGGCTGGCCGGTGACGGCCGGCATGGTGATGCCGGTACCTTGCAGCATCTGGCTGACGCCCGGCACGGTCGAGGGGATATCGGTTGCCGCAGCAGGCGGTGTCGTGCCGTCGGTGGTGACTGCACCCGACGAGGCCGCGCCGGGCTCGGTTGTACCTTGGTCGGCCGGCGCCGGCGCGGTGGCAGGCGACGCGTTCGTTCCCTGGGTATCGGTGCCGGCCGGGCTCGCGGTATCGGCCGCCTGGGCCGACTGATTGGCCGCGTTTTGATCCGCCTGCATCGTCACGGGGGCAGCCGCAGAAGCGAGCTGCGTTGTGCTGCCCGGCGCCGCCTGAGCGGCATCTGCCTGAGGCGATGGCGCGGCAGCGGACACGACTGGCGGCATCGTCTCGGTGGGCTTGTCGGCCACCGCCATGCCGCTCGGGCTGATTGGCGACAGCGAGGTATTTGCCTGATTTGCGGTGAGCTCGGCCGGCGCGGCAGATGCGACCTGTTCGGCTGGTTTGGGGACGGCCGAGCTCGCCTCGGCGGGTGCACTTGCCGGTGTCGTTTCGCTTGTGGCGGCGGAAGCCGTATTCTCCGCTGCGACGGATGCACCGGATGCTGTAGCCGCAGCCTCGCTGACGGTCGCTGCCGGCGCGCCGGCGGGTGTTGCGGCCGACGCCGTATCAACAGTGCTGCCCTTGTCGGTCGCGTTCTCGGTGCTCGCGGCCTGCGCGTTCGCAGTCTGATCGGTGCTTGGGTTCTTGTCGGTCGCGGCGGTGCTTGACGATCCGGCCGGCGTTGCAGAGGCGGGAGGCGTTATGTGTTCGCTCGCCGCGCTCGCGCTGGCCGCAGCCGAGGCGCCGTTATCGGCAAGCTTCACGTCGCCTGCGGATTTGCCGGCCTCCGTTTTCTCGGTTGCAGAGGCATTGGTCGCGGATTTCGCCGGCGCAGCGGCCCCGCCGATCTTGACGGCGTGGTCCTGCGTGGATTTGGAAGTCTTCTTGCTGGAGAGCGGCTTCTGCTTGGACGATGACGGCGCCTTCAGATGCACCGGTGAAACGTCACCATTGCTGCCGACCACATCGGAAAACGGCGTGAAGCCCGGCGCGACTGTCGGTGTCGGCTGGGCAGCGGTCGGCAGGCTGCCCGGATTGAAGCTGGCCTTCGGATTGCTGGTCGGATAGGCGCCGTCGTAAGCCGGAACCGGTGCGCCGGAATAGGCCGGCATGCCATTCGCTTGGGCAGTGCCGACGGGGCCGGCATTGCCGGCGGGCAGGGCATTCAGCACGTCGTAATTGACGACCACTTGGTTCGATCCGGCGCTATAGGCCTGCGCCTGGCTGGCGCTGGTCTGTGACCAGATCAAGGCGCCAACGGCACCGGTCAATATCGCTGCCTGCAACCAGACGCGGCGGCCAGAACTCGTCATCATGCTATTTCCTGTACCCATTCCCCAAATGCCATATCGGCAGCTTCCCGGCCGAACCAATGACAGCCGTGGGACTATAACGCAACAGAATCAGCCTTAACAATCGGCACCTGCCGAAGCTGCTCCTGTATCGCATCCGACTCGGCCCCAATGCAAAACACCCGAACGGCGGGCCGATCGGGTGTTGGCTGAGATGCCAGTCGACTCGTTCAGGCTTTCCTAGGCGGGGTTGGTTAACAAAGCCTGAAGAGGGGCATGCAACAGGTTGTTGGTGGCGATAATGGTGCCGTTTTCCATCATCCCCTGACCACCTCTGATATCGGAAACATAGCCGCCTGCCTCTTTGACGAGCAGCAGCCCCGCGGCGATATCCCAGGGAGAAAGCCCTTCCTCCCAGAAACCTTCGAATCGTCCGGCAGCGACGTAAGCGAGATCCAATGCCGCTGCGCCCCAGCGCCGAACCCCGGCGGTCTCCGCCATCATCGCGCTCAGCTGTTGGTTGAACCGGTCGCCATCGCCGCGGCCCCTGAAAGGAATACCGGTGCCGATCAGGGCTTCATGCAGGTTCTTGCGGGCGGATACGCGGATGCGACGATCATTCAGAAAGGCGCCGCCGCCTTTTTCCGCACAGAACATCTCCTCCTTGATCGGGTCGTAGACGACGCCGGCGATAATTTCACCGGCCTTCTCGAGGCCGATGGAAATCGCGAAATGCGGCAGGCCATGCAGGAAATTGGTGGTGCCGTCCAAGGGGTCGATGATCCAGCGATGATCGGGGTCGGTTCCCTTCACTGTGCCGCCTTCTTCCAGCAGGAAGCCGAAGCCGGGGCGGGCCTTGGCGAGCTCTTCGCGCAGGACCTTCTCGGCCTTGATATCGGCATTGGAAACGAAATCCGCCGGCCCTTTCTGCGAAACCTGCAGCTGCTCGACTTCGCCGAAATCGCGCTTCAGACCGCGCGCGGCCTTGTCGGCTGCGCGGGTCATGACGTTGAGAATGGGGGAACGCGTAATCATTGCTGGAACGATACCTCAGTCTTTGGCGCGTTCGACATAGGTGCCGTCAGCGGTGTTGACGACGATGCGCGTGCCGTTTTCGACATGCGGCGGCACCAGGACACGCACACCGTTCTCCAGCTTGGCCGGCTTATAGGAGGAAGCCGCTGTCTGGCCCTTGACCACCGGATCGGCCTCGATCAACTGCATGGTCACGGTTTCCGGCAACGAGACCGAAATCGGGCTGCCTTCATAGCTTTCCACCGTCACCATCATGCCTTCCTGCAGGAAAACGGCCGGCTCACCGATCAGGTCGGCATTGACGGTCAACTGCTCAAAGCTCTCGACATCCATGAAGGTGTAGTCGTCACCCGAGGAGAACAGGAATTGATATTCATGCTCGTCCAGACGGACGCGCTCGACGGTTTCGGAGGAGCGGAAGCGCTCGTTCATCTTGGTGCCGTCGCGGATATCCTTCAATTCGACCTGCAGATAGGCACCGCCCTTGCCAGGCTGGGTATGCTGCGTCTTCACCGCGCGCCACAGCCGGCCCTGGTGTTCGATGATGTTACCCGGG
>DATLJB010000074.1:0-19828 GCA_035539075.1 Terriglobia bacterium
ATCCAGCGCCAGATCGCGGCGCAGGCCCGGTAGTTTCTCGATCACCACATCCCGGCCGGCGCGGCCAACCAGATCGCCACAGAACAATAAATTCATATGATTGTATGTCTTTCCTCAGGTGAACTTGAATACAGACCGCTCGGTCACGATCCAGTCAAGCGGTTGATCATAGGGCCCCCGCGGCACATCGGGAACCTCTTGCGCCGCATAGGCGACCCCCACCGCCATTGGAGCATGATGGCCCCTATCCTTCGCCTGCCGCCGCAGCTTGTCCAGCGTCCGGTCATAGAAGCCGCCGCCATAGCCCAGCCGATACCCATTGGGATCGAAGGCCAGAAGCGGTACCAGCAAGACTTCGGGCACCACTTCCGGGGCATGATCGGGAGGCGTCATGACCTTGAACTTGCCCTCTACCATTTCGTCGTCGTCGCGCCAGGCGCGGAACAGCAGCGGCTCGTGTCGCCGGATGACGATCGGCAGACCGATTTCATGGCCAAGCCCCCGCAAGCGATGCAGCAGCGGGCGGATATCGAGCTCTCCCTCCAGCGGCCAATAGCCCGAAATCGCCAGGCCGGGCGCAATTGTGATGGCATGCTGAAACTGGTCGGCCAGTTTATCGCCGGCCCGCGGATTAGCAGCATAGGCCGCCTCCCGGCGCCGCGCCGCGGTCTCGCGCAGGGCGGTTTTCAGATCGGCAGTTTCCTGAGTTTCCATGGGCTTGGTCCGGCTTCTCGATTCCGAATTGAAGCCGCAGAGAAACCCAGCGCCCGGAATCTGGCAAGCCTGTCCGCGACATTATTGCGAAGGGCTTGCGATCTCGCCGGTTAAATGATGACGCTAAAGCCCTCCTGCCGGGCCTGCAGATCGAGTTCCCAATACTGGCCCACCAGATCCTTGCCGAAGCTGTGATGGCGCTCCTCGCTGACCAGGCGGAAGCCGGCCTCCTCGTAGAGGTGCCGGGCCGCGGTCAGGATGTCATTTGTCCAGAGGGTCATCCTGCGATAGCCAACTGAGCGGGCAAAGGCGATGCATTCGCGTACCAGATGCCGGCCCAGCCCGAGACCCCGCGCGGCTTTCTCCACATAAAGAAGACGCAGCTTGGCGACTTCATCGCTTTCCTTCACCAGGAAGATGGAACCGATAATGCCGCCGTCGCGTTCGGCGATCCAGCAACGTTCGCGCGCTGCATCGAAATTCTGCACGAACTGGGCGACGATCTCGGCCACCAGCGCTTCGAAGCTTCCGTCCCAGCCATATTCCTGGGCATAGAGCAACGCCTGGCGATGCACCACCCAGCCCATATCGCCCGGACGATGGGGCCGCAGGATGTAAGGCGCCGATTGGTCCGACACCCGATCGGATAGCAGTGAGGTCATCGTCTGCATGGCGGCGATCAGGCGTCGCTGGTCATCCAGTGACAGCCGCGCCAGCAAATCGCCTATTTCCCCGCGCGATCGCTCGTCGAGCGGCGCGAAGGCCCGATGGCCGGCTTCCGTCAGATGCAACAGCGTTTGCCGGGCGTCGCTCTCGCTGGGCAGTTTCTCGATCAACCCCTGCTGGTCGAATTTGCGCAGGATACGGCTGAGATAGCCGGGGTCGAGATTGAGTTCGGCCCCCAGCTCCGTTGCTGTCAGCCGGTCGCGGTGGGCCAGCTCATAGAGAACCCGGCTTTCGGTCAGCGAAAACGGGCTTTCCAGCAGGCCTTCATGCAAGACACCGATCTGCTTTGTATAGAACCGGTTGAACTGCCGCATGGCGGCGATCCGGCGATCGAAATCCAGCTCCGACATGTTGTCTTCCCCAGCCAGCTAAAGGTTATTAGCTAGATTCAATTTATTATTTGACGGAGTCAATTATTATTCGGGGAGATCTGCTGTCTATGAATCACCGAGAGATAATATTTATTTTAATATCAATGAATTAAAAAACATTCATGACGTAAAAACACACTAACGACCGCTCAGGATCGAGCCCAGAATCCCTCGCATGACGGCCCGGCCGATCGAACTGCCGAAGGTGGCTCCGGCCGATCCGGCCAGGCTTTTGCCGAGACTGCGCCCGATCTGCGTGCCAAGGGAACTGCCGGTGCTGCGGGCCACGTTCTTGAATACGGAGACGCCGATGCTGTCGCCAGGCCGGCGGCCCGGCGCGGTTTGTTTCGATGACGTACCCCAGGGGCCGCCCTCGCCTGGGACCGGAGCCGTCTGCTGACGGTCCGCCGCCCGAGCGGTGAGCTTCTCATAAGCGGACTCACGATCGACGGCAGTCGCGTATTTCAAGTCGAGGCCGCCGGCGGCGATCGCCGCGCGTCGCTCTTCGTCGCTGATCGGGCCAAAACGTGAGGCCGGCGGATAGATGAAAGCGCGCTCGACCACCTCGGGAGCACCCCGTTCATCCAGCACCGACACCAAGGCCTCGCCGGTGCCCAGCTCCTGCAACGCCGCCGCCACATCGAACCCCTTATCCGAGCGGAAGGTCTCAGCGCAGGCCTTCAACGCTTTCTGGTCGCGGGGCGTAAACGCCCGCAAGGCATGCTGCACCCGATGCCCGAGCTGGCCCAATACGCGATCTGGAATATCGATCGGGTTCTGGGTCACGAAATAGACACCAACGCCCTTGGAGCGGATCAGGCGTACAACCTGTTCAACCTTTTCAATCAATGCCTTAGGGGCGTCATCGAAGAGCAGGTGCGCTTCATCGAAAAAGAAAACCAGCCGCGGCTTGTCCGGGTCGCCAATCTCCGGCAGCACTTCGAACAGTTCCGAGAGCATCCAGAGCAGAAAAGTCGCGTAAAGCCGCGGCGACTGGATCAGCTTGTCGGCGGCAAGCACATTGACGACGCCACGGCCATCCGTGGTGGTGCGGATGAAATCCTTGAGATCAAGCGCCGGCTCGCCGAAGAATTCTTCCGCCCCCTGCTGTTCAAGGATCAGCAACTGCCGCTGGATGGCGCCGACCGACGCCTTGGACACCGTGCCATAGGTGCCCGTGAACTGCGCTGCATTCTCTGCCATGAAGGCCAGCAACGCCTGCAGATCCTTCAGATCGAGCAGCAGCAGGCCCTCCTCGTCGGCGGCCTTGAAAGCAATATTGAGCACGCCTTCCTGGGTGTCATTGAGCTGCAGCAGCCGGGAGAGCAGCACCGGGCCCATCTCGGCGATGACGGTGCGCACCGGATAACCCTGGTGGCCGTAAAGATCCCAAAACACCGTGGGGCAGGCCGCAAAACGCGGCTCGGGCAGTGCGAGCTGGCGCAGACGTTCGGTTAGTTTGGGATTAGCGGCGCCAGGTTGGCCAAGGCCGGCGATATCGCCTTTCACATCGGCAACGAAAACCGGCACGCCGGCCTGTGAAAAGCCCTCCACCAGCACCTTCAAGGTGACGGTCTTGCCGGTTCCGGTCGCCCCGGCAATCAGGCCATGCCGATTCCCGAGGGCAAGCGGTAGGCGGTGCCGGCGGGCACCCTTGGCAAAATCGATTCCTGGAAGCTCTGCCACAGTGGTCCCTTTCTGATGCTCAGGGAACCTCTATAGCACGGAAAGAAAAGGGTAAAGTGGGCGGCGCCGCCTGGGCCGGTGGCTCAGAGATCCTCATGTGGCCTGCTAAAGCAGGTGGGCGCCATGTACCGAGACCACGGCCTCGGCAGGGACAGCTCCCGAGAGATCCTTATTGGCCCCAGGGATTGCTATGACCGGTCGTGCCCTGCAGCAGACCGCCCGCAATAGACTTAGGCTGCCTGGAGCCTGGCTGCAATAGCCTCAATCTTGCTGGCCAAAGTTTCCAGCGAGGTTGCGAGCTGCGCTTCGCGCCCGCCGGCGAGATCCCGCTGCTCAGCCTGCAACTGGGTGACTTCCCGCTCCCGCTGGTCAAGTTCGTCAGCCAGCAGTAAGGCGGTCAGGGCGAAAAGCAGATTCTCCGGCACGGCGCCGACGGATTTCGCCAGCTGCTCCATGCGGCCGCGCAGCTTGTCCGCCAATTCGCGGACCCGGTCTTCCTCCCCCGCACCGCAAGCCACATCATAGCTGCGCCCGTTCAGCAGGACTGAGACTGTTGGCATTGCCGCTCCTCTTGGCGCCTCGCGCCGCTCAGGTCATCGATCGAACATGACGATTGCGGCACGATCCCGTTTTCGGTTCCGCCGCCATATCGGCCCAGTTTCGTCGAAGATTATTCCTTTTCCGTTACCTGCTGCAGGCGGCCGATCACCGAATCCAGGCGATCGGATACCAGCAGCGCTTCCTGCTGCAGCAAGACATAGGTTTGACGCAAGACCGCCAGTTCATTGGTGAGAACGTCACGGTCGTTGGCGCCGCGCTGCGTGCTCTCTTCAATTGCCGCATCAAGTCGCGCCATCGCGGCGTCAAGCCGGCTGATCGCCAGATCCAGTTTAGACATGCCCTGCCTTTATTTCCCCCACCCCGCCGCGCGGCATCGGTCTCGATCGATTTCTTGGGCCGCTTTCGACTGGCAAGCTGAAGGCCGATTTAAGCTGTCTCATAGCATTACGTCAACAAGTCGCCACAGGTTGCTGCCATTGAAAGAGAATTCTTCACCATAAAGCTGGCTTGGTTGGTCGTTATAGCCATAAGCAGGTTTGCGACGGACCATATTCGTTACAAAAGAAACGCAAATGCGCTTAGGTGAACGCCTCAAGACAGGTTTGCGCGACATCAAAACCTCTTTATTGGACATTTTTGTCAACGGCTGCGCGGGATTCGGTGGTTGACCCGCGACGATGCAGGCGGCATGTTTCGCACCGATTTTACTGCAACTTTTCAGCCTAAGGACTCACGATGGAAGCCGCCCGGCAGACTGCCGCTACCCAGGTTTCGCCGCGCGATATGGCGAATGCCATCCGCGCCCTCAGCATGGATGCCGTCGAGAAGGCCAATTCCGGCCATCCCGGTATGCCCATGGGCATGGCCGATGTCGCCACGGTGCTGTTTACCCGCTTCCTGAAATTCGACCCCAAGCATCCGCATTGGCCGGATCGCGACCGTTTCATTCTGTCGGCCGGCCACGGTTCGATGCTGCTCTACTCGCTGCTGCATCTGACCGGCTATGCCGATATGACGCTGGATGAGCTGAAGAATTTCCGCCAATGGGGCAGCAAGACCGCCGGCCATCCGGAATATGGTCATGCCGAGGGTATCGAAACCACGACCGGCCCGCTCGGCCAGGGTATCGCCAACTCGGTCGGCTTTGCGCTTGCCGAGCGCATTCTCAATGCCCGCTTCGGCAGCAGCCTGGTCGACCACCACACCTATGTCATCGCCGGCGACGGCTGCCTGATGGAAGGCGTCAGCCAGGAGGCGATCTCGCTGGCCGGCCATCTCAAGCTCAACAAGCTGATCGTGCTGTGGGACAATAACAGCATCACCATCGACGGCTCGACCGCGCTCTCGACCTCCGACGATCAACTGGCGCGTTTCCGTGCCAGCGGCTGGGCGACCGATGCGGTCGATGGCCATGATCCGGAAGCGGTCGCCAAGGCAATCGCCGCTGCCCAGAAGAACGACAAGCCGACCCTGATCGCCTGCAAGACCATCATCGGCTATGGCGCTCCCAACAAGCAGGGCACCGCCGCCACCCATGGCGCGGCGCTCGGCAAGGACGAAGTGGCCGCTGCGCGTCAGACTTTGGGCTGGAACTATCCGCCCTTCGAAATTCCGGCCGATATCCGCGCCGCCTGGTCCGCCGCCGGCGCCCGTGGCGCCGCCGAATACGCCGCCTGGACCAAGCGTCACGATGCCGAAGCGCAGAAGGCGGAATTCGACCGCGTCATGGCGGGTGAATTGCCAGCCAATTTCGCCCAGGCGGTCAACGACCTGAAGAACACCATCGCCGGCGAAGCCAAGAAGCAGGCGACCCGCCAGTCCTCGCAGCAGGTCATCGAGGCCTTGCTGCCGGTGATGCCGGAACTGGTCGGCGGCTCCGCCGATTTGACGGGCTCCAATAACACCAAGGGCAAGACCGCCAAGGTGGTGAAGCCCGGCGACTATAACGGCAACTACGTCTATTACGGCATCCGCGAGCACGGCATGGCTGCGGCCATGAACGGCCTCGCGCTGCATGGCGGCATCATTCCCTTCGGCGGTACCTTCCTGGTCTTCACCGATTATTGCCGCCCGTCGATCCGCCTCTCGGCCCTGATGCATCAGCGCGTCATCTATGTGATGACGCATGATTCCATCGGTCTTGGCGAAGACGGCCCGACGCATCAGCCGGTCGAGCATCTGGCTGCCTTGCGCGCCATTCCCAACCTGCTGGTCTTCCGTCCCTGCGATACGATGGAAACGGCCGAATGCTGGGCTCTGGCGCTCAGCACCAAGGACCATCCGTCTGTTCTCGCCCTCACCCGTCAGCCGCTGCCGCTGCTGCGTGCCGATGCGGCAGTTGCCAATCACTGCGCCCGTGGCGGCTACGTGATCCGTCCGGCCGAAGGCGCACGCAAGGTCACGATCATGGCCAGCGGCTCGGAAGTGGAAATCGCCGTTGCCGCCCGCGACAAGCTGCAGGCCGAAGGCATCGGCACGGCCGTCGTCTCCCTGCCCTGCTGGGAACTCTTCGACCAGCAGCCGGAAAGCTATCGCAAGGAGGTTCTTGGCGATGGTGTGCGCATTGGCATTGAGGCTGCCGGCGGCTTCGGCTGGGAAAAATATCTTGGTGACAAGGGCGTCTTCATCGGCATGAAGAGCTTCGGCGCTTCCGCCCCGATCGGCGAGCTCTACAAGCATTTCGGCATTACCGCCGATGCCGCGGTCGCTGCGGCAAAAGCGCGGTTGTAAGAAATTATAGAACGACTAAATTTGCGGGAACTGACGCCATCTCCTACCTGTCATTGCCGGGCCTGACCCGGCAATCCCTGTCTCCAGTAGCTCTCTGCTGCTGAAGGATGGACCCTCGGGTCAAGCCCGCGGGTGACAGGAGGAGTTGTCGCCACAGGCAATAAGCTCTCAGACAGAGGAAAAAAACATGGCAGTGAAAGTAGCGATCAACGGCTTCGGGCGCATCGGCCGTCTGGTTTTGCGGGCGATCATGGAAAGCGGCCGCAAGGACATCCAGGTCGTCGGCATCAACGACCTCGGCCCGGTCGAGACCAATGCCCATCTGTTCCGCTATGACACGATCCATCGCGCCTTCCCCGGAACTGTGAAGACCAAGGACAATGCCATGGATGTCGGCCAGGGCTGGATCCATGTCAGCGCGGAGCGCGACCCCGCCAACCTGCCCTGGGGCAAGCTCGGCGTCGATATCGTGATGGAATGCACCGGCATTTTCACGGACAAGGCCAAGGCATCGAAGCATCTCGACGCGGGTGCCAAGCGTGTGCTGATTTCCGCTCCGTCGGCCGATGCCGACCTGACCGTGGTCTATGGCATCAACCATGCGAAGCTGAAGAAGACGCATAAGATCGTTTCCAATGCCTCCTGCACCACCAACTGCCTGGTGCCCGTCGCCGCCGTTCTCAATAAGGCGATCGGCATCGAGCATGGCTATATGACGACGATCCACTCCTATACCGGTGACCAGCCGACCCTGGACACCATGCACAAGGATCTTTATCGCGCCCGCGCCGCAGCCCTCAACATGATCCCGACCACCACCGGCGCCGCCAAGGCTGTCGGCCTGGTGCTACCGGAACTGGCCGGCAAGCTCGACGGCACCTCGATCCGCGTCCCGACCCCGAACGTCTCGCTGATCGACTTCAAGTTCGTCGCCAAGAAGGCCACCACCAAGGACAAGATCAACGCCGCCATCGTCAAGGCCGCCGAAGGTCCGCTGAAGGGCATCCTCGGCACGAATAGCGAAAAATTGGTCTCGATGGACTTCAACCACAATCCGCATAGCTCGACCTTCGATCTGTCGCAGACCACGGTGATCGACGGCACCTTCGTGCGGGTGATGTCCTGGTACGACAATGAATGGGGCTTCTCCAACCGTATGAGCGACACCGCCGTCGCCATGGCCAAGCTCGGTTAAGCCGCACCGATCTCGAAAGAGACCCCTGCCGCCGGTCCGCATGGAACTGGTGGCAGGGGTTTTTTGTTTGGCGAAGGGCGTATTTGCGGCCATTCTGCCATTCTCAGGTCGATCCGCTCGCCCCAGAATGACCACCATGAAGGGCCTTATGCCGCGCGCTCATCGTTTCCACAGCCGCATCACCCTCGGAGCAGCCGCTCCTCTTTCAATCAGCCGCCGCCTGCCGGCCCAGACCGGCCCAGCCCGTTTAGTAGTCAGCGGCCTCGCCCTCCTGGCCTGCCTAGCGCTGGGCGGCTGCTCGCTTCCCGCCTATCCCCCGACGCCAGCCGCCAAGGCGCCCGCCCCCAAGCCCTACGCCGGTGCGCAGTCGCGTTTCGCCAAGCCGGCGATCGCCAATGGGCAGCGCCTGGTGTTGGTGGAAAGCCAGGTACGGGGCCACCGTATCCAGGTGACGGACGAAGACGGGCCGTTCTGGGTCAATCTCAGTCATAACCACGACGTCACGGCCGGCGTGGCCAACCAGGTCAAGGTGACCGACGGCCGCTGGTGGATCGATCCCTCCGGCCTGCTTTGCCTGAAAAGCTCGGCCTGGTGGAAAGACGGCACCTGTTTCGAACTGTTCGGCGGGCATCAATTTGCCGAGGCCAGCGTCATCCATTCGCTTAACCGGGACAGCGGACCAAATACCTATTACCCCTTCGCCGTGACAGGCCCCGTTAATTAGTGCGCCACAAATCAACTGACAGATATTGATTTTTGTCATTCTGCGCGTTATCTCCTGAAGCGACGGCGACGAGCTGTCGGTTACGTTCATTCCAGGAGATCGATATGCAACAGCGCCAACTTGGTAACACCGGTCCCAGCTCCTTTCCCCTCGGTCTCGGCTGCATGGGCATGTCCCCGGATGTCTATGGTCCCAGCGCCCGCAACGAGGCGCTGGCGACCTTGCGCATGGCGCTCGATGCCGAGATCAACCTGCTGGATACCGGCGACTTCTACGGCATGGGACATAATGAGCTTCTGTTGGGCGAGGCGCTGAAGGATGTCCCGCGTGACCAGGTACTGATCAGCGTGAAATTCGGCGCCCTGCGTGGCCCCGACAAGGCCTGGCTCGGCATCGACACACGGCCGGCGGCGATCCGTAATTTTCTGACCTACAGCCTGCGTCGCCTCGGCACGGATTATGTCGACATCTACCGCCCTGCCCGGCTCGACCCTCAAGTCCCGATCGAGGAGACGGTCGGTGCTATCGCCGACCTCGTCAAGGAAGGTTATGTCCGTCACATCGGCTTGTCGGAAGTCGGCGCCGAGACCATCCGCCGCGCCCATGCCGTGCACCCGATCGCCGACCTGCAGATCGAGTATTCGCTACTCTCCCGCGGTATCGAGGATAAGATCCTGCCGACCTGCCGGGAGCTTGGCATCGGCATCACCGCCTATGGCGTGCTGTCGCGCGGCCTGATCAGCGGCCACTGGACCAAGCAACATACCTTCGGCGGCGGGGACTACCGCAGCATCAGCCCGCGTTTCCAGGCGGGCAATATCGATCGGAACCTCGCCCTCGTCGAGGCCCTGCGCCAGATTGCGGATGCGAAAGGCGTCTCGGTGGCGCAGATTGCCATTGCCTGGGTACTCGCCCGCGATCCGCTGATCGTGCCGTTGATCGGCGCCCGCCACCGCGAACGATTGAGCGAAGCCCTGGGCGCCCTTGAATTCACCTTGACCGCCACCGATCTGGCTGCCATCGAAAAGGCGGTGCCGCGCAACGCCGCAGCCGGTGAACGCTACCCTGAACATGGCATGGCAACGCTCGACAGCGAGCGTTGAAGGATGATGGAATCGGTCGGATCATGAATGATGCGGTACTGACCCGCGAGAAGATTCTCGAAGCGGCGGAGGATGTACTTCGCCGCTTCGGCCCGACCAAGGCCACCGTCGTCGACGTGGCGCGCGCCCTCGGCGTCAGCCATGGCAGCGTCTATCGCCACTTCCCCAGTAAGGCCGCTTTGCGCGATGCCGTGGTGAGCCGCATGCTCGAGCGGGTGACGCGGCCTCTGGAGGCGATCGTTGCCGAAGACGCGCCGGCCGATGATCGGCTCTATCGCTGGTGCCGCGCTCTCATGGCCGCGAAATACCGCAAAGTCCATGACGATCCGGAGCTCTTCGCCACCTATACCAGCTTGGCGCAAGAAGCGCGCGAGGTGGTGACCGCCCATATTCAGCACCTGGTCGACCAAGTCGCGGCCATCGTCGCCGACGGCATCTCCCGTGGCGAGTTCGTCGGCGGCGACCCGCAGCAGATCGCGCGCGCGCTGTTGCAGGCCACAGCCAGCTTCCATCATCCTACTTTCGCGTCCAGATGGACCGAGCCCAATGTCATCGCCGATTTCGATGCTGTTTGGGCGATGATCAAGCCAGGTTTGGTGTTGCCCGAGAAAACGTCGCGGCAGGAACCGTCACGCGGAATCACCGGTGCGGCCTGAGATCGCCGGCATTTTCGGGCTGGCCCGACAATCTGGCCGGCCGGCTCTTCTCTTCCAGAGGCTATTTGGCGCTATCCTGGGCTGTCGCATTCGCGCGGCATAGGACAATCGGCCCGGTCAGCTGCGTGCTGTAGCCGTTGGCGGAATAAACCTGCAAGTTTGCCGTGCCGGGCGAGATCAGGAACGAGCCATCGACCACCTTGGTGGTACCATCGGCCGTCATCAGAGCCCAGCTATAGGTGCAGATCTGCGGCGGTTGTTCCGGGTTGCCGTCACTGCACATAAGCGTCGCGGCCCCCATCATCACCGCACCGGCGCAACTGGCGACCGGGCTGGCCCAGGCGACCTTGCACAGGGCCGGCAAGGCGAGAGCTGCCATTGCCATGGGCGCGCCCCATCTACGGGTGCAGGATAATATTCCCAGCAATATGCGCGAGACGCCATTTTTCAGGCAGCAGGGCTGACATTTCAGCATGCTTTTCATGTACACCGATTGTAATAAGTAAGCTTATAATACGCTCTCCTAGTTATTTGGGGCAATCCTCTTCTCCACGGCAGATCGACGCCGGACAGACACTCCGTAATGTTCACAATCCGAAACGCACCTACCTCCTGCATCATTTGGCACCACCTCGCGTCTCTTGCGCCCCTGCGCTTCGAACAATGCGGGCCGAGCCCGCGTCTGCCTCGCTCGCAATGGCAGGCGCTGATCAGTGACGAAGGGCCGGCAAGCGATGAAGTGAGGGCACAACATGGCTGACGGCAGAACGGCAGATCGCAGCGACAATTATTCCGAACACCTTGACGAAGCGGGCATCGAGGCGGCACGTGCCGATGAGGCAGAGCGGTCGGGCACGCCGCGGCCGCCCCTCGTCAGCCCTGAGATCATAAGAGCCCGGCGCAGGCGTCGCCTGATCCGCTACGCCTTGTTCGCACTCTTGCCGGTGGCCCTGATCGGCGGCGGCTATCTCTATTTCACTGGCGGAGAGATCATCTCCTCCGATAATGCCTATGTCGAGGCCGATACCGTCGGCATCAATACCGATGTCTCCGGCACCGTGGCTGAGATCGACGTGCACGACAATGAGTTCGTGCATCAGGGCCAGGTGCTTTTCCGCCTGCGGCAGAATGCATTCCGCATCGCGCTGGAGGGCGCGCAGGCCCAGCTTGGGACTGTCCGCAACCAGATCCTGACGCTGAAGGCAAGCTATAGCCAGGCCCTGGCACAGATCGCCCAGGCAGAAGCCGACCTGCCCTATTTCGAGACGCAGTTCAAACGCCAGCAGAGCCTGATCGGTAGCTCGGCGCTGTCGCAGATCGCCTATGACAAAGCGCAACAGGATCTCAATGCCGCGCAGCAAAAGGTCAAGGTGGCCAAAGCACAGGCGGCGGCGGCCCTCGCCCAGCTCGGCAATGATCCGGATCAGCCGGTCGAACAGAATCCCTTTTACCTGCAAGCGCAATCAGTGGTCGACGACGCGCAGCGCCAGTTGAACAACACGGTGGTGCGCGCGCCTTTCGACGGCATCGTCACCAATGTTCCCTCCCTGCAGGTGGGTTCTTACCTGAAGGCGGCACAGCAAGCTTTCAGCCTGGTCTCCACGACCCATCTCTGGATCTCCGCCAGCCCCAAGGAGACCGAACTTACGCATGTGCGGCCCGGCCAGCCGGTCACGGTGACGGTCGACATGTATCCCGATGTCGTCTGGAAAGGCGTGGTCGGCAGCATCAGCCCGGCCTCCGGCGCCAGTTTCTCCATGCTGCCGGCGCAGAACACCACCGGCAACTGGGTCAAGGTGGTGCAGCGCATTCCGATGATCGTCAACCTGGTGGATACCGCCGGTAAGCCGCAGCTGCGCGTCGGCATGAGCGTGGTCATCGATATCGATACGGGCCATGCGCGAGGCCTGCCCAAGATGATCACCAATCTATTTGCGCATCCGGACAAGACCCATGGCTAACGAAAAGGTGGCTGACGGAAAGGCCGCAACAGCGGCCGAAGCCGTGGTGGCGAACCGCGGCGCCATCACCGCCTGCGTCATCCTCGCCGTCATCATGCAGGCGCTGGACACGACCATCGCCAATGTCGCCCTGCCCTATATCGAAGGCAGCGTGGCGGCGAGTTCGGACCAGATCAACTGGGTGCTGACCTCCTATATCGTCGCGGCGGCGATCATGACGCCGCCTTCGGGGTTTCTTGCCAACAGATTCGGCCGCAAGCGCATCCTGCTCGTGGCGATTGCCGGCTTCGTCGTGGCATCCATCCTCTGCGGCCTGTCGCAATCGCTGGTGCAAATCGTCGCTTTCCGCCTGCTGCAAGGGTTGTTCGGCGCGGCCCTCGTCCCGCTGTCGCAAGGGATCCTGCTCGATATTTACACGCCGGCGGAGCGCGGCTCGGCCATGGCCATGTTCGGTGTCTCGGTCATGGTGGGACCGGTTCTCGGCCCGGTCATCGGCGGCTGGCTGACCGACAATATCAGCTGGCGCTGGGTCTTCTATATCAACCTGCCGATCGGCCTCTTGGCCTTCGCCGGCATCGTCATCTTCGTGGTCGAGACGCGGCGCGATGCGAGCGCCAAGCTCGACTGGATCGGCTTCGGGACGCTCAGCCTGGCGATCGCCGCCTTGCAGCTTTTCCTCGATCGCGGTGAGCAGCTTGATTGGCTCTCATCCGGAGAGATCATCATCGAGGCGATCGTCGCCGCTTCGGCCTTCTACCTCTTCCTCGCCCATACCTTCACCGCAGAGCGCTCCTTCGTTAATCCGCGGCTGTTCCTTGATCGGAATTTCGCCGTCAGCATGTTCTTCATCTTCATCGTCGGCGTCACCTATCTCGCATCGTTGGCGTTGATGACACCCTATCTGCAAACCCTCATGGGTTATCCGGTGACGACCGCCGGTATCGTCATGGGACCACGCGGCATGGGCACCATGCTCTGCATGTTCGTCGTCGGCAGGCTCATTGGCAAAGTCGATACCCGGCTCCTGTTGACCATCGGCCTCGCCCTGACGGCCTGGGCGATGTATGACATGACCGGCTGGACACCTGACGTATCGCAATGGACCATCGTGTCGGTCGGCTTCGTCCAGGGCGCCGGGCTCGGCTTTCTTTTCGTGCCGCTTACCACGATCGCCTTCGCGACCTTGCCGGCGCCTATGCGCGGCGAAGGCGCCGGGCTTTTCAACTTGTCGCGCAATATCGGTTCCAGCGCCGGCATCTCGGTGGTGACCGCGCTTATCACCGAGAATACCCAGGCAAATCACGCCGATCTCGCCGATTACATCAATCCCTTCAACCATGCGCTGCAACAGCCGGATATCCTGAGATACATGAATCCGCTGGAAATGGCCGGACGCGCCGTGCTCGACAACGCCCTCACCCAACAGGCGACCGTGATCGCCTATATTGACGACTTCAAGCTGCTGATGATCATGGCATTGCTGTCGATGCCGCTGGTGGTCTTCTTGCGCAGGCCTGCGGCAGCCCCGGCCATGGATCACGCCGCCGTCATGGAGTGAGCGGATGAGCCCACGCAAAGCTGTTGCTGGTCCGCGGCTTATTTAGGGATCACGCCGCAAGCGATGCGGGCGCCCCCGCCGCCGTTGGGCGGGGTGTCAGTGTAATTGTCCGCCTTGTCATGGATCATCAGGGCGCGGCCACGGACATCGCTGACGTGCAGGCGCTTGGCCGTGGTGATCTCGGTATCCATCCCGCTGGGATCGATGCTGACGACCTCCAGATCGCCCATATGGCCGGCACCGCTGGGACCCATATGGTGGCCGGTATGATTCGGGTCATAGTGATCGCCGGCCGCCAGCCCGGCAACCATCTGCCCGTCCTTCTCGGCCGGCCCGCAATTCGGGTTCTCATGAATATGCGCGCCATGGTCGCCCGGCGGCATATGGCGCAGATTGAAAGCCAGCTTCATTCCCTCGGGTGAATCCGACAAGGTGACCGTGCCGATCGGTTCGCCGACGCCGCTGGCGGAAATCGCATTCATTTTGACCACCACCTGTTCGGCCGAGGCGGCCGAGGCCGTCACGACCAAAGCAGTAACCGCCATCAATCCCGCAGTCAGGGCTGCCAGCCCCGCCTCCGTCAGCCGCCTATCATGACGCATGCCGGCTTTCTCCTTTGCGACGTTGCCGAATGGGAACCATGCTAACCTTGTTTCATCCTTTGGCAGAAGGGGCGATTGCCGCCCAGCAATGAACACTGCGTGAATTTCTTAACCATTCCGTGCGGTCCCATCGCGCTGAGCCGCAATTTTTATCCGACAGACTGTCGCGCTGCCCTGACGAGACGGGAAACAGGATAGTTGCGCCTTGCCAAAGCAGCGCATCCGCGCAAACTGCAGCCATGAAGGCAGTTTTTCAAAACAATTGGATGCAACCGGCGGTTCCCGATTGCCATGTGGTCGAGAATCTCGATGACTTGGCCGCCGTTTACGCCAGGTCGCCGAACCCAGCTGCTGCCCGATTCTGGTCGCCCCCGGACGCCGCCAGCATCCACGGCGTCCTCTGGTTTGTCGGGCTGCAGGAATCGGCTCTGGAGCAGTTTCCCGAATGGAAGCCCGTCATCGTGCTGGATTGTGGCGATCGCGCTGATTTTGCCCATGCCGCACTTCGGGAAGGGCTGCCGGCCATTTGCTTTCGCGGCAGCCCGGGCATGCTGGCGAAGCTTCAAGCCATTGCCGACGGCCTGGGTTCCCGCGTCGAGACCCGGCACCCGACGCAAATTGACTAGCGCAAACCGCTCGATCAAGTTGAACTGACAGCGCTAACGCCAAGTTCCCGCATCAACAATTCGTTGAAAGTCGCCCCTGTCATTGAAATGAACGGCATTCTTGGCTAAGAACCCGGCATCCTGATTTCTGATTTCTGATTTCTGAGCCACCATATTCCAGAGCTCAAAGGGGAGCCCAGCGGCATGAAGATTACCCAGAAGGTTCGCAAGATCCTGGCGAATTACGAAAGCGACAATCCCGGCACCAAGGCCAATCTCGCCCGCATCCTGATGGAAGGCAAATTGGGCGGCAGCGGCAAGCTGGTGATCCTGCCGGTCGATCAGGGCTTCGAGCACGGCCCGGCACGCAGCTTCGCGCCCAATCCCGAGGCCTATGATCCGCATTACCATTACGAACTGGCGATCGATGCGGGCCTCAGCGCCTATGCCGCCCCGCTCGGCATGCTGGAAGCTGGCGCCGATACCTTCGCCGGCGCCATTCCGACGATCCTGAAGGTCAACAGCTCGAACAGCCTCGCCACCTCCAAGGACCAGGCCGTCACCGGCAGCGTGAATGACGCCCTGCGCCTCGGCTGCGCGGCCATCGGCTTCACCATCTATCCCGGCAGCGACTATGCCTTCGAGATGATGGAAGAAATCCGCGAACTGGCGGAAGAGGCCAAGGCGGCCGGCCTCGCCGTCGTCGTCTGGTCCTATCCGCGCGGCGACGCCATCTCCAAGGACGGCGAGACGGCGATGGATATCTGCGCCTATGCCGCCCATATGGCCGCCCTGCTTGGCGCCCATATCATCAAGGTGAAGCCGCCCACAGCTTTCCTCGAGCAGCCGGAGGCCAAGAAGGTCTACGAGAAGGAAAAAGTCGACATCTCGACCCTGGCCGCCCGTATCCGCCATGTAACGCAGGCCTGCTTCAACGGCCGCCGCATCGTCGTCTTCTCCGGTGGCGCCGCCAAGGACCTGAACGGCATCTATGACGAAGCCCGCGGCATCCGCGATGGCGGCGGCAACGGCTCGATCATCGGCCGCAACACCTTCCAGCGGCCGCGCGCGGAAGCACTCGCCATGCTCGATCAGATCATCAAGATCTATCAGGGCAAGGAGTAACGGCGATCGCCACGAATACCCTTGCTGAGCCGGCAGCCGCTCAGCTTTATCTGACAACGCCGCCCGGTCTCATTCCGGGCGGCGTTTCCGCTGCTGCCTTCGGCGATCTGCTGCTCGCCGCGATGGCGCAAAGCGGCGCTGCCGCCCTCCTGATCGACCCGGCGAATGATCCGGCAGCCGCGATGTGGCTGCAGCGGGATCTCATGCCGCGCCTTGCCGGGCGTGACTTCGCGCTCATCGTCAAGGACGAGGTCGATCTCGTGCAGGCGATCGGCGCCGATGGCATTCATCTCAGCGATGCTTCTGCCGTCAAGAAACTGCGCGGCAAGTTCAGCGACCTTTCCATCGGCGTCGCTTGCCCGCCGGAGCGTCACGAGGCCATGATCGCCGCTGAGCTTGGCGCCGATTATGTCGCCTTCGATCCGGCCCTGGCGCCGGATGTCACGGCCGATCAGGTCATGGCACTGATCCAGTGGTGGGGCGAGATGATGACGGTGCCGAGCGTGATCTTCGCCGACACACCCGCAGCCGCCGCCGCTTTCGCCAAGGCCGGCGCCGACTTCATCGCGGTCGCACCGGGCCTGTGGCAGCAGGCCGATCCGCTCGCCGCCTTGCAGGCTTTCAGCGCCGCGATACGGTGACCCGGCGATATCTCCGCCCTTTTGTCATTGCCGTGAGCTTGACCCGGCATTCCATGTCAGCAACTGCATGCAGCCTCTACCATGGACCCTCGGGTCAAGCCCGAGGGTGACAGCGAGATGGCACTGCCGCTCAGCGGCAACCTTAAACACCCCGTCATTGCCGGGCTTGACCCGGCAATCCATGCCGGCAGTTGCACGCTTCCTCAGCCATGGACCCTCGGGTCTTAAGCCTGAGGGTGAGAACGGCGGATGGCACTCGCGCTCAGCGGTAACCTCAAACAACCTGTCATTGCCGGGCTTGACCCGGCAATCCATGCCGGCAGTTGCACGCTTCCTCAGCCATTGACCCTCGGGTCTTAAGCCTGAGGGTGAGACCGGCGGATGGCACGCGCGCTTAGCAGTGCCCCCTGTCACGCCGCGGCATCAAATCAGCCGCTCAATCGGTCATCAGCTTTGCCGTGCGATGCGCCAGCACCTCGGTGCCGACGATCATGTTGATGTAGTCGCCGGCCTTGACCAGCTTGTGCTGGCGCCGCGACAGGATCAGGCCGTCATTGGCGGAGAAAATCGGCTGGCGCGCCTTGGAGGGATCCTCGGCCAGCGGATCGATCAGCTCCGCCAACAGGTCACCCTTCTTCACGATTTCACCGAGATTGCGTTTATAGGCAAGCAGGCCGGAACCCGGCGAGAGCGGCACATCGGCGGCATCCAGTGGCGTTGCCGTGCAGAGCAGCTTGGGTGCAGGACCGGGATCGCCGGCGATGATCCCATGGCGTTGCAGGAAGCGATAGATCGCCTTGGCATCCGCAGCGCCGAGATCGTCAAACACATCGGGCTGGCCGCGCAGCTCCAGGGTTGTCACGAAAGGCGCTGCCGGGATCGGGAACTTGTCGCCGACCGCCGAGCGCAACTTGTTCCAGGGCAGCGCAAAGGTCTCATCGAAGCAAAAGCTGCCAGAATCATTGGCCGTCATGCAGGCCACCGCGCCAAGCTCGGCCGCGAGATCCTGGTACTCGGCCCAGTTCTCCAGCGGCATATAGAGATGCATCAGTGAATCGTCATCGCAATGGACGTCCAGCACCATGTCGGCGTCGCAAGCGAGGCGGGTCAGCGTCAGCTTCAACTGATCCGCTTCGCCAAGGATCTTTCGCTCCGCCAGATCCGTCGAGATCGCGGCCCGGATCGCCGCCTTATTGGCGATCGGATCGGCGCCGAGCTTAGCGGCAACACGATCCTCCAGACCGGCGAACAGATCGGGCCAATTGCGATTGAAATTGCCGTTGCCGGAAAGGTCGCTGCGCCCAGCATGATAGCCGTTGATCACCTGGGCCAGACCGACCGGATTGGCGACCGGCACGACGACGATCTCCTGGCGAATGCCATCGGTGCGGTCCGCCATGTCCAATTGCTGCAGCAGATGATGGACCGCCATCATGCCCGGCAACTCATCCGCATGCAGCGACGCCTGGATATAGACCTTGCGCGCCTCCGGAGAGGGTTTGTTCGGACGATAATGATGGACCAGCAGGTGCCGCGCCGTTCCCAGGCTGGCGCCCCCCAAGTCGACCCGTTCCACCGATTTCGCCATCCCACTCCCCTTCTCTTATAAGTAACCGGCGGGGCTTGTTTAACATTCGTCCAAGAAGAAGAAAAGCCGGCCCAGCCTCAACAATGCCGGACCGGTAAGAAGCGCTCACAGCTCGGTTGAAAATAATCATCGGATGCCGTGATTTGGCGCTCGCCGCTTCCCGACCCGGGTGTTAGCGTAAAAGCGGTGATTCTGTGTCTGTTTGCGCCGCTTTTAGGAAAAGGATCTGAGCCGGAATGGAAGCCCGATGATTGCGCGTATCAGTAACCTGCCCCGGGTCAGCTTCGAATTCTTTCCTCCGAAATCACCGGCAATGAGCGAGCAGCTCTGGGCCACGGTCCGGGCGCTGGAACCGCTGCATCCGCAATTCGTCTCTGTCACTTACGGGGCCGGCGGCACGACCCGCGACAGCACCTTCGCGACCGTGAAGCGCATCGTCCAGGAGACCTCGCTGCATCCGGCAGCCCATCTCACCTGCGTCGGCCACAGCCGCGGCGAAATCGACGACCTGCTGCGCCTCTATTGGGATGCCGGAATCCGCCATATCGTCGCCTTGCGCGGCGATGCGCCGAGCGGCCAGATCTATCAGCCGCATCCCCAAGGCTACGCCTATGCGACCGATCTCATCGCCGGCATCAAACGGGTGGCCGATTTCGAAATCAGCGTCGCCGCCTATCCGGAAACCCATCCGCAGGCGCTCTCCAGCGATGCCGACCTCGATAATCTCAAGCGCAAGTTCGATGCCGGGGCCGACCGTGCGCTCACCCAGTACTTCTTCAACAACCACGTCTTCCTGACCTTCATCGACCGGGCGCGGCGCGCGGGCATCGACGGCGCCATCGTGCCGGGCATCCTGCCCGTCACCGGCTACGCCCAGACCGTGAAGTTCTCGGGGATGTGCGGGGCCAGTGTGCCCGACTGGCTGCACGATCTCTTCGGCGGGCTCGATGACGATCCCGAAACGCGTAAATTGATCGCCGCCATGGTGGCGACGGAGCAATGCCGTGCCCTGATGGCCGAAGGCATTGACCAGTTCCACTTCTATACGCTGAACCGTGCCGACCTCATCCTCGGCATCTGCCGCCGCATGGGGCTGAAGCCGGCGGCGGCGAGCGGCATCAAGGCGAGCCTCTCGCTCGGTACGCCGCCCATGCAGCGCGATCCGCAGATGCCGGATTGAGCTTCGCTACTTCACCGCATGCAGCGCGAAAGATGTATCGATCGAGGCGATATGATCGATATTCTGCAGGCATGATTTGACGAAGCTGTCATAGGCTTCCAG
>DATLJB010000075.1:0-18110 GCA_035539075.1 Terriglobia bacterium
CGCCAGCAGTTGGGTACCATCTCCCTCAGCCTGGCCAACCAGGCCCAGCAGGCGATCCTGCGGTTGTTCTAATACAGCCGGATCGGATAGAGTTGGGCGGCGGCGGCAACGCCGTCGCCCGCTTCTCCCCCGCCGCAAGCCCCCGCTACAAGTACCAGGGCTTGACCCATCTTCGGCAAATTTCCGGAAGTGGGCCTTTGAACGCGATGGAGAAGTATTGTGCCGCTGAAGTTTTCGCTGCGCCCGGGAGAAAAAGTTATCGTCAACGGCGCGGTTATCGGCCGGGGCGAAGAACCCGGAACTTTTTACCTCTACAACAAGGCGAACTTCCTGCGCGGCCGAGAGGTAATGAAAGAGGAAGCAGCTACGAGCCTGGAAAAGAAGCTCTATCTGATCATCCAGCTCATGTACCTGTTTCCCGAAGATTTGGCCGAGAGCATTAAGAAATTTGAAGCCATCCTGGAGCAAACTGCAAAGGAGCGACCAGGAATCGCCGCCGAACTGGAGCATGTGGCACAGTTCGTGCTTAAACAGGACTACTATCGGGCTCTCAAGCTCACCGCCAAGCTTTTCTAGGGATCGGTCAAAACCCTCCCTTGATACGGCGGCCCTGCTTGATCCTGGCGGAGAAATTGATGAAACAGCCGATCGGGTATAGCAGCAAGCCGGCAGCCGCCGACCCGCGTAGCACGGAAGCCTGGGCTTTGGCAGAAGCTTCGCGACGGCTGATCGTCGCCGCCAAGGCCGATGACAAGGGTGTTTCCCTGCGCGAGGCGCTTCGTCTCAACCAGCGGCTCTGGTCGATTTTCCAGGCGGCGCTGATTGAACCCGATTGTCCGCTGCCGAAGGATGTGCGGCAAAACGTCCTGGCCCTCTCGGTCATGGTCGATCGCCACATCATGCAGCGTCTGGCGGACCTCGACGGCGGCAAGATCCAGCCGATCCTCGACATCAACCGGGCGATCGCTGAAGGCCTGGCACAGAAGCCGGATGTCCCGGCCGATAGCGCCGCCCGTATCCCCGCCCCCGCGGCGGCCCCGGCAACAGCGGCTTACGAACCCAGCCGCCCCATCATGCGGGTGTCGATCTGATGGGCCGGCTATTTAAGCGATTAGATTAGGAAGCGACAATGAGCACTGCCATCGCACCAGCCTCTTCCAGCAGCGTATTAGGTTCCTCGCTGAGCGGGTCGAATTCTTCATCGACCGCCAATTCGCTGTTCGGTGCGACTTCCGGCACGTCGTCCGGCAATGGCAGCGCCTCCAATTCGCTCGACGCGCTCTCGCAGCAAGTGGCGGCGATGGACCAGGCCGCGCAACAGGCCAAGATCAACGTCAAGGATTTCCAGAAGAACACGAACGACGTCCAGATCGACAATCGCATGACGGCGCGGAACGTCGGCATCCTGCGGCAAAACTATTCGCGCCTCAACGTCTTCAGCTCGCTCGACAAGAACGACGCAGCCGACTTCTTCACCTTCAATGTCGCGACCTCGGGGCCGACCAAGTTCGGCGTGTTGACGGATAATTCCGAAAATCCCGACGTACGCTTCCAGCTGATCGACAAGAGCGGCAACACGATCGCTGATTCCTCGTCCGATGCCGGTTCCGCCAACGATGTTTATAAGCAGCTGGTCAACGGCACCTACAACCTCCAGGCCGGCAAATACGTGCTGCGCGTGACCCGCGAGAACGACACCCAGACCAACCGCCAGAACGCTTATAACTATGCGGTCCAGCTCAGCCAGGGTCTCTATAAGAATGACTATGACACCGTCGAGAAGGCTGTCGATACCAGCGCGGATCCCTACGGTCTCGCTGCCAATTCATCGCTCGACACGCTGACCTCCTCGCTCGCCGGCGCTGTCACCACCCTGCAGAACCTGCCACCGATCGGCACCAGTGCATCGGACAAATTGACCGGCGTATTGACCAGCCTGATATCCTAAAAGTGGACCTGCCCCATGGACCGTACCAGCAACCAGCCGCTCCGTATCTTCATTGGCTATGACCACCGGCAAGCGGTTGCCTATAACGTCCTGCAGTTCAGCCTGTTCCGGCGCAGCACCAAGCCGCTCGCCATTTCGCCGCTGGTCCTGCCCACCCTGCCAATGTCCCGGCAGGGCCTGACGCCCTTTACCTACAGCCGCTTCCTGGTGCCCTGGCTCTGCGACTTCCAAGGCTGGGCGTTGTTTCTCGATATCGATTTTCTCGCCCTGGACGATGTCGCCGGCCTGTTCGCCCTGGCAGACGACCGCTATGCGGCAATGGTCTCCAAGAACGAGAAGAAGTTCGAATGGGCCAGCATGATCATGTTCAATTGCGGCCATCCCGCCAACCGGGTGCTGACGCCTGACTATGTCGACGATCCGCAGCGTTGCCGCACACCGCATACCATGGACTGGCTGTCACCCGAACTGGTCGGCGGTGTGCCGGGTTACTGGAATCACCTCGTCGGCTATGACGCGCCGCGCTCGGATGCCAAGCTTGTCCATTATACCCAGGGCATGCCGGTCTACGAGGAGACCACGGGCAGCGAGTATCGTGATGCCTGGATCGCCGAGCATAAGAAGGCGAATGCGACCAGTCCGTGGCAGGATCTGATGGCTCGTTCGGTCCATGCCGGCCGCACGGCCGATGGCCGGGTTGTCGCCAAGCTGCATCCCGAAGCTGTCGAGCCGCGCGCCGTGGCCAACGGCTGACGCCGGCCTGCAGTCACCACAACTCCACCTATAGCCACTCGACCCAGCTTCCATGCGGATGCGAGAGCGCCAGCAGGCGTTCGCGGGCGGTACCACCCTGCCATAGCGTGAGCAAGACAGCGAAGCCGCCTGTCGCCTGAGGCTCGAGACGGAGCCAGGCCAGCGGGACGCGTTTTGCCGCCTGCTCCATCAGGCCGATAATACGCCGCTGTGTCGGGTTCGGCAGATATTGCCACATGACCGAATGATAGAGCACCGTCATCGTCTTCGGGTCTGCCGGCAACGCCAGCTGGCCCTCCAGCCAATCGGCGGCATCTGCCTTGGCGACCGTGATCCCTGATTCGAGCGCCAGGGAAATAGCGCCGGTCAGCCGCGCCATCCGCTCCTGCTGATCCGCCCAGACATAGCTGCAGAGGCACAGGCGCCGCAGCGGATCATGCAGGTCGACCGGGGCTTGGTCGCAAGCATGCCGTTCCAGCACAATGGGCATCGTCAAAGGCGGAAGCGGACCGCGCCAATCGGTCTGCAGCAGGACCGGGCTGTCAGCCGGGCCGAAATCCGTCGCGCCCAGCCGGTAGCGGAAACGGTCCCATAACATATTGAGGCCGGCGCTTGCCCCGATTTCCAGCAGCCGCAGCGGCCGCCCCGTCTCTGCGCCGATGGTGGTGAAACCGCCCAGCAAGGCCGCCGATCGCAGGGTCTCGTTGGTCTGCGGCGGCCAAGCCAGGTAGTCGGCGAAATGCGCCGGCATCTCCTTCAGCACCGATCCGATCGCCGCCGCCAGCCGGGTACCATCACCGGCATGCTCGCCACCCGGATAGCACGCGGCCAGTGCCGCCGAATGATGCCCCAGCACCAGTGCATGCAGCGCACCCGTCAAGCGCAGCGGCAAGGCATCCGCCTCGGGATCGCCCGGCCAAGTTCCGACCATGTCCGCGACTACACCGCCCGCCAGCAGATCGGCCCGGAGGATTCGCAGCACGTGCGCGGTAAAGGGCGAGCCAAGCGCCTCGCACCAGTTTATTTGGCGGCGGAATGCGTCCGGAACCGTTTGCAATGCCAGATCCCCCTGCCGCTTCAGTAGCCTGTCATCGAACCGTCTTGCTACGGCTTGATACATGCCCGATACAGCGATTAGATTACGCGCCTTTTACCGCCGCCCCATCCTGTCAGCGACCCCGAATAGGTAGCGTTTCATGCCCCAACCTTACTTGAACCGTGAACGCGCCAGCAACCTGCTAAGGAAAGCCGGGCTCGATGCCCTGGTCGTCGCCGAGCCGGAAGGCTTTCGCTATGCCACAGGCGTCAGTCCCGGTGTGCCGGCCCTCTTTCGTCGTGCCGGCGCCGCCTTCGCAATTATACCGGCCGATCGACAAAAGCCGACGGGCGTGGTCATCGGCGATCTGTATGAAAAAGCCTTTTCCGACGATGATGCTTTTCTTGCCCGCAGCCATCCACTCTGGATCGAGATCGCAGCGGTTTCTGCGGATACAGCGCATGAGCCGATCGAACAGCGCCTGCGCAGCGCCTGGCGCAATGACGGCCGGCCCGAGGGACTGCAGCGCCCCAATCCTTTTGATATTTCCCTGTCGTTAAAGGCGCTGCACGACGTGCTGCAGGATTTGGCGCTTGAGGATGCGCGCCTCGGTTTCGACCTCGACTTCATCTCCGCCAACGACGCTGCGAAAATCGCTGCGGCCCTGCCCCAAGCGAAGATCGTGGACGGATCGCCAGTCCTCGACCGGTTGCGAATGGTCAAGACGGAAGCGGAGATCGCCAAATTGCGGCTCGGCCTGGAACTCTCCGAAGCTGGTCTGCGATCGCTGATCGCGATGACGGCCGCCGGCGAGGATGCCGAGGATCTGCGTCGCCATTTCCGCGCCGGCGTCGCGACGGAAGCCGCCAAGCGTGGCATCGATCCGGCGATCACCAGTTGGGAATATATCAGCATCGGCACCGATCCGTGGCAGGCTGGCGGCCGTGTCGCGCCTGGCAGCATCATCAAAGCCGATGTCGGCTGCGTGATTGACGGCTATTCCTCCGATTGCTCGCGCAATTTCGTCTTTGCTGCGGCGACCGACGAACAGCAGCGCCTGCATCGGCACGTCGCGGCGGCCTTTGCCGCCGGCCTCAGCCAGGTAAGGCCCGGCAAGCGCCTATCGGATGCATACCATGCCGCTGTGGGGGTCCTGCATCAGGCCGGTCTCGCCGGTTATAGCCGCGGCCATATCGGTCACGGCGTCGGCCATTCGGTCTTTTCCGAGCAATGGCCCTTCATCTCCGCCGATAGCGACATTCCGTTCGAGGAAAATATGGTCCTCGCTTATGAAATTCCGCTCTATATAAACGGTTTCGGTGGTTTCAACCTCGAGGACCAGATCATCGTGACAGCGGACGGATTTGCCTCGATGAACCGGCTGCCGCATGATCTCGGCATCATTACCGATCGCCGCACCTCAACCGATACCTGAGCACGACATGAGCAGCGAGACCGATTACCAAGCCGATGACGAGGACGACGATGTCGCACCGATCCCGGCGGGCACAAAAAATTATGTCACGCCTGCGGGTTTCGAACGGCTGAAGGCCGAGCGCCATCATCTCTGGACCGTCGAGCGACCGGAAATCGTCCGCGTGGTCGAGTGGGCCGCGGGGAATGGCGACCGTTCCGAGAACGGCGATTACATCTACGGGAAGAAGCGACTGCGGGAGATCGACCGCCGCCTGCGTTTCCTGGATAAGCGCCTCGCCAATGCCGAAGCCGTCGATCCTGCCCGCCAGACGCGGCGTGACCAGGTCTTCTTTGGCGCGACCGTCACCTATGCCCGCGCCGATGACAGCGAGGAAACCGTGACCATCGTCGGTATCGACGAGATCGATAGCGCACCCGGCTGCATCAGCTGGGTTTCTCCTGTCGCCCGCGCGCTGTTGAAGGCGCGTGTCGGCGACACGGTGACCCTGCGTTCGCCGAACGGCACCGAGATGCTGGAAGTGCTGGACATCACCTATCCCGCAACATAGCTGGCCATGTCCGTGCACCTATCGACCGAATACATCGACACGCATTACCGCCGCACCCTGGCCAGCGACGACAGATACGCGACGCTGACCGGCGCGCATCAAAGCGATGTTTGCATCATCGGTGGCGGCCTCGCCGGACTGACCACGGCGCTCGAGCTGCTGCGGCTTGGGCGTGGTGTCACGATTCTGGAGGCGCGGCGCATTGCCTGGGGTGCGTCGGGCCGCAATGGCGGCTTCGTCTCGCCCGGCTTCGCCTGCGGGCAAGAGAAGATCAGCCGCAAGGTCGGACCGGACCAGGCAAAAGCGCTCTATCGCCTGTCGATGGAAGGCGTTGACATCGTCGCTGCCAATATTCGCGATCTCGGCATCGTCGAAGCAGAGCGGACGGACGGCATCATCGGCGCCATCCGCTACGACGATGGCGATGGCCTGCTCGCTCACCGTGACCAAATGGAGCGCGATTTCGGCCGGAAGCTCTCCTTTCTGGCGCGCGACCAACTGCGCGAGATCCTGCGGTCGGAAAAATACCACCAGGCCCTTTTCGATCACGATTCCTTCCATTTCCACCCCTTGAATTATGCCCGCGCGCTGGCGCGCGAGATCGTCCGCCGGGGCGGCAAGATCCATGAAGGGACGCCGGCCATCTCCATCGCACAGACAAATGGCCGGCAACGCATCGCTACGCCGGGAGGCGATGTTACCGCTCAGGAGGTGGTTTTTACCGGTGGCGGCTATACCGATCGGCTCTGCCCCGCCCTCACCCGCAGTTTCCTGCCGATCGCCACCTATGTGCTGCTGACCGAGCCCGATGCGGCTCTGTTGCAACAAGCCGTCCGGACCACGGCCGCCATCGGCGATGACCGGCGCGCCGGCGACTACTATCGGATTGTCGGCGGGGACCGCCTGCTCTGGGGTGGCCGCATCACCACCCGCACCGCCGATCCCCAGGACTTGGCTGGACTGCTGCGACGGGAGATGGTCTCGACCTATCCGCAACTGATGCCCTTGAAGGTGGAGATCGCCTGGTCCGGCCTGATGTCATACGCGCGCCACCTGATGCCGCAGATCGGGCGCTTGTCGGCAGGCCGCTGGTACTGCACGGCCTTCGGCGGCCATGGCATGAACACCACGGCCATTGGCGGCCGAGTGATAGCCGAGGCCATCAGCGGCGACAGTGACCGCTATCGCCTGTTTGCACCTTTCACGCTTGACTGGAACGGCGGGATTTTCGGCCGGGCCGCGGCGCAGCTGACCTACTGGAGCTATCAGCTGCAGGATGCCTGGCGCGAACGCCAGTCTCGGCGTCAGGCTTAATCCGAGGTCGGGCCTAATCCTGACCGGCCTGCAGCAGGACCTCGATACGCTCCTTGCCCTTGCCGATATTGCGGCGCTTCAAAATGATGCCGCCGATTTCGCCACTGCGGCGAAGATGCGTACCGCCACAGGGAACGCGGGCAAAACCGGCAATCTCCCAATAGCGCCGTCCCGCAGATTCGTCACTGAAGGCGCTGACAATGGGCAGATCGCGCAGGCAGATCGCATTGGCCGCCTGCTCCAGCTCCGGCAGCAAGGGCGTGACGCTCTCCGGCCAGGCAAAATCGATGCGCGCCTTGTCGGCGGCGATATGCGCACCGATTTTTTCCGCGCCGTTCAGCTGCCGATAAACCAGCTCCAGCACGATTTCGGCCGCGAAATGGAGCCGCATCAACCGATAACGGCGCGCCCAGTCGATCGCCACGGTAACGACCTGTCCTTTTTCGAGCCCATGATCGGGCGGCAGGCGATAGAGAATGTCATTGGCTGCCTTTCGCGCTTCAAGCACGGGGATATCGCCAATGGTTCCCTGATCGCTCTCCTGCCCGCCCGAAAAGGCATAGAAAATGGTTTCGGTCAGCGTGATCTGATCGGCATCGACCGAGGCGACCGTCGTGTCCAGGGTGGCGAGATACGGCTCGCCCCAAAATCGCTTGATGGTCGCCACGACACCCTCTTCGCCGTTTTCAGTCGCTACATGCCCCAGCGCAAGGCAGCGGTATGAACCGGTGCATCCCAGAGCGTAAGCTGTTCAGCACTAAGCTGCGCGACTGTCAAGGAGCAGCCGGCCATTTCCAACGAGGTGACATAGGAGCCGACCAGCGAACGCACCGCCTTGATGCCCTTGCCCGCCAATTGCCTGTGCGCCGCATGATGCATCAGATAGAGCTCCATCTGCGGGGTGCCGCCGAAGCCGTTCACCAGCAGCAAAATCTCGCCGCCGCTTTTGATCCCAAGATCGTCGACGATCGCACCAACCATCTCCTCCACGATGGCGTCGGCGTTCGCCAGCTTCACCCGGCGCCGGCCCGGTTCGCCATGAATACCCACCCCCATTTCCATCTCGTCATCGCCGAGTACAAAAGTAGGCTTGCCGGCCGCCGGAACGGTGCAACTCGTCAGGGCCACCCCCATGGACCGGCTGGCCGCATTGACCGCCTTGCCCAGCGCCTCAAGCTCGGCAAGCGATGCACCGCCTTCCGCCGCAGCTCCGACGATCTTCTCGACGATCATGGTGCCGGCGACACCGCGGCGGCCGATGGAATAGGTCGATTTTTCGACGGCAACGTCATCATCGACAATGATCGTTGCGACCGCGCCCGGCGCCATATCGGCCGCCATCTCGAAATTCATCCGGTCGCCTTCATAATTCTTGATGATCAACAGCGAACCGGCGCCCTGGTCTACTGCCGTCATGGCAGCGACCATCTGGTCCGGAGTCGGCGAGGTGAAGACCTGGCCGGGACAGGCAGCATCCAGCATGCCATGCCCGACGAAGCCGGCATGCAACGGTTCGTGACCGGACCCGCCGCCCGAGATGAGCTGCACCTTGCCCGGCTTCAGGTTCCGCCGGCGAACGAATTTCCGCCCCTCGCCAAGCTGCAGGATATCGGCATGCGCCTCGGCTAAACCGTCCAGGCTTTCCGCCAGGACCGTGTCGATCGAATTGATCAGCTTTTTCATCTTGCTCCCCTTCGTTTGGCGCCTTCAGGACTTGCCCGCCTGTTCCGGTACCGGTTTCGCGTCTTCCGCGTCAGCTCATCTCGCTCAATTTGCCGATTTTCAAGGCGATATCGTTGATCAGCTTGTCCATCGCCTGATTCTTCTTCTCGTTTTCGAGATCCGGCAGATAGACCGTTACCGGGCGCAGCCGATGTTCCTTCGGATGCTGATGCCGGTGACGCTGCAGCCGGCCCGGATGTGCGGCGGCATAGGCATCGAGAAAAGCCTCGCGCTCCTGATGGGGGAACAGACAGACCTCGAAGATGATGTCGAGATGCTGTGCCGGGATCGGCGTCGGATAGGCCGGATTGGCGATTTGCGATACAAAGCTGCGGTTCTTAGCCAAAGCCGCAGCTAGACGCTGGCGCGTACCCGAGGGCCGGTTTTCGAGAATCCGCGCCAGGATCTGCTTATAACTGGCGACAGCCGAGTTTGCCGCCGAAGCCGGCTCCGCTTCTATGCCCGGAGCGGCTGCGGCGTGCATTTCATGCCTGCCCGCTTGTGGTTTTTTCTTGGTCATCAGCCGGATACCCCACCGGATCGGATTGCTGCAACGTCACCGGCGGCATCTTGATCACGCAAGGCGTGTCGACGCAACTGCAGCCTTGACGCGGCCGACCGCCGCAGGCGCGACTGACAGCGCGCGCAAACCTGCCGCCAGCAACTGCGGCACTAGGCGGGTGTCGGCGGCGGCATCGCCGCAGAGACTGACCTCCCGACCTGATTGCCGCCCATAGGCTGCTGTATTGGCGATCAGCTTGAGAACGGCCGGATCGCCGGCATCGACAAGCGCCGCAACGCTGCCGAGATCACGCGCTGCTGCCAGCGTATACTGGGTGAGGTCGTTCGAACCGATGGAATAAAAGTCCGCAGCGAAGCGCTCCGGCATGAGTGCCACCGACGGCACCTCGACCATGATACCAAGCGGCGGTAGTCTGTGCGGTATGTCTTCGGATCGCAGCTCCTCGACAACCTCGTCCAGCAGGCGACGGGCAGCATCGAGTTCGCCGGGCACGCTTACCATCGGCAGCATAATCTTGAGATCGCCATGGCAGGCAGCCCGGCAGAGCGCCCGCAGTTGGACCTTGAACACATCCGGTCGGGCAAGCGAGAGGCGCAGGCCACGCAGGCCTAGAAACGGGTTGCTTTCGGGAAGCGTAAGGCCGGCAATCGGCTTGTCGCCGCCCGCGTCGAGCGTGCGGACGGTGACGGGACGCCCCTGCGCCCATTCCACCATTCGCCGATAGATTTCATATTGCTCTGCCTCGGTCGGCAGCTTGCCATCCTGGCGGAATAGAAATTCCGTCCTGACCAGCCCGATGCCGTCACAGATCGCCGGGTCGAGATTCTCCAGGTCGGTAAGGTCGGCAATATTGATCAGCAGCCTGATCTCGGTTCCATCGGCCGCACACGCCGGCTGCAGGCGATATTCCTCGGCCCTCGCCTGCTCGGCATCAAGCTGAAGCCGGCGCGCCTCGATATCCGTTCGCGTCGCCGCATCCGGCTCAATGACGATCCGCCCGCTTTCCGCATCGACGATGACAGTCGATCCCGGCGCGACCACGCTCACATCGATACCCAAACCCACAACCATCGGCACACGGCGCATACGCGCCAGCATTGCCACATGGCTGGAGGAGCTGCCCTTGCTGAGCGCGATGCCGCCGCCCCGTGTCCAATCCAGGCTGAGAAACAGCGAGGGTGTCAGATCCTCGCCCAGCACGATCGCACCCGGCGGCACTTCAATCGCGTTCTCGCCGCGCAGGTGCCGGAGCACCCGATCGCGCATGTCCTGCAAGTCGGCCGTGCGCGCCTTGAAATAGTCGTCATCAGAAGCGGCGTAATCGGCGATCTGCGCGTCGAGCGCCTCAGCCCATGCGAGATCGGCCATTCGGCCCTGCGCGATCTCAAGCAGAGCCGGTTCGCGCAGCGTATCGTCTTCAAGCATGGCAATCTGGAATTCGAGAATATCGGCGGCATCTTCGGCCGCAGCCGCCATCAGCTCACTGATCTCATCCACCGCCGCCTGAACCGCCGCATGCAGGGCGGCCATTTCCGCCTCGGCACCGCCAGCCGCGCGCTCCGCCGCTGGCGGTTCAGCCGGTTTCGGCGGCAGCGGAAAGGCCGTGCCGATGGCAATGCCCGCCGAGGCCGTGCGCCCGTGGTACCAGCTGTCAGCCATTGGCCTGCGCTTCGTCGAAGTCACGGTTGACGAGGTCGATCAAGGACTGAACGGCCGTGGCCGCATCGGCACCCGTCGCGCGGAAATGCAGGTTGCTGTTGCGCGGCGCCTTCATTGCCATGACCTTGGCGACGCTCTTGGCGTCAATCCAAGGTCCGTCCGCAGCGGTCGCCAGCGCGATCGCCGATGAGAAGGACTTTGCGAGCTTCGTCAGCTTCACCGAAGGGCGCGCATGGAGCCCGGCCTCGTGAGCCAGGACGACGCTTCCCAGGACCGGTGTTTCCGCAAGGGTCATTCTGTCTTCATCTCCACATCAATTGCATCAACATCTATTGCGGCGAAAGCTCTTCGGCTATCTTTTTCACCAAGGCCAGGGGTGCCCCGCTGGCCGCCTCGGTGGCGGCAATCACGGCGCCTTCGACGATCGGCGCATTGCAGACGACGACCTTGCCCTGGCGCTCATCGGGCAGCATCTCGATCGCCATCTCGCTATTGGTTTCAGCCCCGCCAAGATCCACCAGAATAGCGACCCCCGCCTCGCTCCAGGCATGGTCGATGGCGCTCATGATCGCCGGCACGCTGGTGCCAAGGCCACCTGCCGGGTTGCCGCCGGTCCAGGCGACCTGAACTTCATCACCGACCATCTGCCGCACCATATCCGCTGCCCCTTCGGCAACTTTGGGGGAATGCGAAACAATGACGATGCCGACATTCGAACTCATTTCTTCGATCCTTCAAGCGACGTAACAAGCGTTTCAATAATCAGCGCCAGCGAGCAGGCGCCGGGATCCATATGACCGATCGATCTCTCCCCTAGGAATGAAGCCCGACCGCGCGTCGCCTGCAACGGAATGGTGGCAGTCGCCGCTTCATTGGCGATTTCGGCCAGCTCCGTCAAGCTGTTGAGATTACCGGCCGACAGGCGGTCGCTGACGGGACCGAGGACGTCGAGCAAGGTCTTCTGTCCGCGTTCCGACTTGCCGCGCGCCTGCACCGCTGCCAGGGCCGTGGCAACGGCAGCCGCCACAGCTTGCGCATCCGGCTCGGCCGGCAGCGCCTTGCCAAGACTGAGGCATAGGGTTCCATAAAGCGGCCCGGAAGCCCCGCCTACAGTCATGACGAGCTGCGTGCCGATCGCCCGCAGCGCCTCCGGCAGCGGCTTAGCCGCGATCGAATCGATCTCCGCCAGCACGGCTTCGCAGCCCCGCTTCATATTGATGCCGTGATCGCCGTCACCGATCGCCTGATCGAGATCGGTCAGATGCTCGGACCGGGCAATCACCGTCTGGCCGACTTCGCCAATCAATTGTCTCAATAATCCCGAATCCATATTCTTAATCCATGCTCAGCTGGTTCTGTCCCCGCAAATCGGCCGATCTGGTCCTTCAGGACCGCACCCGCGCCCCCTCACGATCGAAATAGAGCGGATTTTGCAGCTCCAGCGCCACCACGTCACCGACATCCAGCTCCGCATCCGGCTGCACCAGCGTCGTTACCTTGTGCCCGTTGAGATCGATATGCAGGTGATTTTGGTCGCCGAGATGTTCGATCCAGTCGATCCGCGCGGCAGCCCCGTTGTGTCGGCTGATCAACAGATTCTCAGTGCGAACCCCAATCGTCTCGGCCGCGCCCGGCATGGCAACATCCGGAAAAAGACCACGTGGTATCAGGTTGATATGCGGCTGACCAAGGCGCGTCGCGACATAGACATCATTGGGATCTTCGTAGATCTCGCGCGGCGCGCCGATCTGCACCAGCTTGCCGTCGCGCAACACGCCGATCCGGGTCGCCATGGTCATGGCCTCGATCTGGTCATGCGTGACATAGAGCACGGTGGCGCCGAGTTCATGCTGGATGCGCTTCAATTCCAGCCGCAGCTCGTTGCGCAGCTTGGCATCCAACGACGACAGCGGCTCGTCCATCAGATAGATCTTGGGGTTACGCACGAGTGCCCGGCCAATGGCGACACGCTGCATCTCGCCGCCGGAGAGCCGCGTCGCCCGGTTCTGAAGCTTGTGATCGATATGCAGCATGGTGGCGACTTCGTTTATCTTGCGCCTGATTTCATCTTCCGGCACGTGCCGCGTCGGCGAGCGCAAGGGAAAGGCCAGGTTGTCGTAGACCGAAAGATGGGGATAGAGCGAATATTGCTGGAAAACGAAGGCAACGTCGCGCAGGGCCGGCGCGTCACCCGAAACATCGCGGCCATCGATCATCACCCGGCCCGAATCCAAAGCCTCCAAGCCGGCGATGAGGCGCAAGGTGGTGGTCTTGCCGGCACCCGTCGGCCCCAGCAGAACGACGAACTCGCCGTCCTCGATCGCGAGGTCGATATGGTCCACGGCGGTCACGGGGCCAAAATTCTTGCTGGCATTATGCAGAACGACATCAGCCATGACGGACTCCCTGCAACGTGCCATCGTGCAGGGCCGTGCGAATGGCGCGCCCGCTCTGGCCTTCAAAAATCGACAATTTTTCCGGCTTGAAGGTAAGGCCAATCGGGCTGCCGACGGCGGCGCGCCGATCTGCGGCGACGCGCGCTCGGACCTTCCCATGCTCGGTGATGACGGTGACGATCTGGGTGGTGCCGAGATATTCCGTGCCGAAGACCTCGCCTCGCAACCCGGCCTCGTCGCTCAGGCGGATATGCTCTGGTCGGGCTCCCAGGACAAGCCTCTGGCTGCTGACATCTTCATGCGCCTCCGGTACCTCGATCGACAAGCCATTCAGGCGGATGTGATGATCGCCCCGCTGCAGGCCACCTTCGAAGGCGAGGAAGTTCATCGCCGGCGAGCCGATGAAATCGGCGACAAAGATGGTCGCAGGCCGTTCATAGACGTCGCGTGGCGTGCCGAGCTGCTCGATCACGCCGTGATTCATCACCGCAATCTTGTCGGCCATCGCCATGGCTTCCATCTGGTCGTGGGTCACGTAGATGGTGGTGGCATGCAGCCGGTCATGCAGGGCACGCAATTCGTGGCACATCAGCGTACGGAACTCGGCATCCAGCGCGCCCAAGGGCTCATCCATCATGAAGGCGGCCGGCTGACGGACGATGGCGCGGCCGAGCGCCACGCGCTGACGGTCGCCGCCGGCAAGACCCGAGACGGGCTTATCGAGCAGATGGGTGATGCGCAGGATACGAGCCGCCTCCTCTACCCGCGTCTTGATCTCATCCCGCGGCGTCCCCTGGCATTTCAGCGGAAAGCCGATATTGGCCCGCACATTCATATGCGGATAAAGGGCAAAGAGCTGAAAGACAAAGGCAATGTCGCGCTGGGCCGCCCGCTTGAAGGTGACGTCCTCGCCGCCCAAAAGGATTTCCCCGCCAGTCGGCAGCTCAAGTCCCGCGATCATGCGCAAGGTCGTTGTCTTGCCGCAACCGGAAGGCCCCAGCATGACGAAGAACTCGCCATTCTCGACCACAAAGCTGGAGCCCTTGACGGCGACGAATTCGCCGAAGGCCTTCTGTAAATTTCGTACGCGAATTTCAGCCATCAGGTCACTCCGGGAATTTGCCGACGATGGTGAAGAGACCGGTTCCCGCCAGCAGGGTGACGAAGGAATAGGAATAGAGCGTGAGGGAGATCGGCTGCATCAGCATCACCACGCCAAGAGCAATGATGACGACCGCGGCCATCTCCCAGGGACCGCGTTTCAGCCATTTCTGCAGCCCGCCACCGCGTTTTCCCTGCATTGGATTTGTCTGTTTCACGGTTCCACTCCTATTTCCGGACTGCACCGAAGGTGATACCGCGCAGCAGATGCTTGCGAAGCAGGATGGTAAAGGCGACGATCGGCACCAGGAACAGCGTCGTGCCGGCGGCGACGGCCGGCCAGTCCTGCCCGCCCTCGCCGATGATCGTGGGAATGAAGGGCGGCGCCGTCTGGGCCTCGCCGGAGGTCAGCAGCACGGCGAAGGCATATTCGTTCCAGGCGAATATCAGGCAGAAGATGGCGGTGGCGGCGATGCCCGTGGCGGCCTGCGGCAACACCACCTTGTAGAAGGCTTGCAGACGAGTATATCCGTCGATCATCGCCGCCTCCTCATATTCGCGCGGGATTTCGTCGATGAAGCCCTTCAGCAGCCAAACCGCCAGCGAAACGTTGACCGCCGTATAGAGCAGGATCATGCCGAGCTTGGTATCCGACAGGCCGAGCTGGCGGTACATCAGATAGATGGGAATGGCGACCGCAATCGGCGGCATCATGCGCGTCGACAGAATGAAGAACAGCAGATCGTCCTTCAATGGAATGCGGAAGCGCGAAAAGGCATAGGCCGCCAGCGTGCCCAGGGCCACCGAGCAGAAAGTCGAACCGAAGGCGATGATCAGCGAATTGGCAAAGCGCGGCAGGAACTTCGAAGCGCCGGCGATCACCATGTTCCGTGACCGCACCAATCTGTCGTACCAGGTATCCGGCGGCGGCAAGCTGGCGATATATTCCGGCGTCTGGCGCGACCGCGTCGTGAACAGATTGACATAGCCTTCCGCCGACGGCGTGAAGAAGACTTTCGGCGGATAAGCGATCGAGTCATCCGGCGTCTTGAAACTGGTCATGATGATCCAGATCAGCGGAATGATGGTCACCAGCGTGTAGACGATGACCACGGCGCCAGCGATACGTTTGGTCCAGACACCCGGCTCGACCACCGAATGCGCGGTTGAGATATGTGCGGTCGCAGCTTTCATCGCTGTTTCACCCGGTTTAGTGCCTTGACATAGATATTGGCGAGACCGAAGACGGTGACGAAAAGAATGATGGCGAAGGCCGAGGAATAGCCGGTACGCCAGGCCTCGAATGCCTCCCGCTTCAGCGTGATCGAGGCGACTTCCGTGGTCGATCCCGGCCCGCCCGAGGTCAGCAGGTTGACCATGTCGAACATCTTGAAGTTCTCGATGCCACGGAACAGCACGGCCAGCATGATGAAGGGTGTCGCCATCGGCAGGGTAATCGACCAGAACTGCCGCCATTTCGACGCGCGGTCCACTTCCGCCGCTTCGTAGATGTAGTCGGGAATGGACCGCAATCCGGCAAGGCAGATCAGCATCACATAGGGTGTCCACATCCAGACATCGACGATCACCATCGACCAGGGCGCCAGCTGGATATCGCCAATCATCTGGAAGGAGGACGGGTCGACGCCGGTCACCGCAGAGATCATCAGGTTGAAGAGGCCGATCTGCGGCTGATAGAGGAACTTCCAGAAATTGCCGACCACCGCCGGCGACAGCATCATCGGCAATAGAATGATCGTCGTCCAGAAACCGTGGCCGCGAAACTTCTTGTCGATCAGATAGGCCAGCGCGAAACCGAGGATGGTCTCGATCAGGATCGTCCAGATGACGAAATGCGCCGTCACCTGCATGGCCGCCCAGGTATCCGCGTCGGTCAGAATGCGGCGGTAGTTGTTGATCCCGACATATTTGAGCGGGGCGTTGGGGCGATTGGCGAAATAATTGGTGAAGGACAGGTAGATCGTCCAGACCAAGGGGAAGATATTGATCGCCAGAAGCAGCGCGACCGTCGGGCCGACGAACAGCCACGAGATGGTGCGATCGGATAACCCGGTGATACGCCGGGAAATGACTTCCGGCGTCGCACCCGCTACCCGATCGGCAAGGCCATGCTTGGTCAAAGAATTGCTCATGAAATGCGGTCCTGCAGCAGTCAGTTACAGCTTTGGTCGCCTGCTCGGCCGATCCGCCCCGCGATCACCCCGCAAGGAGATGGATCGCGAGACGGAACGATACCGGGGAGATTGGCTAAAGCTTACCCTCGTCCTGGAAGACCTGCGTCCAGTCCTTGATCAGCGAATCCAGGGCTTCCTTGGCAGTGCCCTTATCAGCCACCACGAAATCATGCAGACGCTTCTGCATGTCCTGCAGCAGCTGGGCATAAGAGGGCTCAGCCCAGAAATCCTTCACGAAACCCATCGAAGCCAGGAATTCCTGGGCGAAAGGCGCGCTCTTCGTGAAGCCGGGGTCCTGCAGCACCGACTTGGCGCAGGAATAGCCGCCCAGCGACCACCACTTCTTCTGCACATCGGCGCTGGCGAACCACTTGATGTATTTCAGTGCGTCATCCTTGTTGTCGGAATAGGAGACAACCGAGATGCCCTGCCCGCCGAGCTGGGTGAAATGCGACGTCTCCGCCGGGTTGGAGAAGAAGCCGATCTTGTCGCCACCGACATTCGGGTCCTTATAGAGACCCGGCCAGAAGGCAAACCAGTTCATCATCATGGCGACCTGGCCCGACTTGAAGGCATCGAGGCCTTCCTGCATATAGGCATCGGTATAGCCCGGCGGCGTGCAGCATTTGAAGACGCTCTTATACATCTCCAAGCCCTTCACCGCGCCCGCCGAATTGACGAAGCCTTCCATCGAATAGGGCTTCTTCGGATCGCTGTAGTCGAAACCGTAATCGTAAAGGGCAGCCGTCGCCCCCATGGTAATGCCTTCGGAGCCGCGTTCCGTGAAGATCGACACGCCATAGCGCTTTTTGCCGTCGATCTCGCGGCCCTGGAAGAACTCGGCGATCTGCTTCAACTCATCCCAGTTCTTTGGCGGGGCAAGGTCCTTGCCGGTCTTCTGCTTATAGGCTTCCTTGATGTCAGCCCGCTCGAACCAATCCTTGCGATAGACCCAGCCCAAGGCATCGCCCATGGCCGGCAAGGCCCAGTAATTCGGCGTGCCCTTCGGCCACTCTGAATAGCCGAGCACAGTCGCCGGCATGAAATCGTCCATGCTGATGCCTTCCTTCTGGAAGAAATCGTTCAGCTTGACGTAATGGCCGTTTTCCGCCGCGCCGCCGATCCACTGGCTGTCGCCGATGATCAGATCGCAGAGCTTGCCATGCGAGTTGAGTTCATTGAGAAAACGATCGGCATAGTTCGTCCAGGGGACGAATTCGAACTTCATCGCAATGCCGGTTTTTGTGGTGAAATCCTTGGATAATTCGACCAAGGCATTGGCTGGATCCCAGGCGGCCCAGCACAAGGTCAGTTGGCCCGCGGCTTGCGCAGGCTTGATCGGCGTCAGAGCGATCGCAGCAGCAGCGATGGCTCCGGCAAACGCCAGCAATCTTTTCATCTGGTTTCCTCCCACAGTTGTCAAAATCGCCGCCGACAATCGACGGCGCGACGGCCGTGTTGGGTCACGGCCACTTCAA
>DATLJB010000076.1:0-4615 GCA_035539075.1 Terriglobia bacterium
TCCTGGCGCTGCCAGCCGACGAAGGGGCCGCCGTCATATTCGATGGTCAGCTTGAAACGGGTCATCTTTCCCGATCCCGGCTCATGCCGCCGGCGCCGGTTCTTGCGGCAGCGGCAGCAGGCGGTCGGCAGGCAGCTGGAAACCGCGCAGCATCTCCGAGGTGGCCATCGGCTTCTTGCCCGGCCGCTGCACCAAAGTGGGGCGGAGGGCATCGCGGCCGCAGGCGATGGTCAGGTCGTCGGCAAGGATGGCGCCGGGCACCGCTGCGACGCCTTTCACGCGCACCAGTTCCGCCGCCAGTACCTTGATCTTTTCGGTGCCGAAATCGATGGCGACGCCGGGGGCCGGCGTGAAGGCACGGATGGCGCGCAGCAGATCCTCGGCCGGGCGTCGCCAGTCGAGCTGGCTGTCCGCCCGCGTCAGCTTGGCGGCATAGGTGACGCCGGCAGCAGGCTGCGGCACCGGCACCAGCGGATCGCGCGCGGCGGGATCGCCCGGCAGGCGCTGCAGGGCTTCGAGGATGAGGCGCGCACCGAGTTCCGCCAAAGTATCGTGCAATTCGCGCGCCGTCGTCTCTTCGCTGATCGGCACCGCTTCCCAGAGCAGCATCGGGCCGGTATCGAGCCCGGCTTCCATCTGCATGATGGTGACACCGGTCTTCTTGTCGCCGGCGGCAATCGCCCGCTGGATCGGCGCGGCACCGCGCCAGCGTGGCAGCAGCGAAGCGTGGATATTGAGGCAGCCATGGCGCGGCAGGTCGAGGATTGACTGCGGCAGGATCAGGCCATAGGCGGCGACCACGGCGACATCGGCTTGCAAGGCGGCGAAGTCGGCCATCGCTTCCGGCGTCTTCAGGCTGAGCGGGGTCAGCACTTTCAGCCGCTCGCTTTCCGCCAGCGCATGAACCGGGCTTTGCTGCAGCTGATGGCCGCGGCCGGCGGGACGCGGCGGCTGGCTGTAGACAGCGACGACCTCATGGCCCAGCTCCTCGCCGGCAGCCACCAGGGCCTGCAAAGCCACGGCGGCAAAATCCGGCGTGCCCATGAAGACGATGCGTTGGCGGCGGGAGGAAGCGACAGCGGGTCGATCTGCCGCCTTGACCGGGGGTGTCATCGCGATACTCAGAAGCCGTCGCCGGCCGAGACCGCGGCGCCGCCGCGCGGGTCCTGGGACTTCTTCGCCTTCAGCAGTTTGCGCAGGATGACGTTACGTTTCAGCGCCGTCAGGTGATCGATGAACAGGATGCCGTCGAGGTGATCGATCTCGTGCTGGATGCAGGTCGCCAGCAGGCCATCAGCCTCCAGTTCCTGCTTCTCGTTGTTCTCGTCGAGATAGCGCACCTTGATTCCCGCCGGCCGCACCACATCGGCATAATGATCCGGCACCGAGAGACAGCCTTCATTATAGGAGGCGTCGTCATCGGAAACCCAGATCAGCTCCGGATTGGCCATGCGCAAAGGCTGGGGCTTTTCGTCTTCATGGGCGAGGTCAAGCACGATCACCCGCTGCAACACGCCAACCTGGGGCGCGGCAAGGCCGATGCCCGGCGCGCGGTACATGGTTTCCAGCATATCGTCCATCAGCTTGCGCACCGTCGCATCGACGGCGGCAACCGGTTTGGCGATCTTTTTCAGCCGGGGATCCGGCGCAACGAGAATGGGCAGCAGGGCCATGGCAAATATCCTTTCGGCTTTACCTATGGTTTTCCCCCTGTATCGTCAAGAAGAGGGAAGCCGGCCGGCCGCGACTCGGACCGATTTGGCTGAAAAATACTTAGGAACATCATGGATTTAAACCCGGTCACCCTGTTGCTTGTCGGGCTTTGCGCCGGCCTCGTCGTTCTGCTGCTGGTCATGCTGCTCCGCCGCGCGCCGGCCGGCGGCAGTGTCGCCGAGGCGCAGCTTTCCCAGCTTGCCGGCCAGATCCAGCAGTTGGCGAGCCATCAGGCGCAGACCCAGGCCGCCACCCAGACGGTGCTGGCCGAGCGGCTGCAAGTGCAGGAACGCGCCCTGATGACAGCGCTCGACGAGCGCCTCTCCTCGCTGTCGCACCGGGTCAGCGACCGGTTGCAGGAAAGCACCACCCTGACCGGCCAGACCCTGGCCGATCTGCGCGAGCGGCTGGCGGCCATCGACGCCGCGCAAAAGACCATCACTGATCTTTCCTCGCAGGTGGTCGACCTGCAGAACGTGCTCTCCAACAAGCAAGCGCGCGGCGCCTTCGGCGAGATCCAGTTGCAGGACATCGTGCAATCCGCCCTGCCCGCGGCCCATTACGAATTCCAGGCCACGCTCGGTGACGGCAAGCGGGTCGACTGCCTGCTGAAGCTGCCCAATCCGCCGGGCTCGATCGCCGTCGATGCGAAATTCCCGCTGGAAGCCTATCGCGCCCTGCGCGACGCCCGTGACGAGGCGACAACAACGGTCGCGAAGCGTGATTTCACGCTCGCCATCCGCAACCATATCAAGGCGATCGCCGAGAAGTACATTGTGCCTGGTGAAACCGCCGAATCGGCGCTGATGTTCCTGCCCTCGGAAGCGGTCTATGCGGAGTTGCACGCCAATTTCCCCGGCCTGGTCGAGGAAGCCGCCAAGCTGCGCGTCTGGATCGTGTCGCCCACCACCCTGATGGCGACGCTGACGACCATCCGCGCCGTCCTCAAGGATGTGCGGATGCGCGAGCAGGCGCATATCCTGCAGGCGAAGATCGGCGATCTCGTCAAGGATGTGGACCGGCTCGACGACCGGGTCGGCAAGTTACAGAAGCATTTCGAGCAGGGCGCCGAAGATGTTCGCCAGATCCGCATCTCGACCGAAAAGATCGTCCGGCGCGGCAGCGAGATCACCGAATTGGAGCTTGAAGCGCCGGTGGAAGCCCCTGCCCTCGCCCCCTCTCCCAGCCTGCTGCCGGAAGGCTAGTACGCGATCGGCTCACCGCCTTTGGCTGAGACTGAAGACGATCATGCCGGCGATCATCGCCAGGATGAAGGGCCAGGCCTGCGGCACCAGCAGCACGGCGGTCAGCGCCGGTCCCGGGCAATAGCCGACCAGTCCCCAACCGATGCCGAAGAGCGCGGCACCGAGAACCAGCTTGCGGTCGAGCCGCGTGCCGGTCGGCAGGTGGAAGCTGTCATCGAAAGCCGGCTTGGCGCGACGGCGAATGAGCGCAAAGCCCGGCACTGTCACTAGCAGCGCACCGGCCATAACGAAAGCGAGGCTGGGATCCCATCCGCCTTGCGCGAAGGCGCCGATATCGAGAAAGCCCAGCACTTTTTCCGGCCGGCTCATCCCGGAGATGACGAGGCCGGCACCGAACAGCAGGCCGGCAATCAGTGCGGTCAGGATCTGGCGCATCTCAAGCTCCGAAGATATGGCGGCGGAGAAAGACGACGAGAGCCGCGCTCGCCATGAAGATGAGTGTCGCCACCAGCGAGCGCTGCGAGAAGCGGGCGAGGCCGCAGACGGCATGGCCGCTGGTGCAGCCGCTGCCGAGCCTTGTGCCATAGCCGACCAGCAGGCCGGCGCCGATCAGCACCAGGAGGTTCGTCTCCAGCGGTGCCGCCATCCGCCCCCAGCCCAGCGCGACAGCGAGCGGCGCCGCGACGATCAGCCCGGCGAGGAAAGCGAGGCGCCAGAACCGCTGCAGACCCGTCCCGGCGACATCGAGGGCATTGCCGAGAATGCCGGAAATGCCGGCGATACGGCCGAGCCCCGCCAGCAGCACCAAAGCGGCGCAACCGATCAGCAAGCCGCCGAGAAAAGCGGCGAAAAAAGCCGCGCTATCGATCAACATGACGATCTCCGTCTCAGGCCGTGCAGAATTTCCGATAAAGCGCCTCGACGATCGGCGCCACCGCCGCGTCGCCGATGCCGTAATAGATTGTCGTGCCCTCGCGCCGCGCGACGACGAGCCCCAGCGCCCGCATCTTGGCGAGATGCTGCGACACGTTCGGCTGGCTGATCTCCAGGCGATGCGCCAGTTCGCCGACCGAAGCTTCGCCCTCGACCAGGCTGCACAGCAGCAACAGCCGATGGCGATTGGCCAGCGCTTTCAGAAAGGCTTCGGCGGCCGCAGCACCGGCGCGGACCGATGCGCTTTCGGCTTTTTTTCGCGGACGCTTGCCGGCAGACCCGGACCTATGTGACGACATTATATTCATAGATTCGAATATAAATACTTTTGCATGCTTTGCAAGCCTGCCGCGGTGTTGCGGCATCGTGGCGCGGCAATCGGCTTGCATGGCGCAACAGTCCATGCCGGCACGTCTTTGCCAGCGAGCACTCAAATACGCTCTTCACTCGAAACGGGTAAATCCACATGAATAATCATTCTATCGCTTGCAAAATCCCGGAAACTGACCAAATGCTGGTACGGGCGCGGCGGCAAGGCCGCTTTGGGGAGGACGGAACGCAATGTTCGACGTGGGCATACTTGGCATCTTTGCGCTGGCGCTGCTGTTGCTGGCGATCGTCGTCGTCTTCATGGCGGTCAAATCCGTGCCGCAGGGACGCGAGTGGACGGTCGAGCGCTTCGGCCGCTACACCTATACGCTGAAGCCGGGCCTTGCCTTCATCGTGCCGTTCTTCGATCGCATCGGTGCCCGCGTCAACATGAT
>DATLJB010000077.1:0-12070 GCA_035539075.1 Terriglobia bacterium
TTGCGCGCACCCAGGCTGCCATCGTCATTGACGAGGAATTTGGGGACGATGAAGAGCGAGATGCCCTTCGATCCCCTGGGCGCATCCGGCAGGCGGGCAAGGACGAAATGGATGATGTTCTCCGCCATCTCGTGATCGCCATAGGTGATGAATATCTTTTGGCCGATGATGCGATAGTGATCGCCATCGGGCTCGGCGCGGGTCTTCAAGGCGCCGAGGTCGGAACCGGCTTGCGGCTCGGTCAAGTTCATGGTGCCGGTCCAGCGCCCGGCGATCAGCGGTGCCAGGTATTTCTTCTTCTGCGCGTCGCTGCCGTGGATCTGCAGCGCCTCGATGGCGCCCTGGGTCAGCAGCGGGCAGAGCGAGAAGGCCATATTGGCGGCATTCCAGATTTCCTGCAGCGCCGTGGTCAGGGCCCATGGCATGCCCTGGCCGCCGTAATCGGGATCGAAGGCGACTGAATTCCACCCTGCTTCAGCAAATTGCCGATAGGCGGCGGCAACGCCGGTCGGCACGACGACCTTGCCGTCGACCAGCCGCGCGCCTTCCTTGTCGCCAACCTCGTTCAACGGTGCCAGCACGTCCTGGGCGAATTTTGCCGCCTCTTCGAGAATGGCGTCGCAAGTATCGAGGGTGGCTTCCTGATAGCCAGGCAACTGGCTGATCGCTTCCAGCCCGGCAATATGCTGCAGGGTAAAGCGGATATCGGCGAGGGGGGCGGTATAGGTCGGCATCGCAAGCTTCCCGAATCGTCAGCCAGTGGTCGTCGCCAAGGGCATGATGCGCTGGCAATTCCAGGATGCAAAGCAGGTTGTTAATACTCGGTTTCGCTCAAAAAAAGCCGCGCTTATTGCCGCAATTCGATTTCGCCGATACCGCCGGCGATATTGAGCCCGGTATTGCCCTCCAGGCTGAGCGGCTGCAGCGAGATTGTTTTGCTGCTGCCGCCGATCAGGGCATTGGCACCGAGGCCGACGCCGGCCGTGACATTGGCGCTGCCGCCAAGATAGGTGCCGACCAGCGATCCGGGCGCGACATTGCCGCTCGGCGCAAAAACGCCCCAGACGATCTCGGCCGATTTCACATAGCCGATATCGACGCCATAGCGCTTGATCTCGCCGTGATAGCGCTCCGTCTTGCCGTCCGGCCGGGAAAAGACGCAATTCATGTCGCGTGACGAGCCAAAGATGAAGCTGACGCCGGAGGCGACATGGCAGGTGAGGGAACCGATATTGACGCCGCCCGCGGCTTGTGCGGCGGGCGGCGCGGCAAGCACAGCCAGCGCCGCGCAAATGCCGATTGCACCTCGTTGTTTGCCGAAGGATTTAAATGCCATCACCTGTCTCCGCCGGTCGGTTTGCCGAACGGTAGGATAACGCTGCCGATGGCGATAAGGTCCTGGCGATGACGTCTGCGTGATCGCATGCCCTTACGCAGACCGGGGCACCGCACAATCAGCGCGGTGCAGCCGCGCGGCGCAGCCGGTCGTTGATGGCTATACCGAGACCGGTTTCCGGTATCGGCATGATGGCGATGCCGCGATAGCCCGGCTGGTCGGCGGCGCGCAGATAGGCAAAGAGATTTGCCGCCGCTTCGGTGAGGTCGCCTGTGGTGCTGAGATTGGCCGCATCGGCCGGGGCAACTGGTCCGAAAGCGATCAGTATCTCTCCCGGCTCCGCCCCCACCGCGTTCAGACGCACCGGCAGATGCGGCGCGTAATGGCTGCTGAGCTGCCCCGGACTCTTGCGGGCGCCGGAATCGACGGAAGCCTGTTCCGTCACCACCTCCTCCCCCAGAACGGCGGCGATCTCGTCGGCGAGGATGGCGCCGGGGCGCAGCAGAGCCGGCCGCGTGCCGCTGAGATCGAGTACGCTGGATTCAACGCCGACCTTGCAGGCGCCGCCGTCGAGCACGTAGTCGATCTTCCCGTCGAGGCCTTCAACGACGTGTTCCGGCCTGGTCGGGCTGATGCGGCCGGAAGGATTTGCGCTGGGACCCGCCAGCGGAAAGCCGCAGGCCGTCAGCAGCGCCTGAGCGACCGGATGGTGCGGCGCGCGGATGGCGACCGTCTCAAGCCCGGCGCTGAGCAGCAGGGAGAGCCTGCAATCGGCGAGGCGCGGCAGGATCAGGGTCAATGGGCCCGGCCAGAATCTGCGCGCCAGCAGCTTCGCCGTTTCAGTGATATGGACGAACTGCGCCGCCATATCGAGGCCGGGCAGATGCACGATCAGCGGATTGAAATCGGGCCGGTTCTTAGCGGCATAGATGGCGGCGACGGCATGATCGTCGAGGGCATTGCCGCCGAGGCCATAGACCGTCTCGGTCGGAAAAGCGACCAGCCTTCCGGCCCGTAGGCTGCGTGCCGCCAGGGCGATGTTCTCTTTGCTGGCCGGCAGGATCTCGGTCATGCGCTTAGCCCCGAGGGCCGCAATTCACGCTGTCTTGTCCCGGCCACGGGCGATGAAATGCGGATTGCGGAAGCCAGGCTTGCCATAGAGCAGGGGGCTGCCGTCCAGCTCACGTACCGATCCGCCCGCCGCGGCAAGCACCGCATGGCCGGCCGCGGTATCCCATTCCATGGTGGGGCCGAAACGCGGATAAATATCTGCAACCCCTTCCGCGAGGCGGCAGAATTTGAGCGAGGACCCGGCCACCATGGTGTCGGCGATGGGCTCGCCCATCTCCGAGGCCTTAGCCAGTTCCTTATCTGCATGTGACCGGCTGATGGTCATGATGGCGCCTTCCGGCGGCACCTGGCGCGCACTGATCGGCTGGCGCGGCTGGCCGGCCATCTGGCGCCAGGCCTGCTTGCCGTCGGTGCTATAGGTCTGGCCGAGCACCGGCAGGTGCACGACGCCGACCGTCGGCTGGCCATGTTCGATCAGTGCGATATTGACGGTGAATTCGCCATTGCGGGCGATGAACTCCTTGGTGCCGTCCAGCGGATCGACCAGCCAGAAGGCCTTGGCCGCTTCGGGCGGCAGGCCGTTGGCGGCGGCATCTTCCTCCGCAACGACGGGAATATGCGGCGTCAGGCGCCGCAAGGCGGCGGTGATCACCTTTTCGCCGGCCAGGTCGGCCTCGGTGACCGGTGACTGATCCTGTTTGCGATCATGGCTGAAATCGCTGTTATAGATCTCAAGGATGACGTCGCCGGCCGTGATCGCCACCTTTTCCAATTCCGCAACCAGGTCGGATCTGGTCAGCTCAGTCTGTGTCATAATGAATATGTTCCTTGAAGGCAGGCGATGGCGCCGTCTGAGATCGTTAGATGGCGCTGTCTATAGGCTGCAGGGCAACGCCTGACAAGTCACGGCTATGATATGACGGCAGTGGGCGGGCCAAATATAATGACTCGCCGCCACGACCTGCTCTATCTATTTTATATCATTGAATAATTTACCATTGAGTTGTAATTCGGCAGACCTGTGGGCGGTCGCCGGCCGGCGTCCGTCTGTCAGACCCCTTTCAGGTGAGCCGTGCGATCATGTCACGCACGCTTCGCCAGATAGGCGTCGACCAATTCGACCAGCCGGTCGCGGCCGAAACTGGGATCGTGCCCGGCATGGACGATGCGCACCGGCAGGTCGCGCAATCGTTTCATGGTGCGGATATAGGTGGGGATATGGGCGCCGCCGATTTCATCCAGCAGCGGGCCGTCATAGATCGCATCGCCCGAGAACAGGGTCTGGGTCGCCGCTTCCCAAAGGCCGATGCTGCCGGGCGAATGTCCCGGCAGGTGCAGGATTTCGAAATGCCGGTCGCCGAGATCGACGACATCGCCTTCCTCGACGATTTCCGTTACCGGCGCCGGTTTGATGCCGTAGCTGTTCATGTCATACCCGGCATGGGGCAAGGCGGTGATGAGATCGCCCTCGATCGGATAGCCGGCAACACTGTATTTGCGGATGGCGTCCGCGCCGATGACGGCGGCGAGCAAAGTGCCTTTCTCCGTCGGCACCCGCAGATTGTCGGCTTCCAGCCGGTGCACCAGCGTGTGTTCGAATTCGTGATGGCCGCCCACGTGGTCGGCATGGGTATGGGTGGCGACCGCTGTCACTTTCTTCTCAAGCAGGTGCTGTGCCGCTTCGCGCAGGCTGGCAATGCCCATGCCGGTATCGATCATCAGATCGCGGTCGCGCCCGCGCACATGCCAGATGTTGCAGCGCATGAGCGGGACAACATGCGGCTCATAGAGCAGCGTGATATCGTCACTGATGCGTTGGATCTCAAACCAGCGATCGGCAATGGGCAGCATCTCGACCTCAGCGTCCAGCGAAATTCGGTGCGCGTTTCTGCAGGAAGGCCTGTACGCCCTCCTGGAAATCTTCGGTCTCGGCCGCCAAAGGTTGCAATTCCGCCTCGGTCGCCAGTTGCTGTTCCAGGGAATGATGGCCGCTGGCATTGAGCGCCTGCTTGATCAGGGCCAATGCCGCCGTCGGCGCCGTGGAGAGCCGCGCCGCCAGGGCATCGACGGTCGATTGGAAGGAGGCGTCCGGTACCGCCTGCCAGATCAGGCCCCATTCGGCCGCCGTTTTCGCATCCAGGCTATCGCCCAGCAGGGCGAGGCCGAGGGCGCGGGCATGGCCGACGAGGCGGGGCAGGAAGTAGGTGCCGCCGGCATCGGGAATGAGGCCGATGCGGCAGAACGCCTGGGTGAAGCTGGCACTTTCGGCGGCAACGACGAGATCGCAGGCGAGGGCGAGATTGGCGCCTGCCCCCGCCGCGATGCCGTTGACGGCGGCAATGACCGGCAGCTTCAGATTGCGGATCTGCCGGATGATGGGGTTGTAATGCCGCTCGATGACGTTGCGGACCGCGCGGCCATCGGCAATCGCAGCCGCCTGCCGCAGATCCTGGCCGGCGCAAAAGCCGCGGCCGGCGCCAGTGACAATCACGACCCGCAAGCCGTCGTCAGCCGCGATATCCGACAGCGCGTCACCGATCTCGCTCAACATGTCGACGGTCAGGCTGTTCAGCTTATCCGGCCGGTTGAGCGTCAGCGTCAAAACCGGGCCGTTACGGTTGAGGAGGATTGATGTGTCGGTCATGCCGTCCTATTTCCATCTTTTATCCCGCGCACCTTTGCCGGGGCGGGATCCACTGCGAATATCCTGCGGCCTTTCCGCGCCATCCTGCTTCCCAGGCGGGATCACGATAGCCAGATCGGCTGGTTCGAGGCGATAATGCCACAGAGCACCCGCGGCAACAGGCTTTTCTTTCCATCAGCTGAAGCAGGAATGTAACGAAATGGCGTTGACTAAGAACGGGACATCGGCAGGAGCAAGTAGATCGGAATGCCAGATGTCCTTTGCTCTGATTGTCGCCGGTATCAGCGGGGCGATGGGGGGTGGCTTCGGCGCGTTTGCCGCCCATGGTCTCGCGCGGCTCGGCGATCCGACCATCGTCGAATGGGTCAAGACCGGCGCCGGCTATCAGCTGTGGCATGCAGCGGCCCTGCTGGGGCTGGCGAGCCTGTCAGGCCGGATTGCGCCGCTTTGGTTCGGCGTCCTCGGCGGCTGTTTCTTTTTGGGCTCGCTGCTGTTTGGCGGCAGCCTTTACGCGCTTGCTTTGTTGCAGTTGCCCTGGGTCGTTTTCGTAACGCCGGTGGGCGGTATGCTCATGATCATCGGCTGGGTGCTGCTGATCATTTTGGGCTGGCGTCATTTCCACGCGGCGAAGAGGAGCGCGTCATGATGCGAACCGCGCTGATTACCCATCCGGCCTGTCTGGAACATGACACCGGGCGTGGCCATCCGGAACGCATCGACCGCCTGCGTGCCGTGCTGCAGGCCCTGCAGGCACCGGAATTTGCCGGCTTGCAGTGGATCGAGGCGCCGACGGCCGAGCGCAAAGCGATCGAGCGCATTCATGATGCCGATTATGTCGAAACGGTTTTCGCGGCAATTCCCGCCGAGGGCCATGCCATGCTCGACGGTGATACAATCGTTTCACCGGGCTCCGGCGAGGCTGCCTTGCGTGCGGCCGGGGCCGTGATCCTGGCAGTGGACAGGCTTGCCGCCGGCGAGATCGACAATGCCTTTTGCGCCGTGCGGCCACCAGGGCATCACGCCGAAGCCGATCGGGCGATGGGCTTTTGTCTCTTCAACAATGTGGCGATCGGGGCCGCTCATGCGCGCGCCGTGCATGGCTGGCGGCGTGTGGCGGTGATGGATTTCGACGTGCATCACGGCAATGGCACGCAGCACAGTTTTGCCGCCGACCCAGACTTCTTTTATGCCTCGACCCATCAAATGCCGCTCTATCCCGGGACGGGCGCACGATCCGAGCGCGGGGCCGGCAATATCGTCAACAGCCCGCTGCCGCCGGGTGCCGGCTCGGCTGCTTTTCGCAATGCAATGACGGCACAGGTTCTGCCGGCCATTGCAGCCTTCGCGCCGGATCTCATCATGATATCGGCCGGTTTTGATGCCCATGAAGCCGATCCCCTGGCCAGTCTCGAGCTGGAAACGGCGGATTTTGCCTGGGCGACCACGGAACTGCTGTCGCTGGCGAAACGCCTGTGCCAGGGGCGCCTGATTTCGGCGCTGGAGGGCGGATATGACCTGCAAGCGCTGGCTGACAGCTCGGCCGCCCATGTGGCTGCGCTGATGCGTGGATAGGGCTCGGCGGCATGCGCCGATGAAGTTATCCACAGGTTCTCGCCGCCGGTAAGTCGCTAAAAGAACGGCTGAAATCCTGGCCGGCAGGACACTTGCTGCCGCTGGTCCGGCCCCTTATGATGCCGCCGAGTTGCCAATGCCGCCGCATGTCCGGCAGGAGCCTTTGATGGGCGCCGGGACATCTGTGCGGCTGCTTTTTTTGGATAAGAGTTGAAATGGCCGAAATCGATAAATCCGGAGAAGGGAAGGCTGCGGCTAAATTGCCCGCCGATATTTCCGGTCTTAGTTTCGAGGAAGCGCTCGCGGAGCTGCAGGATCTGGTCAAGCGGCTGGAGCGTGGCGATAACAAGCTCGACGATGCCATCCGTTCCTACGAACGGGGGGCGCTGTTGAAGCGGCATTGCGAGGCCAAGCTGCGGGAAGCGCAGTTGAAGGTGGATAAAATCGTTCTTGGTCCCGATGGCGCGGTTTCCACCGAGCCGGCCAAGCTTGACTGATTGTTGAACTGGGGTTTTTCGTGTCGATCGAACTTGCTTTGAATGATGCCGCCGCTTCCGTGAACCGGCTGCTTTCCGACCTGCTGCCGCCGGTGGATGGCGCGGAGAATCGCGTGGTCGAGGCCATGCGCTATGCGACCATGGGCGGGGGCAAGCGCATCCGCCCCTATCTGCTGCTGCATTCGGCCGCCCTTTTCGACGTGTTCCAGGATTATGCCCTGCGCGCGGCGGCCGCGATCGAGATGCTGCATTGCTACAGCCTGGTGCATGACGATCTGCCGGCCATGGACAACAGCGACCTGCGCCGCGGCCGGCCGACAGCGCATAAGGCCTTCGACGAAGCGACGGCGATTCTCGCCGGCGATGGCCTGCTGACCATGGCCTTTGAAATCCTCGCCGATCCCAGGACGCATCCCGACGGACAGGTGCGGGCAGATCTGGTTCTGGCGCTTGCCAAGGCCGGCGGTGCCGCCGGCATGGTGGGCGGGCAGATGATCGATCTCTGGGCCGAGAAGAACGAGCTTGATATCGGTGCCATCACCCGATTGCAGCGCCTGAAGACCGGCGCCATCATCGCCTTCTCCTGCGAAGCAGGTGGCATTCTCGGTCATGCCTCGACCGCGCAGCGTCACGCGCTGATTTCCTACGCGCATGATCTCGGCCTGGCTTTCCAGATTGTCGACGATCTCCTCGATGCGGAAGGTGACGCCGCCACCACCGGGAAGCCGGTCGGTGCCGATGCCAAGGCTGGCAAGGCGACCTTCGTCTCGATCCTGGGCATCGATCGCGCCCGTGCCCAGGCCAAGCTGCTGGGCGAGCAGGCCAACGGTCATCTCGATATCTTCGGCGCCAAGGCCGATCCGCTGCGTTGGATGACGGAATTCGTCCTGACACGTAAAAGCTGACACGAGGATCCAATGGCCGAAGCGGCCCAGCAAGACCGGGATCCTGCGGATCGCCGGATGAGCTGGCGCCGCGGCAGCCGGATCGAAGAAGCGCTTGCGACGCTGAAACTCTCCAGCCCAATCGCCGCCGGCCTGCTGGCGGAAATGGGCATGGGCGTTGCCGATTATGTCATGGCCGGCAAGCTCGGCGCCGACCATCTGGCGGCGGCGGGTCTCGGTGTGCAGCTGCTCTTCACGTTCCATCTTCTGCCCATGGGGGCACTGGGCAGCGTCAGCGCCCTGGCCGCCCAGGCACTGGGGGCCGAAGATCAGGCACAGGTCAGCCGGGTGGTACGGCAGGGGCTGCGCTTTGCCCTCTGTCTTGTCGTGCCGGCGGTTTTCTGTGCCTTGCTGGTGGCCCCCTTGCTGCGTGCCTCCGGCCACTATGAAGCCACGGTCATCGATCAGGTTGCGGCACTGATCGCCTATGGCCTGCCGTCGATCCCGGCCGTACTGCTCTTCACGGTGCTGCGCAATTACGTGACGGTCCTGCATCGGCCGATGGTGGCGACCGTAACGGCCCTGATCGCTTTGCCCCTGACAGTCCTTGGCAATTACATCACCCTGTACGGCCACTTCGGCTGCCCGGCTTTGGGGGTGCCTGGGATCGGCCTTACCATGAGCATCGTCCAGTGGCTGCAATTGGGGATCATCTTTCTCTACATCAATCGCCAGCCGGTGCTGCGCGGCTATCATGTCTTCACCGATCTGTTGCACAGCGACGGCAAGGTGTTGCGTGACCTCTGGCGTGTGGGCTGGCCGATCGCTGCCGGCTATGCTTTCGAATCCGGGATGTTCATGACCTCGACGGTGCTGATCGGCGAATTCGGTGTCGCCACCTTGGCTGCGCACAACGCCGTGCTCAATCTATCCTCGATCAGCTTCATGATCCCCTATGCGATCAGCCAGGCGGCGACTGTGCGGGTCGGCTATGCGATCGGCGCAGAGGCCCCCAGGGCGGCGCGGCGCGCCGGCTATACCGGCATTGTCCTCGGCATGATCTGGATGGCCTGCATGGCTTCGGTGCTGACCCTGCTGCCGCGTCTCCTGCTCGGTTTCTACATGGATGTCGATGCGCCGATCAATGAAGGGGCGGTCGCCCTCGGCCTGACGCTGCTGCCGATCGCCGCTTTGTTCCAGCTGGTCGATGGCCTGCAGGTGACGACCATCGGCGCCCTGCGCGGCCTCAAGGATACGCGGGTGCCGATGGTGATGTGCGGTTGCGGCTATTGGCTGGCGGGGTTGGGTAGCGGCTACTGGCTGGCCTTCCATCTCGGCTTCCACGGGCCGGGCCTGTGGTGGGGACTTGCCATCGGCCTGATGGTCTCGGCAACCTTGCTGTTGTTGCGCTGGAAGCAGATGTCCGATCGGCTGGTGCTGCGGGCCGACCCCGCCGCCGCGCTGTCGGAATCGGTGTGAGGCTGGAGCATGGCCAAGGAACGTGTCGATAAGCTGCTGGTCGATCGCGGTCTCGTCGAAACGCGGTCCAAGGCCCAGGCACTGATCATGGCCGGCCTGGTCTATGTCGATACGCAGCGCATCGACAAGCCGGGTCAGATGCTGCCGCCTGATTGCAATCTCAGCCTCAAAGGCCAGGACCATCCCTGGGTTTCGCGCGGCGGGATGAAACTGGCCAAGGCGCTGGAGCATTTCGCTATCGATCCCAGCGGCATGATCGCCGCCGATATCGGCGCCTCGACCGGTGGCTTCACCGACGTCCTGCTCAGCAAGAATGCTGCCAAGGTGTATGCGGTCGATGTCGGGCATGGGCAGCTGGCCTGGAGGCTGCGCAACGATCCGCGCGTGGTCGTGCTGGAAAAGGTCAATGCGCGGCATTTGACGACGGCGGAGATTCCCGACGCGCTGGATATCGTCGTCTGCGATGCCAGTTTCATCGGCCTGCAGACCGTGCTGCCGGCGGTCCTGACGCTGACCAAGCCGGCGGCTTTCGCCGTGGCCCTGATCAAGCCGCAATTCGAAGTCGGCCCGGGTCAGGTCGGAAAGGGCGGGGTGGTACGCGATCCGGCGCTGCACCAAGCCGTGGTGGAGCGCATCACCGCCTGGTTTGCCGGCCTGCCGGGGTGGTCGGTGCTCGGCGTGACCGAAAGCCCGATCCTCGGCCCCGAGGGCAACAAGGAATTCCTCATAGCAGCGCGCCGTTCACCATGAGCGGCGGCAGCGCCAGTTCCGGCAATTGATGATCGGTGCCGGCCACGCCGCTCAGCACCCCGGCGAGGCCGAATCGCCGCGCCCAATTCTGCAGCATGCCGATGTCAACCTGGCCGCCGGTGGTTTCTCCACGAATGAGGTGGGAGAGGAAGCGGCTGGTTTCCTGCCTGTTGGAGGGATATTCGACCAGTGCGATTTCCTGATCCTTCTTCAACCCGGCTTCCTGTTTGGCGAGGTCGATGGCCACCGACCAGCCGCCGAGGGCATCCACCAGGCCGCGATCCCTGGCATCGCTGCCGGTCCAGATCTGGCCCTGGGCGATCTGTTCGGTCTTTGCCGGATCAAGGTGGCGACCGCTCGCCACCTTGCCGGTGAAATCGGCATAAACGACGTCGAGGCTGTGCTGCAGGTTCTGCCACTCGCCGGGCGAGAAATCCCGCACCGCGCTGTCGATATCGGCCTGGGCGCCGGCCGAGATGCCATCGACGCCGACCGAGAGATTCTTCAGCAGACCGTCGACCACGATCTTGCCGCCGAAGACGCCGATCGAACCGGTGATGGTGCCGGGCTCGGCGACGATCTTATTGGCGGGAGCCGCCACGAAATAGCCGCCCGAAGCGGCGACGCCGCTCATCGACACGATCACGGGAATATTGGCCGACCGGGCGCGGTTGACGGCGCGCCAGATGGTATCCGCCGCGGTATAGGAGCCACCCGGTGAATCGACCCGCAAGATGATCGCCGAGACATGATCGGCGATGGCGGCGTCGAAGGCCTCGCGCAGGGTGTCGGCGCCCATGGTCACCGAGCCGCGGAACGGATCGCTGTCGCTGGGGGCGAGGACGACCGGTCCGGTTCCATAGATGGTGGCGATCTTCGGGCTGCTCTTGTCGGCGGCGGGCAGCCGCTTCGCATAGTCGGTGAGGCTGATTGCCTTGTCGTGTTCGGCGGTCTGGTCGGTCTCATGATCGACGGCGTCGCGATAGGCGAGAACATCGACCAGGCCGGCCTGCTTGCCATCGGCCGCCGAGAGCGGCGCCTGATCTATGGCCTTGCGTACCGCCTGCGGATCGAGCTTGCGGTCTCGTGCAACGTCGTTCACCACCTGCTGCAGCCAGGAATCCGCCAGTTGCTGCATATTCTGCCGCTGCGGATCGGGCATCGAGGATTGCGTGAAGGTGTTGACCGCACCCTTGAATTCCTTGCGCTGCCCCATACGGGCGGTAATGCCGAGGCGGTCGAAGGCGCCCTTCAGGAAAGGCGTCTCCAGATGAAAGCCGATCAGGCGCAGATCGCCGGAAGGCTGCAGAGTGATCTTGTCGGCGATGCTGGCGAGATAGTAATGCAGCGTTCCATTGCCGCCTTCGCCGAAGGACTCCGCGAAAGCCTCGACCTTCTTGCCGCCCTTCTTGAAGCTGGCGACGGCGTCGCGGATTTCCTGCACCTGCGCCATATTGATATTGCCGCGGCCGACATAGAGAACGAGGCGATCGACCCGGTCGTCATGCGCCGCCGCATCCAGCGCCTTGACCAGATCCGGCATGGCGATGCTGCGGCCGAAATCGAAAGGCAGGCGCACCGGCTGTTCGGTGACGCCGTCGGCGAGATCCAGGGTCAGGGCGGCATGGTCCGGCATCGGCGGCGGTGTGACCGCAAAATGGCGCAAAGCGAACGCGCCGCTGATCGCAATCAGGATCAGCAGGGCACCGAGACCGGCGCAGACCCAGAGGATAAATTTGCCGATAAACCGGATGACAGCCATATCGCCTTGGGCTCCTCGCTGGTATAGGGTGCCGGCATGATAGCCGATCACTTTCCTTCTGTCTGTTGCCGCCAC
>DATLJB010000078.1:0-45857 GCA_035539075.1 Terriglobia bacterium
GCGCGGCATTCCGGTGATGGGCCATGTCGGCCTGATGCCGCAATCGGTGAATACGCAAGGCGGCTATCGCGCGCGTGGCCGGGCCACCGATGAGGGCGCCGGCATCATGGCCGACGCCATCGCCATCGCCGAAGCTGGCGCCTTCGCCATCGTGGTTGAAGGCGTCATGGAGCAACTGGCCGTGGCCATTACCGGCCGGGTGGCGGCACCCACCATCGGCATCGGCGCCTCGGCCGGTTGCGATGGCCAGGTTCTCGTGGTCGACGATATGCTGGGCCTGTTCAGCAGCTTCAAGCCGCGTTTCGTCAAGCGCTATGCCGATCTCGGCAAGACCATCGACGAGGCGGCGGCGGCCTATGCTGCCGATGTACGCGGCCGCACCTTCCCGGGACCGGAACATATTTTCGGTGCCATGAAGAAGTCGAGCTGACCCACGCCTCATCAAGACGCAGAGTAAAGGGAAAACCGCGATGTCGACGCCGGTTGTTCGCAGCATTGCCGCCTTGCGCGTGACGGTTCGCAACTTCCGGCAGGCAGGCGACAAGATCGGCCTCATCCCGACCATGGGGGCGCTGCATGACGGCCATCTGGCGCTGGTTGCCGCTGCCAAAGCGCGCGGCTGCAAGGCGGTTGCCACTATTTTCGTCAATCCGAAGCAATTCAGCCCGAGCGAGGATCTCGCTACCTATCCCCGCGATGAAGCCGGCGATCTTGCCAGGCTGACGGCGGCGGGAACCGATCTGCTGTTTGCGCCGCTGCCGGAAGAAGTCTATCCGACGGGTTTCGCGACTGCCGTCGATGTTGCCGGCGTCAGCGATCATCTCTGCGGCGCGACCCGGCCGCATTTCTTCGGCGGTGTCGCAACCGTGGTCACCAAACTGCTGCTGCAGGCGCTGCCGGATATGGCTTTTTTCGGCGAGAAGGACTTCCAGCAGTTGCAGGTGATCCGCCGGCTGGTCCGTGATCTCGACATTCCGGTCGAGATCGTCGGCGTACCGACCGTGCGCGAGGCCGACGATCTCGCCATGTCGTCGCGCAATCGCTATCTGTCAGCCGACCAGCGCCTGACGGCCGGGCATTTGCCGTTGATCATGCGCAATCTCGCCGAAACCCTGCGCGACGGGAAGCCGGCGGAGGACCGCATCCTTGCCGCCAAGGATCGTCTGCTGGCGGCTGGTTTCGACAAGGTCGATTATCTGGAACTCTGTGACGCGGAACTGGTTCAACCGATTGCAGCGGCAAGGCCGCCATGCCGGCTTTTCGTCGCCGCCTTCGTCGGCCGCACCAGGCTGATCGACAACTGGCCGGTCCTGTAACCGCCGCCGCCCTCATCGGCGCCGCGAACCGATCGGGAGGAGCCCATGGATATCGCCGGCTTTCGCGCCTCGCTGTCTCAGGCCGCGCCGCCGCAAGGCCTGTCCTGCGCGCTGCAGGCCTTGTGGTGGGATGCCAAGGGCGATTGGCACAAGGCGCATGAGCAGGCCCAGGCCAAGGAAGATGCGGCCGGCAACTGGGTCCACGGCTATCTGCATCGCAAGGAAGGCGATCTCGGCAATGCCGGCTACTGGTATCGCCGCGCCGATCGCCCCGTCGCCCGGGTCGGGCTCGATCAGGAATGGCAGGCGATTGTCACCGCCCTGATTGCGGATCGCGGATGATCAGCGCCAGCACCGGGTGACAGCGAGCCGGTCGACCGTCACGCCTTCCGCTGCTTGACGATCGGCTGCACGAATTGCGGTTCGATATCCCAGGGGAAATAGATCCAGGTATCCTGGCTGACTTCGGTGACGAAGGTATCGACCAGCGGCCGGCCGGCCGGCTTGGCATAGATGGTGGCGAAATGCGCCTTCGGCAGCATCTCGCGGACGAACTTCGCGGTGCGCCCGGTATCAACCAGGTCGTCGATGATCAGCCAGCCCTCGCCGTCGCCGCCGATGCCTTTCAGGAGATTGATCTCGCCCGGCCGATGCTCATCGCTATAGCTCGCCATGCAGACGGTATCGATCAGGCGGATGTCGAGTTCGCGGGCGATGATCGCCGCCGGCACCAGCCCGCCGCGGGTGATGGCGACAATGCCCTTCCATTCCGTGGTGCCGAGCAGGCGCCAGGCCAGGGCCTTGGCGGTGCGGTGCAATTCTTCCCAGGAAACCGGGAAATGCTTCTGCTGGCTGACGGACATCAAAGCCCCCTGCTATGAGCGCGGCCGGTCGCCGCAAACGGCGGGATCAATAGCGGATCGCCCCGCTCTCGGCAAGCCGCCGCCTGGCCAGCGGCCGAGCGGATCCCCAAAACGAAACCGGCACTCAAGCTATGCGCCTGGGTGCCGGTCCGGTTTGAGGTTACGTCCGGCCGGGGCCGGGAGCGTAGAGGGTGAACTGCCTGACGCCGATATTAGCCTAAAAGCCGGTCCGGCGCAAAATCCGTTGAGCGCAGGTAAAGTTAGCGCACGTAGAGATGGACCTCGTTGGTCTGGACATTGGGGTCGGTCACCTGGGTGACGCTGAGCCGGTCCTGCGGCAGGCCCATATTGAGCAGTGAGCGCATGACCTTGTTGGCATTGGTCCGGGCGATGTCGCTGTTGAGGGCGACTTCGGCCGGCGTGCCATTGGCCGGCGCCACCGCGACCAGGTCGAAACCGGCATTGGGGCGCCGCTCCAGCGCCTTGCTGGTCGCCTGATAGAGCGCCTGCTCATAATCCACATTGGCCTTGTCGAAGCGGATGATGACCAGCGGCCGGCCGGTTGCCATGCCGGTACCCGGCTGGGCCATCGGCTGCGGCTGCGGCGTCGTGCGGTTCGCCAGCGTCGTCCCGTAGAACTCGCCGTTATTCACCGCCATGGCCAATTCCGTCAGGTTGCTGCGCTCGATGCCGAGGAAGCGGTTCTGCCGGTTGATGTCATCGCTGAGCTGGTTGAGCAGCCGGTCGATCGAAACCGAGGTCTGCTGGGTCGAATCTTCCAGGATGCGCAGCTGCCGGTGATCCTCGTCGACCGCGCCCGAAACTGTATAGGAGGCGCGGATCGAATCCAGCAGATAGGAGGCGAAGGCGGCGTTATTGGCCACGTCATTGGCCAGCTGGTTCATCTGGTTGAGGTCGCTGTCGACCCCGCCCAGCTCGTTCTGCGCCTGCTTCCAGGCGGAGACGACGCCGGGATTGCCCGGCGTGGTGCCGATCTGCAGCTTGGCATTGATGGCGCCGACGGTAGTCTGATAGGTCGAGGCGTTCTGCTCGGCATCCTCGTGCAGCTGCTGATGGCGAGTCGCCTGCTGCTGCACGCCCTGCTGCAGCTTGGTCAGGTCGGCGCGGAAATCGACCACGCGCTGGCCGACCAGCGTACCGGTCGGCTTGCCGGGCTGCGAATTATCAAGCTGCGCGACTGTGATCGGCTTGGCCGGCGCCGGTGCCGCTGCTGCGGTATTGGCCCCCATCGGCGCGCCGGAAGTGCCGGAATTGACCGGCGATACGCCGTTCTGGGTTGTTTGGCAGGCGCCCAACGCCATCCCCGCGGTGATCAGGACCGCGATTTGCCTCAGCTTTTTCATTGATGCCCGAACCCCACCAAGCGGCATGATGATGTGCCGATTAATCCCTGAATTGTTTGGCAGCTTTTGCGTAAATAATCAACCGCCTTGCCCAAATCGTGGCAGCTCTAGGCTTTCCACGGGCGGGGCCGCGAGGGGCGCCGCGGCGACATATGGCAATCTTCCGAAGGCACCGTCCGGGCGGCGTTTTTTACCGTGATAATCCAGCTGACTCAGCGGTTTAAGTCTTTATGACGAGATTTTTGCAATGATCCGCATTCGGGACTTGCCAGCCCAGGTTCCGCCGTGTAGGTTCCGCCACCGCAAGCGACCGCTGCCCCTTGCGGGCATTCGTAACGCGGTTCTGCGAGTGCGCCCGTAGCTCAATTGGATAGAGCATCTGACTACGAATCAGAAGGCTGGAGGTTCGAGTCCTTCCGGGCGCGCCACTTTATCTCAGCGGTTTAAGAAAGCCGCCCGGTTCCTTAAATCTTCTCGGGCCGGTTTGCCTGGCTCTGTCCTAGGTCGAGGCTTGAACCTCGCCGATCTCTTCTGTCACTTTCGCTGTCTAGGTCGCCAGTGACTTCACCTCGCCGGCAACCACGGCGAAGCCACCCCCGGCCTGGCCGATCATTGCGTCACGCTTGCCCGCCAGCTGCGCCAGAACCTCTTATGCAGCCGCTATGTCAGCCGTCATGACCGCGAAACCCGCCTTGCGGGAAGCGCTTCGGCGCTTCTGCATAGGCAGCTGCCATGGTATCGACGGCTTGATGTTGTCTGGCGAGGTCTTCGCCGAATTGCTGACCCTTGCTGACAAATTCCTCATATGCGCGGCGCCGCCGAGACCATGCTTCAGTCGCGTACCGGAAGGCTTTTCCGATACCGATACTCCGCCCGAAGAAAATACCCAGGCACTAAGGGGCGACATCGCCGATGGCAGATTTCGGGGAATATTGCGCGACTTGAGTGACCTAGATCAGCGAGAGCATGGAAAGGCTTCCGGCCCAGGCCGCGTCGGTCATGTTCCGGCTACCTCAGCGCGGCAGCGGCAGGAAGAAGCCGAGTTTGAGCGCCAGGCTCAGCGATGGTCGAAGAACCGGGCGACCCGGTCGCCGATCGCCTGGATGAGCGAGACGAGGGCGATCAGCACGACAATGACCGCGATCATCACGCCGGTCTCGAAACGCTGGTAGCCATAGCGGATCGCAAGATCGCCCAGGCCCCCGGCGCCGACGGCGCCAGCCATTGCCGAAGCGCCGATCAGCAGAACCAGGGTCACGGTGAAACCGGCGACAAGGCTTGGCAGAGCTTCCGGCACCAGGACCTCGCGCACGATGGTCCAGCGATTGCCGCCCATGGCGCGCACTGCGTCGATCAGATTGCCGTCGACCTCGCGCAGGGCCACTTCGGCGACACGGCCGAAATAGGGAATGGCGGAGACCGTCAGCGGCACGATCGCCGCCGCGGTGCCGATCGAGGTCCCGATGATCAGGCGCGTGAGGGGAATCAGCGCCACCAGCAGGATGATGAAAGGGAGCGACCGGAAGGCATTGACGATCGCGCCCAGCACACGGTTCAGCCAAGGGTACGGCCAGATGCCGTCTGCGGCGGTAGCCACCAGAATGAGCCCCAGGGGTAAACCGAAGATGAACCCCAGGGCACCGGAAGCGAAGGTCATGGCAAGCGTTTGCCAAAGTGCATTGAGCAGAGCGCCGTAAGGCAGGTCGAATGTCATCAAAAGGTCTCCAATCCGAGCTGGGCGGCGGCGAGCAGGCGCTTGGCGATGTCGGATTGTGGATCGGCAAAGACACGGTCCGTGGCGCCCTGTTCGACGATGCGGCCCTGATCGAGTACGACGACGCGGTCGCTGATGGACCGGATGACCGCCATCTCATGGGTGATCAGCAGGATGGTGACGCCAAGCTTGCGGTTGATATCTTTCAGCAGGCCAAGGATCGAGGTGGTGGTTTCCGGGTCGAGGGCGGATGTTGCCTCGTCGGAGAGCAGCAGCGCCGGCTGGGCTGCTAAAGCCCGCGCGATGCCGACACGCTGCTTCTGCCCGCCGGACAATTGCGCCGGATAGGTATCCGCCTTGGCTTCCAGGCCGACGAGCGACAGCAATTCGGCAACGCGCGCCTTGCGCTCGGCACGGGCGCGTCCGGCGATCTTCAGCGGCAAGGCAATGTTGTCGGCAACGGTCTTCGAAGAAAGCAGGTTGAAATGCTGGAAAACCATGCCGATGCGGCCGCGAATCTTCTGCAAGGCGCGTTCGCCGAGCGGCACGATGTCCTGCAGCTGCTCGTCCGGGTCGAGGATCTCGATCCGTCCCGAATCGGGCTTCTCGAGGCCGTTGATGCAGCGGATCAGCGTCGATTTCCCGGCGCCGCTGCGGCCGATGATGCCAAGAATCTCGCCGCGATTGATATCGAGCGAGATGTCCGTCACGGCAGCATGCGTGCCGAAGCGCTTGGTGACGCCGGTTAGGCGCAGCATCGGAAGGGCGACGGGATTGAGCGAGTTCATGGCCATACAATTCAAAGGACCATGCGCCGATCTGGGCGCATGGTCCGGTAGGTGAAGATTGCGAAGGGCTTACCAGGCCGGCAGGGCGGTGCCCTTATAGACCTTGGCCAGCGTCTCCTTCACGGTATCGTTCTGATATGCCGCAACCAGGGTCTTGACCCAAGGCTTATTTTCGTCGCCTTGCTTCACGGCGATGAAGTTGCGGTATGGGTTGTTGTCGACCGCCTCGGTCGCGATACGGTCCTGCTGGGTCAGGTTGGACTTGATGGCCCAGTCGGTGTTGACGACGGCGGCGCTGAGATCGTCGATCGAACGGCCGACGATGCCGGCATCAAGCTCTTTGACCTCCAGCTTCTTCGGGTTGTCGACGATATCGGCAGTGGTCGCGAGAATGCCGGCATCCGGCTTCAGCTTGATGAGGCCCTCGGCCTCAAGCAGCCTCAGCGCCCGGCCTTCGTTGCTGGGATCGTTGGGCACGCCGATCACGGCGCCTTCCGGCAATCCGGCGACCGAATGCACCTTCTTCGAATAGAGGCCGATCGGCCAGACCGCGGTATAGCCGACGGGCACGATGTGATAGCCGCGGGTCTTGATCTGGTTGTCGAGATAGGGCTTGTGCTGAAATGCGTTGGCGTCGAGCTCGCCATTTTCCAGCGCTTCGTTCGGCTGCGTGTAATCGTTGAAGGCAGTCAGCTTGATGGTGAGGCCATGCTCCGCAGCGACCTTCGAAACCACCGCCCAGACGTCCTCGTCTTCGGCGCTCATGATGCCGACGCGGATCGTTTGGTCGGCAGAGGCATGATTGGCGGCCAAGGCCGGCAGCAAAGCGAGACCGGCTGCAAGCAGCAAGCGGCGGGTGAATTGGATGGACAAGATCAATCTCCGATTTGGGATGGAACACGATGCCGCCCGCATATGGGCGAGGCGGCGATAAATCAGGCCCTGGCCTGGTTTGAGCGCAGATGCTTTTTTCGAGAACAAGCGATCGCGCTTCATGTGAAAGAAATATCAATCCTGGGACGCAACGACGAACGAGACTTTCTCACGTGATTGGGAGAATTTCTTGATAATCTGCGAGTCGCGGCCGAGCCGGACGACGTCGCCGTCAAACAGCCCTGAGCACCTGCCTTTCCAGATGCGCAAGTTCCATGTCTTCGAGGGCGCGGGGCCGCTTCTGTGACACCATTTCGTCGAAGACGATGCCGCCATCACGCAGCACCAGCACACGATCTGCGAGGGTGATCGCCTCATGCACGTCATGGGTGATCAGGATCGGTGTGAAGCGATGCTGCTGCCAGATCTGGGTGAGGAGCTGATGCATCTCGATCCGGGTCAGGGCATCGAGCGCGCCGAAAGGTTCGTCGAGCAGCAGGACACCCGGGTGATTGACGAGGGCGCGGGCCAGGGCGACGCGTTGGCGCTGGCCGCCGGACAGTACCGCCGGCCAGTCCTGGGCGCGATCGGCGAGGCCGACATCGCGCAAGGCGGCAAGGGCGGTCTCGCGCCAGTCGGGGCCGCGGGCGATGCCGACATTGGAAAGCACCCGTTGCCAGGGCAGCAGCCGCGCTTCCTGGAACAGCAGGCACACGGCGGACTGCAGGCCGTCGACTTCCTGGCCGGCGATGGCGATGCGTCCGCTGCTGGGGCTGTCAAGGCCGGTCAGCAGGCGCAGCAAGGTGGACTTGCCGCCGCCGGAGCGACCGACAATGGCAACGAACTGCCCCGCCGGTATCTCGAGATCGATGCCTTTCAGGATATCCCGCCGGCCGAAGGAGTTGGTGACGCCCTGCAGGCTGATCGCCAAGCCCTTGCCATGGGAAGCGGCGGAAGCATGCCCGTCGAGGCGCGGGGGCGACACGTCTTCGCCGCTCTGAAGCGAAGGCTGTGGCGGAAATGAAGCCGGGTTGGCATCCGGCCGGTAGATCTGCTGGCGCCGGTCGCCGACGGTGGTCTTGGCATGTCCGAATTCCGCGGTATTGGCCGTCATGCTGGCACCTCCGCCGTTTTGCTGCTGCGGGAGAATTGATAGGCGGGATGCCAGGACAGGGCCTTGCGTTCCAGCCAGCGCGTGGCGAGATCGGCGAGCTTGCCGAGCAGGGCGTAAGCGAGGATGCCGAGCAGGACGATGTCGGTCTGCAGGAACTCGCGCGCATTCATCGTCATGTAGCCCAGTCCCGACGAGGCGGAGATCGTCTCGGCGACGATCAGCGTCAGCCACATGATGCCGAGCGCATACCGCAAGCCGACCAGGATCGACGGCAAGGCGCCCGGCAACAGAACGCGCCAGTAGAGTGCGCGCCCCGACAGGCCGTAGACCTGGGCCATCTCCACCAATGTCGCATCGACCGTGCGGATGCCATGGAACGTGTTGAGATAGATCGGGAACAGGACCCCGATCGCGACCAGGAAAATCTTCGCTTCCTCGCCGATGCCGAACCAAAGAATGACGAGCGGGATGATGGCGAGATGCGGGATCGTGCGCAGCATTTGCATGGAACTGTCGAGCAACCGTTCCGCAAGCGGCAGCGTGCCCGTCACCAGGCCGAGCACGAATCCGAGACTGCCGCCGATGAGCAGGCCGTAGAAAGCCCGCAGCGTACTGATTGCCACGTGATGCGCCAGCGAGCCGTCGCGCAGGCCGGTCCAGCCGGCGAGGGCAACGGCGCTCGGCGCCGGCAGGACACGTGCGGAAAGCAGGCCGGATCGGGCGGCAATCTCCCAGACCATAACGAGAAGCACCGGCAGCAGCCAGGGCAGGAGGCCATCGACGGCAGGACGGATCTGCGCCCATTGTTCGAGACAGCGTCGCCGCGGCTGGCGCAGCCGACCGGCTTGCGCCGTCCCGGTGTGTCTCGCCTCGCCGCGGTCCGCGCCGGATAGGCGATGCCGCGCGGCCCGGTAGGCAGACCAGCGGCTTTTCGGCTGCCGATGCACACTTTCGTTAAAGCGAATCCTGCTCATCATGTCGGCCCCGGTCTGGCTGGTGGGAGAGGAGCCGCGCGCCGCGATCGGTCAAGGAACCGCGGCACGCGGCGGCGATCGCTCCGGCTCAGGCGCCGGGCTTGCGCACCACATCCGCCACCGCGATCGGCTTTGGAATGAGGCCCAGTTGCAGGAAGGTGTCGGCGATCTTCTGCTGCTCGGCGACGACCTTGTCGTCGATCGGGTGCAGGCCGAATCCGAGGCGGCCGATGGCTGTCTTCAAGACGTCGACCGGAATGCCGGTCTTCGGGCTGAGGTCTTGCGCGACTTCATCCGGATGCTTGGCTGCCCAGGCATCGATTTCATTCAGCGCGGCCAGCGTCGCATCGATCACCTGCGGATTGGCACCGGTGAACTTCTGCTCGGCGAGGAAGAACTGATGGTTGGAGACGAGGCCCTTGCCGTCGCTGCCGGTGCCGTCGACCAGTGTTCGGGCGCCAGTTGCCGCCTGGCCCGCCGCGTAGAACGGATCCCAGATCGCCCAGGCGTCCACCGAGCCGCTTTCGAAGGCGGCACGTGCATCGGCGGGCGCCAGGAATACCGGCTGGATATCCTTATAGGTGACGCCGCCGGCTTCCAGCGCCTTGACGAGGAAGTAGTGGACGTTGGAGCCCTTGTTGAGCGCGACCTTCTTGCCTTTGAGATCGGCAATCGACTTGATCGCACTATCCTTCGGCACCAGGATCGCCTCGCCGGTCGGCGCCGGCGGTTCATAACCGACATAGAGCAACGGCGCGCCGGCCGCCTGGGCGAAAATCGGTGGCGCTTCCCCGGTGGTGCCGAAATCAATGGCGCCGACATTCAGGGCTTCGAGCAGCTGGGGGCCGCCGGGGAACTCCGTCCAGGTGACGGTGTAGCCGAGCGGCTTCAGCTTCTCTTCCAGCAATCCCTTTTCCTTGAGGATCACCAGGGTCCCGTATTTCTGATAGCCGATGCGCAGCTCGGCCGCTTCCGCGCTCTTCACCCCGGACAAACCGGCAATCGTTGCTATGTTGATGCCGGCGAGGGCCATCGCCGTCAGCATGATCTTGCGAACCATGGTGCTTCCTTCCCGTCTATCAGGTTCCTGTCGTCCGTCGCGGCCGCCCTTCGGCTAAGCCAACCATGCCCCATAATCTCTAGTCATCTGATAGAGTAAACCGAGCAAAATTTAATGCGACCCAAGAAAAACTCGCGCGAGGAAAGCAAGCGGTACGGCTCAGCCGGCGATTCGGACCGGTCCCGTCGCCGCCGCGAGGGCATCGAGCACGGCGCCCTTTGCCTGTGTGAAGGCGGCGGACAGCAGGTCCCGGGGCCGCGGCAGGTCGATGACGAACGCGGTAAAAAGGCGGCCGGGGCGCGGCTGGAGGACGATCACGCGGTCGGCGAGTTTCACTGCTTCCTCGACATCATGCGTGACCAGCAGCAAGGTCGGGCGATAGGCCTGCCACAGCAGCAACAGATGCTCGTGCAGGTTCGCGCGGGTCAAGGCATCGAGAGCGGAGAAAGGCTCATCGAGGAGCAGCACTTTCGGCTCCGCCGCCAAGGCGCGCGACAGGGCGACGCGCTGCGCCTGGCCGCCGGAAAGCTCACGTGGCCAGCGGTCGTGATAGGCATCAAGCGCGACGCGCGCCAAGGCCGTCTCGACGATCTTTCGGCGCTGGGCCGCGGGCAGATGGGCGAGGCCGAAGCCGACATTCTCCGCGACTGTCAGCCAGGGAAACAGGCGCGGTTCCTGAAAGACGAAGCCGATTGCGGGATGCGGCGCGCGGATCGCCTCGCCGTCCAGCGTGATGCTGCCAGACGACGCGTGTTCAAGGCCGGCGACCAGGCGCAGCAATGTGGTCTTGCCGCAGCCGGAACCGCCGATCACGGCGACAATTTCGCCGGCATCGATGCGGAGTGATACCTCGCCCAGTGCCGCAACGCCGCCGTCATAGGTCTTCGCAAGTCTGTCGAGGATGAGCATGGCTCAGCGATCCCGGCCACGGCGCTGTGCGACGCGCGCAGATTCCCGGGCGCGGCCATATGAATCCTGCCAGCGCAGCAGCGGCGCAAAGACGGCAATCAGGAGATAATCGGCGGCCTTGCCGATCAAGGCGAAGGCGACGATGGCGGCCAGAATCTGGTCCGGCTTGCCAAGCTGCTGGCCGTCGACCAGCAGGAAGCCGAGACCTTCCGAGGCGCCCATGATCTCCGCCGCCACCACGAACATGAAACCGAGGCCGAGGCCGGAGCGCAGGGCGCCGACATAATCCGGCAGGATGGCCGGCAGCAGGATGCGCCGCATCAACGCGGCGTGGGAGAGGCGAAACATCTGCCCGACCTCGACCAGGCGGCGGTCGACATTGGCAAAGGAGGTCATCACGCCGAGATAGACCGGAAAGAAGACGCCGGTGGCGATCAAGGCGATCTTGGAAGCTTCGAAAATGCCGAGCCAGAGGATGAAGAGCGGCACCCAGGCAAGAGAGGGAATGGCCCGCAGCGCCTGCACCGTCGGGTCGAGGAGACGCCGCAGCAAAGGCAGGCTGCCGGTCAAGGCACCGTGCGCGGTGCCGGTGGCTGCGCCGATGGCAAAGCCGGCGAGAACACGCAGGCTGGTCGCCATGACATGGGTGGCGAGGTCGCCGGCGCGGGCCAGGTCGTACAGCGTCGCGAGGATATGACTGGGCGCCGGCAACAGGCGCGCTTCCACCAGGCCGAGTCGGAAGGCCAGCTCATAGGCGGAAGCGGCAAGTACCGGCAAGGCGAGGCCAAGCGCGAGCGGATGCGCGGCGAGGCGATGCAAAAAGGCAGGGTGCGTCCGGACCCGTGATGGCGCCGCGGCCAGCCGCCGGTTCTCTACCGCCGATCCCAGTTCCAGCATCTCGGCAGACCGTATCGCGCTAATTCGCCGCCACGGCGTATTGCGTGTCGATGAGCTGATCAACCGTGGCCTTCACATCGACATCGGGCTTGATGACGCTCGCCTTCTGAAGTGCCTCGCCGGCAAGGGTGATGGTCTGGCGCGTTTCGTTCGTCACGCTGCGATTGGAGAAATCGGTGCGCTCCAGCTGCTTCGTCACCACCGCATCCGGCAGCTTCGTCACCTTGGCGAGCAAGGCCTTGAGCTCCGCCGGATGGGCGCGTGCCCATTGCCGTGCTTGTTCGTAGACCGCGAGAACGCGCTTCACGGTTTCCGGGTTCTCCTTGGCAAAGGCTTCGCGCACATTGATGACGCCCCAGGAATTGGCCGCGGCATTGCGATAGAAGAGACGCGCGCCGCTTTCGACCTCGGCCTGAGCCATCAGCGGATCGAGCCCCGCCCAGGCATCGACATCGCCGCGCAACAGGGCGGCCTTGCCGTCTGGATGCTGCAGCAGGACGATGCCGAGATCGCTCTCGGCGAGGCCGGCTTCGTTGAGTGCGCGGATCAGAAAGATATGAGGATCGGTGCCGCGGGTGACGGCGACCTTCTTGCCCTTGAGATCGGCAACCGAGGCGAAGGTGGAATCGGAACGGCCGACCAGGGCGGTCCATTCGGGGCGCGAATAGACACCGACGACCTTCACCGGATTGCCGTTGATGCGGCCGATCAGTGCCGCGGCGCCGGCGGTCGAACCGAAATCGATCGAGCCGGCATTGAGGAATTCCAGCGCCTTGTTGGAGCCGAGCGATTGCACCCAGCGGATCGTCGTGCCGTCCTGGGCAAATTCCTGCTCGAGGAGGCCCTGGTCCTTAAGCACCAGTGAGAGCGGATTGTAGGTGGCGAAGTCGATATTGATCTCCTTGGCCGCCGCCCGCGCCTTACCGGCGATGAAGGGCAGGGGTCCCACGCCAAGGAGCGCGGTAGCCAAAGCCGACTTCAGGATGGAGCGGCGGGACGGACGAAGAGTTGTCGATGGCATGGTTCCCTCGCGGCAAGAGATCAGCAGGAAGAAGTTGCTTACCGGCTACCCCGCGCATCCCGCCAACGAGAAAAACTCCGTGACGGCGCGAGGATTCATGCGGGGGGTCCTTCTGCACCCTTGCCGGGTCTGTCAGACAGGTCCGTCAGACAACGGCGTGTTCCGGCGACCTCGGCCTGCGCTGCTGCTAGGCGAGTTTTTCTTGTGGGTCGGCGAGGATTCCTCCGTTTACACTACTGATTTGATAGAGAATTCTGATCTCGCTCATACACAGCGCGCGCCTTCCTGCGCATGTCTTTTCGACTTCGAGATGGACCGCACCATCATGACCTCTACTGTGACGCAGATTAATCAAGCTGCCCCGACGGAAAAAACCGCAGACGTCTTGTGGTTCTTGCCGACCCATGGCGATGGCCGGTATCTCGGTTCCGATGTTGGCGCCCGGCACGTCTCGCTCGGCTATCTCAGCCAGATTGCCCGGGCCGCCGATGAACTCGGCTATTACGGCGTGTTGCTGCCGACCGGCCGTTCCTGTGAGGATTCGTGGATCGTCGCCTCGGCCATGGTCCCTGTGACCCAGCGCTTGCGATTCCTGGTGGCGGTGCGTCCGGGGTTGAGCGAACCGTCAATGGCGGCGCGTATGGCGGCGACCCTTGACCGCATCTCGAACGGCCGCCTGTTGATCAATGTCGTTACGGGCGGCGACCCGGCTGAATTGAGAGGCGACGGCGTCTTCCTCGACCACAAGGAACGCTACGACGTCACCAGCGAATATCTGGCGATCTGGCGCGAGTTGATGACCGGGAAATCGGTCGACTACAAGGGTAAGCATCTCTCGATCGAGGGAGGCAAGCTGCTTTATCCGCCGGTCCAGCAGCCCTATCCGCCGCTCTATTTCGGCGGCTCATCGGCCGCCGGGCTGGAAGTCGCCGGCGATCACGTCGACGTCTATCTGACCTGGGGCGAGCCGCCGGCCGATGTCGCGGCGAAGATCGCCGATATGCGGCGCGTCGCCGAAGCAAGGGGTCGCAAGCTGAAATTCGGCATTCGCCTGCATGTGATCGTCCGCGAAACCGCCAAGGAGGCCTGGGCGGCGGCCGATGACCTGATCAAGCACCTTGATGACGACGCCATTGCGACGGCGCAGCGTGCTTTTGCCAAATTCGATTCGGTCGGCCAACAGCGCATGTCGCAACTGCATGGCGGGCGGCGCGATAAGCTGGAAGTCAGTCCCAATCTCTGGGCCGGCATCGGCCTGGTGCGCGGCGGTGCCGGCACGGCCCTGGTCGGCGATCCGGACCAGGTCGCCGCACGCATGAAGGAATATATCGATCTCGGCATCGAGAGCTTCATCCTTTCCGGCTATCCGCATCTCGAGGAATGCTATCGTTTCGCCGAGCTGGTCTTCCCGAAGCTGCCGCTGAAGGCGACGACCGGCAACAATCTTGGCCCGGCGCGCAATGCCGGACCCTTTGGCGAAATGATCGCCAATGTGGTGGCGCCGTCGCTTCGCCAGTCGCAATCCTGATCGGCAGCGTCTCGTCGTGCCGGGAATGCCGCATATCGTCATCGTCGGTGGCGGCTTTGCCGGCGCGACCGTGGCGCTGCATCTGCTGAAGGCGCAGCAATCCGCCGATCTTGCCCTGACGGTGTTGGAGCCGCGTGCCGTGATCGGCGCCGGGCTCGCTTATTCGGCGGAAGATCCCGAGCATCGCATCAATGTGGCGGCGGCGCGCATGATGCTGTTCCCCGATGACCCGGAGCATTTTGATCGCTGGTTCCGGCAATCGGCTGAAGCGGCAACCGATCCCGCTGCCATCATCGCCGATGGCCGCGCCTATCCGCGCCGTCAGATCTTCGGCCGCTATGTCGACGGCTTGGTGCGCGCCGCCGCTGCGCAGGCGCCGCATATCCGTTTCCAGCATCTGCGCAGCCCCGCCACCGCCATCGTGCCCAACGGCGAGAACTATCGTGTTACCCTGGCCGATGGGGCCGGCCTGGATGCAGATCTCATCATTCTGGCGACCGGCCATAACCGCCCCGGCATTCCCGGCGCCTTTGCCGGCGTTGCCGATCATCCGCGCTTCATCGCCAATCCCTGGGAAAAGAACGCATTGAAGCCGATCCGGGCCGGGGACTGGGTGCTGCTGATCGGCACCGGCCTCACCATGGTCGATACGGTCGCGTCGCTGCGCGCCAAGGGCCATACCGGGCAGATCACGGCGATTTCGCGCCGCGGGCAATTGCCGCAGCCGCGCACCTCGCTGCCGGTACAGGCATTCGGCGATTTTTCCACTGACCCGGCGGTCTCAGTTTCGGCACTGCTGCATCGGATACGCACGGCGACGCGTGACCTGCAGCGTCAAGGTCGACCCTGGGAAGATGTGATCGACGCCATTCGCCAACAGGCCTACGCTATCTGGAACAGCCTGCCGCTGGTGGAGAAGCAGCGCTTTCTGCGGCATCTGCGCCCCTACTGGGATTCTCATCGCTATCAGGTCGCGCCGCAGGTCGATGATGTGCTGCGCAGTGAAATCCACCGGCGCGGTCTGCAGGTCATTGCCGGACACTTCACGCGAGTCACGTTCGAACAGGAAGTATTCCGCGTCAAAATGCATCCCCGTGGCGCTAAGGCAGGCGCATTGCAGGAACGGCATTTCCACGCCGTGGTCAACTGCACCGGTCCAGATCATTCGGCGCAGATTGCCGGCAATGATGTTCTGAGGTCGCTGCAGGAACAGGGGTTGCTCGTGCCGGATCCGCTCAAACTCGGGGTTTATGTCGACCGCGACAGCCAGCTGCTGGACGCGGCGGGCCGCAGCCAGCCCGGCTTGCTGTTTGCCGGCCCGGCGGCCCGCTACACATTTGGCGAGCTGATGGGGCTGCCGCAGGTCACGCTGCAGGCGAAGACCGTGGCCGACCAGGCCGGAGTCTGGCTTGCGCAGCGGGCCGGTCAAGCGCCCGGCCGCTACCGCGCCGTCTATGCCTAGCGGCGGTTCTTCCATATTTGTTCCTGACAGAGAGGATATCATGACCAAGCTGCGGATCGTCGACTTCAGCGGCAATTTTTCCCGCCCCTCCCGCACGCGCGGATTGGTGAAAGCGGTGCTCGGTGAAATCTCCCTGCGCGGCCTCGGCGAAACGCAGCTCTTTGACTTGGTCGATGTGGGACCCGAATTCTCCGGCGCCTATCGCCGGGCCGACCTGTCGGCCCAGGCGAAGACGGTTGCCACAGCGATCGAAGAGGCCGATGCCATCGTTGTCGGCTCGGCAATCTACAAGGGCGCCTATAGCGGCCTCTTCAAGCACTTCTTCGATCTCTTCGAGCCGGTGGCATTGACCGGCAAGCCGGTCATCCTGACCGCGACGGGCGGTTCTTCGCGCCATGCCCTGGTGATCGAGACGCATCTGCGTCCGCTTTTCTCCTTCTTCAATGTCGTCTCGGCGCCCGCCGGCATTTTCGCGACCGAGACGGATTTCAACGGCTATGATGAGATCAAGGAGAATTTGTTCGCACGCATTGACGAGGCGATCGGCCAGTTTGCCCGTCTTCTGCCGGCCGCCAATCCCGCGCTGCCCCTGAGCCGGATTGCTTGAGCGGCTCGCTGCGCGACGATCAGCGAACCTTTTATTGCGGTAGGTGGAGAAGGCTGCCGGCAGGCGCGCCGGGCTAAATCCTTTATTAAATCAATCCATTGGCAAATTATGCATCCGGCCGACTTCCATCGATAGGTTCTTTGCCGGAAGACCTGCGCCGCGTCGAGAGGCGGTGTGAGGCGGCAAAAAAACGCGTGACGACGTAACGGATCTGTTCTGACCAGCGAATGCTGCTGAGACGCGCGACCGGAGAACAAGCCGGCTATGCGACAAGACAAGGTGGCAAGGTAGCGGACAGGATCGGCGACCCTCCCAGGGACCTATGCCGACGTTCTGCTCAAGATTAGGTCGGAGCTCGCATGATTGATTTGCCGACGACTGTGCTCAGCCCGCGCACCCTCATGGCGAGCGCGCTGAGCGAGGGGGAGCCGTTTACGCGCGCTTTGACGCCGGCCATCCACGTCGCCACGACCTATATACGCGACGCCGATAACGGCTACAGTTCGGGCAATGTCTATGGACGGGCGGACAACACCTCGGTTCGGCAGGCCGAATCGCTGATTTCCGACTTGGAAGGCGCTGCGGAATCGCTGCTGTTCGGCTCCGGCACCGCGGCGGCCACGGCACTCTTCCTCTCCTTGGAGCCGACGCATATCCTTGCCCCTCAGCTCATGTATTGGGGGTTGCGTACCTGGCTGCAGCAGCTGCCGCGCTTCGGCCATCAAGTCACCTTCGTCGACATGTCGGATGTCGCTGCGGTACAGGCGGCGATCCGGCCCGGCGAGACTGGGCTTGTCTGGATCGAGACGCCCAGCAATCCGCTCTGGACCATTACCGATATCGCCGCCGTCGCTGCCTGCGCCCGCGCTGCCGGCGCGCTTGTCGCGGCGGATTCGACGGCCGCCACGCCTATCCTGACGCAGCCGCTGGCCTACGGCGCCGATCTCGTCATGCATTCGGCCACGAAATACCTCAACGGCCATTCCGATGTCAGTGCCGGCGTCCTGGCGATCGCCCGCCCGGGTGAATTGTGGAGCCGGATCCGCAAGATGCGCGAGCAGCATGGCGCAGTTCTCGGCCCCTTCGAGGCCTGGCTGTTGACGCGCGGCCTGCGGACACTCGACATTCGGGTGAAGGCGCAAAGCAAGAGCGCCGAGATACTGGCTCGGCGGCTGGCGAAGCATCCGGCGGTGGCCTCCGTGCTTTATCCCGGCCTCGCCGATAGCCCCGGCCATCGCATCGCCGCCAGCCAGATGACGGGCGGCTTCGGCGGCATGCTGTCGATCCGCTTGAAAGGCGGGCCGCGGACGGCCATCGCCACTGCCGCCCATGTCAGCATCTGGCGCCGGGCGACGTCCTTCGGCGGCATCGAGAGCCTGATCGAGCACCGCTCCTCCATGGAAGGCGAAGGCTCGCCCTGTCCCACCGATCTCCTGCGTCTCTCCGTCGGACTGGAAGACCCGGATGATCTGTTCAGCGATCTCGATCGGGCCATCGCGCGCTCGGCGTGATATCGGCGCATCTAAGGAGTAACCATATGCTGCCTACCGTCGCTGTGGCGATCATGTGCAAAACCCCCCGGCCCGGTCTCTCGAAGACGCGGCTTTCGCCGCCTTTGCGACCGGACGAATGCGCCGAGATTTCCGGCTGCTTCATTCGCGACCTGGCGGGCACGATCTCGCATCTGACCGCCGAAGGGCAGTCGAAAGGTTATGCGGTCTATACGCCGCTCGGCTCGGAGCGTGAACTGACGCGCTTCCTGCCATCCGGCTTCGGCATGGTACCGCAATGTGAGGGCGATTTCGGTGTGCGGCTCTATCGGGGCATCGTCGACCTGCTGGCGATCGGTCATGCTGGTGCGATCCTCGTCAATTCGGACAGTCCGACCCTGCCGCGCGCGATCCTCCGCGCGGCGGTGCAGGCAGTACGGGAGGGCGACAAACTGGTTCTCGGCCCGGCGCTCGACGGCGGCTATACGCTGATCGGCCTCTCGCGGCCACATCGCCATCTGTTCGATGACATTCCCTGGAGTACCGGGGAGGTCTACCGGCTGACCTTGCAACGGGCGCAGGAGATCGACCTGCCGGTCGCCATCGTCGACGGCTGGTATGATATCGACGACGCGGCCTCATACGCGGTCCTGGAAGCGGAGATCGACGGCAAGCGCCCGGGCTTCGCTGCCGATCAGCCGCTGGAACTGGCCCCGGCTACCCGGCGTTTCCTGACCAAGCGCCGCACCATGCCGCATGTAGCGTGAGGATCATGCAAATACCGGTCATTGCCGTCGTCATCCCCTGTCTCAATGAAGAGGCACCGATCGGCGTCGTCATCCGCGAAGTGCTGGCGCAGCCGGTCGCCGAGGTGATCGTCGTCGATAACGGTTCGACGGATGGCACCGCCGAAGTTGCGGCTGCCGCCGGTGCGCGGGTCGTGCGCGAGCCGGTGCGCGGATATGGCCGCGCCTGTGCCGCCGGAATCGCCGCGTTGCGTCCGGAGACGGATATCGTCTGCTTTCTCGATGGCGATGGCAGCGACGTTCCCGCCTTCATTCCCGCCCTGGTTGCGCCGCTGACGGAAGATCGGGCCGACTTCGTGATGGGATCGCGCCTGCGCGGGCGGCGCGAACGCGGCAGCCTGGCGCCGCAACAGGTCGTTGCCGGCTGGCTTGCCGGTCTGCTCTTGCGCATGACCTATGGCGTGCGGTTCACCGACATGTCGCCGCTGCGGGCGATGCGCGCCGATCGCCTGCAGGCCCTGGGCATGCAGGAGGCGACCTATGGCTGGAACCTGGAAATGCAAATGCGCGTGGCGGCCGCCGGCCTGCGGAGCATGGAGATTCCCGTCGATCACCGTTGCCGCCGCGGCGGCAGGTCCAAGGTGTCCGGCAATCTCGCGGCCGGCCTCATGGCCGCATGCAAGATCGCCTCGACCTTCTTTCGCCTGGCGCGAGAGCTGCCCGCCCGGCGCCGCGATATTCCGCGCGGTGTCTATTGATTCGGCAGACATGGAGAGAAGCATGCGTGTTCTGCTGACGGGTGGTGCCGGTTTCATCGGTGACCATGTGCTTCGGATCCTGCTCGCCAACGGTCACGAGGTCCGCGTAATGGACTCGTTGCGTCCGGATGTTCACCGCGGAGCGCGTTGGATGCCGCCCGAGGAGGTCGAGTTCCAGGTCGCTGACCTGTGCGATCCCACCGCAATTGATCGCGCGCTCGGCGGAATGGACGCCGTCGTTCATCTCGCCGCCAAGGTGGGCCTCGGCGTCGCTATCGGCGATATGCCGGATTATGCCGCGTCGAACGATCTCGGTACCGCCGAATTGCTGGCCGGTATGGCGCGGGCCAATGTGGGCCGCCTCACCTTGGCGAGTTCCATGGTGGTCTATGGCGAGGGTCTCGGCCTCTGCCCGGATCATGGCGAGGTGACACCGGCGCCGCGTCAGCCGGCAGCATTGGAGGCCGGCGATTTCGAACCGCCCTGCCCGGTCTGCGAGCGCCCGCTCGCGCCGCTCCTGGTGCGGGAGACGGCGAGACCCGATCCCCGCAACGCCTATGCGACCAGCAAGCTGGCGCAGGAATTCTATGCCGCAAACTGGGCGCGGGCGACCGGCGGCAGTGTCGCCATGATGCGCTACCATAACGTCTACGGGCCCGGCATGCCGAAGGACACGCCCTATGCCGGCGTAGCGGCGATTTTCACCTCGATGCTGCGGGCGGGCAAGGCGCCGCAAGTCTTCGAGGATGGCGGGCAGCGGCGGGATTTCATCCATGTGAGCGACGTCGCGGCCGCGACGGTGCGAGCCTGCGAGGCCCACGGTGCGGGTGTCACAGCATTCAATGTAGGCTCCGGCATGCCGCGCACGGTCGGCGAGATGGCGCAGGCCCTGTCGCTGGCGCTCGGCGGCCCCGAACCGGTGGTGACCGGCCGCTACCGATTGGGCGATGTTCGCCATATCACCGCCGATTCCCGCCGTCTGCGCGACCAATTGGCTTGGCACCCAGAGGTCGATTTCAACGCCGGCATGGCGGAGCTTGCCGGTGCATCCGACCCCAAGTCGGCAACGGCGAGCAGGCGGCGCGCGGTGGGGCGATGAATCGTTTCGGCCTTATCGCGCTGATCCTGGTGAGCGTTGCGGCCAACGCTTCGGCGCAGATTCTGCTGCGCTGGGCAGCGAAAGGCGGCCTGGTGCCGGCGGGCGGCTGGACGACCGCCTCGTTCTTTGCGCTGCTGTTCCGGCCGGGGATCATCGGCGGTCTTGCCTGCTATGCCCTCAGTCTCGTCGTCTGGGTGATTGTGCTGAGCCGCACCGAGGTCTCGTTCGCCTATCCATTCCTTGGCGTCGGCTTCGTGCTCGTCACCTTTGTCTCGGCTATTCTATTGAACGAGGACGTTACCGCGCAGCGCATGGCCGGCACCGCTCTTATCGCGCTCGGCGTCGCTGTCCTTGCTCGCAGCTGACACCCGCAGCGGACAGTGGCAGCGCGCTATTTCCGTGCTTGTGGCACAGCAGGGTCATCGCCGTCAGCCGCGACATAGATGCGCCATTTTCCGTCGGCGGCCTCGGCCAGGCGGAACAGCCTGCTGGCGGCAAACAGGTCACGCGCCCAGGCGCCGTCCTGCGGCGTCACCACGGCGGCGCGGCATCCGTAATCGTGATAAAGACGGTCGACATCCTCCGGCGCACCGCTGCCATCGAAGACCCGCAGGAACAGCGCCGATATTTGCAGCCGCTGCTCGGGCGCCAGCGAGGCGAAGGCGATGGCCAGCTCGTTGCCGGCAAAGCAGGAACGGCGGTCGGAGAGAAGTGCCCAGGATATATTGACTGGCCAGGGGGTCATTTCCTGAAGATAGGCGGGGTTGTTGGCGATCCGGGTCTGTGCGGTGGTATATTTTCGCAGCGCTGCCCAGAGAGCCGGCGACCGGGCGAAGGCTGCGGCCGAAGGTGTCATGTGACCGAAAAGATTGCCGGAGATGTTATGGGCAGTGTCGGGCAATGCGGCCATGAAAACCGCCAGCAATGCCGCCGCCGGGGGCAGGATGCGTCGCGCGGGATACGCGGCAAGCCAATGTGTGACAGCGATCGCCGCTGCAATTGTCAGGATGAAGAGTCCCGGCAGTACCGCGCGCCAGCCGAGATCGTTATTGTCCCCGACGGTACTCAACAGCAGCCAGCTGCAACAGAGCGAGCCGAGGCACAATGCCGTGAAAGCCTGGATCGTCAGCCGCCGTTGCCCGCTGTCAACGGAAGCAGCGGCGAGCTGACGCAGGCCGATCAGGCCCGGCACGAAGATCAAGGGAAATTCGATGGGGAGCAGGACGAGCCAATAGGCAGGTATGTCGAGGATCCGCCGCAGGCCGGGCGGAACCAGCGTGCCGAGCACGGGAGTCGGATGGATTGTGATCGGCAGGCCGCCGCGTGCTCCCTGTTCCTGCAACTGGCTGGCGATCAGCGGGTAGGAGAGAAGGAAGGCGCCGGCAGCACCCGCCAGGCTTGCGGTCAATAGAAGCCGGCGTTGCGGCGGATTGATTCTGGCCAGCAAGAGCGGACCGATCACGGCGCCGCACAGGGCCAGCGTGATGCCGCCGACCCAGATCGAGCTTTGAAACCCGGCCGCCAGAATCAGCGCCAGGATCACCGTGCCGAAGAACGTCGGGCGAAGGGCCAGTTCGACCAGAAGCAGGACCGTGACCAGGACGCAGGCCGCCGCCATGACGTGATGCGGGCTCCAGCTGCTCTGGAACAGCCAGCCTGCGAGGCCGCTGCCGTGCTTCAGCGCGGCATGGAGCGGCTCTTCCCCGAAGAGGCCGACCAGCGCCGGCCGCAAAGAACCCATCACGCTGAGGATCAGCACCAGCAGCGCGGGCCTGCGGCGCCCCGATAGACGGAGGGTAAGCCCGGCCATGGTCATAAGCGAGCCGAAGGCCGAGAACCAGCTGAGGCCGATATCGGCTTCCCAGCCACTGGCGCCGGTCAGCCTCGCCAGCTGCGCCGCGCTGAAGTGCCAGAGATAGTAATAAGAGACGCGGCCCTCGCCGCCACCGGCTGCAAAGAAAGGATTGGCGGGCGGAACGCCGCCGCGCAGCATCTCATCGATTAGGGCGATTTTGGAATGGTCAAAGATCGGGCCGGCGAGAATCACGCCGTCGGCGACGGCTTTCGGCATGACCGCGGCAGCGGGCAGAAGGGCGACGATGGCAGCCACGATGTAAAGGGCGAAAGGCAGGGCCGGCGCCCGCGATGCAGCTTGGCTACTGGCATCCGGCGTGCTGTAACGGTGCCGCTTGGCGAGCGCTAGGCCGGCGATGATGATTGCCGCGGCAAGCACGGCCACGACGGAAAAGGCCGCAGCCGTACTTAAGGCGAGCGAGACCACGCTCTGCGTGGCCCAACCGGTGATCGGTGCCAGGGGCAAGGCGAGGTCGCGCCCCAGCGCCAGCCGCCGGTTGACGAGCCAGCCGAGGCTCATCCACAGCACCAGGGCGGCGACACCGCATAGAATTGAACCTGAAAGTGAAGCCATCAGTAACCGGCAGCTCCGCGGCTATTTTTCATAGCGTCAATCCCCCCGCGAGCATTCTACCCCAGGCCAGCGGCTTTTGCCTTTACGGATCGCGGTTTGATCAGTCCCGGTGTCATATCCCGCTGAACCAGTTGAAGCCCTGCTTTTCCCAAAAGCCCTCGACATAGGTGTTGGTTACCTCGATCGCACGGATCCATTTCGCGTTCTTGAAGCCGATCTTGACCGCGGTGCGTAAACGCAGGGGAAAGCCGAAGGGATCGGTGATCGGCTCGCCGGCATATTTCGTCGCCAGGATCGTTTGCGGATGCAGCGCCGAGGGCATGTCCAGGCATTCGGTGTAATTGTCATTGCAATGGAAGACGACATATTTGGCGGTAAGATCCGCACCGATCTGGGTCAGAAACTGCTTCAGGTTCGGTCCCGACCATTGGCCGATATAGTCCCAGCCTTCGACGCAGATATGCTTGATGATCTCTTCCTGTTCAGGGAAGGCGTAGATCTGTTCCAGCGGCCAGGGTCGCTTGTCCTGAACCAAGCCCGCCAGCTCGAGCTTCCAGTCCTTGCGATCGATCGGTTTCACCCGCTCGATCTCATAATAGGCATTGAACCGCGGCGGCTTCACCACTTGCGAGGCCGGGTAGGTGGGGGCGAGCCGGTTCGGGTCGAAAAGCAGGCTCTGGACCCGGTCGTTGAATCCGGAAATAGTTCGCAGGAAGGATTGCACGGCGTCCCGGTCGGAGATGTTGCAACCGGTCAGGAATGTCAGCGCGCCTAGCGACAACGTCCCCTTCAGGACGCGGCGGCGCTCGATGCTTTCGATGAGTCTGGCATTCTCGGCAAGGATACTTCGGTCGGGCACGACCTTCGGGCGGAAGAGCGATCGCACGGGCAATCGGACGGACATCATCGATTCCTTTCAGCGGTGCGTGTCGGCGTTGGCGTCGGCGGCGGATGCCGAGAGGCGCGGGCCGCCGGTCAGCATGGCAAGGATTGTCTTCGGCACCAGCAGTGCCAAGGTTACATGGACGATGGCGAACAGCACGATCGCCGTCATGCCGAGGAAATGCACCAGACGTGCGCCCTGGAAACTGCCGAAGAGCGAAACGAGGCCCGAGAATTGCACCGGCTTCCAGATCGCAATGCCGGAAACGACCTGTAGGACGACGATAAGGATTACGCCGACATAGAGCACTTTCTGTACGGCATTGTAATGGGTGAGGTCGGCATGTTTCAGGCGGAGGGTAAGCGCGGCAACCACCTCCCGGATCACCTCCGAGACCCGGATCGGCAGCAGCATGCGGCGGAATCTGCCCGTGAAGACGCCATAGCCAAGGTAGCAGAGGCCGTTCAGCACCAGGATCCACATGACGAAGAAATGCCATTGCAGCGCGTGCTGCGCCCAGATGCCGAGGGTGATCTGGTCGGGGAAATGCAGAAAGCCGAAGATCACCTCGTCGTTGTAGATTTTCCAGCCGCTCATCACCATGAGGATCATCGAGATTGCGTTAACCCAGTGCATGATGCGCAGCGGAAGCGGGTGCATGCGCCGCGAATCCTTTCCTCCGTGCATCTCTCGATTGGGGGTCATGCGCGTTACCTTTCATCAAACGTCCCGTGAGAGACGGCGGGTTGCGGAAAATCAAGTGGTCGAAGGCTCAGCGCCGGCTGATGGCGATGCGGATCGTTTCATCGGGACCGAGCGGTGTCCCCTCAGCCCCGCTCCAACTCGCCAGCTTGAAGAAGTCCGCGCGGGAGATGTCGAGCACATCGATCTGGCGCGCGAGAATGGCGACGGTTTCGATCGGGACCGCGACCTGGTGGCGGTTCCAATCGAAATAGCCGCAGCACGTCGAGATCAGCTGGATCTTGCCGTCACCGCTGCGTATGACGTCGGTTACGCGGCCCATTGTTCGGTCGTCGTAGTCGAGCAGTGGCAGGCCAATCAGGTCGCCGACCCGCACCTTCTGCGGGAAGCGGCGGCTCATCTTTTCCTCCGGCGTCAGGTTGCCGCTCGCGTCGGGAGCGGCTTCAGTATGGGCGCCGCCGGGCACCCCACCCGCCCAACTCGCCGGGGCGGCGCAGGTGAGGAACAGGAGGCCGCAAGCGAGAATGGATGCGGTCTTTTTCATGACGATAACCTCGAAGAGCGATGGGTTGAGTTCCGGGAAGTCGCCTATTGATCGTTGATGCTCATGGCGAAGCGATTGACGGCGCTGATTGTCGGAAAAGCGGCGGGGTGAACCGCCAATGCCCGCCCCATTTCAAGAGCGCGGCGCTCACAGGCGGCGCGCCGAGGCTCATCCGAAATGGCTTCCAGTTCGGCCGCATGAGCGAGACCGAGGATACGCCTGTGCATCTCAATTCCTGCAAAGCCGAGGGAATCCCGCCAGATATCGGTCAGCTGCTGCTGCAAGGCGATTTCACTGCCGACGGCATCATTCGACTCTTCGAAAAATTCGCGTCCCCCCAGAATGCCTGTACGCTCGCGCCGCCAGAGGTCGGAGAATTCGGCGGTAAAGACCCGCCATATGGTGCGCGCAACTTCGAGGATCCAGGCGCCGTGCTTCTGCGCGGCTTCGCCCGTCTGGTGACCCTGCTGCGCGAAATAAGCGAGCCAGAAATTTCCCAGCAGCGAACCGATATCAAAGCCCATCGGGCCATAGACGGCAAACTCGGCATCGATCACCCGGCTATCCGTTTCGGTGACCATGACCGATCCGGTATGGAGGTCGCCATGCAGGAGCGTCTCGGCGCGACTGCAGAATTTCGCCTTCAGCATGCGTGCGGCGAGCTTGAGGTCCATGTCCTGCCGTGCGGCGCGTGCGCTGCTCTCCAGGCCTGGGGTGTGGCGATTGCGGGAATGAATGATGAATGGATCGGTGAAGAAAAGATCCTCCGTGATCCCTGTCAGCTCGACGTTCCGGGCAAAGAGCGCGAGATCCGCCTTCCGATCTGCTGTATTCAGGCACAGGTCCGAGCCGCGAAACAGGGTGCGGGCGAGATAGCGCCCGAGATGCTTGCCAAGATCCGGCAACCGCAGACCGTCGATAAGCGCCTTGCGAAGGATCACATGCGGATGCAGATGCTCCATGACGATGAGCGCCTGCTTCTCATCGAAATAGTGAAGCTTCGGTAACCGGCCTGGATCCCGCGCATCGAGGCGCATCAGGGCGTTGTACTCGAAGAAGGTGCGGTCGAGCGACATCGGCCAGCTGTCGCCGACAACGCGCGCATAAGGCAGCGCCTGCTTGACGACGAGTGAACCCCGGGGGCTTTCGACGATAAAGATCAGGTTGAGATTGCCGTCGCCTACTTCCCTGACCCGCCAGTGGGTCGCCGGGCCGAGGAGCTCCTTCAACGCGTGAACAGGGGCAAGCCGTTGAGGCAGGCTCGCTGCCGTTAACGGTTCGTATCGGGTTTTCTCCAGCACTTTCATGCGCTTCCGGCCCTGATGATATGTGGCATGACTGCGACCACGGTTCACAGCGATCGCGTTGATCGGCAGCTGTTGCTAAGCCAATTCGGTTGCTGCCATCGCCCGGTTACGCCCGGGGACATTTATTTATGTCGTTCGGAGCCGGCCTGAGGACGGTATGGCAGGAAGGCCGGTGGCGCAGATATGCGGCGGCAGGGGTCGGCAAGCGTTATAAGAACACCGCCAGGGCACCAAGTCCTTCTTGGCTCTCAGCCCGCCTAGGGCGGCGCCACACCCGATGCTGTTTGCATTTGCCGCCTTGAATTGCCCGGGCGGGCCGTTCGGTTCCGCGCCTTCGCTCACCGCTTGAGGGCGGCTGTCGCGCGGGGGCGAGGCAGCTCCGATTTAAGGCGGCAGCTTAAGGTCGCGGCGAAGCGCAAAACGCAGACTGTCATCAAATCGCTGGAAGAGAATTTCGCTGTGCTTTAAGCTCCGTTCCAGCGATCTGATCCAGACAGCGATCATCGCATCGCCGACCGATGTTTTTTATTGCCGAGCGCATTCCGCTCCGTCGTCGGTTATTTCCTTCGCGTCGTCGAATCTGCCGATAAGACAGCGGGGTTGAGCAATGGATTCTTTACATTCGCTCGATAAGCTCCGTTCATTCAGGCTTTGAAGATCGGGATCGGATCATGGACAAGACGAAATCGACTTTAGGAAAATGGGCTTGCGCAATCCTTGCCTTGCTGATGTTACCGGCAACAGCTTCCGCGCAGGAGGTGGTGAAGTTTCCCGCGAACCGGCCGGATATTTCCGAACCCGTTCTTTTGCGCGCCGAACTCTTCAAGCCGGAAGGTGCCGGACCCTTTCCCGCGGTGGTCTTGATGCATGGCTGCGGCGGCTGGCAGCCGGCCGTCCATTTCGGTCTCGATAATCACGCGCGCTATCTGCGCGACCACGGTTTCGTCGTGCTGAACTTAGACAGCTTCGGGCCGCGTCATACCGCCGGGGGCAAGCTTTGCAGCAGCGATCCCGCGCTCTACCACGCCCTGGATTACCGGACGCAGGATGCCTTCGATGGTCTTCATTACCTGCAATCGCTGAAATACGTCGCAGCCGATAAGATATTTCTCATGGGGCAGAGCAATGGTGGCGCCGTGGCGATCCGCGCAGCCAAGGCCTCGTCGCCCCGCTCGTATAATTCCACGACGGCATTCCGCGGCGTGGTCGCCTACTATCCCTGGTGCGGCGAATTCGGCGGATCGCAGGTTGCTCTCGCCTCGCCGCTGCTGATCTTCGCCGGCGGCCGGGACAACTGGGTCCCCGCCAGCGAATGCCAAGGCGTGCACGCGACCGGCGCCGATCTCACCTTGAAGGTCTATCCCACGGCGGTTCATTCCTTCGATCTCGATATCATTCCGCAAAGCTATGGCGGCAAACTGATCGGCGGCGATCCTCAGGCCACGGCAGATAGTCGCGAAAGGATGCTGGCCTTTTTCGAGCAGAACCTCTCGGCGCCGCGCAAGCCGGTGCCGACGCAGATCGCGCAGACTTCGCTCAGCACGGAGGCAAGCAATACGCCGCTCGCCAACATGCCCGTGAGCAATGGGAATCGGAAATAGCCGGACCGCGAGGCGGTACACCTGACTGTCCGAAGGATTTCATTTCGGATCGTGCTCGAATGGTAGTCCGGGCTCGAAGGATAACTGCGTATAAGTCAGCGTGCCGTGATCGAAAACCGCCTCCAGCCGGATCGGGCCCCTGAGACGCTCGAAGACGCAGATCAGTTTCGACGGGAGCCAGCTTGAGGAGGTCTCGAGATGAGTTTCGATCGTGAGCGTCTCCTTCTCGCCATTGGGGGCGCTTACGCATTGGCAGCGCATATAGGCGAAGGGTTCCTTGAGATAAGGTGAGAGCGAGAGGCCGAGCCACCGCGCCACAGGATGAGGGACAATCGGTGCGGGCTCTGCCCATGTCATCCCCGGTGTCGCCGCGTAAGGGATCGAAGGAATGACCAGGGCTAATAAAGTCAGCAGCGGCGTAGCCGCGCCCTTCACTTCGACGATCCGCCATGCGTCGGCACCAAGGCTGGCGGTCAATGCGCCGGTGCCGGCGCGATAGATATGCTGCCCGGCCTCATCGAGCAGAACGGTGGTCCGCTGTGTTGAAGTGGATTTCGTGCGCCAATGCTTCCGCGGTATTCTGCCGGTGATTTCGGCGGTCCATATAACTGTGCCCGGGGACAGGCTGCCCAAGAGCGCCCGGATGCGTGGATCAATCCGGGCTGGCGCGATGATTGTGCCCTGTTCCGGCAACGATGCCGAGTTCCACCGGGACAATGGCCGTTCAGGATCGTTGGAGGACAGGTAGTTCGCCAGACGGAAAGGAATGGTCGGCGAGCCCAACTGCGACGTCCCTTGCACCTGCACATGCAGATGCGGCACCGGCGAGCGGCCTGAATTGCCGACCTTGCCGATATAGGTCCCGATATCGACACGCATGCCGGAGGGAACGGCGATCGAATGCTGCTGCAAATGCGCCAGCATGGCCCACCCACCTTGTTCGAGCCGGATGGTGACGTAGTTGCCCCAGTTGTTTGCATAGTTGCAGATGCCGAGTGGATTGTCGGGCACCGAGGTCTCCAGGTGCTCGATGCGCCCCGCCGCGGGAGCGGTCACGGCTGCGCCCCATATCGACGTGCCTTCCACCGTCCCGTCGCTCGCGCCGCCGGGCAGAAACTGCAGATCCAGGGCATGGCGCCAAGGACCGACATGGCTGAGCTGCCCGTCATCACCCTGGGTGATTTGCACCGGGCCCTGCACCGGAACGGTGAGAAATGGCTCCCCGTGACCAGCGCGGCGGGCCCAATAGGCGTCGCTCCACCAGACTTCCTCGGGCGGCAGGTTGGTGACTCTGTTACGGCGAAAGAGCTTCTGCTCGCTTGCCTGCTGCAGCGCGTAGATGCCGATCCAGACGATGAGTATCGACGATACCGGCAGATATCCGTAAGCCGCGTATGGAAAGAGATGCTGGAGCGCCACGGCGATGACCGCGGCACCGCAGCCGCCGATCGCCGCGATCACCAGGCTGGCCCGCCCGGGCAGCAGAAAGGCGGCGCCCAGACCCATGCCGGCAAGGAAGAAATTGTAGGCTGTCGGCATCCAGTAATAGACGACGCCGAGCTTCACGAGGCCAATCGCGGTGGCGACACCGGCGATCCATCCGATGATACCGGCGAGCAAGGCCGATCTTGACCACAGCATGATTGCAAATACGAGGATGACGCCGACCTCGGGGGTCGGCTTGAAAAGCAGCGCTCCCAAGCTGCTGAAGAAATGCCTCACCCAGCCCAGCATGTCTGTCGGGACGGGACCCCATGTCATCACCGCCGATGCTTGATATGTCCAATCCGGAAAAATCGCGAAAAGCATGGCGGCAATGATGCAATAGCCGAAGGTCATGGTGGGCAAGGCTCTCGGCGTCAGGGCCTTTATAATGGCGGCGGTCACCATCGCCGCCATCACCGCACAGGTCGCGGCAATGGCGATCTGCACTTCCACCGGCACGAAGGAATGGGTGAGCCAGGCCGCGGCGATTGCCGACAGCACCGCATTCGCCTTGATGCTGCCATCGACCGGCGAGGAATCAGTGATCTGGCAGCTCCTGGCGATCATTTCGGCCAGGGCGATGCCGAGCAGGGCGAAGGCGGCGTGATTCAGATCCTGGAAAACTGCCAGCCAGAGAATGGTGCCGATCCAGGGATCGGCGATCAGGAAGGCGCCGCCCAACGCCGGTCCGAGAATTGAAACCAGCGGCGTTGGGAACTTCTGCGCGGCTTTGACCGATTGCGACCACATTTCGAAGCGCGGACCTTCCTGGTTATCCTGGCCCCGCCTATTTCGGGGCGAGGTGGGCGGGAATCCGTTCCAGATGTTCGATATCTTCCAGCCTTTCCCGCTTGCGGACAATCTCCGGCTTGCCTTCGGGATCGATCAAAACCACGGCCGGCCGGTAGGAGATGAACTGCATCGATTGGGAAAGGTTGTAGGCCCCCACCGGATGCATGGTCACGGCATCGCCCACCTGAAGCGGCGGCAGATCTACATTGTCGCGGATGACGTCGATGGCCATGCATAGCGGGCCATAGATCCGTGACGGTGCGGGCGGCGCGTCGGCCGACGCCGTCGGCCGCATCGATAGCTGATACCAGGCCGCCGTGAAAAGCAGGTTGATGCCGGCATCGAGGACGTAGCCGATCTTCGGGTCCTCTCCGAGCACCAACTGCTCCTTGTAGTCCCGCGCGGACAGATCCGAATCGGTCGTCGCCGGCCGGTTCATTCCCTTGACCGCGACGACCGTGCTCAGCAGATAGCCGGCCTCGTCGATCAGATGCCGGCCGGTTTCCAGGCGCAGCAGCGGCCGCTTCTTTTCCGGCAGGGCGTTCAGGACGTTGGAGATAGCGTCGGCATAGGCTTCGATGGGCGGAATCACGGCTTCTGCCGGACCGACCATGCCATGCAGCAAGCTAAGGGACGGGAAGCCGCCGCCGAGATTGATGCATTCGACCAGGTGGTGATGCGCGTCGTGGATGCGCTCACGCAGCGCGACAAGCTTTTGCGCGGCAACACCATAGGCGGATGGCGCCAGGATATAGGTGCCGATATGCGTGTGCAGCGTATGAAGCCGGAGGTTCGGGTTCTTGACCACACGCACCGCCGCGCGCTCCGCTTCGCCATTTGCCAAGGCAAAGCCGAATTTTGACCAGACCGGCCTTATCCCCGCATCGAGCCAGATTCGGAGCCCGACATCGACCGGCTTGTCCGCGTCCTTCACCAGCTCCTCGACGATATTGAGCTCATCCCAGTTATCGATCTGGACAAGCGCACCTTCCTTGATGGCGCGCGCCAGTATCTCACGGGGCTTGTATGGGCCGTTGAACACGATGTCCTTGCCGGCAAAGCCCAGCTTGCGCGCTTTCTCGTATTCGAAATCGGAAACGACCTCGGCGATCCAGCCTTCCTGCCGCAAGACCTGGCAGACCACATCGAGATAATTGGTCTTGAAGGACCAGGCGAAGCTGGTTTTCGGATAACGGCTTTTGAAGGCGCCACGTTCTCGCCTCGCCTTGTCGCGCAGCGTCCGCTCCGAAAAGACGAAGAGCGGCGAGCCGAATTCGGCGAGAAGCGCCGACACGGGCACGCCGTCGATCTGGGAGATCGTCGGGGCGTGCAAGCCGCGCGCGTAGAAGTTGCGGTCGGAGGCTGCTTGCGGGCTCGATCGGCCCAGTTCGCCGCTGATGAGGGGCTGGGTATAGGTCTGTGTCATGTCGCGAGTTCGCTTTCTAGAGGTGCGCTGTCGGCGGAGCGGCCCAGGTCTTCAATGCGCTGACCGGTGGTGACGAAACGGGCGACATCGCCGATATCGGCCACCAGATCGATGCTGTGCCGGATGAACATCTGCCCCGGCGTGCTATGCCGCAGGGGCTCTGGCTTGTGATGGAGCAAGCCCTCCAGCAGGCGCACCGGCAGGTTGCAATCGATCTGCGAGGGAAAGTCGACCCATGCGGGGAAGCGTGGATTCATTTCAAAAAGGGCATGCGGACGGTTTGGCACCTTGATGAACTCCAGTTCGAACGGGCCGGCCCAGCGCAGCGCCGCAATGACGCGCCGAACGAGATCGTTCAGCGCAGGATCATCGACGACGATGCCGGCAAATCCCTTGCCCGCGGAGGTACGCAGCATCTTCCTGATTGAGCACGAGCCGATCAGCCCGCCCTTGCCGTCGCCCAGGCCGACGATATCATACTCCTCGCCAACCACCGTCTCCTGGACCAGCACCGGCCCGCCCCAGACGCTGACGATCTTGTTATAGGCCTCCCAGAGCTCTTGCGGCGAGGTTGCCAGATGGGCTTCGTAGAAGCGCCCTTTGACATAGACCGGATAGCCGATTTCCTGGGCGCGCAGGGCAAGCGTCGAGGCGTCGGCGACGACGGCGGTCCTCGGCGTCAGTATCTCGAGTTTGCGGCAGAATTCAGGGAGCTTGACCTTGCTGCGCGCCTCAAGCGCGTCCTTTGACGGCAGCATGCAGGAGATGCCACGGGTCCGCAACTCCGGTTCCAGCTCGATGAAATTGCCGATTTCAGAATCCAAACAGGGAATGATGAAGTCCAGCTTCTCCCGTTTTAATATTTCATCCAGCCGTTCCAAGACGGCGCGCGGGCCGACGCCAGGATAGGGTATCAGATAGGCAGCATCGGGCCGGCTGCCGTCATTGCTGTAAAGTGCGCTCTCCAAGGGATCGTAGCAGAGACCGATGATGCGCAAATTCGGAAAGCGCCGGCGCAAGCTGGCGGCAACAGCAGCGCCCGGTTGCGGGTTCTCCCCACGATGAAGGCCGGTCAGGGCGACGCTTGTCATGACGGTCGTCTGGTCGATTGCAAACGGGCAGGGCTGAGCAGCTGAAGTGCCGTCAGGTCATTCAGAAACAGCGCGACATCATGAGACGCGCTGGCCGCGCTCAGTTTGTAGCGAGACTGCAAAAGGCCGGGAAGGTCGGCGGTCTCTACACCGTCTTCCAGCATGCGCAGCAGGAATGCGGTCGTCGGACTGATCCGATAGAACAGCCCGGACACGGTATTGAAGACGAATTCATCGCCATAGAATCGAAGTTGCGACTTCTTCGTCTCCTTCTTCTGAAGCGACGGGCGCAGACCGTCCGATCGTTTCAAGCGTACCATGAAATTGCGACTCTCCACATATTAGTAGGTCACGTCCGTCAGTCTGTCCGGAGTTTGCGCGGTTAATGCTCGCTAACCAGTTTGGCTTATTCTGGAAGCGCATGCTGAATGGCGCATGATTAATTCAACTTTAGCCCGAGAGATTCAGCGTGCTTTGATGTGCGTCAAGTCGGCGTACTTTCGCCGCCGGTCGACGCAACGGTCTGCGCCCGGAGAGGTCTGCGTCACGAGAGGTTTGCGCCACGAGGCGTAGCGGACTTGAGTCTCGCCTGCATACAAATTGGGTGAAGTTTTCGTGCTGCTCCTCGGACAAAATCGCTCTTGCTTGATCAAGGTCAAGTGTGGAAGCGGCGGATAGCGCTACCAGAAAGAAAGCCCTCGCTCGCTGTGGGCACGGCAATGAACGGAGCTTCCCATGCCCTTTAAACTGAAAAACAACCTGGCCGCGGTAATGGCGCTTGCCTTGCCGCTGGCCCTGGGTGCATGCACGGATACTCTCCGCATCGCATCCCACGCGCCGTTGACAAGCGTCGATCCGACCTGGACCACGGCCTATGTGACACGCAGCCATGGATACATGATCTATGACACGCTCTTCGCCATGGACCAGAACTTCGAGCCGCAGCCGCAGATGGTCGATAGCTGGACGCTGTCGGACGACAAGAAGACCTATACGTTCAAGTTGCGGGATGGCTTGAAATGGCAGGACGGCCTCAGCGTGACGTCCTATGATTGCGTGACTTCGCTGGAGCGCTGGGGTAAGCGCGATGGTGCAGGCCAGCTGCTCTTCAAGAATGTGGAGAGTCTGACTGCGCCTGACGACAAGACCATCGTCCTGGTGCTGAAGCAGTCTGACAGCACGACGATCAATGTCCTGGCAAAGCCGTCGGCCAATGTCCCCTTCATCATCCCCAAACGTGTCGCCTTTACCGATGCCTGGGAGCAGATCGACAATACCACCGGTTCCGGGCCGTTCATCTTCGACAAGAAAGACAGCACGCCGGACAAGGCCGTCTATCTGCGCAATCCCAACTATGTGCCGCGCAAAGAGGAAGCCTCGCTCGCAGCGGGCGGAAAAGTCGCGAAGGTCGATCGCGTGGAATGGATTTATTTCCCCAAGCAGGCCGATGCGGTGAAGGCGCTGATCGATGGTGATGTCGATTATGTGGAGTCGCCCTCGACGCAGCTCGTGCCGATGCTGGAAGGGAAACCGGACGTCACGGTGGCTTCGACCGATCCGCTCGGCAATGTCGCAATGGTCCGCTTCAACAGCCTCATTCCGCCGTTCAACAATCCGGCGATCCGGCGGGCCGTCCTGATGGCGATGAAGCAGGACGATTACATGCAGGCAGCGCTCGGCGATCATAGGTACTGGCGCAACTGCTACTCGGTCTATCCCTGCGGCACGCCGCTCGCCAATGAAGCCGGCAGCGAGGTGATGAAGACCGCAGATCTCGAAGCGGCCCGCAAGGCCCTGGCCGCCGCCGGCTATGACGGCACGCCTGTGGTGCTGATGGACCCGACCGATCAGCCGGTGATGCATGCCTTGACCGGGGTGACGGCTGATCTGTTGCAGAAGATCGGCATGAAGGTCGAGGTGCAGGAAATGGATTGGGCCACGCTGGTGCAGCGGCGGGTCAATCAAGGGCCTGCTTCCGAGGGTGGCTGGAATATGTTCCACACTTGGTGGATCGCCGGTGACCTGATGGACCCGACCGCTATTGCCTTCTCGGGCGATCCCAAGACGGGCTGGTTCGGTTGGGTCAACGACCCCCAGCTTGAAGATCTGCGTGCGCAATATGCCAAAGCCGCCAGTGAGGACGAAAAGCAGGCGCTCGCGGTGAAAGTGCAGCAGCGGCTGTGGGATATCGGTGCGTTTGGCGTGCTCGGTCAGTTCTTCGAGCCGGTCGCCTTCCGCACGGAGCTGAAGGGTATCACCTCCCCGATGCAGTTCTATTGGGGTGTTTACAAGGACTGAGTTCCGGCGATACGGCTCCGCGGCTGGTGACGCCCGGAGCCGCCCCTGAGGTGAATTGCGTTCCGATGTTCCGGCCAAGGCCCCATTCAAGCAAGGATGGGGCCTTCTCTTTCATGGACCTTTGATGCCGGGAAATGGCCAGCCCGCGAGATCGAAGAACAGCAGGCCGAGCGCCCGGTAGTCGGGCTGATTCGGCGCCCATCGATCGACAACGTGGTAGCCGGTTCCTTGCCGGCCTTCGATGACCCATTGCTCGCCGTGCTGTCCAAACATATTGCCGGAGGTCGGCAGTGCCCAGAAATGTGCCTGCTGGAGGGCGGCTGCCAGCCGGTCCCAGTCGGTTGCCGGCAGTTCCTTGCGGACAACAGCGGAGACGAAGCCCGGATCGCCACCGCCTGTTCCCGAAAGCCGGATCGCCAATAGCCAGATCCGGTTGTCCTGCCGGGTGATGCGGATCGAAGCCGGCTGGGAAAAGGTGTCCAGCCACAAAAAGCGATAGGCGTCCGCGCCTGTCCAATCGCCGCAGGAGAGCGACAGTTCCTGCATGCGGATATAGGCGAGCGAGTACCAGCGCCGGCGTGCGTCGTCGGAGTTCGGATAGGAAGCGGGAAAGGTGCCGCGGGGAAAGTACCAGTCATCGGCGCCGCATCCGGCGACCGTCGGTTGCGGCTTCGTGGTGCTGCAGCCGGACAGGGCAAAGACCAGCAGCGCCGCCAGGCCGGCGGCGCGCAGGGCATTGTCGGCTCTCAATCGCTGTCGCAAGGCGCGTCCCTCAATAGAGGATCGATTATCAGCGGCGGCCTTCCAGACCCGGCAATGGCATCCGCAGGGGGCCCAGGTCAGTGTCACCGGCAAAGCGCGCGGCTATCAGGTAGCGTGAGCATAGCAGATCGATGGCTGCCGCTGAATGCGCTTGTAACCATCTTGCCGTGCAAAAGGCTGGAATGTCAAAGCGCCTGCCTGCCGGCGCCGAAGCTGCGGCCGCGCGATACAGGAGCCGGCCAGGATCTGGCGGCTCGGCGCCGGCTGTCAGCCCAGCATGGAGCCCTTCTCGCGCAGCCTTACATGCCAATCCAGCGCCTGCTCGATGATATGCGGGGTCTGTCCGCCACGCTGCAAGGCCCGGTCGAAATAGTCCTTGAGGGCATCGCGATAGAGCGGGTGGACGCAATTCCTGATGATGACCGCGGCGCGCTCGCGCGGCGCGAGGCCGCGCAGATCGGCCAAGCCGATTTCCGTCACGACAATATCGACATCATGTTCCGTATGGTCGACATGACTCGCCATCGGCACCACGCGCGAAATCTTGCCGCCCTTCGCGGTCGATTTCGTGACGAAGATGGACAAGTGTCCGTTGCGGGCAAAATCGCCGGAGCCGCCGATGCCGTTCATCATATGCGTACCGCCGACATGGGTGGAGTTGACGTTGCCGTAAATATCGAACTCCATCGCGGTATTGATGCAGATGACGCCTAGCCTACGGATCACTTCCGGATGGTTGCTGATTTCCTGCGGTCGCAGGATGAGCCGGGATTTGTAGCGCTCGAGATTGGGCAGTACCGCGCGATATTTCTCGGCCGATAAGGTGATCGACGAGCCGGAAGCGAAATCAAGCTTGCCGGCGTCGAAGAGGTCGAATGTACTGTCCTGCAGCACCTCCGAATACATCGTCAGGTGATGGAAGGGTGCCTCGATCAGGCCGTGCATGACGGCGTTCGATATCGTGCCGATGCCGGCTTGCAGCGGCTGCAACCTGTCGGTCAGGCGGCCGAGCGCGACCTCCCGCTTCAGGAATTCCGTCAGGTGGGCGGAGATCGCCCGGGTCTCGTCATCGGGTGGCTGCACCGCTGCGGCGCTGTCCAGCTTGTCGGTGAAGACGATGGCGGCGATCTTCTCGACCGGGATCGGGATATAGGGCAATCCCACCCGGCTATCTGGTGCCAGCACGGGAATCGGCTCGCGCCGCGGCCTGTGGGTCGGGATGTAGATGTCGTGCAACCCCTCCAGCAGCGGCGACTGGTGCAGGTTGATTTCGACAATCACCCTTTCCGCGAGGATCGCGAAGGTGGCTGAATTGCCGACCGAGGTGGTCGGCACGATGCCGCCGGTCTCGGTGATGGCGCTCGCTTCAATGATAGCGATATCGATCGGGCCGATCTGACGCGACCGTAGCTGCTCGACGGTCTCGGACAGATGCTGATCGATGAACATCACCTTGCCGGCATTGATCTGCTCGCGCAAAAAGGGGTCGGATTGGAACGGCAGGCGGCGCGCAAGGACGCCGGCTTCCGCAAGTGTCTTGTCGAGATCGTTGCCCAGCGAGGCGCCCGTCATCAGGGTGATCTTGAGCGGCTCGGTCTTGGCGCGCTCCGCCAGGGCCATCGGGACGGCCTTGGCCTCGCCGGCCCGCGTGAAGCCGCTCATGCCGATCGTCATGCCATCGGAAATGAGACGCGCAGCCTCCGTCGCGGTGACCACGCGGCTTTGCAAGCCGGAATGGCGTAGACGCTCACTCGACATATCGATCCTCTCGTCATGAAAGCTACTTCAATACCGGTTCGGCAATGATGATGCCTTGCGTCAAATCAAACGCGGGTCCGGCAGAAGCGAAGGAAACCATCAGAAATCGTAGAAATCCGTTGCAAATCAGCGGCGACGCGAGTTTTGCCCGCATCCGGCCGGTTGCAGAATTGGTTTTTTTGCGCCTGAGCGTTGCTTGCGGCGCTGGTCGCAATCGCGCCACCCGGCTGCGGCGGGGCCGTTGCCCGGCGTTGAACGGTGCCCGCTCAGTGCCCGGCCGGCATTGACGCCGAACGGCACCGGCCGGCGCCCAGCGTGCCTGAAAATACCGGGGGTGGTTTTGGGCTCCATCGGCCATGCGAAATTGGCGAGATCGGCACGACGCCGCCGAGAGTCATCCGGCCGGACAAGAGGAAAGTTGCCTGACGCCAATCCGTCATAGTTCCACAATCGGCAATATTTTGATCGAAACATCTAGTTCATCAAACGGTCATGGCGCGCTCCTAGAGTCCTCGCCACCGGGCACTTCGCGTCATGAAGGTCCCGTGCGCGAGCTTATTTCCAAACAGGAGAGCGGTATGTTCAATCGGTGGGGTGGTTTGATTCTGGCGGCTGGTGCCGCTGTCATTGTCGGCGCTGCGGCGGCGCCGGCCAATGCGGCCAATGCGGCGGATTGTCCGAATGGCGGCGAAGTGCGATTCGGCGTCGAACCCTATGACACGGCACCGAAGCTCGCTCCCATCTATGAGCATATTGGCAAGCTGATCGGTGAAAAGATCGGCTGCGACGTCAAGGTTTTCGTTACCACCAACTACAATGCCGAGATCGAGGCGATGCGCAGCGGCAAGCTGGAGCTCGGTGAATTCGGCCCGCTCGGCTACGTGCTCGCGCATCAGGTTGCCAAGGCGCAAGCCATCGCCACCTTTGCCGACAAGCAGGGCAATCCCTCGACCTATTGGGCCAGCATCGTCACCTGGCCAGGTTCCGATGTGAAGACGATGCAGGACATCAAGGGCCATTCCTTCGCCTTTTCGGATCCGGCCTCGACCTCTGGCCATCTCTTTCCGGCCTATGCGCTGCGCAAGGCCGGCATCGATCCCGACAACAACGTGAAGGCGCTCTATGCCGGCAGCCATACGGCGTCCTTCGAAGCCTTGCGCAACCACAAGGTCGATGCCGCCGAGCTGAACAGCCAGCAGATGGAAGCGGCGACGCAGCGCGGCGCTTATAAGGACGGCGATGTCGTGTTTCTGTGGAAATCCGATCCGATCCCCCTCGACCCGATCGCCATCCGCGGCGACCTCGAAGACGGCTTCAAGAAGCGCTTGACCGATGCCGTGCAGAATCTCGATCTCTCGCAGCTCTCCGCGGCCGACCTCAAGATCATCGGCGACGACGGCGGCAAGCTGGTGCCGCAGAGCGACGCCGCCTATGACAACATCCGCGATCTCGTGAAGACGCTGAACATCGATCTTGCCAAGCTGGACTGATCGACGCCGAAGCAAGCACCGGGTTTGAACGATTCCGCTGCGGCGGAGAGGAGGTTCCATGCTGGAAGTTCGCGGTCTTTGCCTGACCTATCCCAACGGCAAGCAGGCCCTGAATAATGTCAACCTCACCGTTCGGCCCGGTGAACTGGTCATCGTGCTGGGGGGCAATGGCAGCGGCAAGACCACACTGCTGCGTTGCCTCACCCGCACGCTTCAGCCAACGGCTGGCCAGGTTTCGGTCAATAGCCGCGACCTGACTGGCCTCAGCGGCGAGAAGCTGCGTCAGGCGCGCATGGCGCTGGCGCTGATTTCCCAGCATGCCAGCCTGGTTCGGCGGCGCAGTGTCTGCGCCAACGTCGCCTCGGGCGCACTCGGTCACTATTCGGATGTACTCACCTCGCTCGGGCGCTTGCCGCGGTCGGAGATGGAAACGGCGCTCGGCTATCTCGCCGAGGTCGGGCTTGAACACCTGGCGGGACAGCGCGCCGGCACCCTGTCGGGCGGCCAGGCGCAGCGCGTGGCGATCGCCCGCGCCCTGGCCCAGCGGCCGCGTGCTTTGCTGGCCGACGAACCGGTGGCAAGTCTCGACCCGGAAGCGGCCGAAGAGATCATGCGGCTGTTGAAGCGCCTCGCCAAGGACGACAATCTCGCCGTGCTCTGCGTCCTGCATCAGGTCGATCTCGCTTTTGGCCATGCGGACCGCGTGGTCGGCATCCGGGGCGGCCAGGTGGCTTTCGATCTGCCGCGCGAGGAACTGTCGCGCGATCGCATCCGCAACCTCTATCTGAGTGAAGCCGCGTGACCGACCGCCTGACTGTCCTCGATAACCGCCTCCGCATGACGGTCGCCCGAGCCGGTTACAAGCAGCCGGGCCTCGGCGGCGCCATCCAGTTCACCATCCTGCTCGCCTGCATCGCGGTCATCGCGCAATCCCTCTATGTGGTGGAAGCGCGGCCGCAGGACCTCATCACCGGCGCGCATGGCATGGCCGATATCATCCGCCGCGCCATGCCGCCCGATTTCTCGAAATTCCGCAGCGAGATCTGGCCTACCCTGGAAACCATCGACATCGCCATTTTCGGCACCGTTGCCGGCGTCGTCATGGCCCTGCCGCTGGCGGTTCTGGCGGCCGCCAACGTGACCCCGGCGCGCTGGCTCTATTATGTGGCGCGCGGCATCATCGGCTTCACCCGCGCGGTGCCCGATCTCGTCTGGGCGCTGCTCTTCGTCGCCGCCGTCGGCCTCGGCCCGTTCCCCGGCGCGCTCGCCCTGGCGGTCCATTCCATCGGCATGCTGGGGCGCCTCTTTGCCGAGGTCATCGAGCAGATGGATATGGCGCCGGTCGAAGCATTGTCGCTGACAGGCGCCCGGCGGATGCAGGTCTTCAGCCACAGTGTCCTGCCCTCCGTCATCCCCTCGCTGCTCGGCATCACCCTCTACCGGCTGGATGAGAATATCCGCTCCTCGCTGGTGCTCGGATTCGTCGGCGCCGGCGGCATCGGCTTCCAGCTTCTCACGGCGATGAACCTCTTCCAATACCAGGAGGTCTCGCTGCTGCTGATCATCGTCTTCGTGGTGGTGCTGGCGGCGGAACGCGGCTCGGCGATCCTGCGCGCCAAGCTCGGCTAATCGGCTGTGACTGTGCCCTTGGTGTGCAGGGCGAAGCCGGATGCACCGGGATCGCCCAGTTCGGGACGGAGCTGCATGCTGGGGATCAGATAGTCGCCGCCATTCTGCCGGCGATAGGGGATCGGCGCAGTGGTGGCGAGGCTGCGCATCCGCGCGCGCAGGCGCTCGGCGATCGTGTCGAAGCCGGCTGCGTCGAGGCGATCGACCCGGTAGGCCACGAAGGGCGGCAGCACCTCATAGCCCGGATAATAGAGGATGCCGTGATTGATCGGGAATAGCAGGTCGTCGATTGGCCCGTTGATGCCGCGCGGGCTGTAATGTGCCTCCCAGCCGCCGGCGGTGACGATCAGCATGGCGCGCTTGCCCGCCAGTGTTCCCTCGCCATAGCGGTCGCCCCATCGCTGATCGCTGTGCTCGCCGACGCCATAGGCGAAGCCATAAGCATAGACGCGGTCGACCCAGCCCTTGAGGATCGCCGGCATGCTGAACCACCAGAGCGGAAACTGCAGGATCAGCAGATCGGCCCAGAGCAGCTTCTCGATCTCGGCTTTGACATCCGCCGTCAGCGCGTCGGATGCGAAGGCCTGTTGGGAGGCGGCGGCCGGCTGCAGCCGCGCCTCGGGCGCCAGCATCGGGAAGTCGGCGCGGTCGATCTCTGATTTCCAGCCCTCGGCATAGAGGTCGGAGACCTGTATCTCATGTCCTTGGGCCGTAAGTTCCGCGATGGCGACGTCGCGCAGCGCGCCGTTGAGCGAGCGGGATTCCGGGTGGGCAAAGACGAGCAGGACTTTCATGGCGGCACCGATCCTTTGAAGGGCAATGATCTCCAGGTAGACGCTCGCGGGCTGATCCGCTAGATGTAGTAAATGCATATGATTTTGCCGAAAAATGGATAAATCGGACATTACGCTGGAGCGCATGCGGAGCTTCGTCCGTGTCGCCGAGCGCGGCAGCCTGTCGGCGGTGGCGCGCGAACTCGGCCTCGGCCAGTCCACCATCACCCGGCATCTGCGCGAACTGGAGGAAGCAGTCGGCGTGAAGCTGCTCAGCCGCACCACAAGGCGGGTCGCGCTGACCGATGAAGGCAGCCGCTATTATGCCAACTGCGTGCAGATCCTCCGCCTCGTCGACCAGGCCGGCGATGAGGCGCGTGGCGCGCGCGGGGAACCGGCCGGCATCATCCGCCTCTCCTGTACGGCAGCGTTCGGGGTGCTGCATGTCAGCCGGCTGATCTTCGCCTTCCAGGATCGCTATCCCGACATCGGCGTCGATCTCAGCCTCACCGATGAACGCATCGATCTGGTGCAGGAGGGCGTCGACATCGCGCTCCGTCTGGGACCGCTCACCGACAGCTCGATGAAGCTCCGCGCGCTCGGGGTGAGCCGGCGTCTGCTGGTGGCGGCGCCGGCTTATCTGGCGGCGCATGGGCGGCCGATGATGCCGACGGATCTGGCGGCCCATCAGGGCATTCGCATGTCGAACATCGCCGGCAGCGACATGCTCGACCTCCAGGGGCCGGACGGCAAGCGCCACGCAATCCCCTTCGGCGGACGATTGCGGGTCGATCACGGGCTCGCCGCGCGCGAGGCGCTCATCGCCGGACGCGGCATCGGCCCCGCACATCATTGGCTGGTCGACGATCTCCTGGCTGCCGGCCGGCTCGAGGCGATCCTTGCCGATTACGCGCCGGCGCCGGTGCCGCTCAACATGCTGATCGTGCCGGAACGCGCCGGCATCGCGCGGGTCCGCCTGCTGGTCGACTTTCTGGCTGATGCGATCGGCCGCGTGCCGGGAATCGACAAGTCGCGGCCGGGACGTTAGCCCGGCGTTTAGGCTTCCAGCAGCCGCAGCAAGGCATTTCCCGCCGTGGCCAAGGTGTCGCTGTTGTCTATCTCGATGATCGGGTGCGACAGGCGATCGAGATCGATCTGCCGTTCGATCCGGGCCTGGATGTCGCCGCCCGATTCGCGCTGGCGGGATTCCAGCCTTGCCATGCGAATTCCCGCCGGCGCGGTAATGAGGACCGGCTGCAGATCGGGATAGAGCGCCGTCGCCTCGGCGAGATAGGCGCGCGAACCGTTGACCACCACGGTGCTGCCGCTCTCCAGCCAGAGATCGATCTCGCGGCCGATACCGTAGCGCAGTCCGTGGCTTTGCCAGTTCAATGCGAACCAGCCCGCCTGGCGACGGTTCTCGAATTCCGCTTCGGAGAGCGCGATATGATTTTCCGCATCGGCCAACGGCGGCCGGGTGATGTAGCGATGCGCGAAAGCCGTCTTCGCCGGATCGCCATTGACGCGTGCAAAGCCGATGACACTATCCTTGCCGGCGCCGGACGGGCCCATCACATAGATGAGGCGGCCGGCCATCACGCCGCCCATCACGCCGACCGTGCTGCCACGGCGTCGCGATCGGCGTATTTGCGGGCGAAGTCGGCGGCATCCAAGGCGCGGAAATCCGGCATCGCGGCGCGCAGTTGCGCCGGCTTCCAATCCCACCAGGCGATCTGCTTCAAGAGCGCCTCGGTCTCTTCGTCGACGCGTCGCTTGATGACGCGGGCGGGATTGCCGGCGACAATGGTGTAGTCCGGCACGTCCTTGGTCACCACCGATCCGGCGCCGATTGCAGCGCCGGTGCCGATCGACCGTCCCGGCAGCACAATCGCATTGTGGCCGATCCAGACGTCATGCCCCACGGTCACGCGATGCGACCGGCGCCAGGCGAAGATCTCGGCGTCGTCGCTGTCGGCCAGGTGATGCGAACGGCTGCGATAGGTGAAGTGATGCTGGCTGGCGCGACCGGTCGGGTGATTGGTGGGATTGAGCCGGACGCCGGCTGCGATATTGCAAAACTTGCCAATCACCGCATTGAAGAGATCGGCGCCGTGGACCGCATAAGACCAGTCACCGAAATCCACCTCCAGGAATTTGCAATCGGGGCCCACGACCGTCCAGGCACCGAAGCGGCTGGCCTTGACGAAGGCGCTGGGATGCAGCATCGGCTCCTCCGTCATGGTGCGGCCATCGGCCCAGGGATGCTCGGCTTCGCCTTGCTCGCGCAGATACATCTTCTCGCAGACATACATGATCAGGCTACCCGCTCGCCCTGGCACCACACCATGCTGACTACCGGCAAGGCGCCGCGCTGGGCGACCCGCACCAAGTCGGCGCGCAGGCCGATTTCGATCCGCCCGCGGTCGAACAGGCCCATGGCCGCCGCCGGGTTGGCGGTGGCGAGCCGCACCGCCTCCGGCAGTGAATAACCGGCTTCTTCCGTCAGGCGGAATGTCGCCGGCAGCAGGCTGGCCGGCACGTAATCGGAGGAGAGGATATTGACGAGGCCGCGCTCGGCCAGGGCCAGGGCCGAGACATTGCCGGAATGCGACCGCCCCCGCACCACATTGGGGGCACCGCTCAGGATATCGATATCGTGCTCGCGCAGCGCCACTGCCGCTTCGAAAGTGGTGGGGAATTCCGCGACCACGGCGCCGGCTTCCGCCGCCTCGGCCGCATGGGCCGGCGTCGCGTCGTCATGGCTCGCCAGCTTGATGCCGCGGCTGCGCGCCAGCTCGATCACCGCCGCCTTGTTGGTATCTCCGTGCTGCGCGCGATCGGCGCGGCATCGGGCGACGAAGGCCTCCAGCTCATCTTCGCTCAGCTGGTACTTGTTCTTGTAGTAGTTCTCATACTGCGCCAGATCGGCGAATTGCCGCTGGCCGGGCGTGTGATCCATCAGCGAGAGCAGGCGCAGGTTAGGCGTATCGGAGAGATGCTCCAGATGATCCAGCAACCCGCCATGGGAAATCTCGCAGCGCAGATGCAGGAAGTGCTCGACCCGCAGCATGTCCTGCTGCTGGCAGGCGGCGAGGCCCTGGACCATATCGGTCAAGGTGCGCAGCCGGTCGCTGCCGTGATGGATGTCGCCTACCGCCACCGAATCGAAGACCGTGGTGATGCCGGCCGTGGCAATCTGCGCATCATGCGCCACCACTGCCAATTCCGCCGGCCAATGCACCTTGGGGCGTGGCGCGATATGCTTGTCGAGATTGTCGGTGTGCAGCTCGATCATGCCCGGCATCACCACATCGCCCTTGCAGTCGATGGCGCCGGGGATGGTGCTGGGGCCGCTGTCGATCGCGGCGATCATGCCGTCGCGCAGCAACAGGCTGCCCTCGATGACATCGTCCGGGGTTACGATGCGGCAGCCGGTCAAGACGATCTCGGACATTATGCAGCCTGTTCTCTCAGGGGGACGGAATAGAAGCGTGTTGCCAGAGCGGCCCGCGTGGCTTCCTCGTGGCAGATGGCGATGATGGCCGTGCCACGCGCGCGGGCTTCCGCCAGCAAGGCGACGACGGTGGCGCGGTTGGCCGGGTCGAGCGAAGCGGTTGGCTCGTCGACCAGCAGGATCGGGTGACCCGCGATCAGGCCGCGGGCGATATTGACGCGCTGCTGCTCGCCACCGGAGAAGGTCGCCGGCGGCAGATCCCAGAAGCGTTGCGGCAAGGCGAGGCGCTCCAGCAGCGCCGCCGCGCGCGACCTTGCGGCATGCCGATCGACGCCGAGTGCGAGCAGCGGCTCGGCGACGATCTCGATGGTGGGGACGCGGGGAATGACACGCAGGAACTGGCTGATATAGCCCAGGGTGCGGCGGCGCAGGCCCAGGATCTGCCGTGGCGTTGCCTGAACGAGATCGATGGCAGTCTCGTCCTTGCGGATCAGGATGGCGCCCGCATCGGCACGGTAATTGCCATAGAGGGTGCGCATCAAGGTGCTCTTGCCGGCGCCCGACGGCCCGTCCAGCACGACGCATTCGCCGGCATGGGCGGCGAGATCGATATCGGACAAGACGGCGAGGCGCAGCCCCTCGCGCGCATGCAGGGTGAAGCTCTTCGCCAGCCCGCGCGTCTCCAGGGCCGGCCGCGCCTTTTCCGTCGTCATATCGGTCATAGCTGCAGCACCGAGGAAACCAGAAGCTGGGTATAGGGTTGATGCGGATCGTCGAGCACCTGGTCGGTCAGGCCGGATTCGATGATGCGCCCGGCCTGCATCACCATCAGCCGGTCGGCCAGCAGGCGG
>DATLJB010000079.1:0-29121 GCA_035539075.1 Terriglobia bacterium
GTCCTTGGTCGACATGCCGGAGCGGCCCTTGCCGCCGCGGCGCTGCGCCCGGTAGGTGGAAAGCGGCACGCGCTTGATATAGCCGCCATGGGTGACGGTGACGACCATGTCCTCGCGCTGGATCAGGTCCTCGATGTCATGCTCGAATTCGTTGTCTTCGATCGTGGTCCGGCGCGGCGTACCGAACTGCTCCTTCATGGCGACGATTTCGTCGCGCAGGATGCGGAAGCGCTTGTCGCGGTCTTCCAGGGTTTCCAGATAGTCGACGATCTTGGCGGCCAGTTCCTTCAGCTCGTCGGCGATCTTGTCGCGCTCGAGGCCGGTCAGGCGCTGCAGGCGCAGCTCCAGAATGGCGCGGGCCTGGGCCTCCGACAGGCGATAGGTCGCCTGTTCGGTGATCATGTGGTTGGGATCATCGATCAGCTTGATCAGCGGCGCCACATCTTCGGCCGGCCAGTCGCGCGCCATCAACTGCTCGCGGGCGACCACGGGATCCGGCGCGTTGCGGATCAGGGCGATGACCTCATCGATATTGGCGACGGCGATGGCGAGGCCGACCAGGACATGGGCGCGTTCGCGGGTCTGGTTGAGTTCGAAGACCGTGCGGCGGGTGATCACCTCTTCGCGGAACTCGATGAAGGCGGCGATGATGTCCTTCAGATTGAGGAGTTGCGGCCGGCCGCCGTTGAGCGCCAGCATATTGACGCCGAAACTGGTCTGCAGCGGCGTGAAACGGAACAGCTGGTTGAGCACCACATCGGCCATGGCGTCGCGTTTCAGCTCGACGACGACGCGCACGCCTTCGCGGTCGGATTCGTCGCGCAGATCGGCGATGCCTTCGATGATCTTTTCGCGCACGACTTCCGCCATGCGCTCGATCATCCGCGACTTGTTCACCTGATAGGGAATCTCCGTGATGATGATGGCTTCGCGGTCCTTGCGGATCTCCTCCACATGGGTGCGTCCACGCATGACCACCGAGCCACGACCGGTATGGAAGGCTTCGCGGATGCCGTTGCGCCCCAGGATCAGGCCGCCGGTGGGGAAATCCGGCCCGGGAATGACCTGCATCAGCTGATCGATGGTGATCGCCGGATTATCGATATAGGCGCAGCAGGCATCGATCACTTCCGACAGGTTATGGGTCGGAATATTGGTCGCCATGCCGACGGCGATGCCGCCAGCGCCATTGACCAGCAGGTTGGGAAAGCGCGCCGGCAGGACGGTCGGCTCCATGCGGCTTTCGTCATAGGTCGGCTGGAAGTCGACAGTTTCCTTGTCGATATCGTCGAGCAAGGCCTCGGCGGACTTGGTGAGGCGAGCCTCGGTGTAACGCATCGCCGCGGGCGGATCGCCATCCATCGAGCCGAAATTGCCCTGCCCGTCCACCAGCATCAGGCGCATGGAGAAATCCTGCGCCATACGCACCAGGGCGTCATAGATCGACTGGTCGCCATGGGGATGGTAGTTACCCATCACCTCGCCGACCGCACGGGCCGATTTCTTGTAGCTCTTGGTAGAGTCAAACCCGGCTTCACGCATGCCGTAGAGAATGCGCCGATGCACCGGTTTCAGCCCGTCCCGCACGTCGGGCAGTGCGCGGCTGACGATGACGCTCATGGCATAATCGAGATAGGAGCGCTTCATCTCCTCTTCGATGGTGATCGGGGTGATGTCGAAGCTCGGAGCGGCTGGTGTGTCGGTCACTGAAAATCTGCTTGTTTTTCGGATGTTTAAGGGCGGCCCGAACGGGGGCGCGATGTGCTGCGCAAACTAGCAGATTCGACCCCCACAGACAACTTTTGTGACGCGTGGCGAGGTTCATTTATGTTATTGAAAAATAATATATATTTTCGCCTGAAATGGGGCGTCCCGAGGGTTGCCGCGCCAGCCTCCTGAAAACGCCACCCGTTGCGCCGAATCACGCATGACAGGGCGATGCCGTCCGCGACCTCCAGGTCGTGCTCCCGAGGCGATGAAGGGCCTTTCCGAACGGCTCGCAGGCCCGCACGTTTTAGAGCCTGCCGTGCTCCTGCAGTCCGGAACGGGACAAAGGGCGGCCGGCATAGCGCAGAAGACGGCCGTCGATGCAGGCGAGCCCGATGCCGATCAGGGCCATGCCCCCATAAGCCTGGAGCCCCACCTGCTCGCCCAGTGCCAGCCAGCCCAATAGCAAGGCGCTGACAGGCAGGAGGAACGTCACCAGCAGCAGGTTGGTCGCGCCCGCCGTCGCCAGAATGCGGAAGTAGAGCAGATAGGCCAAGGCGGTGCAGAAGACGGCGATGCCGACGAAGGCCAGCCAGACCTGCGCGCTGGGTGCCGGCAGGTTCCAGGGCTGCTCGATCAGCGCCGCGACCGGCAGCAGCAGCAGCGTGCTGCCGGTGATCTGGCCTGCGGCGACCTTCAGCGGTCGAATGCCGCGGAACCGGCGGCCATAGATACCGGCAAAGGCGTAAGAAAGCGCTGCCAGCAGACAGCAGACCTCTCCGACCAGATCCTGGCGGCCGAGCCCCGCCAAGGCATCCGGCCCGATCAATACGGCGACACCGGCCAGACCCAGCAAGACCCCCGCCCCGCGCGCCCAGGTCAGCTTTTCGGCCTCGGTCAGGAAATGCGCGACGATCACACCGAAGACCGGCGTCATGGCGTTAAGGATGGAGGCAAGGCCGCTGGAGATGCGGGTTTCGCCATAGACGATCAGCGTGAAGGGAATGACGTTGTTGAGCAGCCCCATTGCCAGGAACCGGCTCCACAGTTGCAATCCGGCCGGCAACGGATCGCGTCGTGCCAGCAGATAGAGATTGAGCAGCAGGGCGGCAAAGCCAACCCGCCCCAGGACCACGGTGAAGGGTGGCAGCTCAGCGACGAGAATCTTGAAGAAAAAGAAGGAGCCGCCCCACAGGGCTGACAAAAGCAAAAGGAGCAACCATTCGGTTGCTCCCATTTTCGGGCTGGCGGCACCTGCCGATCGAGACATCCTGGACCATCCGCTTGCATCGGGAATGGTCCAGTTTCAGGCGTACAACCTTGCGGCGCCTACCCGGATCTTGCGATCGGGCGGCGCCGGCTCATCGGTTTAAGCGGCGCGCTTCGGCTCCAGCTCCGGCTGATCCTGGATGGCCGGATAAACCTTGCCGTCCGCGGCACGGGCCAGGCCCATATCGGCCAACAGGCGCGCATCGTTGTCGGAGGGCTGCAGGCGGCTCAGCGCGCCCGGCAGGGCAAAGGCCTTGGCATGAAGCACCAGACGGGGATAACGCATGATCAGATCTCCTAAAGATGGGCGGCGGTCTTGCCTGCTGGGAGGTTCAGGCTCACTACCGCGCTCCGGAGAGAGATATAGTGCGTTAGGTTGCGGTTTGCAGGCGATTTCCAGTAAAGTCTGAATTTAGTAATTCTAAATATGTAAGCCAAATTTAGCATTCATGGGACCAGGAAGCCATGGCGCGCCCGATTGCCGCATTACCCGCTCTTCGCGCCTTCGAGGCCGTGGCCCGCCTGGGATCCGTCCGGGCCGCTGCGGAAGAGCTGCATGTGACACCCGGCGCCGTCAGCCAGCAGGTCAAGGCGCTGGAAGCTGAACTCGGCGTGACGCTGATCCGCCGGACGGGGACTGGAACCGCCCTGACCCAGGTCGGCGCCGTTGCTGTCAGCGATCTCACCCAGGCCTTCCGCCTGCTGGCCCAGGCGACAGCCAAGATGCGCAAGGGGAAGCGCGGCCTCGCGATCCGGCTGCGGATTGACGATCCCGCGATCGCCGTCAATTGGCTGATCGCCCGCCTGCAGCATTACCGGGCGCTGCCTGACAGCGTCGACATTGTGCTGGAGACGGCCACCGCCTGGCGCAGTTGGGATGAAGATGACGACAGCTATGACATGGCGATCCGCTTCTCCCTGGGCGAATTTCCCGGCCAGATTTCTCATCGCCTGTTCAGCGACGAGGTGTTTCCGGTCTGCAGCCCGGCGCTCCTGCGCGAGACGCCGCTGCATGAACCGGCCGATCTTGCCCGCTGCACCCTGCTGCATCTCGACTGGTCGTCGGCGCACAACCTGCCCTGGCCGGATTGGCCGGCCTGGTTGCGTGCGGCCGGCGTCAGTGGCGTCGATGCCAGCCGCGGCCCGCGCTTCAACGATTTCACGCTCTGCCTGCAATCGGCCGTTGCCGGACAAGGTGTCGCGCTCGGTACCAAGCCGGTGGTGGCCGATCATCTGGCCGCCGGCACCCTGGTGGCGCCCTTCGCCAAGAGCATCGTGACGCCCTTTGCCTATTACCTGGTCTATTCGCCGAGCATTCGCGAACGGCCGGAGTCGCAGGGTTTTATCGATTGGATTCTGGAGGAAGCCCGTCAGACGGCGGGCTGATCGGCGGCACGCCGGGCAATACCCTGGGCCGCGCGCTTTTCCAGCATGGCGTCGAACGCCCGCTTGATCTCCGCGACATAAGGGTCCTTGTAGGGAAAATCAGCGTTGTAATCGTGGACCAGCATCGAGGCATTGACCTCGAAGACCACCACATTGCCCGCGCTGTCGAGCCCGCAATCGATGCCGAAATAATCCAGCCCCACCGCCCTCTGGATGGCACGCAGCGACGCGTAATTGGCAGGACTGAAGACCATCTCCGGCGCGCGCAGAAAGGCGGCTTCCTCTTCCTGCATCCAGGCATGCTTCGCCATCTCGGTGGTGTAATGATGGACCTTCCAGCTGTCGCCGATGGCGAGGTGGTAAGGCAATACGCGCTCATCGGTGAAGATGAAGCGGTATTTGCGGAAATGACCGTCGGGCGATTGGTAGTCGATATAATCGATGGCGTAATAATCCTCGCCCGGCGAGCGTTCGACAAAGGCCGGAATCTCCGTCCGATCTTCGATCAACTCGAAATCGTCGCCGCCATGCTTGCCTGCCACGCGCAAGAGAAACGGCAAGGTGAAGGTTTCTGTGCCGGTTGGATCGTTCAACAGATCAGCGCGGCTGATATGCAAGGTGCGGGGCACGCGACAGCCGGGAATGCCGGCCAAGGCGACAGCCATGGCAGCCCGGTCCGTCGGCTTGATCTTGTCCGGATGATTGATGACGGGCCGGCCGAGCCGCTCGACGGTCGCGCGCGCCAGGGGAAGCATTCCCTGGCCCAGATCCGCATCGGAAACCAGATTGACCACGACGTCCGCATGCCGCCGCAGCAGGTCGAAGTCATAGTCGATCCCCGGCAACAGGCAGACGAAATGCGCGTCGTAATTGCCCTTGCCAACCAGAAAATCGGTCGGCGTATTGGCGACGCCGGGAGCCATGAGCAACAGCACGGCAAACTTGGCAGGCTGCTCCAGGGCCGGCAAGGTCGTCAGCGGACGCAAGGCATGTGCCTGACGAAAGAGCGCATCGGCCCGCGCCGGATCATGTTCCTGCAGCAGATTGGCAAGCGCGATATAGGCATCGACATGGTCGGGATGCCGCGCAATCACCCGCTCGAAGCATTGCGCCGCTTCGTTGCCGCGGCCGAGGGCCCGCAGAGCCTGGCCGAGCTGCGTCTCCGCCTGGACGAAATCTGGCTTGATCTGCAGGCAACGCCGGAAGCTCTTGATCGCTTCTTCGAATTGCAGCTGCCGACGCTGCGCCCAGCCGAGGATGCAAAGCCCGTTGGCATGGTCCGGCTGCAGGCGCAGCAATTGATGACAGATCTCTGCAGTCTCCCTGGGTTGCTCCTTTTCCTGCAGCAACAGCGCAAGGTAGGAGAGGACAACGCCGTTATCCGGCGCACGCTGCACGGACCGGCGATAGCATTGCTCGGCGCTGTCGAGATCATGTTGCTGGTGATGGATTCGGCCGGCGAGCGCCAGCATATCGGCATCATCCGGCGCATGCGCCAGAACCCGCTGGCAGGCCGCGAGCGCCGCGGCGAAATCGTCACGCGCGAATTCCAGCCGCGCCAGATCACGGCCGATGGCAAGTTCTTGCGGGAAGCCCGCAGCAAGCTCGCGCAACAGCGACGCTGCTTCGTCCCGGCGGCCGGTGAGGTTGAGAACATCCACCAGCTGCAGGCGAAGGTTCAGCGCCGCCGGATCGCGTTTGATCGCCGCGCGAAATGCGTCAAGTGCTTCTTCGCGGCGCGCCAGCCGCAGGAGGGCCTGGCCCAGGCCGCTCCAGAGAAAGGCCAGATTTGCATCGACCCGCAGCGCCCGCTGGTAGCAATCGACGGCTTTTTCCGTTTGGCCTAGCGACATCAGTTCGTTGCCGAGATTGGCGTAAGTCTCCACATTGGTCGGCTCCAACGCGATGCTGCGGCGATAATTCTCGATCGCTTCGTCTCGGCGCCCTATCGCACGCAATGCATTCCCAAGGTTGTTGTAAAGGGCTGCATGGGGTGCGGTGATCTTTCCGCTGCGCTCCAGGATGTCAGCCGCTTCCGCTAGCAGTTTAACGGCTTGCTCCGCCTGGCCTAGACCGAGCTTGAGGACACCCAGCATATGCAGCGCGTTGATATTGGCGGGTTCGATATCGAGGGCCTGCAGATATAGCGCTTCTGCCGCCGGCAGGTTGCCGGCGCGATGCAGCTCGAAGCCTTCGCCGACGAGAGAACTTGCGCTCATGTCGCTCGCTGCTGCGGCAATGAAGAAACGAATGGCCGAAGGAGAAAAATCACGTTTTCCCCGCTTCTTTGGCGCGTCGCTCCAGTTCATCGGGTGGGACATCTTCGACATGGGTGGCGACATGCCAGGTATGGCCAAAGGGGTCCTCGATCGTGCCCATCCGGTCCCCATAAAACTGGTTGGCGATAGGACGTTTGAGGTTGGCTCCGGCCGCGACGGCCTTTGCCCCGACGGCATCCACGTCGGGAACGTAGAGCATGATGCTGACCGGGCTGCCGCCGATCTTTTTCGGGCCCCGGATATTCATCTCGGGATGTTCATCGGCCAGCATGATCATGCTGCCGCCGATCATCAGCTCGGCATGGCCGATGCGGTTGTTCGGTCCGGGAACGCGCAAATGCTCGGTCGCATCGAAGACGGTCTTATAGAAATCGATCGCGGCAGCGGCGCCGTCAATGACCAGATAGGGTGTCACGCTGCCATAGCCATCGGGTATCGGTTTCACGTTGCTTGCCATCTGCTTGGCCTCCTCAGCCGTCAAAAGCCTTGCCGGACGTCGAGACCCCTCAAGTTTCCAGCCTCGCCTGTTGGCAGAAGGCTGTCAATTCAAAGCGCGAGGGTAACGGAAATCTCTTATGGCTGCTTTATCGGCAGCGGGTCGCCCGCCTCTATCGCCTTCACGCGGCGCCGACGCATAAAGCGGGCATGCGCCAGCACGGCCCCTCACCCGCCTATGCCGGAGGAAAGTGAAATGCGCCATCTACGTATCGCGATGATCCTGCTCGTTCTATTGCCGGCTACGGGCTGTGCGCTCGATCTGTCGCCGCATGATCCGGCGCGCAGCGGTCCGGAGGTCGCCAACATTGCCAATTACGCCGCGACCCTGCCCGTCTTAGCCCGTCCCTTGCCGCGTACTTTGCCGGTGGCCGAGCTCTTTCCGGCAAGTTGACCGACGCTGCTCGTGCCGAGCCCGCCATCGTCAAGTGCCGTTTCCAGGTAATCGGCGACGGTCTTAGCCATCGCCGGCAGCCTCCCGCCACTCGCCACCAAGGCCAATTCGGTCGGCCCCGGCTCGGCAAAGCCCTCTGCTTCGCCGAGCAGGCGATGATCGGGCAGGACGGCATCGATCGAGAGAATGCTGATCCCGAGCCCGGAGGAGACGGCGGCCTGGATGCCGATGAGGCCCTGGCTGGCATAGGCGATGCGCCAGCGCCGGCCGGCACGCTCCAGTGCGTGAATGGCGCGGGCGCGATAGAGGCAGCGTTGCGGAAACACGGCCAATGGCACGGGATCCTGGCTGAGATCGGCATCTTGGCCGGCGACCCAGACCAGCCGGTCCGGCCAATGCGCCAGGCTGCGTCCCGCACCGGGATCGCGCTTGACCAAAGCAAGGTCGATCTCGCCGGCATCGACGGCGCTCTGCAGATCGGCGCTGAGACCGCTCGTCATATCAAGCCGGATATGCGGATGCTCGCGCCCAAAGCCGGCCAGGAGATCAGTCAGACGCCGCCCGGCGAAGTCTTCCGGAACTCCCAGCCGCACCACGGCCATCGGCTCGGGCCGCGCCAGCACGTCCCGCGCTTCCGCCGCGATCGCCAACAGACGCCGGGCATAGGTCAAGAGGATCTCGCCCTCTTCCGTCGGCATGACACTCTTGCCGGCCCGCTGCCGTCGCAGCAACGGCCTTCCCACCGCTTCTTCCAGCTTGCGGACCTGCTGGCTCACGGTCGACTGGGTGCGGTGCACCCGCTCGCCGGCGCGGGTAAAGCCGCCCGCATCGACAACTGAAACGAAGCTTTTCAGCAGCTCAAGGTCAAACATCGCCATTAATTCGAAAATCCACTGACATCAATTATTATATTTAATTTCCAAATGAATGAAAAGTACCGCAAGGTCTGGCCATCGGCTGCGGCGGACGTGGCCCCAGGAGACCGGAGAGGGCGATGACATTGGCTGGGACGCCAAAGCCCAAATGGCTGACTTTCGACTGCTACGGCACGCTGATCCAATGGGATGAAGGGCTGCTGGCTGCAGCCGCGCAGATCCTTGCCCGGCAAGCGGGCCGGGTCGATCCGCACACGCTGCTCGCCGTCTATGACCGCTACGAGCACGCGCTTGAGCAGACGCCGCCGCACCGCTCCTTCCGGTCGGTTGCCGGCCTCGCCTTGCAACGCGCCATGAGCGAGCTCGGCTTGCAGTTCGAGGAGAGCGATATCGAGCTGCTGACCTCGCGGATTTCGCGGATGCCGCCCTTTCCCGAGGTTGTGCCGGCGCTGGCGGCGCTGAAGCGGGCCGACTTCCGGCTCTGTATCATCTCCAATACCGACGATGCCATCATTGCCGGCAATGTCGCGCAATTGGGCGGCCATATCGACCGGGTGATCACGGCCGAACAAGCCCAGGCTTACAAGCCCTCGCCGCGCATTTTCCAGCATGCCTATCGCGAGCTCGGCGTGACCCGGGATGATGTCGTGCATATCTGCGCCAGTCCGCATCTGGATCACGCGGCGGCGCGCGAACTGGGTTTTCGCTGCGTCTGGATCGATCGCGGCACTGGCCGCAAGTTGCTGCCCGATTACAGGCCAGATGCGACATTGCCGCGCCTCGATGGCGTGCCGCCCTTGTTCGCCGAGCTCGGCTGGCTATGATGCCGGCGCAGTTTCAATCACGGTTTCAGGTTTTGCCGCCATGGCCCACGAACTGATCACGCCTTCCCGTCCGACGGCTTTACGCAACAGCGCGCTCGATGACGATGCGATCCGGCAGGCCCGGATCGATCTTGCCGCCTGCTTCCGCATGGCGGCCCGGCTGGGCTATCAGGAAGGCATCTGCAACCATTTCTCGGCGCTTGTGCCGGGACGCGATGATCTTTTCCTGGTCAATCCCTATGGACTGGCTTTCGAGGAAATCACGGCTTCCAGCCTGCTGATCTGCGATTTCCACGGCAATGTCCTGGCCGGTGAAGGTAAGCCCGAAGCAACTGCCTTCTATATCCATGCGCGTCTCCATCTGCGCAATCCGCGTGCCCGCGCGGCCTTCCATACGCATATGCCCAATGCGACGGCGCTCAGCATGCTGCAGGGGCAGCCCCTGGTCTGGGCCGGTCAGACGGCGCTGAAATTCTACGGCCGCACGGCGGTAGACGAGAATTATCAAGGCCTTGCGCTGGACGAAACCGAGGGTGACCGCATCGCCGCGGCGATGGGCGAGGCCGATATCGTCTTCATGAAGAACCACGGCGTCATGGTGATCGGTCCCAATATCGCCGAAGCCTGGGACGACCTTTACTATCTGGAGCGTGCCTGCGAGGTGCAGGTTCGGGCCATGAGCACCGGTCGTCCCCTGCTCCCGGTCGCGCCGGAGGTGGCGCAGCGCACCTATCAGCAAATGCGCGACGGAGATGCCGAAAGCGCACGCCTGCATCTCGAAAGCATCAAGCGCATCCTGCAGCGCGAGGCGCCGGACTTCGCACGCTAGCCGCCCCTTTTGCGATCGGCGATCCTTGCGGCGGCGGCACAATAGACCGCCCTGCCGCGAAGCCGCGCCGTCAGGGTATATCCTTCGCCGGCAAGATCGGCTTTGGCAACGGTGTCAGGTCGACGGATTTTGACTGGCCACCAAGAAAGGCAGGATCCAACACCCCGCCGCCGGAAGGATCGCCGCCCGGCGGAGCGGCGGTATTCACCGGCCCTGCCAAGGCGCCCTGATGCGGCGGATTGCCGAAATATTGCGCCCGGCCGCCTTGCGGGTGGCCTTTCTCGATCTCCGACTGCGCCGCCGATACCCGTTGCGCCAGATCCGGCGAATAGGGCAGAAGGTAGGCTCTGGGCACGCCGCTCGGCAAATTGGCATCATCCAGTTCCTCCACCCAAAGATGGATGGCGCCCGCCTCCCGGCGGGCGGGGTTCGGCTCGATTACCCGGGTCCACAGCACCTGGAAATGGGCGGGCAGCGCCACCGGCGCCGACCAGCCGAGCAGTCCTTGCGTGGCGAAGAAGACCACAACATAGAACATGCTTGCAGCCAGAATGGCGGATATCTTGACCAGCCGCGGGAATGGCAGCCGCGTCATCACCACCAGCAGTAGGACGCTCAACAGCACGTAGGCCAAGGATAGCCATAGGGCGCTTGTCTGCAAGGTCATAAAGGCTGGCCGTTCCGCCAAGAGTTGTGGAAGGTCTGCAGGATCGATCGCTGGATGTGACTGGTCTGCGTGACCGCGCCGCTCGCATCCAGCGTGAAGCGCACCGCGGTCTTTTCTGTCCCGCCCTGGTCGAGCCCGATGGTTTCCTTGGCGATGATCTTGACGACCGGGTTGAGCTTCTGGACGGTCACCGTCACAGGTACGGTCTGTCCGGTCAGGGCGGTGAAATGATAGACGTTCACAGTATACTCGCCGGCGATGATGCCACGCAGGCTGACCAATTCTTCGCGGGTGGCGGTCGGCATCTTTTGGCCGTTGACTAGAACGAAGTCGTTGAGGCCACCGCGATCGTCGCGGTCCAGCACCATGAAGCCGGCCTCACGTCGGCGGAACCAGACGATGTTGCCGACCGGATCCTGGACGAAAGTGTCGATGTCGTCCGGATGGTTGTCAGGCCAATCGACGCTGATGAGGAATTCGGCTTTGCTGTCGACCTTGCCGGTCTTTGCTTCCGGCGTCACGATCAGAAGCGCGATAAAGAACAGAAAGGCCAGCACCTGCAAGGCCTTGAAAAGTACCACGCTGAACGGATCAAAGGCTTCCTCGCGCGGCATCAGGTCGAAGTGATCGATCATTCCGCTGCCGCCCGCCTTTCCAGCGATGACACAACATGGACCTCGGTCAGATCGACGGCAAAGGCGAAGATCTTCGTGGTGGCGCTGTCCAGCAGCGAATATTGGACCTTCACCAGGATCGAGGCGATCAGGCCGACCAGGGTCGTGTACATGGCAACCGCCATGCCGTCGCTCATCAGCGACATCGACGAGCGCACCGCTTCGCGGTTCTCCGTATCCAGCCCGGCGATCGGTGCGAGCATCATGATAAAGCCGATGATCGTGCCCAGCAGCCCCAGCTTCATCAGCGTATCGGCGGCGAAGGCGCCGAACTGGTTTGAGCCCCGCAACCGTTCGGCAAGGACCCGCAGGAGCAGCGTCTGGTCGAGACGTTCGGGACCTTGCAGCGATGCCTTGGTGACCAGATCCCGTATATGGACCGCGACGAGGCCGGTTGGAGAATTGTTCTCGCTTGCGTCGGAGGCCGTATGTGGGAATTGGACGCCATTGCGGATAATCGCCCGGGCGGTCTTCTCTGCTGCCTCGCTTTCTCGCGAAATCGCAAGCACGCGCCATAGGCAATGCAGACTGCTGGCGATATACAGCACGCCGATGATCGAAGAAATATAGGTCCGATCGCTGGCGACCATCCGCGCGATCAGGCCGAAATACCAGAGCAGGATGAAGGCGAAGAAGCTGACGCCGGTGAAGATCAGCCAGGGCAACAACGGGTCGCGGCGGGTAAGATCGAAAGTGCGCTCGTTCATGCGGCTCAGCTCCCTAGGCTCATCATCCGGTGGCGCGGCTATCGATGGCTCGGACGTGGTATCCAGCAGCCTATCCGCCCCTGTCGCGGAAGGCCTGGGCAGCAATCACACCTTATCTCGGGCAATATGCCCGATCGGCAACCAAAGGCAGCCGGATATCCTCCCTAAGTCGAAGACGGCGCTCCGCGCTTGCCAATCCGGGGTCCGATGGCCAGTATGGGTAAGGCCCATTCGGACGAGAGGGAAAAATGAATCTCTTCGTTCACCTCGTCTTGCGTCTCGCGGTTGTGGTTTTTCTCTGCCTGGTCGGCGCCGTCGGCTGGGTGTTGATCGATACCCATCGCGCCATCGAAAGGGAAGCAAAGGCGTCCGCCGAGCGCGTCGCCGCATCGCTCGAAGTGCTTTATTGGCGCGAATTGCTCTGGCGCGGCGGCCTCAATCGGGAGCACCTCATCCCCCTCCCCGAATGGGAAACGATGGCGACCATGAAGGTGATTTCCCCGGGTGTGTGCATTACCTTCGCGCCCGGCCAGGAAGAACCGCGACGGTTTTGCAGCCAGTTGGAGACGATCAGCGATCCTGCGCCGGCCTGGTTCGCGACATTCTATGACTATGCCTTTGGCACTTATAGGCGGATCGAGCGGCCCCTGACGGCGCGGCAGCCGATGGCGGGACTGGTTGCCGCCGAGCCGGACCGCGCCGCCGCGATGCGCCAGGCCTGGCATCAGGTCGATGTGGTGCTCAGCGTCGCAGCCCTGCTCGCCATCGGCATCGGCATTCTTGCCGCGCTTTTCATCGGACAGTCGCTGATGCCGGCCCGGGCCATTGTCGCCGGCCTTCGGCGCCTCGGGCGCGGCGATTACAGCTATCGCCTGCCTGGCTATCCGACGGCGGAATTTGACCAGATTTCGCGTGCGGTGAACGATCTCGCTGCCCGTTTGTCGGAGACGACGGCGCAACGCGTGGCACTGACCAACCGGCTGTTCCAGGTGCAGGAGGAAGAGCGCCGCGCTTTGGCGCGCGACCTCCATGACGAATTCGGCCAGTGCCTTGCGGCGATCGGTGCCCTCGCCACGATTATCGAGATGGAGGCGGCGAAGGGGCAGCCGGAAATGGCCAAGGACGCGCGCTCCATCCTCGACGTCACCAAGCGGATGACGACGACGCTGCGCGGCGCGCTGGCTCGGCTGCGGTCGCAGGAGGTGGAGGAGCTCGGTCTGGAAGCCAGCTTGGCGCAGCTGGTGGCAGGCTGGAATGCGCAGCGCGAGCAACGGGCGACCTTTCATCTCGACATCGTCGGCGATCTTGCCGAACTGCCCGAGGCAACTGCCTTGAATATCTATCGGATCGCGCAGGAATGCCTGACCAATGCCGCCCGGCACGGCAAGCCGCAGGACGTCCGGCTGCATGTGGAGCGGGTTGACGTGGCGGAGAACGACGCGATCGCCCTCAGCGTCGAGGATGACGGCGGCGGCAGCCCGGTCAAACTGAATTCCGCCTCTGGCTATGGGATCCTCGGCATCCGCGAGCGGGTTGCTGCGTTGGGCGGCAGCCTGTCGATCGGCCAGGCTCCGCGTGGCGTGCGGGTTGCTGCGCTCATCCCCCTCATGCCGTCGCGGGCACCTTCCGCGGCGCTTGCGATGCCCGCATGAGCGAGCTGACCATCCTGCTGGTTGATGACCATCCCGTCGTTCGGGAGGGCTTCCGGCGCCTGCTTGAACGGACGCCGGGCTACCGTGTGGTGGCGGAGGCTGATGATGCCGCCTCGGCCTATCAGGCTTACCAGAAGTCGAGGCCCGATGTCGTTGTCATGGATCTCTCGCTACCCGGCATCGGCGGAATAGAGGCGCTGCGTCACATCCGACAATGGGACCGCGATGCGCGCATTCTCGTCTTCACCATGCATGGCGGCGCCGGTTTTGCCTTGAAGGCTTTTGAAGCCGGTGCGGCTGGCTATGTCACCAAGGGAAGCGATGCGACCGAACTGGTCAATGCGGTGGCGGTGGTTGCCAAAGGCGGCCGTGCTTTGAGCAATGACGTGGCGCAGGAGATCGCCGCCGATCGCCTTGCGCATCCCACGTCCCAGTTGGATGAACTCAGCCCGCGCGAAACCGAGATTCTACGCCTGATCGCGTCAAGCTGGTCGGCAGAGGAAATTTCCACCTCGCTGCATCTCAGCCTGAAGACAGTCCGTAACTACCATTACCAGATCAAGGCCAAGGTCGGCGCCCGCACGGATGCTGATCTGGTATGGCTGGCTATCGGCGCCGGCCTTGTGCAAGCCGACGTTCAATCGCCTGACACTCCGGCAGAGATGGAAGCATCGGGTTGAGCCGTCAGTGGCCACGACCTCTCCGCACGATTCATCGACATTTCTTGGCATCGGGCTTGCCTGCCAGAGCAACGGTTGAAGCCGGCCGCTACGCGCACAGCAGAATGCAGACAAAGCCTTTATTTGCTGGCAGGCTGGAGCCTGACGATTGGCTGAAAAGCCGTCCGAATCTGTCACCAAACGACTGATCAGACGTGTGCAGCGGCGGACAGGCGCGATCTTGACGGAACTGCCATGAAGTCTTATGCCACCGCGAAGTCTTATATCACAGCGCTTGCGGCTCTTGCGGTCAGCCTATGGCTGGGGCGGCCGGCCGTTGCCGAGTGCCTTGGCCCTGATCCGGTGGCCGCAGCGAAGGCGTTCTACGAAAACCACGCCGACTTCTATTATACCGATCCCGGCAAGCTGCAGGATATCATTGCCCCGCGCCTCTTAAAGCTACTCACCACGGATTATGCCTGCTCGGATGGCCAGGAATGTGCGCTTGATTCAGATCCCTGGCTGGATGCCCAGGATGGCGATATCGCCGAGCCCATCACGTATGACTTAGTCTACAATGCTAATGGCCGAGCGGCGGTGGTCATGCATTATATATTCGCCTTGTCGGAAGCCGATCGCACGCCCCAGCAGGTCACATTGCAGTGGCAGCGGCGCCAGCAGTGCTGGCAGATCGAGGACATGATCACGCCGCGCGGCAGATCTCTTGCCGATGAGATCGATACCTGGTTCAGAGTTAACGGCGACGAAGATGCCGCACCCCCCGAATAGATCGCAGAACAGACCAGGGCACGCAGCCCGCGACTTCATCGGCAATCAGACCACGCTAGGTCTGATGTGAAAGATAACCTGTGATCTGCACCATCGCCAGGCGACCGACCTCATCATAGCTATGTTCGAACGTTCTGAAATCCTCCGGCCCCCAAATGGAAATATGGGCTTCCTGCGATCTTCCGTCTACCGAACCTTGCCGGGCTCGCAAGGGGAACACGACGAGGATCCGCTTGCTGCGATAGACAAAGAAATTCAGGAGATCGACGCCGACGGATTTGCGGAGATGCTCGATCACGTCACCGAAGATGACCAGGTCGTAATCCGTGTCGACTTCCGTCAGCAGCAGCTCGGCATTAACTCTGCGCACCTCGTCGTATTTTTCGGCGAGCTTGAAGCGCTCGATATATTCGGTGTCGAGCTCTACTGCGGTGACAAAAGCGCCGGGACAAGCGCGGCGCAGAAGCGTGGCGTATTTCCCCGCGCCTGCCCCTATATCAAGAACGTTCTTGGGTTGGAGACGTCTCAGAAAGGTTTCGATGGCACTGTCAAAGTGCATCTTGGAAAATGGCATGGATGAGCCTCGTACCGGCCGCGCATGGTAACGTCATGGGATATGGTCATCATCACCTGTTATGCAATTCACAAAATGGCAGTACCCTGTACGAGGGGGCCATCTTGATGCGGTGCGGGTGTCGGGGCCGCATCATCTAATACTGCTGACAGGCGGCCGTCGAGCAGATGATTTCATCTCCATGAAATGCTTGGACCGTGCAGACGGCAGCAGCACTAAGCTGCAGGAGCGTGCCGGCCGCGCCATTGATTTATCAGGCGATTAGAGCGTTTATGTATGGTTCGCCTTTAAGCCATCGTATTGTATGCGGCCAAAGCGCGACGAGAGGATGCGCTTCAACGTCCATTTCGCACTATCGAGAGGTTGCAGGGTGCTGACTCCAATCCGTTCGCTATAGGGAATGAACACTGAGGTAACGCGATAGCCAAGCCGAATCGGCAACAGGAGCAGTTCCACGGGTAAAGCTGCGCCTGTTGGATAGTAGGGGACTTGGGAAATCGCGGAGCGGCGGTAAGCACGCATCCCTGAATGCAGATCGGTCAGGCGCATGGCAAATAGCATCGATGCAAGAAGGGCGAACGCCCGGTTCGCGATATAATTGATCCAAGGCATTGCGGCCGGTTTATGCTTCAGTCGCGAGCCGTCGACGATGTCCCAGTTTCCCGCGCTAATCATATTGGCCATCGGCACGATCCGGTCGACCGGATAGGTATCATCACAATCCATTGTCACGATGACGGCCCGAGACGCCGAGCGGAGGGCAAGATCCATGGCACGACCATATCCTTGAGGCGGGAATTGCCGGATAACCTTTGCGCCGAGCTTCGCGGCGATTGCCGGCGTCTGGTCGCTGCTGGAATCGACGATGACAATTTCTGCGTCAGGTACGGCATGGCGAATGTCGCTCACAACTTTGCCGACAGCCAATTCTTCATTCATTGTGATCATCACGACAGAGATGTCGTCGCCTAAGCTCATTTTTCCCCTTTGGCAGAATTGTACGTCCATATTCGATTGTATAAGGCGAGTCGTTAAATTAAGCTGAACCGTACCAGCCAAGATCGCAAAATGCGCCAACGGGGACATGCATAAGGGAATAATGGTAGCTAAGTTGTCGCGCCAGAACGCGTTGTTGCTCGCAACAGTTGTTTTGGTCATCGGCACGGTCTGGGTTCGGTATGCCGGCATCTTCCACGACTCGGTGCTCTATACATTCCAAGCGCTGAGCGAGATTGATCCCGCCCGGTATGGCACCGATATATTCCTCGCTTACGGTTCGCAGAACCAATTCACCCTTTTCAGCCCCTTCTATGGGGCTTTGATCAAGATCATCGGCGTCGGCTATGCTAACGCACTGCTTTATGTAGCAGGCGTGGCCCTCTGGCTTACCGGCGCCGGCTTTTTATCGCGGGTGCTGCGGATTCCGGTAGGCCTGACGATTGCGCTGGTCGCCATGCTGCCCATGCCTTACGGGGTAGAAATCGTCCTGCCCAATGGTGAAAGCGGGGCAATTTTTCAAGCGAAAGAGGCCTTTCTGACACCGCGGCTCTATGCGGAAGGTCTCTCTCTCTTTGGCCTTGCGCTGATGTTACGGGGCCGCCCCTATTGGGCGCTCCTGCCAGTCCTTTGCGGGTTTGTGCTGCATCCTGTCATGGGTCTGGCGACCCTGCTCACAGGCTTCGTGCACGAGACGATAAAATCGACCCGCCGGTGGCGCTGGATCGCTGTCGCAGGTACAGGCGCGTTGCTCGTGGTTATCGCCGGCAGCCTTGGAGTGGCGCCGGCAAACCGGCTTTTTGTTACCGTTCAAGGGCCTTGGCTTGAGGCCGTGTTGGCTGCTTCAATGGCGGGCACGGTAAACTGGGGTTATGGCTATTGTCAGCTCTTCTTTAGTGCCGCACTGACGGCGACGCTGTTGTTTGATCGGCAGCCGACGGTCAAACGGCTCGCTGTAGCTACCCTCTTGACCAGCGCTCTTGGCATGATGATCAACGCCGTCGGCTGGGACATCCTCCGGTCGGAACTCATCCTGCAGTGCCAGCCCCTGCGCGCAATCTGGATTTTGGTCGTCGTCTCGCGCGTTGCCTTGGCGCGGTTGCTGGCCGCTGATGATCACCGGCCAGGCTTGCGGAGATCGGCGTTCTGGATATTTCTGTCGGCGATATGCGTGCAAGGATGGCTCGAGGCGGTCGCGGGCTTTATCGGCTTTTGCATTGTCGCCAGCGGAGTGATTTTAGATGCTAAAGGCTTAGCAGCAAGGCGGATCGAGACCGTCATCAGCAAGTCGGCCGTTCTCTGTTCCGCGGCCTTTTTCATTCTTTCGCTCGTCTCCGCCTTCAGATATATGGCCCAAGACTACGGTCTGCTCGATCTTTCGCCCCTGGCACTTTATGCTCTTCTGCCGATTTTTTTGCGGCATGTACCCAATGTCATGGTCGCGATCGGAATGGGTATCGTTCATGCGGCCCAGCGAAGGAGCATGGTCTTCCTGACCGCATCGGTCACAGTGATCGGTCTGCTGATTTCCTTGAGCGGTATTCTGCTGATTTTGAGCGGCCAGCCAGTTAAAGGCCCCGAGCGATATGAGTATCTGCACACGTTGGCAGACGCCCTGCCCCACAGCGGCGATATCTATTGGGAACAGCATCCAGAAGAGGTCTGGTTCGGGCTCAGGCGAACGTCATATCTCTCGATCCCGCAGCTCAACGTTGTCGCCTTTTCGCAGAGCGGAGCAATCGAAGTCCTACGCCGTGCAGAACACCTAAAAGTCATTGGCGCGCCCACTTCAGATCTGCACGCTCGCCCGCCGCGGACAAGCTACAATCATCCCTGGGCGCCAAACGCCTTATCGCTATTATGCACCGATCAAAAGATCGCGTATGTGATTGCCGACCGACAACGTTATCGCGCCATCGCCTCGTTTTCAATCGAAAGTCAAAGCAATTTCTCCTTCTTCGTTTATGACTGCGCTTCCCTAATTTCAGAATAAATAGTCTGTGCACTATTTTTGCCAGTGACCCGAGCCGACCTCCTCATTGATCTTGGTCGCAACGGCTCGTCCGCGGCGAATGGCTTCATCCATATTGATATAGGCGAATTCAGCATTCCGACCGCAGCTCACGATACCCAGATCATTCAGGTAGTCGATACCAGCTGCAAGATTTTGCGCGTAGTCGAATGTACGGATGACGTAGGCATGCTTAGTCCGGCAGATGGCACGAAAATCTACTGTCGCGGGATCGATCAGTTCCAGCTTGGCAAGGCCATCGATAACCCGGGCGAACACGGTTTCGTCGTCGAGTTCGTGAAAGCCATCACCGGGATTGGTCGTGATCTCGGCAGCCACGGCCATGTGGCCAGGCGGGACCATGCGGTCGCTGAAATTATGCGGAAACGAGACGCGGTGAAACGGGACGCCCGGATCAGGAATATAAAGGGCGGTATAAGGTAGGAGCTGCGCCGATTTGACTCCCAGCATGACCACGCTGAGCGAATTGAAACGCAATGCATTGACAGATCGAACGACATCTCCCGGCACATCCGGCAAGGCGCTGATCAGATCCTGAATCGGGATGGTTGAAATGAGGCGATCATATCGCCGCGTCTCCTTGCCATCGCTCACATGCCAGTATGCACCCTCTCGCCACACCCGACGAACGGGAAAGCGTGTGATAATCGATCGGCACTTTTCGGCGAAAGCCCTGGCGAGGGCTTCAATTCCGCCAGAGCGCGGATATTGAAAGTAGAGCTGGTGTGTGTAGCCTTCGGTCTCGATGCCGACGGCCGATTTGATGATGTCTTCGGCCGGCGGCCGCGGAACGCGTCCTTCGACCCAGTCGGCGCTCATCTGATCCGCCGGCACGTTCCAGATCTTTTCATTGTAGGGCAGCATGTATTTCTCAGCGATGCCCTTGCCGAATGTGGCGTAGATCCAATCCTTGAAAGTGAGACCGGGCTTATGGTCGTTATAGAGAAAGTGATAGAGGCAATCGTATCGATCTTCCGGTGATAGAGCCGCCAGTCCGTTCTCGAACGGATATTTGACGTAGCGCCCGTTATAAAGGATCTGGTTGTTGCGACGGCTCGTGACGACGTTCTCACCGAGCAGCGAGATCATGTAATCCAGGGTCTCCTTGTTCTGGGAGAACATGATATGTGGCCCGCCGAGATCAAAAGTATAGCCGTCCGCAACGAGGCTCCGACAATGGCCGCCGGGTACATCATCAGCCTCCAAGACCTCACATGGCTGTTTGAGATGGGCACCAATGACCAAGCCGACCAGGCCGCCTCCCAAGATACCTATCGTCATCTGCCGTAGTCCCCAGCCTTATCTTTTGAATAAATTTTTATCCGTGTCGCATTACCGGGAAGTGGTTCGGTTGGGTTCCTCATTCACGGCACTAACGTCCTATTATTCATATATTTTTTACCCGCTCTTGGGAAGATAGGGACAACTGCGTCACATGCATGAGTTGTTTAGGGGCGTCCGATGGACTTTTCTCGATCCTACCTCGATGAAACCGTCGAAATCATTAAATCCATTGAGGTTGCGCCGATTGAATCAATCGCTATAGGCCTCGCGGAAGTGCGTCGCGCGAATGGCCGTCTCTTCGTCCTGGGTGTGGGCGGATCTGCCGGTCATGCCAGTCATGCCGTCAACGATTTCCGCAAGATTTGCGAGATTGAAACCTACGCCCCTACGGACAATGTGTCCGAATTGACCGCGCGGACGAATGATGAGGGATGGGAGACCGTCTTCTCCCAGTGGCTCAAGACTTCTCGTCTCGGCGCCAGCGACGCCATTTTGGTTTTCTCGGTAGGTGGCGGGGATGCCGCAAGGGCGATTTCTGTCAATCTTGTGCGCGCTCTCGAACTTGCCAAGGAACGGGGAGCCCGGATATTCGGCATCGTCGGGCGCCATGGCGGTTTCACCAAAGAGGTCGCCGATGCCTGCGTCGTGGTGCCACCTCTCTATGAGGAACGCGTGACGCCGCACACCGAGGGATTGGCGGCCGTCATTTGGCATCTGCTGGTAACCCATCCAGCACTGAAAAGGGTTCAGACGGCCTGGGAAGCGAAGAAATGAGGCTTTCCGATCGTGGCAGGCATTTTCTCATTGTCGGCGGCGCCGGCTTTATCGGCAGCCACTTCGCCGATCGGTTGCTTGACGACGGTGATATCGAGACCGTCGTGATTTTCGACAATTTCTCGAGCGGTCGACACGCCCACCTGGCCCATCGCCTTGATGACCCGCGTCTGCGCGTAGTCGAAGGCGATGTCAAAGATATCGGCAATCTCATCGACGCCATGACGAAGATAGATGTCGTCATTCACCTGGCATCGAATCCCGATATAGCCAAGGCGGCTTCCGAGCCGCAGATCGACTTCGTCGAGGGCACGGCGCTCACGAACAATGTCGTTGAGGCAATGCGGCGCACTGCCGTTCCCCGTATTCTTTACGCCTCCGGAAGCGGCGTGTATGGCGATCTCGGTCACACCGAGGCCGCCGAAGATCATGGACCGCTCATTCCCGGTTCCACTTACGGTGCGAGCAAGTTGGCGGGAGAGGCCTTGATTGCGGCCTATAGCGCCATGTTCGGCATGACCGCCTGCGTCTTTCGGTTTGGCAATGTTGTCGGTGCCCGCCAGACGCACGGTGTCGGCTTCGATTTTATCCGGCGCTTGCATGCCGATCCGTCCCGTCTGCGGATCCTGGGCAACGGTCAGCAGAGCAAGTCTTACATCCATGTCACCGATGTCGTCGAAGCCGTGCTCATGGCCCATTGCCAGGTCAACGAGCCGTTCCGCGCTTTTAACGTCGCAACGGGAGATTACATCACGGTTCAGGAAATTGCCGATCTCGCGATTGAATGCCTTGGCATCGATCGAACACAGGTTGTCTACGACTACACCGGTGGGGACCGTGGGTGGAAAGGCGACGTACCGATCGTCCGCCTCAATACCGATCGCATTCGTCAGCTGGGATGGAGCAACCGGCTGACGACCTACGAAGCCATGCGGCGGTCCCTCAGCGAACTCCAGGAAGATGTGCGCAATGGTCTCGCCTAGTAGATCGACGCATCAGAGAGGCGCCGTCTTTCTTGACCGCGATGGCGTCCTTAACCGCGCGCCGATTAAAGATGGCCGCCCGTCCGCGCCGCATCGTCTGGAAGAGCTGGAAATTTTGCCGGGCGTGGAGGCTGCTTGCGCACGCCTGAAGGACGCCGGCTTGCCCCTTTTTTGCGTCACTAACCAGCCGGATGTTGCGCGCGGTATCGCCGACCGCAAGACGATCGAGGCAATGAACATCTGGCTCGCCGATAAACTTGGCCTCGCAGAGGTCGCTGTTTGCTGGCACGACGGCGGCGATGGCTGTCATTGTCGCAAGCCCCTGCCCGGCCTTCTTGTTGATCTGGCGAACAGTCATGATCTGTCCTTGCCGCAAAGCATCATGATCGGCGATCGCTGGCGCGATATCGAAGCCGGAGAGCATGCCGGATGTACAACCATTTTTATTGATTACGGTTACGCTGAGAAGCGTCCCGCGCGACCTGATATCACAGCTACCAGTCTATGGGACGTGGTTCCCGCGATCCTCCAGCATTTCAAGATAGGTGACTAACCATGTTTCATGATGTCATAGATGTGAAAATCTTCGCGGACGGGGCTGAGTTGCCGGGCATGCTGGCGATGCGCGAGAAGAAATATATCAAAGGCTTTACCACCAATCCGACGCTGATGCGCAAGGCTGGCATCGCCAACTACGAGGAATTCGCACGTTCGGTTCTCGCTGCGATACCCGATCTCCCGATTTCGTTCGAGGTCTTCGCGGATGATCTCGAGAGCATGGCGGGGCAAGCGCATCGTATCGCCGCTTGGGGTGAGAACGTTTATGTCAAAATCCCGGTCACGACGACAGGTGGAATCAGCGCGGCGCCTCTGATCCGCAGACTGGCTGCGGAAGGCATCAAGCAGAACGTGACGGCGCTGATGACATTGGACCAAGTGCAGGAGGTGACGGAAGCGCTTCGCGGCGGCCCATCGTCCTATATATCCGTCTTCGCCGGCCGCATAGCCGATAGCGGGCGCGATCCGCTGCGGATCATGACGGCCAGTTTGGAGATCATGCGCGATCAGCCGCAATTGGAGCTGATCTGGGCCAGCCCACGCGAAATCCTCAATGTGGTTCAAGCTAACGAGATCGGCTGTCACATCATCACAGTGACCAATGATCTGCTCGCCAAGTTGCCGCTCATCGGGAAAGATCTGACGGAGTTCTCGCGTGAGACAGTTCAGATGTTCCACAATGATGCAATGTCGGCTGGCTTTACGCTTGACCTCTAACGAAGGCGGTCGAGATGCTGGTCACGCGCACGCCCCTCCGCCTTTCTCTCGGCGGCGGAGGCACGGATCTTCCTTCTTACTATGAGCGCTTCGGGGGATTCGTTATATCCGCCGCGATCAACCGACACGTCTATATCGCGATCAGCCGCTCCTTCCATCCGGGCTATCATTTGAAGTATTCGCGTGTCGAAGCTGCCCAAAGTCTCGACGAAATCCAACATCCGCTTTTTCGGGAAGCACTTAGACTACATCAGATCGAGCCGAGGATTGATATATCGAGCATTGCGGAAGTTCCTGCGGGAACCGGCCTCGGTTCCTCGGGCGCATTCCTGGTGGGGCTTGTCCATGCCTTGCGGGCGTATAAGCGGCAGACCGTCAATGCCGAACTGCTGGCCCGTGAGGCCATCTCCATCGATATGGGAATCCTCGGAGAACCGGTCGGCAAGCAGGATCAGTATGTTGCCGCCTATGGCGGGATCACCTGCCAGGAATATCACGCCGATGGAACGGCGACCATCACCCCTCTCAAGATGCCAGAGACGGCTGTTCGTGAGCTTAAGGAAGGGATGATGCTGTTCTTTACGGGACAAAGCCGGAAAGCGTCCAATCTCCTGTCCGACCAAAAGAAGCGGTCGACATCCGGCGATGCCGCGATGCTCGAGAATCTGCACTTCATTAAAGATCTCGGCCTACGAATCAAATCTGCCCTTGAGGAGGGCGACATGGATGCTTTTGCCGGGATGATGCATGAGCATTGGCTGCGCAAGCGCGCACGCTCCCAAGGCATGTCGAATGACCGTATCAACGCCGCCTATGATCGCGGCATGGCCAATGGTGCGCTCGGCGGCAAGCTGGTGGGCGCCGGTGGCGGTGGCTTCCTTCTCTTCTTCACACGCCAACGCGCGCAGTTGCGCCGGGCAATGGCCGATATAGGGTTTGAAGAGCTGGATTTCTCTTTCGACCATGACGGTTCCATCGTCATGGTGCGGGATTGATGCGATGCAGTGCGTTGTCCTTGCAGGCGGACTCGCGACGCGTCTGGGCAGCTTAAGCAGCGGGACTCCGAAAAGCCTCGTCAAAGCTTGCGGGAAGCCATTCATCGATTATCAGCTGGCACTGCTGGCCCGGAACGGTATCGACCGCGCGACATATTGCATCGGCCATCTTGGGGAACAGATCCGCGCGCATGTCGGAAATGGCGACCGTTTCGGGCTTCGTGTTGACTATGTCGATGAAGGAGACAAGAGACTGGGGACGGCGGGAGCGCTGCGGCTCGCACTGGATACCGGCGCCTTGGATGACCGTGTCTTCGTGACCTTTGGCGACTCCTACCTGCCGATCTTCTTTCGCGATGTCTGGGTGGCTGCAGAATCTGTCCGCCCTCGCCCACTGATGACGGTCTTTCGCAACGAGGGGCGATGGGATGGGAGCAACGTGATCTTGCAGGACCGTCGCGTTCGCCTTTATGAAAAGGGCCGTCAAGATACCAAGGCAATCGGAATGGCATGGATCGATTACGGCCTTCTGGTTCTCGAGCGGCATCATATCGAGACCATGATTCCTGCCGAAATGCCATTCGATCTTAGCGATGTCTGTCACCGGCTGAGCTTGGCGGGCGTACTTGAAGGCTTCGAAGTCTTTACAAGGTTCTATGAAATCGGCACCCCGCAAGGGTTGGCCGATTTCGAGGACTTGGCTCGAAGAGAGCTTTCCGCGAAGTAGGTCTGTTCGTCGCCAGCTCCTCTCAGGCTGATCGTCAGATCGGTTTTGCGACGATCACGATCCGGAATGCAAACAGACCCTTGGCAAGCGAGCATATCGCGCGTTCGACCGGAAGTACGTAGCGCTGATAGGTACGATAGAGGGGTGATTCCAAAATCAATCCTGGATCGGTCGCTTTCCCCGCGGCTCCGCCAGAAACCATCAATCTTTTAATTACAGGCAGGAAAGCACGGACGATACCGGGCTCGAACGTGGTTGCCGTGACGGTAAACCCCGCCTCCCGGAGGAGAAGATGCGCTGTATGGAAGGTGAAAAAGCGCAGATGTGTACGGTCCATGACGCCGCTATCGGCATAGTTGAACCGGCCAGCCAGGAATTTGATGCGATTGTCCCAAACGGCCACATTTGGCAGCGAGACGACTAGCCCTCCGTCTTGTGCGAGCATGCGCCTGTAGTAACGCAGGACCGAAAGCGGGTCGGGTGTATGCTCCAGAACATCGGCAAAGAGCAGCCAGTCGAACTGCCGATCCTGGAGGGCGCGGGCCACGGCTTCTTCATTGCTGAGGTCGATTTCGACGACTTCGTTGATCCGTTCCCGGGCAGTAAGGCATGCACTGGCATTACCTTCGAGGCCGGTGACCCGATAGCCAAGTGCTTCGATCGCCTGGCCTAATCGTGCTCGTCCGCAACCCACGTCGAGGACGCTGCCCGGCGAACTTTTGCCTTTGAAACGGCGGAACAGCTCCACGACCGTTTCGTTGACATCCTCAAAGGTGTAATAGGTATTCAAATCAAACATTGGCGAAACGCCCCGTTGCACGCAACGCATCCCCTGTCGTCCCGGGAGTCTACCGTGCGATGCCCCCTGGCACGCAAGAGTTTCTGCTTAAGGATGTCCCCCACCGGAGGCTGCGAGTTTACGTTTCCGACATTACACGAAATAAGACGTCCTCGACGGATCGCCGGAAATGAAAATGGCACATCGCCTCCGCGATAAGAGGCCGATGTGCCATGCCGGAAAATTCGATAAGGCGGACGGGTCAGAACGGAATATCGTCGTCCAGATCGCTGCCGCCCCGGCTGCCGCCACCGGAACTGCCACCGCCATAGCTGCCGCTGCCGCCGCCGCCAAAGCCGCCACCGCTATTGCCATAGCCGGCATCCGCTTCGCCACCACCCGCACCGCTGCTGTCACCCCGGCCACCCAGCATGGTGAGTTCGCCGCGGAATTTCTGCAGGACGACTTCCGTGGTGTATTTCTCGGCGCCGCTCTGATCGGTCCATTTGCGGGTCTGCAGCTGGCCTTCGATATAGACGGTGGCGCCCTTCTTCAGGTAACGCTCGGCAACGTCGACCAGCCGGTCATTGAAAATGACCACGCGATGCCATTCGGTCTTTTCCCGTCGTTCGCCCGAACCCTTGTCCCGCCAGCTCTCCGAGGTCGCGATCGACAGATTGGCGACACGCGTGCCGTCCTGAGTGGTGCGGATTTCCGGATCGCGCCCCAGATTGCCGATCAGGATCACCTTATTAACGCTGCCAGCCATAGCCCTGCCCTGTTCTTTGCCGCTTGAATGTGGTCGAGACTTATAACGATCGCGCGGCATTGTCAAAGCTGCTATGTCAGCAAATTAAGTATCTGAAAATAATATATTTATACTCAAAATCGCCCTCTAAGGCCGCGCCAAATGGCAGGAATCTGCGGCGCTGGTCTTCCACTTTTGTTCTTTTTCGGCGATAGTCCCCCGCTGGCCGCCAAAACGCCTCGGTTTTTGCGACGCGGAAAGTCTCGGCGGCCGCTCAGCTGGATCGGATCGGAAGGGTTGGACGAGGATGGCGAAGGCCTTAGGCAATGCCCAGAACCAGGGGGGCAGCGCAAAAATCGACGGTGCGAAGATCTCGGTTCGGGGCGCCCGGGAACACAATCTGAAGAATGTCGATGTCGACATTCCCCGTGATTCCCTGGTGGTCATTACCGGTCTCAGCGGTTCCGGCAAATCCTCCCTTGCCTTCGACACGATCTATGCCGAAGGCCAGCGCCGCTATGTCGAATCGCTCTCCGCTTATGCCCGCCAGTTCCTCGAACTGATGCAAAAGCCGGATGTCGATTCCATCGAGGGTCTGTCGCCGGCCATTTCCATCGAGCAGAAAACGACATCCAAGAATCCCCGCTCGACCGTCGGAACGGTGACGGAGATTTATGACTATCTGCGCCTGCTCTATGCCCGCGTCGGCATCCCCTATTCGCCGGCCACCGGCCTTCCCATCGAAAGCCAGACGGTCAGCCAGATGGTCGACCGCATCATGGCCTTGCCGGAAGGGACGCGCCTCTATCTGCTGGCGCCGATCGCCCGCGGCCGCAAGGGAGAATACAAGAAGGAATTCCAGGACCTGCAGAAGCGCGGCTTTCAGCGCGTGCGGGTCGACGGCACGATCCATGAAATCAATGCCGTGCCGGCGCTCAACAAGAAGCTGAAGCATGATATCGAGGTGGTGGTCGACCGCGTGGTGGTGAAGGACGGGATCCAGACGCGGCTTGCCGATAGTGTGGAAACAGCGCTCGGGCTGTCCGATGGTCTGCTCTATGCCGACCCAGCCGATAAGGGGGGCGAGCGCATCATGTTCTCGTCGCGTTTCGCCTGCCCCGTTTCCGGCTTCACGATCGATGAGATCGAGCCGCGGCTCTTCTCCTTCAATAACCCGTTCGGTGCCTGCCCGGTCTGCGACGGCCTCGGCAGCAAGCTCTATTTCGACCCCGAGATGGTGGTGCCGGATGAACGCAAGAGCCTGCGCGACGGCGCCGTGGCGCCCTGGGCCAACTCCTCCTCGCAATATTACATGCAGGCGCTGGACAGCCTCGCACGGCACTACAAGTTCAGCCTGACGACGCCCTGGCAGGACCTGCCGAAGAAATTCCGCGACGTCATCCTGTTTGGCTCCGGCGAGGAAGCCGTCACCATGAGCTTCGATGACGGCGTGCGCAGCTACAAGACCACCAAGCCCTTCGAAGGCGTTATCACCAATATGGACCGGCGCTTCCGCGAAACCGATTCCTCCTGGGTGCGTGAAGAGCTGGGCCGCTTCCAGTCGACCAGCCCCTGCGAGGCCTGCGAGGGCCAGCGTCTGAAGCCGGAAGCCCTAGCCGTCAAGATCGACAAGCTGAACATCGCCCAGGTGACCGATATGTCGATCGCCCAGTCCGGCGAGTGGTTCGGCGGGCTTGCCAAGAAACTGACGGCGAAACAGCGCGACATCGCCTATCGCATCCTGAAAGAAATCAACGAGCGTCTCGGCTTTCTCAACAGTGTCGGCCTGGAATACCTGACCCTCAGCCGTGCTTCCGCGACCCTTTCGGGCGGCGAGAGCCAGCGCATCCGCCTCGCCTCGCAGATCGGTTCCGGTCTGACCGGCGTTCTTTACGTGCTCGACGAGCCCTCGATCGGTCTCCATCAGCGCGACAATGACCGGCTGCTGGCAACGCTCAAGCGGCTCCGCGATCTTGGCAATACCGTGCTGGTGGTCGAGCACGACGAGGATGCCATCCGTGTCGCCGACTACCTGATCGATATGGGGCCGGCCGCCGGCATTCATGGCGGCGAGGTGGTCGCCGAAGGCACGCCGGCCGAGGTGATGAAGACCGACAGCCTGACAGCGCAATATCTCAGCGGCCGCCGGCAGATCGCTATCCCGAGCGAACGCCGCAAGGGTGCCGGCAAGGATGCGCGAATCCGCATCGTCGGCGCCAAGGGTAACAACCTGAAGAATGTCACGGTCGATATCCCGCTCGGCACCTTTACCTGTGTCACCGGTGTCTCCGGCGGCGGCAAGTCGACCCTGGTGATCGAGACGCTCTACAATGCGCTTGCCCGTAAGCTGCATGATGCGCGTACCCATCCGGCGGATCACGACCGGATCGAAGGTCTGGAATATCTCGATAAGATCATCGACATCGATCAGTCTCCGATCGGGCGCACGCCGCGGTCGAATCCTGCCACCTATACCGGCGCCTTCACGCCGATCCGCGACTGGTTCGCCGGCTTGCCCGAGGCGCAGGCGCGCGGCTACAAGGCCGGGCGCTTCTCCTTCAACGTGAAGGGCGGCCGCTGCGAGGCTTGCGAAGGCGACGGCGTCATTAAGATCGAGATGCACTTCCTGCCCGACGTCTATGTGCAATGCGACCAGTGCAAGGGCAAACGCTATAACCGCGAGACGCTCGACATCACCTTCAAAGGCAAGTCGATCGCCGATGTGCTGGAGATGACCGTCGAGGAAGGC
>DATLJB010000080.1:0-38047 GCA_035539075.1 Terriglobia bacterium
GCTACGGTCTTGTTGAGGCCCTTGATGAAGCGATCACTGGCCGATCCGAAGATCCGCTTGGCAAGGCCGGCAAACATGTAAACCTCGATTTTCTCGGACTTTTTAAGATTGGATGCGGGAAACAGATAGGGTCCCCGCTAATCGCTGTCAACTTGACGCGATTTTGCCATCGGGGGTGGCCTTTCCGCTTGTACCCGCCTGCTTGGCGCGGCAAGATGCCGGCCGCCCGACCGCATCAGTGGTCGCCCTGAAATCTCAACAATTTCAAGGGGTAGGCCCCATCCATCGGTTGAGGAACCACGTCTGACCATGTCCTATTCGATTTCCCCCGCGACTCGCCGGCGCAGCCTTTTGCTGTCCGCCCCCCTCGCCTTCGGCCTTGCCATGGCAAGCCTGGCGGCGACCAGCCTCGCCGTGCAGGCGGATGATACGGCCCCCCAGGCGCCGGCCGCGGCCCCTGCGACATCGCCGGCCGGTCAGCTTCCTGGCGCCGATGCGGAGCAGGCCAAGCCGATCGATCCGAAGACAGTGGTGGCGCGGGTAAATGGCAAGGACATCACCCGCCAGGATGTCATCGATTCGGCCAATAATCTGCCGCCGCAGATCAAGGCCAATATCAATATGGTTTTCCCGCAATTGACCGACCGGCTGATCGGCTTGACGCTGATCACCAGCGAAGGCCGCAGCGAGAACCTGCAGAACGATCCCGAGGTGAAGGCCATCGTGCAGCGCTTCGAGGACGAGGCGATCCGCCAGGTGTTCCTCAACCGCCTGGTCAAGACCAAGATCACGGATGATGCCGTGAAAGCGAAATACGACCAGGACCTGAAGGCGCATCCGCCCCAGGACGAGGTCAAGGTTGCGCATATCCTGGTGAAAACGGAAAAGGAAGCGAACGACATCCTGGCCGAGCTGAAGAAGGGCACCGATTTCGCCAAGCTCGCCAAGGACAAGTCGATCGACAAGGGCAGCGCCGTCAATGGCGGCGATCTCGGTATGTATTTCACCCAGAACGGCGGCGAGGTGGTGCAACCCTTTGCCGATGCCGCTTTCACCCTGAAGAACGGCGAAGTCACGCAGAAGCCGGTCCAGACCCAGTTCGGCTGGCATCTCATCAAGCTGGAAGACCGCCGCAAGCAGACGCCGCCGAGTTTCGATGAGCAGAAGGATCAGATCCGCCAGCAGCTCGCCGAGGATATGGTGCAGCAGGAGGTGAAGGACCTCCGCGCCAAGGCGAAGGTCGAAACATTCAATCCAGACGGCACGCCGGTCAAACCGTAACCGGGCAAGCAATAACCGCCTTTAGCGATCAGGGGGAATATCGCCATGGCTCATCAGGTTTCGCCGCTGGCGCCGACGGAGACGCCGGTGCTGTCGCCGATTGCCGGCGTCCGGCTGACGGGATTTGAATGCAATATCCGCTATAAGAACCGCACCGATGTCATGTTGATGGAGCTGGCACCGGGCAGCGCGATTGCGGGCGTATTGACCAAATCCCTGACCCGCTCGGCGCCGGTCGATCTCTGCCGCAAGAATCTAAAAGGCGGCAAGGTGCGGGCGATCCTGGTCAATTCCGGCAACGCCAATGCCTTCACCGGCAAGGCCGGGATCGACAGCGTCAATCGTGAGGTCAAGGCGGCGGCGGCGGCACTCGGCTGCAAGCCGAGCGAGGTCTATGTCGCTTCGACCGGGGTCATCGGCGAGCCTTTGCCGGATGACAGGATCACCGGCAAGCTGCCGGCCATCGTCAAAGCGCTGAAGGCCGATGCCTGGGCGGAAGCCGCGGCGGCGATCATGACGACGGATACCTTCCCCAAGCTGGCTACCCGTCAGGCGAAGATCGGGGACGCCACCGTCACCATCAACGGCTTCTGCAAGGGCTCCGGCATGATCGCCCCGGATATGGCCACCATGCTGGCCTTTGTCGCGACCGATGCGAAGATTCCCGCCGACATCCTGCAGACGCTGCTCGCCAAGGGCGCCGACCGCTCCTTCAACTGCATCACCGTCGACAGCGACACCTCCACCAGCGATACCCTGCTGCTGGTTGCGACCGGCCAAGGCGCCAAGCATCCCAAGCCGGCCTCGGCCACCGACAAGCTGCTGAAGGATTTTCGCGCGAAGCTGGAAGACCTGCTGCAGGACCTCGCCATCCAGGTGGTGAAAGACGGCGAAGGGGCCCAGAAGCTGGTGACCATCGACGTAACCGGGGCAGCCAGCGCCGCTGCGGCCCGCCGCATCGGCCTCGCCGTCGCCAATTCGCCCCTGGTCAAGACGGCGATCGCCGGCGAAGACGCCAATTGGGGCCGTATCGTCGCCGCCATCGGCAAGTCCGGCGAAAAAGCGGATCGCGACAAGCTGTCGATCAGCATCGGCGGCGTCGAGATCACCCGCAAGGGCCAGCGACGGCCGGATTACGACGAGGCGCCGGTCGCCAAGCATATCAAGGGCCAGCTGATCAGCATCGCCGTCGATGTCGGCATCGCCGCGGGCAAGGCGCGAGTCTGGACCTGCGACCTCACCCACCGCTATATCGAGATCAACGCCGACTACCGTTCCTGATAGACTTGGCCCTGCTCCTGTTACCGGAAGACCGACATGCCCTTTGACTCCCTGCGCGATTTCCTGAACCGGCTGGAAGCGGCTGGGCAGTTGCGCCGGGTCAGCGTGCCGGTCGACCCGCATCTCGAGATGACGGAGATCCAGACCCGCCTGCTGGCCGAACAGGGACCGGCGGTGCTGTTCGAGAACCCGGTCGGCAAGGACGGCAAGCGTTATGACATGCCGGTTCTCGTCAATCTCTTTGGCACGGTCCAGCGGGTCGCCTGGGGCATGGACCGCGAGCCGGACCAGCTGCGCCAGGTGGGCGAGACACTCGCCTTCCTGAAGCAGCCGGAGCCGCCCGGCGGCTGGCGCGAAGCGCTGGAGATGCTGCCTCTCCTGAAGACCGTCATGGCGATGCATCCGAAGACGGTGAGCTACGGCCCCTGCCAGGACGTGGTCCTGAAAGGCGACGACATCGACCTCACCCGGTTGCCGATTCAGGGCTGCTGGCCCGGCGAGCCGGCGCCGCTGATCACCTGGCCGCTGGTGGTGACCAAGGGCCCGAAGGCCTCCGGAGCGGGCAAGAGGCGCGAGGACAACTACAACCTCGGCATCTATCGCATGCAGGTTCTGGGCAAGAACCAGACGCTGATGCGCTGGCTGAAGCATCGCGGCGGCGCCTTGCATCATGCCCGCTGGAAGGCGGAAAAGCCTGAGCCCCTGCCGGCAGCGGTAGTGATCGGCGCCGATCCGGGCACGATCCTCGCTGCGGTAACGCCGGTGCCGGAAACGGTGTCGGAATATCAGTTCGCTGGCCTGTTGCGCGGCCGCAAGGTCGAGCTGGTCGATTGCAAGACCATCCCGCTCAAGGTGCCGGCGACGGCCGAGATCGTGCTGGAAGGCCATGTCTCGCTCAGCGATTACCGCGACGAAGGGCCCTATGGCGACCATACCGGCTATTACAATTCGGTCGAGCCCTTCCCGGTCTTCACGGTCAGCGCCATCACCATGCGGCGTGACCCGATCTATCTCTCGACCTTCACCGGCCGTCCACCCGACGAACCTTCAGTGCTGGGCGAAGCGCTGAACGAGGTCTTCATCCCACTCTTGACCCAGCAGTTTCCGGAGATCATCGACTTCTGGCTGCCACCGGAAGGCTGCAGCTACCGGATCGCCGTCGTCTCGATGAAGAAGGCCTATCCCGGTCATGCAAAGCGGGTGATGATGGGCGTGTGGTCGTTCCTGCGCCAGTTCATGTACACCAAGTTCGTCATCGTCGTGGACGACGACATCAATGCGCGCGACTGGAAGGACGTGATGTGGGCGATGTCGACCCGCATGGACCCGGCCCGCGACATCACCGTGATCGAGGGAACGCCGATCGACTATCTCGACTTCGCCTCGCCGGAAAGCGGCCTCGGCGGCAAGATCGGCCTCGACGCCACCAACAAATGGCCCCCCGAAACCAAGCGCGACTGGGGCGAGAAGATCCGCATGTCGGACGAGATCGTCGAGCGCGTCACCGGCAAGTGGAGGAGTTACGGGTTGCCGGGGAGCGGGAAGCCGATCTGGGAGTAGCACTAGGCCGCCTGGCTCGCGCGGCCTTGACTGTGCCAAGTCCTTCAAATTACATGCGGCAGTGGAGTGCGAGCCGTGGAATGCGCCGGAAACCGCGCATTACGTCGGTGGCCCACGCTATTGGACAAGAGTCCAGTACAGCCGGCAGAGGCTCATAGAGCGCAATGCCGTGCTTTCATTTCTCAGATTCGGTGCTCTGACCACGCCATGCAGACGACAAATAGACAGATTTCGCCAAGCCGGGCCATCCTCCAGGCTGTTGTCCTCATTGCCTCCAGCTTGGCGATCCTCTGGTTCGCTCTGGTTGAAGTTGGTATCGCACCGACCATTCATGCCAGCCGCCCGGATCCGGGCGATCCGGCCCTACTGCGGATAGCAGCCGAACATGTCTTGATCGGCTTCGTCCTTTTTTTTGGCGTGCTGCTCAGCGGTATCGCGCTTGCCGGATTGCTCCCCAAAGGCTGGAACCTCTCCCTTACCGATCTCGCGATGCTGGGCCTGCCAGTCGGAGCGGTCTACTGGTTGCTGGTCGTGATCATGGTGCGGGCGCTTGGCCGGGACAACTGGATGTCGCTGGTCATCGGACTTCTGCCCGCCGTTGGTCGCTGCATGTGGCTGCGCGGCATCCTGATATCGCCTGGCACCGCGTCCCGCGCATCTTCATGGAGCAGTGTCGCCGCCGTGGTAGTCCTGACCGCCACCGCCAGCGCCATGATGGGATCAATGTGGCGCTACCCGAATGCACTGACATCGGGGACGGTCGCGCTTGGCGATATTGGCCAGTATATTGCCTCCTATCATGAACTGCGGACCCATCTCTGGCCGATTCCATCGCTCCGCGTCGAAGGCGAGCATGTCTATCTTTACTTCAATCTGCTTGCACCACTCCTCGCTTTTGCTTTCGACCGCCTGCCGGGTTTCGAGATCTCCTTCTTCTTCACCAGCTCTGTGGCGGTCTTTTGCATCCTTGGCACCTGCTGGTCCTGCCACCAGATACTGACCTATCGCCGAGCCAGAAGCCCGGTGCAGCCTGGCCCGCTGACGCTGGTAGCGACCATCCTCCTGCTCTGTGCCGCGACACGTTATCCCAGCTGGTTTGCCGAAAGCCCGCCTTATGCTTTCGCGATGCCGATGGCTCTGGCGCTTGTCTATTTCGCAGACCGTGGCAGGGATGTGCCGTTTTGGCGTTATGCGCTGATACCGCTGACCATCGTCGTCTTTGCCGTCACAAAGGTTGTGCCGCTGGCGGTTTTCGGCACCTACGTCGCCGTACTGCTCTTGGCAGGCATAGCAGAAGCCAAATCCCCGCGTTATGCCCCGCTGATCATCACTGGCATTGCCGTGCTTGGGCTTCTCTGCGGCGCGCTGCTCTTTTATTACGCACCGAAATTCATCGCCATCAGCGATCTGTCGAATTTTGGCCCGCAGAGCCTGCAGATTCTCTATCGCAAGATAGCCATCAATGGCAGCGGCGTGTTCAAGTCGATTATTCGCACGCTCCCCGCCCTTGCCATCGATATCGGCGGGTTATTGCTGGTGATCGGAGCTTTCTGCCGACGCAATATCGCGCTTGGCGCCGCCGTCCTGATGGGCCTCTCGCTCTATTATCTCTATACCTTCCTGTTCAATGGAACCCTGGCCATCGCGGCCGCACTCTGTGGCGGCTATCTGCTGCTCAATAACCGCGATGATGAAGCCCGCCGGTCAACCGGTTTCTTCATTGCTGGCGCGGCATTGATCCTGATCAGCCATCTTTGCCGCGATCCTGGTGGCTGGGAATTCGTCGCCCTCTGGTTGATCGCCCTTTCCGCTTCCCTGGCGCTTATCTTCTGGCAAGGAGAGAGCCGGGCGGTCGCTGGCGCACCGGCACAAGCGCTCGCCCAGAAGTGGCGCTATGCCCTGCCTGTCGCCGTCTTGTGTCTGCTGGTTGCCCAGGCAGATGGCCATCTGCGCCTGGGGGATGACCAGCGGACAGCCGTCTCTCCAAAGCTCTATGATCTCTGGGTCAAGGTCCGTGACATAACCCCAGCTGATGCACTGATCTTCACCGACCAGACCGGCGACGATCCGACACGCCTCGAAGGCTGGAACGATTTTTCGACCACAGCGGAGCGGCAATTCTATATCTCAAGCTGGGCCACCTCGGCCTTGCGTGCCAACCACGCCGCGCGCGAAGAAAGGCTCAGCCTGAATGCCGCCGTCCTTGCCGGCACCAAGCGCCCGAGCGATCTCGACCTGACGTCGCAATACAGTGATTATTTTGCGGCCGTCGCGGCAAATCACCCCATGCCGGGTGATGCCACGCAGATCTATAGCAACGGCGATTACGCCATCTATCGCTTGGCGAAATAACCTTGAATGGCTGCCCCGCCTGCGGTTCACCTGAAGTCATCAAGTGCGATGTGGAAAATTTGACATGCAGCTCGCTACGAGCCCCCGCTCCTCTTTCATAGCGGTCGAATCTTGGCCGGGCATGGCTGTTTATCTGCTGGCGCTGGCTAGCTGGCTGGCGACGAGCCCGGCCAGCGGCGTTGGCGGCGGCGTCAGCGCCAGCCTAATCCTGCTTGCCTATGCGTCGCCGATCCTGATTGCACTCAGGCATGTCTTCGGCAGGCTTGGCCTCGCCGAGATGGCGAGCGCCACTGCGGTCGGCCTCACGCTTTCCGGTGTTGTTTCCACCATCCTGCGCTTTGCCGGGCTGCCGGCCTGGTCGGTTCCGGTGGTTTTTGTTGCCTGCGCCCTCGTGCAGCTGGCCTTCCGGCGAAGCAACCAGGCCGCATCACGGATGATCTGCATCGCGGACGCGTCGGCGAGACGCCGGATCACAACCACCCTCGCGGCGCTTGTGATGCTGCTGCCGCTCAGCGTCGTCCTGATACACGCGGCTTTGGCGGGTAGCGGCGATTATCCGAAATTCATCTTTTATTCTGACGACGCCTTTGACCTGGCGATGATTCGCTCCTTGCTGGCGTCGTCACATCTGCCGCCCGACTCACTGACATTCCTGAATGGGTCAAAGCCCTATCATTTCGGCACATTGGAGGCCGTTGCCAACCTCGTGCGCCTCACCTCCATTGCACCACATATCGCGCAGTTCTATATCGCATTTCCGGTGATCGAAGCCGGCATTATCGGCACTGCTTGGCTATTGCTCAGACGGGTCGGGAAAGGCGCTCCCTCTTTGCTGATCGCCTGCATCCTGGTGGTCGCTTTCAACAGCAATCAGAGTGATTTCAAGCTCAGCTTCCGCCTGTTCACCGCTCTCGCGGACGCGATCAAGACGCATAGCTTCTCCGCAGAACCCAGTCTGCTGTATCTCGTGGTGCATTTGCCCACCTTGGGCGCTCGCATGCTCACCTGGTTCGTGCTGATGCTGATGTTTGCCTGGGAGCGGCCAACAGCGCGCTGGATGGCCGCAATCGTGGTTGGCGGCATGACGTTGATTGACCCGTTCTTTTTCGTTTCCGCGGGGTTGCTGATCGGCATCTGGTCGCTTTACCGCACCATCACGGAACGCCATTGGCGAGAGATCCTGCCAGCCGCCCTGGCGCTCCTGCTTGGCGTCATCGTCGCGCGGCTGTCGGGATCTGGCGGCGCGGCATTCAAAGTGGTCTTCGCGCCGCTTACCTGCGACTACTGCATCGAGAATACCGGTGAGATTTTCCGCAACATGGTCGGGCTCCTCGGCCTCGGCGTCATTTTGACACTGTTTTTCTGGCGACGAGTCGCCGTGCAGGCGAAGATCTGGGTCTTGGTAAGCTTGCTGCTGCTGCTTGCGGTTAACCTGACGGCCTTGATCTATGCGAATCAGGTCGATCCGAATTTCAACTGGTTCCGGCTCGCCGCCGCGACGCCGATGTTGCTGGCAGGATTTGTGGCGCTGGCGATCGCGCAGACATGGCCGCATCTCAACCGCTATGGGCAGGTCATCGTGGCCGTCTTGGTTGCCATCGCAACCATTATCCCGATCGGCCGTATCCCCATGGTGGCGGTGCAGGTTGCCGCCAAGCCTGATCGAGGCGATGACGTGACCGAAACCTCCGCCCTAGCCGAGGCAATGCGCAGCATCCCCGTGGCAGGATCGGTGGTGGTTACCAATGATTTGCGTTATCCGGTGATCGATTACCGCTATACGCTGAAGAACCCACTGATCTCAGCCTTGTTTGGCCATCAATGCTATTTCTGCAACGGTGATGGTGAGGCCGATCTCCCTGGCGCCGACCAGCGACTGGCCGAGGTGCGGCAGCTCGCGGCCCCCGCCTGGAGCGATGCGATCGCAGATCTTGCCAGCCGCAATCACTGGACCCATTTCCTGGTTCACAAGAACTGGCCGCATCCGGCGACCATGCCGCTGAAGCTGGTCTTTGAGAATGACCAATACGCCGTCTACGCTTTCTGAGGCACAGACGGCGCCTGGCACGGGTTACAGATTGAGACGTTCGCGAACGTAATACGGGCGCTTGTCCTGGGATTCGAAATAGGTCCGCACCAGTATTTCCGACATCAGCCCAAGCAGAATGGCGGTGATCCCGGCCAGCAATGCCATTGCCGATAACAAAGGCAACGGCGTCTGGATCAACGACAGGCCGTCCACCAGCTTCAAGTAAAGCGCCCAGAAAAGCGCCAGGAAGGATACGGCGATCGATAACAAGCCAAACCCACCGAAAATATAGATCGGCTTCACCAGATGCCGGTCGAGGAACTTGACGACGATAAGATCGAGAATGACCTTGGCGATGCGCTCCAGGCCATAACTGGATTTTCCATAAATGCGCGGCGAGTGCGATACCGGAATCTCGGCAATCTTTGCGCCCATCCAGGACGCATAGATCGGCACGAAGCGATGCATCTCACCATAGAGGCGGACGCCGTCGAGCACCGACCGGCGATATGCCTTCAACGAACAGCCATAGTCTTGCAAATGCACGCCGGAGATTTTCGAGATGACACGGTTGGCGGCTCTGCTGACGAGATTGCGGCGGATCGCGGCATCCTTGCGGTCGCGGCGCCAGCCGGACACGACATCATAGCCTTCGGCGAGCTTTTCCAGCAGCCGAGGGATATCTGCGGGATCATTCTGCAGGTCGGCATCGATTGGAATGATGATGTCGCCAGTCGAGTGGTCTATGCCGCACATCAAAGCGGCGGTCTGCCCCGAATTACGCTGCAGATCGAGAACCTTCACCTCGGGATGCTCGGCGGCCAGCCGTCGCAGCGCTACCAGCGATCCGTCGCGGCTGCCATCATTGACGAGGATGATTTCATAGTCATTGCCGAGCTCACGCAATGTCGCGTTCAGCCGCTCATAGAGGACAGGGATGTTCTCTTGTTCGTTATAGACCGGTACAACGACAGAAAGTTTGGGCTTTGTCGCGTCGCCGGTCGGACCGGCCTGGAGGATAGCAGTCATCTAAACAACTCCGGTCCCGATCCGAAATACCGCCTCTGCCAGGCCGGATGGTCGGGGTCTCTCGATTGAAGCCAGCCGATATGCATCGGCGATACATCGTTGCGGTAGTTCTGCCCTGATTTGCGCGGCGGAAGCAAGAGCGGCACCGCCTAATGGGCCTAATGCGCCGGAAAGCGGCCTTTCAGGGGCGAACATGCGCCGGATCGGCCAAGAAATGGCTGAGCACCAGTCCGGCCCATAGGACGCCACGGTGATCTGCCGCCTTTTGCCGGTGCTCCTGCCCAAGCCTGTCGAAGTGATTGATATCGAGAAAGGCGGAGAGGAGCTGCGAATCGCCGAGGCGTAGCTTGCCGTCCACGAACCACTTTCCGATCGGCACCCCGAAGCCCTTTTTCGGCCGGTTGAGGATGTGATCGGGTAGCAGCGGCGCCAGTGCGGATTTGAGAATATGCTTGGTCCGGCCACGATGAATCTTGAAGCGGCTGGGGATGCGCCGCACGTAATCCACCAGATCGAGATCCAGGAAGGGCGCACGGCATTCCACCGAATGCATCATGCTGGATCGGTCAACCTTCGCCAGAATGTCATTCTGCAGATAGAGGTTGATGTAGAACTGGATTGTCTTGTCGACGATGTTACCCTGCGGACACTCAGCCCAGGCGGCAAGCGCTTCGCTGTAAATCTCCTCCTGCTCAAATCGCTCCGTCATTAGGCCGTCGATTTCTTGTGGCGCAAGTGGCCCCAGCCAGGCGGCATTCCACATGTTCGGGCGGTAATCGAGGCCACGCAAGGTACGCTTGATCTTGAAATCGAGACTCATGTTGCGATGGGACACCGGCAGCATGCCGACCACATGGCGAATGGGCTTGCGCAGTGGCGCCGGCACCAGTGCCTCATAAAGCTTCGCCCAGCGCAGTGCGCGAAACGTATCATAGCCGGCGAAAAGCTCGTCGCTGCCATCGCCGCCGAGCGCTACTTTCATGTGGCGCCGGACATGACGGAACAGCAGATAACATGGCAGCAGTGACGCATCGGCCAGCGGCTCATCAAGCCGGTCGAGCAACTCCGGCAATAGTTGACGCGCCTGTTCCAGCGATAGGTGATCAACATAATGCTTCGCCCCGACAAGATCGGCGACTTCCTTTGCATAGGATGATTCGTCGAAACTCTTCTCATCAAAGCCGATATTGAAGGTGGTAATGGCATTGCCGGATTGGGCAGCAAAATAGGCCACCGCGGATGAATCGACGCCACCGCTCAGCAGCACGCCAACCGGCACATCAGCGACCATGCGATCGCGCACCGATCGTCCGAGCAGATCGCGAATGGCTGCACCATATTCGTCGGTCGCACGCTCATCCGAAGTCGGTTCCTTGGGATCAATCACCAAGGACCAATAGCGGCTGATGGTGAGGGTCCGGCCGGCAATGTCATAGACTGCCGAATGGCCGGCCGGCAGCTGTTCCACTTCCTTGTAGATCGTGTTGGGTGCCGGCAGATAGCCATGAGCGAAATATTTCTGGATGGATAGGGCGGAAACCGAGGGTCGAATACGGGGATGTGCCAGTACCACCCGCAATTCCGAGCCAAAAGCAAACAGATTGTCCTGCCGGCAGAAATAGAGCGGCTTCTCGCCGAACCGGTCCCGGCTGAGAAAGATCTGGTTGGCGCGGCGATCAATGATGGCAAAAGCCCACATGCCGTTCATCTGGTCGACGACCGCGGCTCCCCAGGCTTTGTAACCCTGAATCACGACTTCCGTATCGGAATGATCGGTCTGGAACCGGTGCCCGGCGGCCACGAGCTGCTGCCGCAAGTCGACATGGTTATAGATTTCGCCATTGAAGACGATTCCGATCTGCCCGGTTTCGTCCCACATCGGCTGGCTACCGGTGGCGACGTCAACAATCGCCAGGCGACGATGGATCAGATGGATGCCTTTTTCTGGATCAGCCCAGCTGCCTGTTCCGTCCGGCCCACGATGGGGCATGGCTGCCAGCATCGCCTCGGCGATGGCGGGGGCGTAGGGGCCGATAAAACCGCCAATTCCGCACATTCAGAAGAACTCACATTGCATAATTTAGTTGTATTTGTTGAAAAATAATCATCCTCCGGTAAGGAGGAATCAAGTCGTCACCGCACCTGCATTAATAGTACTGGCGTTAGTATGCGCAATAGGCCATTTGTTTTGCGGATAATCTTAAATCTGACCCGTCATATATGGCCGAAAAGCCCTCCCTTCTTTTAATAAATTACGAATTTCCGCCGCTTGGCGGTGGCGCAGGCACGGCGACGCTGAATATTGCGCGCGAACTGGTGCAGCTTGGCGCCAGGGTGACGGTGCTGACCTCGGCTTTCAGCGGCCTGCCGCGCGATGAGGAATTGCACGGCTATCGGGTGATCCGCATCCCGACCTTGCGCCGCCGCAAGGATCGCTGCAGCGTTTTCGAAATGATTATCTTCATGCTCTCGGCGGCGATTTTCGCCATTCCCATCGCCCGCAAGACCCATGCGCAGGTAACCATCGCTTTTTTCAGCATTCCCTGCGGCCCCATTGCCTATCTGCTGAAGCGCTTCCTCGGCATCCACTATATCGTGTCGCTGCGCGGTGGCGATGTCCCGGGTTATCTGGGTGAGGAGTTGGCCTTCTTCCATCGGCTGACCGCGCCACTGACACGGCTGATCTGGCGCAACGCAAGCGATGTCGTCGCCAATAGCGAAGGCTTGCAGCAGCTTGCCAGGCGAGCCTTGCCAGAAGCTGATATCGCGGTTGTGCCAAATGGCGTCGATTTCGTAAAATTCTTGCCAGGCACCGACTGTATCCGCCCCACCCTCTCCCTGCTGTTCGTCGGCCGCCTGCATATGCAGAAAGGCCTCGACACACTGCTGCAAGCCCTGTACCGACTGCCGCCGGAATATCGGAACTACCGGCTAATCATCGTTGGTGACGGACCGGAGCGCGATCCGCTGACGCAGCTCGCGGCCGCCCTGCAACTCACCGCCCAGATCGATTTTCTTGGCTGGGTCGATCGCGAGCACATCCCCGGTGTCTATGCCGACGCCGACGCCTTCGTGTTTCCGTCACGGGATGAAGGCATGCCCAACGCCGTGCTCGAGGCGATGGCAGCGGGGTTGCCGATCGTCGCCACGCGCATCAGCGGCAGCGAGGAGCTTGTTACCAGCCAAGGGAACGGTTTTCTCGTGGCGGTGGATGACATACCAGCGCTGACTGAGGCGCTGCGCCAAGTCATTATTGATCCCGCCCTGCGACGCCGGATGGGGGAAGCAAGTCGGCGTCGTGTGGAACAGGACTATTCCTGGCAGGCGACGGCGGCGGCCTATCTTCGCATGGCTCTGAATGCATCAAAGTAAGACCGGCTCCGGCACCCACAGGTCGCCATCAACTGGCCTTTCACTGCCTTATGACTTGAGACTATAAGTGATGCGGCGCCCCTCGACTTATGCAGTATTTAGAGATTCATCAGGAATCAAACGGAATGGCCATCAAATTCAGCAAACCACTTCTGGGCGGGAATGAACTGGAAAACCTCCGGCGCAGCCTGGAGGGGCTGCATCTCGCGGGAGACGGTCCGTTCTCGAAACTCTGCCATGAGTGGCTGGAGAAGCATTACGGCTGCCCGGTGCTGCTGACCCATTCCTGCACGGCGGCGCTGGAAATGGCGGCCATGTTGGCCGATCTCGGGCCCGGTGATGAAGTCATCATGCCGTCCTATACCTTCTCCTCGACCGCCAACGCCGTCGTGCTGCGGGGTGCCTGCCCAGTCTTTGTCGATGTCCGCGCAGAGACGATCAATCTCGATGAGCGCCTGCTGGAACAGGCCTTGACCCCGCGAACCAAGGCGATCCTGCCGGTGCATTACGCCGGTGTCGCCTGCGAGATGGACGCGATCAACGCCTTTGCCCGCCAGCATAACCTGATGGTCATCGAGGATGCCGCCCAGGCCTATCTCTGCAGCTATAAGGGCCGCGCCTTGGGTACTCTGGGGTCGCTCGGCGCCCTCAGCTTTCATGAAAGCAAGAACATCGTCTCGGGCGAGGGGGGCGCTTTGCTGATCAACGATCCAGCGCTGGTCGAACGGGCACATATCATCCGCGAGAAGGGTACCAACCGCACCCAGTTCCTGCGCCGGGAGGTGACGAAATACGAGTGGCTCGATATCGGATCGTCCTATCTGCCCAGCGACCTGATTGCCGCCGTGCTCTATGCGCAGTTGCAGGATGCGGGGACCATTATCGCCCGGCGCCGTGACATCTGGGCCGCTTATCACGATCGGCTGGCGCCACTTGAACAGGGTGGGCTGCTGCGGCGGCCGGTGGTGCCGCAGGGATCAATCCATAACGGCCATATCTACTATGTGATCCTGCCCGACGCGGCGACCGCCGGCGGCCTCCTAGCCGGCCTCCGCGCTCGTGATATTGCCGCCACGACGCATTACGTGCCGCTGCATTCGGCGCCGGCCGGCCGTAAGTTCTGCAAGACCGCCGGCAGCATGGCGGTGACGGATCGCATCACCGGCTGCCTGGTGCGCCTGCCGCTCCATGCCACGCTCAGCTGCGCCGATATCGACCGCGTTACCGAGGCGGTCGGCGATATCCTGCAGGGACAGGCTGAGCCGCTTTCAGCTGGAACCCGGTAGATGAAGCGCTGCCTCTCCTGCCAAGCGGACTATCAGGCCGAAGATTGGCGCTGTCCCAGCTGCGGCACTCGCCCGCAGCAGCTGGATGGCGTGCTCGCTTTCGCGCCTGACCTTGCCCGCAGCAACACTGGAATGGCGCCGGACGCGCATCACGCTTTGGAGCAGATGCAGGACAGAAGTTTTTGGTTCCGCAGCCGCAACCGCATCATCTTTGATCTGGTACGACGCTATTTCGCCAAATCTACTTCCGTGATGGAGATCGGCTGCGGCACCGGCTATGTCCTGGCGGCACTCGCCCGAGCTTTGCCCAAGGCCCGCATGACCGGCAGTGAGATCTATACTACCGGCCTCGATTATGCCGCCCGCCGCCTGCAGAATCGGGCGGTGCTGTTCCAGATGGATGCCCAGCACCTGCCCTTCACCGGCGAGTTTGACTTGATCGCCGCCTGTGATGTTCTCGAACATATCGAGGATGACCGGCTTGTGCTGAAAGAGATCTATCGCGCGCTGCGGCCTGGCGGCGGCCTGCTCCTCACTGTGCCGCAGCATCCAAGCCTGTGGAGCGCCAGCGACGATTTTGCCTGTCACAAGCGGCGCTATCGCCGCAGCGAACTTGGTGACAAGGTACGCGAGGCTGGCTTCGCCATCCTGCGAGACACTTCTTTCGTTACCACCCTGCTGCCACTCCTGCTGCTGCAGCGCCTGACCAGCGGCCAGAAGAAGGATTACGATGCGGATGCCGAATTCGCGCTGCCCGGCTGGCTCGACCGACTGCTGGAAGGCGCAGTCGGCATCGACCGGGCGATGATCAATCTTGGCCTGTCGCTGCCGGTTGGCGGTAGCAGGCTGGTCCTGGCGGAGCGCTTCCGTTGACACAAGCAATCAATTCCCCGGCGCGCCCGCCCAAGGTCGTGCTGATCACCCAGTCGAATTATCTGCCCTGGAAGGGCTACTTCGATCTCATCCGCGCGGTCGATGAGATGATCATCCTCGACAGCGTGCAATATACCCGGCGCGACTGGCGCAACCGCAACATCATCAAGACGCCCAATGGCCCGCTCTGGCTGACGGTCCCCGTCGAGGTCAAGGGCCGCTACCAGCAGGCGATCGACGAGACGCTGATCGCCAATGCCGATTGGGCCGCAGGCCATATCCGCAACATCGAATTCAACTACAAGCGTGCGGCCGGCTTCGCCGAAATGGCCCCCTGGCTGTTCGAGACGCTCTCGGCCGTGGCGTCAGTGCCGGAATTGTCCAAGGTGAATGAGCAGCTGATCTCGGCAATCTGCGGCAAGCTCGGCGTCACCACGCCGATGAGACGCTGCACCGACCTCCTCGACCGCCAGCTCATGCATGACATGGACCCGACCGACCGCCTGCTGGAACTGTGCAAGGTCGCCGGTGCCACCACCTATGTCAGCGGCCCGGCGGCCAAGGACTATCTCGATGTCGCCAGATTCAACGCCCAGGGCATCGATGTCGCCTGGGCCGATTACAGCGGCTATCCGGAGTATCCCCAGCTCTGGGGCACTTTTGATCACCGTGTCTCGATCATCGACCTGCTGCTCAATACCGGCGGCAAGGCCCTCGACTACATGAAGCAACACAGCTACGGCTGAGATGAATCCGGCGTGAGGCGCCTCACGCCGACTCAAGCACCGCCAGGCCGAAGCCGGTGCGGCCGAAAGTGTTCCCGGCATACAGCATGTAGCGCTGCCCCAGGTGATCGAAGATGCAGGGATACTCGATCATGTCCGAATCCCACTCACCTTCAGACACATCTATGCCGACCGGCTCGCTGTCGCGGGTCCAGGTGATGCCGTCCGTGGATTCGGCATAGCGGATGCGATAGGTCTGGCCGCGTGAGCAGAACCACATGCGATAGACGTCCTGGTCGCGGATGACACAGGGCTTGCACATGGCATATTCGCCGGGATCATTGAAATCGATGGCGATGATGTTGTCGCGCCGCCAGTGAATACCGTCATCCGATTCGGCATATTTAATGAGATGCTTCATATCCGCCTTCTCCGCACCCCATTGAGTATTGGAGCCGTACCACATGCGGAACTTGCCATTCTCGCGCGCGACCCAGGGATAAGAAATGGTATAGGGATCGGTCTCATCGAGAGGCACGATCGGGAAGCGCGATACCCGGCGGAAGGGCTGACCCGGTCCATCGCTGATGGCGAGACCCAAGGCATTCTGCCAGGGCACGGTTACGGTGAGATGCCACCCCATGTAATAGAGATAGCGCTTCTCGCCGACTGGCACTATGCAGCCGACCGAGCAGCCGCTGTCATCGAACATGGCAAGATCACCCGGGCCCAGCACCGGCTCGTCGGATTCAGCGAGAATGCGGGTCGGCTCCTTGAGATCGATCTCGATCCAGGCAACCGATGAGCGGTTCTTCTCGTCGCGGCTGGAGAAATAGATCCGGAACCGATCGCCACCGATCGGCTCGGCGATGGGGTTGGCCGCATACCATTGCATCCAAGGCTTACGCCCATCCGGTGCATAAACGTGGCCAAGCTTGCGCCATTTCATAATTTCTTCCCCGCCATCATGACGCGCATGAAAGGCTTGCTGGCGACATCCAGCTTGGCTTCCTGGCTATGCACGTAAACACCATTCTCGTCGGTTGAATTGACAATCAGCCGGTCGGCGCCGATGAAACTGCTGGCTGCCACCTTGACGGAATTGGAGATCGTGGCACCGATGCCAATAAAGGCGCGCTCCCCGATCTCGACATTGGCCGCCACGGTGACATGCGAGGCGATCCAAGCGTGATCACCGATCTGCGTCAAGTCACCGATATGGTTACTTGACCACATCACGACATTATTGCCGACGCTGACATCAAGCGAAATCGACTGATTGTCGAGGATGAAGCAGTTCTCACCGACCTTGATATCCTCGACCCGGAAAATATCGGAGGCGACATAGCTTTCAAGCGTATAGCCCTTGTCCTTCGCCGCGCGAAACTTGCTTTCGCGCAACTGATTCATGCCCTGATAGCCGAGCAGGATGAGCATTCGGTAATCATCTGGTGGAAAGCGCCGCTCGACATCCTCGAACGGCACCAATGGCAGGCCGCGGAAGGTGGACTCGGTGATATATTTCTCATCGACCGTGAAGCCGTAGATCTCGTGATCGGTATCCTTGCTGAGAAACCGATAGGCGACATCGGCCCCACGCCCGTTACCAAAGAGGATGAGCTTCGCCACGACGATTAGGCCTTCTTGTTCGAGACGGGCTTGCCGAGCTCGGCAACCGCTTCTCGTTTCAACAGCTGATCGAGCCAGGCATGGATGCTGACCCCAGCATGGGCGGCCGCTTCTTTCACCATCTGCTTGGTCTCGACGGTTACACCTTCCAACTGGCCGAAATAGCGACTCCGCATGGTGCCGCCGCGCCAGCCTTGATGCGGCAAATCGAGATCGAGATCCGGCACACCCTCGCCCTTGGTGAAGGCGATGACATAGAAGCAGTTATTGATGATCCAGCGGACCACCACGTCCCGTGCCGACACCGGCAGCGTGTGCAGCGGCGCATCGGCATCGAACAGCGCGTTGTTGGTCTTCACGATGCGCGCGAATTCGGTGCCCTTTAGCCAGGGCGCAACTGCTTCATCACCGTAGAGCACGCGCCCACCGACCTTCGCGACTCTGGTGAGCTCGGCGGCACCCTTCATCAGGTCGCCAAACTGGTTGAAGCCGCCGAAATGGAACACCGCATCAAAGTAGCTGTCCGGGAAGGGCAGAGCCGTCGCGGAGGAGATCGAGTAATCGAGTTCGCAGGCGAAATGTATCTCGCGGTCATATTCCTGCATCTTCTTGACGCCGGCATAGACCATGCCTGGCGAAAGGTCCTGCATATGTAGATAACCATCCTTGCCAAGCCGCCGCGCCAAGCGGAAGGAATCGCGGCCCGTGCCACAGCCGACCTCCAGGACACGCATGCCAGGCCTCAGATCGAGCATGTCGACCATCGATTCGCGAACCGCATCCTCATCCACGCGGAAGGCGGCGAACTGCCAGTTGACCGCGACGTCATAGATCGAGTCCGCGACATTGTCGTATTCGGTCTTGGTTCTCTCCTCGATCGGCGTCAACTCCACAGCGCCGAGAAAATTCGGCACACCGCGATCGATGGCATAACGGTGCCCGTCGGGCGAAACCAGCTCTCCCGACACGACTTCGCCATCCGCCATCGTGGTTTCGACCAGCCTCAGCGGCGCGCCGGCTTTGGGGCAGCGAAAGGCATCAAGGTGCTTCTTCAACATAGCTCATCCGATCACAAAAACACCAACCCGGAGGCAGTAGCCATCCGACAAACGACATCTATCTCACGCGGATCGCCGGCAGACAACGGTCCAGACGTGCTCCTCTATCCCCCAGAAATCGTTGCGGCAAGCGCCGATGCGGAAATCGGTGAACAAACCCGCCAATGACCGCTCGATCTCCTCGGTGCTGTCGAACTTCTTCAGGATATAGCCATTGCGGATGCCGTAGGGGTCACCGGCAATCTGCATATGGCCGTCGCCGAGATCCTTAGCGCCTCGCATGATGTAACTGGTGCCGATCGGCGCAGAGAAGACAAACCGGCCACTTGGCTTCATCACCCGCGCGATCTCGCGTGCATTATCCGAGAAGCTGGTGCCCGGATCGACATAATAGCAGGCATGGCAAGCCAGGAGATGGTCGAAATACCGGTCCGCGAAGGGGATTTGGCAGTTGCGGCCAACGGCCGTTTCAATCTCGATGCCGACACGCTTCAACCGCGCCATCGCCCGCGTGCAGATATCCTCTGCGATCTCGACGCCATAAACCTTCATGCCGAGATTGGCGAGGAGCGGCATGTTGCGGCCATCGCCAAAGCCGAGATCGAGAATGCGCTTGCCGGCGTAATCCGCCGGTTTGTTGGTCAGTCTTGGATAATTTCCGAGGAAGGCCCGGACGACAAATTCCACCGGATAGACACGCTCCGGGTTCCGGTTGGCATAAAATGCATCATAGTTGCGGCTGATTTCATCAGACATCGGACGGATGCCTCCGGTAAAGAACTTGAGCGGTCGGCGCGGCGATCACCGAATGCGAGGGATAGGACATGTCGCGGCAGACGCTGTTGGCGCCGACGACGCAGTTCTGCCCCAGTTTGGTGCCGGCCAGGATCGCCGATCCGACCCCCAGCCAGCTGCCTCGGCCGACCACCACCGGATCGCCCGGTTTGTTAGGCTGCTGCATGATGGGAACATGCGGGTGGGAGAAGGAATGATTGTTGTCACCGATGAAGACCCGCTCGGACAGCAGCGCATTGTCCTCGATAGTGATCGATCGGGTGCAGGACATGAAAGCGTAGCGCCCGATCTGCACTTCGCGGCCGATATGGATCGACGGCTGATAGCGATAATCCTCGCGCTTGAAATCGCCCTGATAGGCCGGGTCAACATAATCCAGCAGAAAGGACAGGTCCTTAAAGGCGTTGATATGGCAGCCTTCGCGAATGGCCGTGACATCGCCAATATGGATGAATTGCGGATTAAGAATGCGATAGGGCGGCAGAATCTTGGCATTCTCGCCGAAATAGGCAAACAGCTTCTTATCTTCGCTGGTGAGCGGCGTGCTCTTTTCGAGCAGGACGTTTTCATTGGCGATGGGGCTTTGGCTGCTCATTGGCCGCCCTCATTTGCATTGTCATCCGGAACCGCAGCATGAATTTGGCGCACGATCGTGTAAGGCCTGTTTTTGGTTTCGATGAAAATCTTCGACAGATAGATACCGATCAGGCCCATACAGAAGATGGCGATGCCACCCAGCAGCCAAACCGAGATCATGACCGACAGCCAGCCGGGCACGCCCACGCCGCCAACCATCCACCGCAGCAGCAGCCCGACAGCGCAAACACCCGATAGCGCCGAAATGATGAGCCCGAGATAGAAAATCGCCACCAGCGGCTTTTCACTAAATGACGTGATGGAATCGATAAGGACATGCCAGCGGCGCAGGAAACTGTAGGTGGTCTCGTCGCGGATTACCTTATCGACCGTCAAACCGATTTGGCGATAGCCCGTGATCACCCATAGCCCGCCGATCGCCGTCTGTTGCTCCTTGTGCAGCAGCAGTGAGTCGACATATCGACGCCGCATCAGCCGGACCGTGATGTGATTGGCCGGGATCTTGGGTGAAATCAGATGATCGAACAGCCAGAAAGCGATATCGCCGCTCAATCGACGAAAGAACGAACCGGCGCGCACCGTCTGGTAGCCATAGACCACATCGGCGTCACTGCTCTGGAGCTTGCCCCAGAATTGCGCCAGCAGCGCTGGGCGCTCCTCCAGATCGCTGTCGATCAGGAAGCAGTAATCGCCCGAAGCATGCATGAGACCGGTCATCAGCGCCTTGTGGTGACCGAAATTGCGCGACAATTCGACCACCTTGATACGGTTGTCCTTCGCCGCCAGCCCGCAAGCGATGGCGAGTGAGTTGTCGGGTGATCCATCATCGACAATGACGATCTCGAAACGTGGCACCAGGCCTTCGGCAGCCGCGATCGCTTCCTGACAGAAGGTCTCGATCGTCCGCGCCGAGTTGTACAATGTTGTGACGATGGAAAGGACGGGGACGGAGTCCCCGGCGGGCTCGGTTCTCACTGGCGACGTCGATCGATCAACATTCATCGCGCGAGCTACTCCTGCAACGCCGCTAGCAACACACGGACGGCCTTCCGGTCCACTTTGCCGTTCGCGTTTTCCGGCAGCTGGTCCAGCTGTACGACACGGGATGGCCGCATGTATGTCGGCAGATTGCTGGTGCAATGCGCCAGGACGTCGGCCACTGGAATCGCGCGCTTGGCCGCGAAAGCGAGGCGCAATTCCAGGCCATCCATGCCTTCGACAGCGACACAGGATGCCCGCAGTACATCCGCAATCTGCTCGACCGCGAGATCAATCTCTTCCAGTTCGATCCGGTGACCGCGGATTTTCACCTGGTTATCCGCCCGGCCGCGGAACCATAGCAGGCCGGCGGCGTCTTCGCTGACGAGATCGCCGCTGCGATACCAGACCGACCGATAGCGATCCTGTCGCGGATCCTGGCAGAACCGTCGTTGTGTTTCCTCGGCATTCGCGTAGTAGCCAAGGCCGACACAAGGTCCGCCGATCCACAATTCACCGACAGTCGCGGGCTGTTGTTCCGCGTCAAGCACCAGATAATCGAACCCCGGATGCATGCGACCAAGGGAGGCAAAACCGGCCTTCGCCGCCGCCAGCTGGGCCGCATCGATCTCGATGCTGGAGCAAATGCAGCTGGTCTCCGTCGGTCCATAGACGTTGATCAGTCGCGCCTGACCGGCGAAACGCTGATGGAAGGCTTTCAGTGCCTCGATCGGGAAGCCCTCGCCGCCGAACAGAAAAACCCGCACCTGCGGCAGGGAATCCGGCGTCAACAACTTCAACCGGTCGAGCGTCAAGAACAGGGTCGGCACGGCGAACACGGCAGAGGCCAATCCATCGCGCAGGCGCCGCACCCAGGCCATCGGATTGCTCAAGGCCGCTGTCTCGACTGGCACCAGGGCAGCGCCGTTCATCAGGCCGCAATAGAGATCGAAGACCGAATTGTCGAAATGCAGCGGGTTGAGATTGGAAAACCGCAGCTGCTCGCCGCGGATCACCTTGTCGCGTGCCCAGGTCATCAGGCTGATGACGCCCTGATGGGGAATGACGGCGCCCTTGGGTTCGCCGGTCGAGCCCGAGGTGAACATGATATAGGCCGGGGTCAACCCGTGGGCTGCGGCTGGGTCGACCGGGGCCGCATCGCCGGCCAGCTTCTCGATCCAGTCGGCGCCAGCGGTATCGCCGCCCAACGCCAGATGCCGACCATGCGGATTGACATCGTCAGCCAGGGAGCTATCGGCTAGCGACACATGCAAGGCCGGCTGGGTCCGCGCCAAGATGCTGACGGTGCGCTCCGGTGGATTCTTGGGATCGATGAAGACATAGGTGAAAGCCTGCCGGATGCAAGCGAGCCAGAGCGCATAAGTCTCCAGGCGCTTTGGCATCTCCAGGGCAACAATGTCGCCTGAGCGGAGGCCCAGCGCCACCAGGCCCGCGGCAGCCCGCGCGGCCAGCTCGGCCAGCTTCGCGAAAGATACGGTCGCGTCGGAAAAGACCAGAGCGGGCCGTTCCGGACCAGCCTGAACGGTGCTCTCAAAGACGCTCCAAAGATTAGTCGGCTGCAAGAATGACATGCACTTAGCCCAAGCTGACCCGCATATTCGATTAAAGCTTCAATCCGCCCGTCACATCCAGGACGACGCCATTCACGAAATCATTGCCAGCCAGAAAATCGATCGCGTCGATCAACTCACCGGTTTGCCCCAGGCGCCGGACCGGTGTCTGGTCGGCGAGTGCCTTCAATTGCTCATCCGACATGGCTGCGCGCGTCGAGGGCACATCAAAAAACCCGGGCGCGATCGCATTCACTCGGATGCCAACCGGACCGAGCTCTGCCGCCATGGTGCGGGTCAGCCCTTCGATGCCGGCCTTGGCAGCGCTATAAGCGGCCTGTCCAACATTGCCGCGGCTGGCGATCGAGCTGAAATTGATGATGGCGCCACCGCCCTTGCGGGCCATGCGCGCGGCGACCAGCGACGCCATCGCGAAGGGCGCCGTCAGATTGGCCTCGATGACACGCCGCCAGTTCTCCAGGCTGTGCACCTGCAGGTTGGCGCCGCGCAGCTTCAGCACCGGCTCATTCCAGATGAGTCCAACGGCATTGACCAGAAGGCAGAGACGGTCCGACCGTGGGATGACCTCGTCGAGCAGTGCCTTGACGTCAGCTTCCGCCGTCAGGTCGACAGCACGCGCATGAATGGACGGGCGATTGACGGTCTCGATCAGCTCAACCGAGCGATCAAGCGCCAGAATCGGCCGGTCAAGAGCCGCGAAATGATCGACGATCGCGCGGCCTAAAGACCCATTCGCCCCTGAGATGATGACCCAGTCGCTGCTGCCTGTTGGCATGGCCGTTCATTTCGCCTGCAGTAAGGCATCAAGGTCGCCGACCGTGTTGAGTGTCTCGAGCTCGCTTTCCGCCAGCTCGCGGTCCAGCACCTGTTCGAGACGAACGACCATATTGACCATTTTCAGCGAATCCCAGCCGGGAATCTCACTGAACGCCAGTGTCGCTGCCACCGGCGCCACATTCGTATGCATGATCTCAGTCAACAAAGCGGCAGCGTTCATTCTCAACCTCGAAAACCCCAAGATTCCAACTTATAGTTGTGGCAAAAAGTCAAGCCGATGTATAACATGGCGGAATCTTGAAACAAAAGGTTTCTGTGCCGGCGGAATGACCCCGCAGCCGGCCTAGTTGCTGGCAACCGCCTTCAGGTAATCGGCATAGGGGCAGTTCCGCAGCTTTTCACCCAGCGCGATTAGCTGTATCCGGTCGATGAAACCCATGCGGAAGGCGACCTCTTCCGGGCAGGCAATCTTGAGGCCGGTGCGCTGCTCCATCACCATGACGAACTGGCTCGCTTCGAACAGGGTCTGCGGCGTGCCGCCATCGAGCCAAGCCGTGCCCCGCCCCAGCATCTCCGCCCGCAATTTCCCGTGCTCCATATAGACCCGATTGAGATCGGTGATCTCCAGCTCGCCGCGCGACGAGGGTTTCAGCGCCTTGGCAATCTCCAGCACATGCTCGTCGTAGAAATAGATGCCGGGCACGGCAAGATTGCTTTTCGGCTGCTTCGGTTTCTCCTCTAGCGACAGCACGGTCCCCTCGCTATCGAGTGTGATGATGCCGAAGGCACCCGGGTCGGAGACGGGATAAGCGAAGATGGTCGCCCCTTCGCGCCGCCTGGTGGCGCGCTGGAACTGCGCCGGCAGGCCGGTACCGTAGAAGATGTTATCGCCGAGAATGAGCGCCGTCGGATGGCCGGAGATGTATTTCTCCGCCACCAGTAGGGCTTGGGCGATGCCGTCCGGCGATGGCTGCACGGCATAATCGATCTTGAGGCCCCATTGCGTGCCGTCGCCGAGACAGGTTTGGAATTGCGACAAGGCCTGCGGGCTGGAGACCACGACGTAATCCCGGATCCCTGCCAGCATCAGGGTGGTGAGCGGGTAATAAACCATCGGCTTGTCATAGACCGGCAGCAGCTGCTTGTTGACCGTGATGGTCAAGGGATAGAGCCTTGTACCGGTACCGCCGGCCAGGATGACGGCCTTCCACGGGCAGTCGGCGCTATTTTCCATGGTGCTTTCCCTGCTCTTCGCGGACAGCGCCGGCCGCAAGACCGAGCCGGCTGCCGTCATAGGTTGACTGCCGGTGGCGCTGCCACCAGGAGCGGTTCTCCAGATACCAGGCGACGGTGCGTCGCAGACCTGTCGTCAGCGTTTCGCGCGGCGACCAGCCGAGCTCGGTCCTGAGCTTGGTATTATCGATGGCATAGCGCAGATCATGGCCCGGCCGATCTTGCACGAAGCGGATCAGCTTGTCATGCGGGCGATGCGGCGAGCTTGGCAGCATGTCATCCAGCAGGGCGCAGATATCGCGCACGAGATCGATGTTCCGTCGCTCGGCGCGACCGCCGACATTGTAGGTCTCGCCAGGCCGCCCGCGCGCCAGCACTTGGCACAAAGCCTCGACATGATCATCGACGAACAGCCAGTCGCGCACATTCTCGCCAGCGCCATAGACCGGCAGGTCGGCGCCACCCAAGGCGGCGATGATGATGGTCGGGATCAGCTTCTCGGGAAACTGGTGCGGCCCGTAATTGTTCGAGCAATTGGTAACGATGACGGGCAGGCCATAGGTCGCATGCCAGGCGCGCGCCAGATGGTCGGAGCCGGCCTTGCTGGCGGAATAAGGCGAGCTCGGCTGATAGGGCGACGCTTCATGGAAGGCACACTCCGCCCCGAGGCTGCCATAGACTTCATCGGTCGAGACATGCAGGAAGCGGAAGCGCGCCGCCTCGTCCGACGGCAGCGCGCGCCAATAATCGAGCGCCGTCTGCAGCAGGTTGAAGGTGCCGAGCAGATTGGTTCGGATAAAGGCCTCGGGCCCGTCGATCGAGCGGTCGACATGGGATTCCGCGGCGAGATGCATCACCGCATCCGGCCGGAATTCGACAAAGACATGCTTCACCGCAGCGCCATCGGCGATATCGACCTGGTAGAACTGATATCCGGGCCGCGTCGCCACCATCGCCACATTGGCGGGATCGCCGGCATAGGTCAGCTTGTCGAGATTGGCGACGGCCAGATCACGGCCTGACAGGAGAAAACGGATCAGGGCGGAGCCGATGAAGCCACATCCCCCGGTCACCAGAATGCGTCGATGTTCCACGTCACCAGCTCACCTTCCATCTGCCCAGAACGGCGACCATACCACTCAGCAAAAGGCATTTAACGCCCCAAATGCGTATTTGGGGCCATCAAAGGCGTCGCGACAAGCCCCTATTTTCGCCGCTATCTGGCTCGGCAAATGGCGGGGGCGAGGCCTATTTGTTTGCGCGCAAATGCCTTCGCATAAAACTCCGGCTTGAACCCGACCAAATGCCTGCCGCCGAGATCAAGTACGGGCCGTTTGATCAGCGACGGTTGGGCCCACATCAGATCGACTGCCTTTTCCGCGTTGAGGCCCTGTTTGTCCGCTTCCGGCAGGGCCCGGAAAGTGGTGCCGGCGCGGTTGAGGACAGTCTCCCAGCCCAGTTCATTGACCCAGGCCCGCAGGTGTGCCCGATCGATGCCGGAGGCTTTGTAATCGTGGAACGCATAGGCAATGTCGTTGGCGTCCAGCCAGGCGCGCGCCTTTTTCATCGTATCGCAATTCTTGATGCCATAAATCGTCACTGCCATTTTCCGCTCGCCCCTCTCGTTCCCTGGCTGTCTTTTCTAACTGCTCCCGGCCATGGTTACCACTGCCTGCAGCCGCGAGATCGCGGCGCTAGGCTGCGCACAAACTGGTCTCGCCCGGTACGCGCCCCCCCCCCCCGGAGCGACCATCGACCAAGCACATGATAGCGGGTCAGCCCTACCTCGCTATGGATGAGGACAAATTCGCCGGCCGTGAAGCGGATCGGTGTGACGGGCCGAAACACAATCATTTCGGGGCCATAGGACAAGGTCAGGTGGGGTATCAGTTCCTTGTTTGCCGGCACCGGCTGCCGGCCCATGGCGCGGCGCAGCTGGTCACACAACACGCGCAGCCCTTCATCGCCGGCCCGTAGAACGAGTGGGCAATGCGAAGGCTGATCCAAGGCCGGCGACGCGCCGGCAAAGCTGCCAACCGCATCAAGGGTAATGTCAAAGGCCGACATGACAACACGCCGTGCCGCCAGCTTTGCTGCATAGACGTGCTTCTCCCGCAACCGCTGCCGATAATCGCCGACCAGCAAAACCGACACATGCTCGCGGTTGACCGGCTGCACCATCCTATCGAGCCCCTGCGCCTGATGGAATGCGAGCGCGGCCTTGTGGATGTGGCTAGCTGTCATAAGATCGGGCATCACCGCGAAGAACAGACGGTCACAATGTTTCCTGGCATCCCGGTCAGCGGGACGGTCCGTTTCGGCAAAGAGCTCGGTTTGTTGCATTGTTCTTTCCTTCGCATGGGTGTATCGCGAAGTAATTCGAACAAAACAAGAACATGCGTACAAGTATCCGAAAGTCGAAAATGGTACGCAACCCGCACGAATCGGCTGCGTCGTCGCGCCCATATACCCGGACTTGAGAACTGCATCACCCGTTACCACCAGATATCGATCGAATTGCCTGATCACAAAACCGTGAGCGGGTTTGTGCAGCGGCCGCACCCGCTAAATCGGCTTCACCTCCCCGCCATCCATGCGCTGGGTTGAATCAGTCATCCAGCGGGCGCCCGGCGAGACGAGGAAGGCCATTAGTTCGGCGTTCTCTTCCGGTTCGCCATAGCGGGCAATGCTGGCTTCCTTGGAGGAATTGGCCGTCGCCTCCTCGACCGTCATCTGATGCAACGGCGCCCAATGCTGCAGGTAGCAGCGACGACGCCCGTCATGATCGGTCCGGACAGGACGCTGTTGACCCGCACCCCATCGGTAATGCCGCGGTCCGAGAACGCCTTCGCCAGGCTGACAATGACGGCGTTGATGGTACCGACCGCCGCATAGGGCGCCTTGGGGAACAGCGCTGAATTGCCCGACATCCGAGCCACCGCCCCTTTCGCCGCCGTCAAGGCCGGCCAGGCCGCGACCGTCAGGCGCCGGGCGCCATGCAGCTTCAACGCGAGGCCGGCCTCCCATTGCTGATCGATCATGTCGAAGAGGTCGATCTGCGGCACGGCGCCGGCGATATTGAGCAGCGCATCGGTGCGCCCGAAAGCCGCCTGGGTCTGGTCGACCACGGTTTCCGCGACCGAAGGCACGGCAAGATCGGCGTCGATGAAAGCGCCTGGCGCCTGCCGCCGTCACCGCTTCCGCGGTCTGTTCCAGCTACGCGCGATTGCGGGCAATCAGGGTCACGGCCGCGAAATCGGGGCCAGCCGGACTGCTGTCGCCTGGCCGATGCCCTGACTGGCGCCGGTGACGATGGCAACTGACTTCGTCATCTCAATTCTTTTTCATTGCAGCGAGCGGCGACAGTCACCAGAGCAACAGTCACTCAAGCACCACGACCATCTTGCCGCGCGCCTCATTGGCTTCCATGACGCGGTGGGCCTCGCGGATCTCGTCGAAGCGGAACACGCGGGCCGGCTTGGCATCGAGGCGTCCGGCCGCGGCATCGGCGGCGATCTGCTGCAGCGGCACATCGGCGAGCGGGAAGCCGGGCGTCCCGAAAACGAAGCTGCCGAAGAAGGTCAGGTAGACGCCGCTCGCCATCTGCAGCAGCGGATTGAAGTCGGGAATGGGATCGAGTCCACCGAGCCAGCCGGCCAGGCAGGAACGGCCGCCGCGGCGTAACATGGCGAGCGAGTCGAGGACGACGCTGTTGCCGACCAGATCGAGCACCGCATCGATCTTCTTTGCCTCCATGATATGCTTCGACAAATCGGGCCGCTCGATCTCGCAGCGTTCGGCGCCAAGTTTCTCCAGCATCGCGAAGCGGTCACTAGTGTGAGGCATCGCAATGACCCGGGTCCCGGCATTCACCGCCATCTTCAGCACCACCTGGCTGGCCGTGGGACGGCGCATGCCCGCGCCGCTGCCATCCCAGCGGCGGTCTTGCTGCTCAGCGCAGAATGCGCTCGAGATATGGCCGTGCCGGCGCGAGATCGGTGCCGCTGCCGCGCGCGGCGACGACCTGGTCGGGCCGGATCAGCACCCAGCCGGCGTTCTCGATAAGATAGCGCCGCCGCAGCGCGCCGCCAGGATCGGCGCGACGATCGAGATGCAGGACCTGGAGCCGTTCAGCCGGCAAATCGGCGACAGCCGCAAGATCGAACCCGCCGCCCTCATCCGCAAACAGCAGCAGCGTGTGACGCAGATCGCTGAGATAGGACCAGAGGGGCCGCTCGCCACCGGCATCCGCCACCACGCCGTCGCGGGCGCGGCTGCCGGCATCGGTGCGGCGCACACGGCGCGGCGGATTGCCGAGCGCCACCAGCGGGCCGGCGCGATAGACGATATCGGTTTCCGACAGTTCCACTTGCAGCTTCGCTTGTATCCGCTTTGAGCGGCCGAAGACGGCGGCGACCAGGCTGCGCACCAGGGTCATCACGCGGCTGGTGGCGAAGGCGACGTGCTGGCGCAGGGCGGAGCCGTCGATCACCTTGCGCGCGACCGGCCGGCGCTCCGCCTCATAGCTCGCCAGCAGGACCTCCGCATCGCCGATGCCGCGCAGCACGAAGCCGAGCTTCCAACCGAGATTGACGGCATCCTGGATGCCGGTATTCATGCCCTGCCCGCCAGCCGGGCTGTGGATATGCGCAGCATCGCCGGCCAGGAAGCAGCGGCCCATCCGATAGCGCGCCGCCAGCCGCTCGTTGATGCGGAAGGTGGAAAGCCAGCTGGGATCGCTGAGCCGCAAGCCCGGCGGCCCGTGACGGTCCATGAGCGCCTGGAGTTCCTCCAAAGTCGGCGGTACATCCGCCGTACCGCCGTCTTCGCGGCCGCTCTCCGCCTTGCGTTCGGCGAAGATGCGCCAGACCTCCTGCTCGAAGGGAAACAGGGCCACGGTGCCGCCGGCGCCCCACCAGATATAGATGCTGCGATGGTCGAGCGGCGCGCCGTTGATGGCGCCGCGGTCGATCTTGACGTCGCCCAGCAGATAGGTGCCGGGCTCGGTGTAACCTTCGAAGGGAATCGCGAGCGCATGGCGCACCGTGCTGCGCGCCCCGTCGCAGCCCACGAGATAGGCGACGCGCAATTCCTCCTGCCGGCCGCTTTGCTGATGCGCAAGCGTGGCGTTGACGCCGGTTTCATCCTGGACCAGGCCGGTCAGTTCGACGTTACGTTCGATGGCGACGCCGAGTTCGGCCAGGCGCGCGGCCAGCACCGCCTCGGTACGCGACTGGGCGAGGAGCAGCGGAAAGGGATAGGGGCTGTCGATCCCGTCGCCCACCGCAAGCACCGCCAGTTCGCGCGTGCCCGTGCCGGCGGTCAGGGCGCGTAGGCGCTGGCCGGCGGCCAGCAGGCTGTCCATCACCCCCATGCCGTGCAGCACCTCCATGCTGCCGCTCCATACCGCCAGCGCCTTCGAAACCGTGGCCGGCTGCGGCAGCCTGTCGATGATGCGTAGCGCGATCCCGAAACGCCGCAACGTGATGGCGAGCGTCAGGCCGGTCGGCCCGGCGCCGACAATCAGCACCTGCGGCGCGGTCTGCTCCGTCATGCTTGTTCCCTTCCCCCAATCGCGGGCCGGCAGGGTTGCGTGGCGTCGCCGCGCATCCAACCGATCCGGGCATATTCAGCCCGGCTTCACATCTAGCCGACCGGAAAGGGCGGCACAACTGGCGGTGAGGTGCGGCTCGCGGAGCCCGGCCTCCGACGCGAGAACCCTTATTCCGGTCCGGCGCTGCCGAGCCAGGGATCGGGGCCGGGATCGCGGCCGGCGGCGGCGGCGGCGAGGCGGTCGAGGTAATGCGCCCAGCCTTTCGCATGGCCGTCGCATTGATCGGCATTGGGCAGGCCGGTATGGGTCATGCGCAGCAGCGTGCCGTCCGGGCGCTCGATAAGGTCGATCTCGACCAGACTCGATCCCGGAGGCACCACCTCGCTGCCTTCCCAGCCGAAGCTGTAGGAGAGGCGGTGCACCGGCACCACTTCGCGGAAGGCGCCGCGCGCGATGCGCAGGCCGGTGACATTGACGAGATAGAGCCCGCCGGGCTGCGGTTCGAGCTCGGCCTGCGTGCCCATCCAGCGCAGCAGTTTGTCGGGATCGGTCAGCAGCGCGAAGACCGCGGCGGGGGGTGCGGGAATATGCGTTTCACGACGGACGACGAGGGCTTCTTGCATCGGTCTCTCCCGATCGGTTGCCGTGCTATGCCGCGGTTGACCTGCGTAGATCTGGGTCTTCGGCGATTTGCCGAGGAGGGGCGGCCCGGCGAGGTTGAAAGGCCCGTGGGACGAAGCATAGACCGGCGGGACCGGCGGGGCCACCCCACCGGGGCCGGGTGCGGCCGTCTCATGACAGCAACTGACAGCCTGGAACAGCGCTGAAGGCGGCGGCATAATCGCCGCATGGATGAGCCCATGCCGCCGCCATCGGCCCCTGCCCTCTCCGCACCGCTCGCCTGGCTGGTGGACGAGGCCGGCGCGTCGCCGTCGCCTGACCGTTTCCTCGCCACGCTGGGCGGCCATCTGCTGGCCGCGGGACTGCCGCTGGCCGGCGGCGCGCTGACCCTGGCCGTGCCGCATCCCATCATCGCCAAGCGCAGCTGGCTGTGGCGGGCGGAAGGCGGAGCGGTGATGGAGGCGCTGGGCTTCGCCGACGCCCCGCTCGATACCCGGCACGACGCCCAATATGACGCCCCGCACGCTGCCCGGCAGGACAGGGTGAGCGGCGACTGGCTGGCCGGGTTGGGCCCGGTCCATATCGAGGCCATCGGCGCGGCGCGGCATGACCCGATCCTGGGCTGGGCCGGCACGCGGGCCTTCGACGCCGCCGAGGCCGAGCAGCTGCGACAGGTCGCGCGCTTCGCCGTGGCGCCCCTGGCCGCCCTCGCCGCACGCGGCGCCCTCAGCGCCTTGCTGGAAGCCTATCTCGGCCGGCGCAGCGCCGCGCGGGTGCAGGCCGGGATGCAGACGGGCGCCCTGCGCCGGGGCAGCGGCGAGACCATCCGCGCCGCCTTGCTCTATGCCGATCTGCGCGGCTTCACCGCCCTCTCCGAAGCGGCGGAACCGACGGCGGTGATCGCGGCGCTGGATGCCTGGTTCGACCGCGTCGCCGGCGCGGTGCATGCTTTCGGCGGCGAGGTGTTGAAATTCATCGGCGACGGCGTGCTGGCGATCTTCCCGGTGACAGGCGCACCGGCCGACGCCTGCGCGGCGGCCTTGCGCGCCGTCACCGCGGCCCGGGCCGGCATGGCGCATCTCGATGCGGCGCGCGAGGCGCAGGGCCTGCCGCCGCTGCCTTTCGGCGCGGCGCTGCATCTGGGCGAGATCCTGTGGGGCAATATCGGCGCCGCCGACCGGCTGGATTTCACCGCGATCGGTCCCGCCGTCAATCTGGTCAGCCGCCTGGAAGGGCTGTGCCGGCCGCTCGGCCGGACGGTGCTGATCTCCGGCGCCGTCGCCGCCGAAACGAGCACACGGCTGGTGCCCCTGGGCGAGCACGCGCTGCGCGGCATCGCAGCGCCCTGTCCGGTCTTCACGTTGCCGGACGAGGAGTGAAGCGCTTTACCGGAGGCGTGGAACCACCCTTTGCCGCAGGGGGCTGCCGGAAGACCGAAGTGCGGGCGGTGGCGGCCGGCAACCAGGTGCAGCTCACGGCCAGATCGTATCGTGGCCAGATCGTATCGTGGTCACATCATTATGGCGGTCACATCGCATCGATGATTGATCTCGATCAAGGCAAGATTTCCTGCCTGGGCCAATTTGTCGAAGAGCCAATTTGATCGCCGAAGTGTCAGACCGAGGTCACGGCTCTCCGCCGTGGCGGAGGATGGCGGCCGGCTGTTTGACCGCGTACCCTGCACGATAGACGCAGATAAAGACGACGGCCGTGCCGGCGCAATCCGGCCGGTGAGGCTGTGCCGCGAAGCCGGCCGCTCCGCTGCGCTTGCGTTGTCTTATCTTATCTTTGCCGTCTTATCGCCATGCGCGGGCAATGCCGGATGCTGTCGGGTCAGCTTCCGATCGATTGGGCAGTCCGTGTGTCGATCTCGGCGCTAATTGGAAGGCTTGAACAATGGCGATCCCCACCCTCCCCGACGAACAGATGCGCGCCGCGCTGAAGGAGCTCGAACAGGCCTTGTACAACCATCATCAATGGGCCGAGACCTTGTACGGCGTATTGATCTGCCGCCTCACGCCGGATGAACGGGATATCAGCCGCGAGGCGCATCGCTTCTGCCGGTTCGGGCAATGGTATTACAAGTCGGGCAGCGTCGCCTTTGGAAATCATCCCGGATTTACGGAAATCGGGTTGGAGCATGAGCGCATGCACCAATATGCCAGGAGCCTGTTGCAACTGTCCTCCGACGGCGCGCCGATTTCGATCACGGAGTACGATCGGTTCGTCACCGCGCTCAAACGGCTCGGTTTGGAGATATCGACCATCCGCCATGAAATCGAGCACGCGCTCTTTAATCTCGACCCGCTCACAGGGACGCCGAGCCGCGTCGAAATGCTGAGCAAGCTGCGCGAGCAGCAGGAATTCGTCAGGCGCGACCACCCCTGCGCCGTGGTGATGATGGATCTGGATCATTTCAAATCCGTCAACGACCAGTACGGCCATGTCGTCGGCGACAAGGTCCTGGTCACCTTTGCGCATTACATCATGGCGAACCTGCGCCCCTTCGATAAGGTGTTTCGCTATGGCGGCGAAGAATTCCTCATGATCCTTGCCGATACCGATGTCCAGACCGGCCATGCCATCATCGACCGGCTGCGTGAGGAGTTGGCGAGCCTGCCCCTTGAGTTCAACGGGAACGGCGTCTTTCACGTCACGGTCTCCTTCGGGATGACCGCCCTGGATCCCGAAATCTCCGTCGAGCGTTCCATCGATCGCGCCGACAAGGCGCTCTATGTCGCGAAAAAGAACGGCAGGAACCAGGTGGTCAACTGGGATGCCTCGATCAATTCGATAAACGGATCGACACCCGCCGCCCCGGACGCACATTGAGGATGGATGCGAGAGGGCAGGCCGGATATATCCGGGCCTGCATCACCGCCATCCTGAGCATCCGGGCGGTTACAGAAGGCAGTACTGTGAAGCAATGTTCCAGGGTGGGTGAATAATGCGATATCGACTGCAACGTTGGACCCTAGCCATGATGGTGGCGATGAGCACATCTGCGCTGGCGCAACAAGTGGTGCTAAAGCCTTCGGAGCCAGGATATTCGTGGTCAGTTGAGCTTTACTATGGCAAAGAGTTTCCTATCTGCCAAAAAATCCTGGATTTAATGGTTGCTCAGAAGAGGAAAGCCCCAGATGCTTGCGCCCTAATTGATGAAAATCAGCAATCTCCGATTCACGATATCAACTGGGTTAAGACCGACTACAAGGACCACATCAGCTCGATAGAGGCTGTTTATAGAAAGTACGAAGCGCGGCCTGGATCGTTCGCTTCAAAATATTTCTCTGAGACTTCGAATTTGACCAAAGGTCCTGTCGATTACGGTGCGCTGTATTGGCAGCAGTTTGGAGGCTCGATCCTACGGCTCTTTTCTGCAAATCGCTTATCTATCGAGCAAGCCGATGTGGCTGTCACAAATTCAGAAAAGCAATATCGGATTCTTAGAATTCCGTTAGCTGAGCCTTTATCCAAGTCTTCAAATACAGTTATGCCATTGAATTGCAGCAAAGAGAGTGGTGTGGCTGCCTACTCATTGTGGAGCGACGAGGCGGTCGATCTAAATGGGTATCTCGGAAACATCGGGGCGCCCTTAAGCATCATCTCGTTTCAACATAGAGTTTACTTAAGCACGCGTACTCAATCCCGGATCAGCGTCGACGAACTAAAGTCGGGCGCCAGCAATGAAAGTCGCATTTCCCTACAGCCCATCTGCTCTCTTTTTAACAGCTAATGTTCCGCATAGGAGAAGTAGGCGTCTCTAGGTCTCTGCCCGCTAATGATAATGCCAGGGGCAGCAGCTCGTCGATCTTGTTGATTTTATGCTCGACAACGCGGCTGAGGAGTAAACGAGGATTAATCCTTCAAATTTGTGGTGAAGATTCCGAAGGATCAAACCATCTTCCATTCTCAACAACCTTCACGAGGTGCCCGAAAGGAAGTTTCTTTCGAGAATCCTTGTACCCAAACATGCTCGCTATTCTTATGACAAAAGCCGAAGGTGGGGGTCTCAGCTCCGCCGCCCGTCAGCTCTCGGGCCTGGCGTCGCCAAGCAAAGTAAGCGTCAACCAAGTGGCGCGGGCCGCCGAGGCCGCTGACCGGATCGGTATCCGGCCAGGGCACATGCGGCATGCTGGCCCGCATCTCCGGCGTCGGCGCCGCACGGCAGATATCGAATCTCTGATCAGGCGGAGAGGCTTGACACCGCCCGCTTCTGCACTATATATCGTATACGATATAAACGCATGCGATACACAATCCAGCGCGCCCGCAGCCGCACCCAGCCGGGACCGCCGCCAGAGCCGAGCGGAAGGAATCACGACATGCAGCACGGCCGATATATCCGCATCCATGCCCGGGCCCTCAGCGGCCTGGTTTTCCTCGCAGGCATCGCCGGCACGGCAGCCGCCCTCGCCCCGGCGATCGGCGAGGATATGACGCCATCGGCAGATGCGGCGGCGATCGCCGCCGGCAGATTGCCCGAGGGCTATCGCGACTGGCGCCTGGTCTCGGTCGCGCAGGAGGAAGGCAAGCTCAACGACCTCCGCGCCATCCTCGGCAACGATACCGCCCTCGCGGCTTTCCGCGCCCGCCAGAACGGCGCGCAGCAGGAACGGCAGCCCTTCCCCGACGGCACGGTGATCGCGCGCATCGCCTGGGACCATGAGGCCCTGGCGGAAAGTGCCGCCGCCTTCGGCAAGGCGCAGTCCTATGTCGCCGTGCATCCCAAGAACGGCGTCCAGTTCATGATCAAGGATGCCCGGAAATATGCCGCGACCGGCGGCTGGGGCTTCGCGCAATTCGATGACGGCAAGCCCGCCGATCCATCCAAGCTCACCGGCTGCTTCGCCTGCCACCAGGCGGTGAAGGGCCGCGACTTCGTCTTCACCCGCTATGCGCCGTGAGTGGCGTGCCGGCAATCACGGAAGATCAGCCACAGGAGAATGCCATGACCAGGTCCACCCGGAAGTTCGCCGCCATTGTGCTTGGCGGCGTCTTCGTGCTCAGCGCCGTCACCTTCACGGATTTCATTCGCTGCGCCTTCGCCGGCGACGCGCCTGCGGCAGCAGCCCCGCTCGGCTCGACGTTGCTCCCCGTCGCCAGCGAGCCTGCCCCCAGGCTCACCCTGGCGGCCCCCCTGCCCGGCCCGCTGGCGCGCGGCGCGGTGCTGGTCCCCTACAAGGTCGAGAATCTGCGCATCCTGCCAGTGCTGGGTGAAGCGGCCGATGACGTGTCGCCGCGGGTCGGACATCTGCATGTCACCGTCGACGATTTGCCCTGGCATTGGGGCGAGTTCAGCAATGACGGCACCATCGTCGTGGTCGGCCTGCCGGCCGGTCCGCACAAGCTGCTGATTGAGCTGGCAAGCCCGGAGCATCACGTCTACGCCGGACAGACGGTGACCTTCACCGTGCCGGAGATGGCGGCACATGCACATGGCTGAAGGCGGGCAGCAGGCTAGGCCTTCTTCGCCGCCGCCTTCTTCGCCGCTGTTTTCGTCACCGGCTTCTTGGCGGCGCTCTTCTTCGCGGCGGTCTTCCTGGCCGGGGCGGCGGAGGCGTTGAGCGCGGCGGCGGCGCGGAAGAGGGCCTTCAGTGCCTTCTCGTCGAGCTTGTCGCCGTCGCGGATATCGATCGCGCGCCTTGTATTGCCCTCGAGGCTGGAATTGAAGAGCCCGGCGGGATCTTCGACGGCGGCGCCCTTGGCGAAGGTCAGCTTGACGACGTCCTTATAGGTCTCGCCGGTGCAGATGATGCCGGCCTGTTCCCAGACCGGCACGCCGCGCCATTTCCATTCTTCGGTGACGCCGGGCACGGCCTCACGGATGAGCTTGCGGATGCGCGCCAGCATCGCGCCGCGCCAGTCGCCGAGTTCCCTGATGCGCCGGTCGATGAGCTGTGCCGGCGTATCACCTGTCTTTGCTTCCACTGCGCTGGCCTTCCCCGTCTTCATGCCGCTTGCCGCTTTCTTCTTGCTTGGCTCCATCGATGAAGCGATGGCAGCGCATCCTGTTCCATCGCCGGCGGTTTGTCGAATGTTGGAGCGAGTGCGTGCTTTGGCAGAGCCCCCCTCTCCCCAACCCTCCCCCGCCCGCCGACGAATGTCGGCCTACGCCGACGGAGGGGGGAGGGAACGCTGTTGCTTCCGTCCTTAGTCATGGCTTCAAGGCAAGCAGGCAGCCTCCGTTCTATCGAAGACAACCATGCTCGATAGGCACAACAAACTCGTTGAGCTCCCTCGCCCCTCGCGGGAGAGAGTCGGGGAAAGGGGGAGAGGGGACGAGTGGCATGTTGGCAACATCACATTGGCTGTGACGATGGACCCTCGGATCAAGTCCGAGGGTGACAGTGCAGGAATCGGCCTAGCCTATCGCGGCGGCATGGCGTCGAACTTCGTGAGCGCCGGATCGAGCTGGTCCCAGGCATAGGCGCGGCTGGCATAGGTGACGACCTGGGGTTTGAAGCGCGCGGGGTCGTCGAGGCTGGCGGCGCGGATGGTGAAGAGCTGGGGCATGGCGGCGAAGGTCATGTAGACCGGCGATCCGCAGGCCGGGCAGAAGTGGCGCGACTTCCTGTTGCCGCTATCGGCCGTCATCTCCCAGGACGCGGCCTGGCCGCTCAGCTTCACGCTGTCACGCATGAAATGGAGATGGGACAGGTGCCCGGTGCCGCTCTCGCGCTGGCAGTCGCGGCATTGGCAGTGATTGGAGAAGACGGGCTCGCCGCCGATCTCATAGCGGATCGCGCCGCAGGCGCAGCCGCCCGTATAGGCGGCGCCGGTCGTGGACTCGCTCATGGTCTCGATCCTTCTGTTCGTTCGATGCGTTGTTGAATGGGAGATGCGACGTGACGCTGTCCGAGCCTGCGCGACGCCGGCTTGCATTCACCCACCTTATATCCAGTTGTCATGCCCGGACTTGATCCGGGCATCCATGGCAACCGTAAGCGCGCTCCTTCCAGCATGGACCCTCGGGTCAAGCCCGAGGGTGACAATGGAGAATGGAATGGGCGCTTCGGTAGCCTCCCCCTATAGGGAAAGTACTAAAGCGTCAGTGACACGCGCAGCGCGGCACTATCCAATTGCTGCTGCCTCAGTAACAGCGCCTCACTGCAACGTACCGCCGTCGTCCTCGCCACTGAGATCACCGCTGAGATCGCCGCCACTGATATCTCCGATCGTGTGCACGACCTTCTTCCAGCCATTGCTCATATTGGTATAGGCGGTCGCGTTGCGCGGCAGGACGAAGCCGGCATGGACGAGGCGGAGGCGCGTGCCGCCGCTCTCCGGCGTCAGCGTGAAGGTGACCACTGTCTCGAGCGGCGCGCCATAGCCTTCGTTGCTGTCATGCCCGCCCTTCCAGGCATAGGCGAAGCGGCGGTTGGGCACCACCTCCAGCACCTCGCAGTGGATGGTGCCGTCCCA
>DATLJB010000081.1:0-3074 GCA_035539075.1 Terriglobia bacterium
CTGATACATCGCCTCGACGAGGCCGAGGAAAGACGCATCCGCCTCCGGGATATTGCTCGGCGCCCAGGAAGCGACCTCGACCTTGCCGCGCATGACGAGCGGCACCTGGTCGCTGACGGCGATGCCGAGACGGCCCTGCCCGCCCAAGGCCGCAAGGCTGCGATTAAGCCAGCCCTCGGCGATGGCATGCGGCGTGACACCGCCGGTTTCCAGCAGATCCTGGCCGTCGAAATGCGAGCGGTCGCGATAGGCGGTGGCGACCGCCTGGATCGGCAGCAGCGCCTTCTCCTTGTACCAGGCCTCGATCTGCACCAGCTTCGGATGCAGGCCGAAGAAACCATCGAGATCGGCTACGCCGCCGGGTTCGCCCGGCACCGCCATCGCCAACTGGTTTCGCAGATTGCGATAGGCGGGATCGCCATAGGGCACCACGACATTGAGCCCGTCCATGGCGCCGCGCAGCACGATGAAGACGAAGCGGCGATCGCCGGGAATATCGGCGAAAGCGGCGGAAAGCCCGAAGGGACCGGTCACGCCGGCCAAGGCGATACCGCCACCGAGCCCGGCCATCAGCAGATCGCGACGTCGGAACATGAGCTATCTCCGCATGAATTCCGGACTGACCAGCAACAGCGCCAAAGCATCCGCCTGGCTGGGCGCGTTGTTGATCTGGAAGGCGGTCTCGGGCGAGATGCCCGGCCCGATGATTTCCGATACCAGCGGCCGCGGATCGATCGTCGTCGCAACACGGCGTGCCGTCAGGCGGGCAAGATCGATATGGGTCATCAGGGCTTCCGGAGACAGCCAGTCGGCATTCTGGTCCGGCCAGCCGGCCGGCGACGGCGCCATGAAAGGCAGTTGTCCCATCTGCCGCAAGGCAACCAGGCAACGCTTGCCGATATCGGCGCCGCGTAGCTGCAAGGCACGGAAGGTGGCGATCACCCAGTCGTTCGGCGTGCGAATCTTCTGCGCCGGTGAACGCCAGGCGGCGTCGGTGGCGATCAGTTGCTGCGTCACCTGACCAAGGTCGCCGTCCGTGTCGAGATAGGTCTTGGCCAGCGCCGCCACCACGGCGGACGGCGGATTGTCGTCGATGAAATGCCGGGCGAGTTTGGCGGCGATGTGCCGCGCGGTCGCCGGATGCCGCGCCATATCGTGCAGCAGGCTGCGGCCCTCTTCCTCGCCCGCCTCGCGATAGACCTTGCCGAGCACCGTCTTGTCACCGGGTTCATGGGCAACGGCCAGGAAGCGGAAGCCGCTTCCTGAATCATCATTATCCATCGTCCCTTTGCCAAAGCCCGCCTTGCCGAACCTGGCGCGCTGCGCGCCGCCGAGACCGGAGACGGTCCAGCCGGTCAGCACCTTGGCCACCTCGCGCACATCGTTCTGATTGTAGCCGCCATCGACGCCGAGCGTATGCAGCTCCATCATCTCGCGGGCGAAGTTTTCATTGAGGCCCCGGGCGCGCTGGGCACCGACACGCGACATGGGGCCGACAGATTGGGCATTGTCGAGATAAAGCAGCATCGCCGGATGCCGGGTGGAGGCGAGCAGCATATCGGCGAACTTGCCGAAGACATGCGGGCGAATGGCGTCGGTTTCGAAATTCAAGGCAAGCGGTGCCACTACCGGGCGCTGCCCCGAAACAGTGAAGTGATTGGACCAGAACTGGACCAGGCGCTCGACCAGCGGCGCATCGCTGTCGATCGCGGCGACGCAGCGTGCCGCCGCGTCGTCGAGATAGGCCTGACGCAGATTGGCACCCTCGCCTGCAGCAGATTTGGCCTTGGCATCCGGCGCCTGCCCGGCTGGACCACTCGTTTCCTGACCGTCCTGCTTCGCCGCCTTGCGCGCCATACGCAAGGCGGCCAGTACAGCAATGCGGTCTGCCACCGGCGGCAGGTCGCTGAGCGCCGCCGGCCGCAGCGGCTGCGCCGTGATTTGCGCCAACAGCCAACCGCGCGGATCGCTGCCGATCCTGGCGAGATCGCCAGGTCGCGGACCCAGCCCGAAGCGTTGGGCAGCAAAAGCTGTTTCTGCCTTGCTCATCACTGTGCCTCGCGAAATGAAGATTTGCGATTGCTCAGTAGCGCCGGTGACCTGTCAGCCTCGCAAGCCGATCTTGAGCTCTATTGCGACGGTGAAGAGGGATTGCCCGGTGGCGGACCATCCGGTGGCGGACCATCCGGCGGCGGCGGCAGATCGCCATGCGGCGACATCCAGCGTTCCGCCCAGCGATGGCGCAGCTCCGGCTTCAGCTTCGGCACCGCTTCCAGCATCAGGTTATGCATGAGATTCTGCATCGCCTCGCCCTTTTGCTGCATATTTTCCAACGCAGTTTTGAAGGCGTCAGGATCGAAAGGCTCAGTATCCAGCGCCTTGCCGACCGCGATGCGGGCGTCGCGCATGGCATCCCGCGCCTGATTGATCTCGGCTTCATGTGGCGCGAGGATTTCCTTCAATTCGGAACGGATTTCCGGCGGTATCGGGAAGCCGGGGCCTTTACCTCTCTGCTCTCCCGGGCGGCCGTCCAGCGCCATCGGCCCACTGCCCCAGAATCCGCGCGGATGCTCGCGCCAAATCCCGCCGACCAGGAGGCCGATGAGAAAAAGACTTAGGCAAAGCGAGGCGATACCACCGGCAATGACGACAAGGGCGCTGCGCCCGCTCAACGTCATGGCGTATCCCCCTTCAGCGACAAGCCGTTGGAGAAATCGGCAGCCGCATAGATCAAAGAAACTGGATCGGTATCGCTGGTCGATGCCGTTTGGCTGCTCGCCACGGTGTTGCGCTCGCTGTTCTGCGTCTGCGGCAGGACACCGCCAAGGCCGAGCGACAGGCCGATCACCAGCGAAAAACAGGCCGCAGCAACGCTCGTCGTCATGCCGAAGGCCGGTCTCAGCGAGACCGCCATCATGCCGTCGAACCAGGGACGCGGCATCAAGCGGACCAGCCAGCTTGCCGGCCGCTGCGGATGCAACTGCGGCACCTGCAGCAGCTTGCGCTGCAATTCAAGAGGCATCTTCACCGGCGCAAAGGCGTCGCTGAGATCGCGTTCAAAATCGACATCGTCT
>DATLJB010000082.1:0-17353 GCA_035539075.1 Terriglobia bacterium
AGCGGCGACTTGTCGAGGAAGCTGCAATAGAGCATCGCCGCCAGCGGCAGGAAAATGGTGACGGTCAGCCAGAGATAGGCCGGCGCCGTCAGCGACAGGATCGCGCGTCGTTCATGCGCATTGGCCAAAGAAGCGCTCCCCAGGCTGCGAGAATCGGAAGGCCACCCACCATAGCAAAAGTGCCATCGAGGTATAACCCAAGTGCCGGACGGGCCGCTGTTGCGCAGCGCCATAGCCGGCGCCGTCAGCGGCTGATTGCCGGACCAGAGGGAAACGCCCGCCCCCGTCCGCGCCTGCCACGATCGCTTTGCGCCACATCCTGGTCATCTGTTCGCTTGGTCCCGCGGCCCGCTCCCATTGCCGGGCCAATGATCCGCTTCAGCGGCTTACTGTTTGTATGCAAACAGTAACAGCTCGCCGCGGGGCGTCAAGGGCGATATTGGCTTCTCCCACCCAGGTGCGCCAGGAAGGCCGGCCGGCGCCGCAGCGCGGTCATCCCCAGCAAAGTGGCCCGCGGCCCTTGACAGGGCAGTGTGCCCGCACCGAAATGTCACCCGCTCCCGCAGCTGCATCAGGCCGTCATGTCTTCTCGCCTGCAGATTTCATCCGCGATCCATCCGCTCACGCCACGCGCCGCCTTTCCGCTCCTGGCGCGCAGCGACGTGAGCGGAGCCCCGATCGCCTATCTCGACAGCGCCGCCAGCGCGCAGAAGCCGGCCGTCGTCCTCGACCGTCAGCGCGATTTCTATGAAACCGGCTATGCCAATATCCATCGCGGGGTCTATCCGCTGAGCGAATCCGCCACCGAAGCCTATGAAGGGGCGCGCGGCATCGTCGCCGATTTTCTCGGCGCCCGGGCAGAAGAGATCGTCTTCACCCGCTCCGCGACCGAAGCGATCAATCTGGTGGCCAATAGCTATGCCGTTCCCTTTCTGCGCCCAGGTGACGAGATCATTGTCAGCTTGCTGGAGCATCACGCCAATTTCGTGCCTTGGCAGGCGATCGCGCAGCGCCACGGTTTCATATTGCGGGTGGCGCCGATCACCCCCGATGGCGATCTCGATCTCGCGGCGCTGCAGCAGATGATCACCCCGCGCTGCCGGCTGCTTTGCCTGACCGCGGCCTCGAATACACTCGGCACCGTCACGCCGCTCGACGAGATCATTCCATGGGCGCATGACGTTGGCGCCAAAGTGCTGGTCGATGCCGCCCAGGCGGCGCCCCATGGGTTGATCGATCTATCCAACTGGGATTGCGATTTCCTGGTCTTCACCGGCCATAAGCTTTACGGGCCGGATGGCATCGGCGTGCTTTACGGCAAGGCGGCGCTGCTGCAGGCGATGCCACCCTGGCAGTTCGGCGGCGACATGATCCGCTCGGTGCGGATCGAGGGAACCGATTTCGCCGATGCGCCGGCAAAGTTCGAGGCCGGCACGCCGCCGATCGGGGCGGCGATCGGGTTGGGCGCCGCCGTCACGTTCTTCCGCCAATTGCCGCCGCGGGCGATCCGGCAGCATGACACGGAGCTGCTGGACTATGCCACGGCGCAGCTCGGCGAAATTCCCGGCCTCACCCTGATCGGGCGGCCGAAGAAGCGGGTCGGTATCCTGTCCTTCACCCTGCAAGGCGTGCATCCGCATGATGCCGGCTCGCTGCTCGGCAGCGAGGGGATCTGTGTCCGCACCGGCTTCCATTGCGCGCAGCCGCTGATGGACCACCTCGACCTCACCGGCACCATCCGCGCCTCCTTCGGCCTTTACACCGGCTCCGCCGATATCGACCGGCTGGCCGCGGCCCTTGCCAAGGTGCGACAGATTCTCGGTTGACGATTTGTCGCGGACAGGTTCTGAGGGCTCGTCAGAACCCGGCCAAGTTCCTATGATCGACAATCCGTTATGACTGCCCCAGAGGTGAACCCATGCTCGTCAACGTCCCCAATGTGCTGGATGCGGCGGAAGTGAAACATATTCGCGGCCTGATCGAAGCTGCACCTTTCGCCGACGGCAAGGAAACGGCGGGACAGCGCAACCAGCGGATCAAGCGCAACGAGCAGGTGCCCTATGCCTGGGAAGGGCGCGAGCCGATCAAGAAGCAGGTGCTCGACGCCCTCTATCGCAGTGTCGCCTTTCGCCATGCCGCCCTGCCGCAGCGCATCATCGGCCCGACCATCAGTCGCTACCGGCCCGGCATGCATTACGGCATGCATGTGGACGACGCCCTGATGGGCCCGCCGGACAACCTCTATCGCTCTGACGTCTCCTTCACCATCTTCATCAACGATCCGAATGAATATGAAGGCGGCGAGCTTTTCATCAACAGCCCCTTCGGCCCGCAACAGATCAAGCTGCCGGCCGGCAGCGCCGTGGTCTATCCCTCCAGCACCTTGCACGAGGTGCGGCCGGTCACCAAGGGTGAGCGCCTGGTGGTGATCGGCTGGGTGCAATCCTATATTCGCGACGAGCGCCAGCGCATGGTGCTTGCCGATCTTGCCATGATCGGCGAAAGGCTGGCGAAGGTGGCGCCGAACGATACGATCACCGACCTCGCCTTCCGCTGCCATGTCAATCTGCTGCGCATGTGGTCGAGCAACTGACGCCCCACCGGTGCCGCCGCGGGCTCCGACAATATCTCAGCCGGGAGTAACGCCATGAACGCTTCCCTCGATGCCGCCTTGAGCGAAGCGGAATCCCGCTTCATCGCCACAAATCCCGCCAGCGCCTCGCGCCATGCGGTCGCCCGCAATGCCATGCCGGGCGGCAATACCCGGACCGTGCTGCATTACGATCCCTTCCCGCTGTGCTGGGCGCGCGGCGAAGGCACGGTGGTCGAGGATCTCGACGGCCACCGTTATGTCGATTTCCTCGGCGAATATTCGGCCGGCTTCTACGGCCATTCGCATCCGCTGATCCTCGATGCCATCCGCGCGGCCCTTGCCAACGGCATCGTGCTCGGCGGCCCGAACCGCTACGAGGCCGAATTGGCTGCGCTGCTCAAGCGCCGCTTCCCCTCGCTGCAGAAGGTGCGCTTCTGCAATTCCGGCACCGAGGCCAACCTCTTCGCATTGCAGACGGCGCGGGCGGTGAGCAGGCGCAACAAGGTGATGGTCTTCGGCGGCGCCTATCACGGCGGCGTCTTCTATTTCCGCAGCGGCGGCATGCCCCTCAACCTGCCGCTGGACTGGGTGATCGCGCCCTATAACGATATCGAGGCCAGCCTCGCCCTTATCCGCCAGCACCGCACCGATCTCGCGGCCATCCTGGTCGAACCGATGCAGGGCAGCGGTGGCTGCCTGCCGGCCGATCCCGCCTTCCTGCTGGCCTTGCGCCACGCCTGCACCGAGAACGACATCATCCTGATCTTCGACGAGGTGATGACCTCGCGCCTTTCCAGCGGCGGGCTGCAGGCGGCGCTCGGCGTCACCCCCGACATGACGACGCTCGGCAAATATCTTGGCGGTGGATTAAGCTTCGGCGCCTTTGGCGGGCGTAGCGACCTCATGCAGCATTTCGATCCCGAGCAGCCGGATTCCTGGCCGCATGCCGGCACCTTCAACAACAATGTGCTCTCCATGGCGGCCGGGCTGACCGGCCTGCGCGATCTCTGCACAGCCGAAGCAATCGCTGCCCTTAACGAAAAAGGCGAGAACCTGCGCAAGGGTGTCAATGCCCTGGCAGAGAAGCACGGTGTGCCGATGCTGGCGACCGGCTGCGGCTCCTTCGCCAATCTGCATTTCAGCGACCACCCGATCCGCAGCGCCACCGATATCGATCCCGCCGGCGAGGCGCGACGCAAGCTGCTGCATAAGCTGCTGCATCTCGATCTGATGGCGGCGGGCCAGTTCCTGGCGCGGCGCGGCTATATCGCTCTCAATATTGCCATGGTGGATGAGGAGATCACCGGCTTCCTCGCGGCCATTGAGGAATTCATGATGACGCGGCGCGCTTTGCTGCTGTCCTAGGCCTTATTACTGTCCCGCCGATCGGCAAACGGCGACCCGCACCGCGCGGGCAGCGCGAGAACGGACCTGTCATCCGGCCGAAGATGACATCGATCGCGGGCGAACGCTCCGAAGCTGAGGCATTCTGAACCGGGACATTCGAAACCCGGACAGGCGGAACCCCGAACATTCGGAACCTGGGGCAAAGGGACCCGTTATCTCCTCATGCTGTCTTGGAGCGCGAGGAATGGAAGACAAGTTTCGATCCCCTTATGCCTATGATCTGGCGCAACCGGATTCGCCGAAGCCGGCCAATCTGCCGCCGATCCCCAGCGACCCGGTGCCGCCCGGCCCGCCGCCAGGCCCGCCGGTTCCCGGCGATCCGCCACCGCCCATGCCAGTGCCGCCGCCGATCGCACCGCCGGCCGAGCCACCCCAGCCTGTGGCCTGACGCTTTGTCCGGCCTTTCCATGACAGGCTGGCCGCAGCTGAGCAGCCGCCGGGCGGCCGGCGCTTGCCATACGCCCCGGGGAACCGGCTGGGACTGATGCGGCGGAAGCGCGCTTGCCCCAGGCGCGGCATGTTACGCCTTGCCGAACTAGGTTCGTCCCTTCACTTTCACACTAGGACTTTCATCATTTCATGTTAGCCTCCCCTGTTCTCTCAACCAGGGGGTTATGCACATGAAAGATTTGAATAAATTTAATAAAATGCACGACATCGGCTGCACCTGCTGCGGGGAAATCCATTCCGGCGTTTCCCGCCGTGGCATGCTGCGGGGCACGATGGCCGGCGTGGCCGCGGCTGCCCTCGGCGGCCTGGGTGTTGGCGGCCTGACGCTGGCCGCGCCGCACCGCGCCTTGGCGGATGACGGCATGAGCCCCGACGCGGCGCTGCAGGCGCTCTTGGAAGGCAATGGGCGTTTCGTCGCCAAGAAATTCACCTTCCTCGAGGAAGACCTCAATATCCTGAAGCAGAACACCGTGGCGAAGCAGGAGCCCTTCGCGGCAGTCTTGTCCTGCGCCGATTCCCGCGTGCCGGTGGAGCTCGCTTTCGACCAGAGCATCGGCCATGTCTTCGTTGCCCGCGTCGCCGGCAATGTCGCCACTGGGGAGAATATCGCCAGCCTGGAATACGGCGCGGCGGTGCTCGGCACCAAGGTGATCATGGTGCTCGGCCACAGCAATTGCGGTGCCGTGAAGGCCACCATCGACGGCAAGCCGGTGCCGGGCCAGATCAGCTCGCTCTATGCCCATATCCGCCCGGCAGTGGATGCGGCGGGCACCGATCTCGAAGCGGCGATCAAGGCCAATGCCAAGATCCAGGCCAATCTCCTCGCCACCGCCTCGCCGGTTCTCGCCGGCCTCATCAAGGAGAAGAAGCTGAAGGTGGTCGCCGGCTATTACAATCTCGCCGATGGTAAGGTATCGGTCCTCGGCTGAGGACTAAGTCATTTGGTCTCTTCCGGAGTCCTCCGCCTCGATCCGGGCGGAGGGCTCCGGAAGGCACGCAGGCCTTGCATGTGGACATCTCTACGAAATGGAGATGGACGGATGCAATGGAGGGCTGCCGAACACTGTAGCGTCGTAGGCGAAGAACAAGGCCTTGCCGGCGCCGGACCTATTGCGTACGAGTTTTCTTGGCGACGGCGCAACGCGCCTTATGCAGGGGTACCTTCAAGCAGCCGAATCTGCTCGAAGCAGCACAGATGCGCCCCCGCCCCGGGCTCGCGAGAGTCAAATATTGGCAAACGTCACACTCTCATCCGTCGCTCATCCTCGCTTCGATCGCGGTTTTCCGGGAAGGGATCGCAGTTGCTGTAGTGGGCGCAACAGGGGCGGCCGACGGTACTTTCGCCTTCGCCAGATCGACGAACGCCGCCATCGCGCTCGACAGATAAGTGTCGGTGCGCCGGACGAAAAGTGTATCGACCTGCGCCCGCTCCGGCGGCAGTTCGTGAACTGCAATCCGGCCCTCCTGCCAGGGACCGGCGACTACGCCTTTCGGCAGAAGCGTCACACCGACGCCGGCAGAAACGCAGCTCACGATGGCATCGAGGGAGCCAAACTCCAACGGCTTGGCGGTGACGATGCCCATATCGGCAAGAACCGCTTCAAGCCGCTGGCGATAAGAGCATCCGATCTGGAATACGATCGTCTTGAGATCGGGGACATTCGCTAGTTCGTCCAGCGTTCGGATCGCCCGCGACGTAACGAGAGCCAGTTCCTCCTGAAAAATAACCTCTTGATCCAGCTCGGGGTGATGGATCGGGCCGGCGACGAAGGCGCCTTCCAGCCGATAGGCAAGCACCTCGTCGAGCAGCTTGCGCGTGGTGCCGGTCGACACGACCAGACGGACCTGCGGATAGGCTTTGGCGAACTGGCCGAGCAAGGGCGAGAGGCGGAGCGCGGTCGTGGTTTCCAGGCTGCCGAGGGTAAAGGTACCGTTCGGCGACCCGTCGTCCTGCGCGGCCGCGCGGACATCGGCCAGTAGCTTCATGATGCGTCCGACGAGAGGCAGGATCCGCTCGCCGGCTGGTGTCGTGGAGACGCCGCGGGCGTGCCGCTGGAACAGGGGCACGCCCAATTCTGCTTCCAGCGAGCGGATCCGGGCCGTCACGTTGGACTGGACGGTGTGCAATTCCTGCGCGGCCCGGTTCATGCTGCCGCAACGGGACACAGCCTCGAACATCTTCAGGTCGGATATGTCCATTCGCCAGCTCTCTTCTGAACCGATATGTATACAAAATCTCTCGCGCTATAAGAGATATATTACGGCTCGGCTTTTTGAAAGAAGGCAAAACCACGCTGGACAAATCGCCATATTTTATCCCGCACCGCTCGTTTAATCCCGCACCGCTCGTGCCCGGGGTGCGGGCGATGAAGCACCCGATTATCTCTCTTTAAGATAAGGCCTATCTAGTAAATTCGCTTCTAATGATTACTATGGCAAACCATTCTCTCAGTAAGTGATAGCTGAGAGGATGAAAATGACCGCTGGCGGCGCTTACGAAACCATTACAGATCGCGCGCCGCCACAGGCGGCGACTTGGCGGGCAATCCTGTCGGCCTTCTGTGCCTGCCTGATCGGCATCGGGCTGGCACGTTTCGCTTACACGCCGCTGCTGCCTGCAATCGTCGGTGCCCATTGGTTCGCAGCTTCGGCCGCAGCGTATCTCGGCGCCGCCAACCTGGCCGGCTATCTTGCCGGCGCCCTGCTCGGCCGGCCGATCGCGGCACGCGTCCAAACTGTCGTTACGCTTCGGGCGATGATGCTGGTTGCGATGGGAGCGTTTTTCGCCTGCGCCTTTCCGCTCGGCTTCGCCTGGTTCTTCCTCTGGCGGTTCGCGGCGGGACTGGCGGGCGGTGCGCTGATGGTGCTGGCAGCGCCGACGGTCCTTCCGCATGTCCGGGCGGCGCGTCGCGGGCTTGCCGGCGGCTTCATCTTCATGGGCGTTGGCGTCGGCGTGGCCGCTTCCGGCACGCTGGTCCCGCTGCTGCTTCGGGAAGGGCTGCAACAGACATGGATCGGCCTGGGCGTGGTGTCGCTTCTTGCCGTACTCGTCGGCTGGAGCGGATGGCCGGCGCATGCCGCCCCGGTGCCCGAGCCTGTTCATCGCCCGCATGGTCCAAAGGTCAAAACGCTGCGGGCACTTTATGTGGAATATGGGCTCAATGCGGCCGGCTGGGTGCCACACATGATCTTCCTGGTGGATTTCGTCGCTCGGGGCTTGGGTCAGGGCGTGGCGGCTGGCGCCGATTGTTGGGTGTTGTTTGGCCTGGGCGCCACCTTCGGCCCCATCCTGACCGGCCATCTAGCTGATCGCGCCGGTTTCGGAGCTGCGTTGCGGCTAGCGTTCTTGCTGGAAGCTGTCGCCGTCGCCATTCCCACGTTCGGATTAGGTCCAACGGGGCTCATCGTGTCGAGCGTCGTGGTCGGCGCCTTCGTCACTGGAACCGTTCCGCTGGTGCTCGGCCGCATCGGCGAGCTGCTGCCCCATCACCCGTCACAACAGAAATCAGCGTGGACCGCTGCAACTGTGGCCTTCGCCCTGTGCCAGGCGGTGTCCGCCTATGCGTTCTCCTTCGTTTTCGCGCAGAGCGGCGAGGATTACCGCCTGCTGTTCCTCATCGGCGCGGCGGCGATGGTGGTGGCGCTCGCAATCGACCTCTTCGCCGCCGTAACGGCGGCCCGTGCGCCCGAACTGCCCGGCCCGACAATGTCTCATTCACAAAGAAAGGATCGACCATGACGACATCGCCGAGCGGGATCACAGTTGTCGAAGCGTAAGCCGCTGACGCAAGCCCGTAACCAATAAGGAAACGCATCGGAATAAAAGAGACGGGTCCGTGCTCTAGAATAAGGTGCCTGGGAAACGGTACCGGGAGATCCCTTGTTATGACCTAACCTGCTTCCTAAGTTTATCGTCAGTCGTGCGTCGCCATTCACAGCCTCGCCGGATTGTCCTCGCTATCTCCGAGGTCTTCGCTTCTTTCATCCGACTCTACGGATATCTTGAATAGACCGGCTCTGGTCGTCGGCTTTATCCGCCGACTGTCCCTAGGAAAGCGATATTCCATGCCCCGCCGTCCAGGCAGACAACTTTAAATCCCGTTCACAGCCTTCCCCCGAGCGGCACGATCAATCGACATGGCAAGCGGAAATTGCCGCACGTCTAGTGAGGGAATGGGCTCTTGGAGAATTACCCCATGGCGATCAGGCCTATGGCACTCATGAAGCAGATTGCTGACGGCGATCAAAGCGACAGCCCACGTCGCGCGCCGATGACAAAGATGATCCTGCTTGCCGCCGAAAGACATTGAAGCCGGTTCAGCGATGTTCTCTCTCGTTGGTATTGCTCTATCGAAACCGTATACTTTCATCGTCGTTGCCGCGATGATCCTGATTGTCGGCGTGCTGGCCGCCTTTCGCACACCTGTCGACATCTTTCCCAACATCAACATCCCCGTTGTCGCCGTCGCCTGGCAGTTTACCGGGCTCAGCGCCGACGACATGGCCGGCCGCATCATCACGCCGTACGAGCGCGTGCTGACGACCACGGTGAACAACATCGAACATATCGAGGCGATGTCGCTGGCAAATACCGGCATCGTCAAAATCTTCTTTCAGCCGGGAGCGGATGTCCGCCTCGCCAATGCGCAGATCACCGCCGTCTCGCAGACGCTGCTGCGCCAGTTGCCGCCGGGCACTACGCCGCCGCTCATCCTCAACTACGATGCCTCCACGGTGCCCATCGTGCAGTTGGCCCTCTCGGGCAAGGGGCTCAACGAGCAGCAGCTCTATGATTATGGCTTCAATTTCGTCCGCACCGGCCTGGTGACCGTGCCGGGTGCAGCGATCCCCTATCCCTATGGCGGGCGGACCCGCCAGATCCAGATCGACATCGATCCTGCGGCACTCCAGGCCAAGGGATTGTCGGCGACGGATATCGGCAATGCGATCGCCGCCCAGACGCAGATCACGCCGGCCGGTTTCGTCAAGATCGGAGAATTTCAGTATAATATCCGGCTGAACAATGCGCCCGGCACGCCCGAGCAATTGAGCAACCTGCCGATCAAGACAGTGAACGGCGCCACGATCCGTATCGGCGATGTCGCGCATGTACGCGACGGATCGGCGCCGCAGCAGAACGTCGTCCATGTCGAGGGCCAGCGCTCGGTTCTGATGTCGATCCTGAAATCCGGCGCCACGTCGACCATCGACATCGTCAACGGCGTCAAGGCGATGCTGCCCGATCTGCAGCGCAACCTGCCCAAGGTCCTCACCATCCATCCGATCAATGATCAGTCGAATTTCGTCAAGGCGGCGGTCATGGGCGTCGTCCGCGAGGGCGCCCTGGCGGCGGCGCTGACCTCGCTGATGATCCTGCTCTTTCTGGGGTCCTGGCGCTCGACGATCATCATCGCCACCTCGATCCCGCTGGCGGTGCTGGCCGCCGTCGCCACCCTGGCCGCCTTCGGGCAGACTTTGAATGTGATGACCCTGGGCGGATTGGCGCTGGCCGTCGGCATCCTGGTGGACGACGCCACGGTGACCATCGAGAACATCGATCGGCACCTGGAGGAAGGCAAGGATGTCCGCACCGCCATCATCGACGGCGCGGAACAGATCCTCATTCCGGCCTTCGTCTCGCTCTTGTGCATCTGCATCGTCTTCGTGCCGATGTTCTTCCTGCCCGGCGTATCCGGCTTCCTCTTCGTGCCCATGGCGCTCGCCGTCGTCTTTGCCATGGTGGCTTCTTTCCTGCTGTCGCGCACCTTGGTACCGACCCTTGCCATGTATCTGCTGAAAACCCATGCCGGCGAGGAAGCGGAAACCCATGGCCGCGCTTCGCTCTTCGGCTGGCTCGGCGCCCTGCAAACCGGATTCGAACACAAAATGGTCCAGGCGCGGGATGCCTATGCCGGCCTGCTCGGTCGCGCACTTTCCTCGCGGCGAATCTTCGCCATCGGCTTTCTGGGCTTCGCCTTGGCCAGCCTGGCGCTGATCCCCGCCCTTGGCCGGAACTTCTTCCCGACGGTGGATACCGGCTCGATCGCCCTCCATGTGCGCACCGCTTCCGGCATGCGCATCGAAGAGACCTCGGCCGTTTTCGACCGGATGGAACGGAAAATCAGGACGCTCATTCCCGCCGATGAAATCGCAGCGATGGCCGACAATATCGGCGTCAGTGTCAGCCAGATCAATCTCGTCTATAACGCATCCGGCACGATCGGCCCGCAGGACGGCGATATCCTGATCAGCCTGAAGGAAGGGCATCATCCGACGGCCGATTACATCCGCCTGCTGCGGCAGGAGCTGCCGAAGGACTTTCCCTCGGTGACGCTTTCCTTCCTGCCGGCGGATGTGGTCAGCCAGATCCTGAATTTCGGCTCTCCCGCGCCGATCGACATACAGGTCATCGGCAACAATATCGGCGCCGACCAGGGCTATGCGCAGAAAATCCTGCGCGCGATCCGCCAGGTCGACGGGCTGGTCGATGCGCGCATCCAGCAGCCGGCCAACTATCCGGAAATCCGCTTCGCCGCCGACCGCACCCGCATCAACGCCCTCGGCATCAACGAGCAGGACGTGACGACCAGTGTCGCCAATGCCATCGCCGGCACCTCCCAGACGGCGCCGGTCTATTGGCTGAACACCCAGAACGGCGTCACCTACCCGCTGGTGGCGCAGACGCCGGAATACATGATCGACAGTTTCGACGCGCTGGAAGAGCTGCCGGTGACGCCCCATGATCCGACCAAACCGCCGCAGATCCTGGGCGCGCTCGGCACCTTCTCGCGTGGCCCCTCCAATGCCGAGATCACGCAATACAATATCCAGCCCGTCGTTGATGTTTATGCCGGCTATCAGGGCCGTGACCTGGGCGCCGTCGCCGCCGATGTCAGCAGGATCCTGCAGCGCCTGGACAAGGATCGGCCCCAGACGATCAAGATCGTCTTCCGGGGTCAGGTCGAAACCATGAACACCGCCTTTACCGGCATGGGCTTCGGCCTGCTAGGGGCGGTGGTGATGATCTATCTGCTGATCGTCATCAATTTCCAGTCCTGGACCGACCCGCTGGTCATCATATCGGCCTTGCCCGCGGCACTTGCCGGCATTGCCTGGATGCTCTTTGCCACCGATACGCCGCTGTCGGTTCCCGCTCTCACCGGTGCCATCATGTGCATGGGTGTCGCCACCGCAAACTCGATCCTCGTCGTCAGCTTCGCGCGCGAGCGCCTCAACGCTACCGGCGATGCCGGCAAGGCCGCGTTCGAGGCGGGCGTCACGCGCTTCCGGCCGGTCCTGATGACAGCACTTGCCATGATCATCGGCATGGGGCCCATGGCTTTCGGCCTTGGCGATGGCGGGGAGCAGAATGCGCCGCTGGGCCGGGCAGTGATCGGCGGCCTGCTCTTCGCGACCTGCGCCTCGCTGATCTTCGTCCCCACCGTCTTCGCGATCTTCCATGGCCGCACGTCCCGCCGCCAGACAGATCCCGAAGCGGCAAATCCGAAAGGAACCTGAGTGATGTCAGACGATCCGCTTCCCAAAGCGAGCGGCCGCGCCTTGCGCTGGGGCGGCGTCGGCGTGGCGGCGATCTTCGCCGCCATCCTGGCATTCGGCTTCACCTCGCGGTCGATCGCGCAGAAGGATCTGCACCAGCAGACGGTCGCCGATTCCGTCGTCAATGTCAGCGTCGTCCTGCCCAAACAAAGCACCACGGCAGATCTCGTCCTTCCCGGGCGGCTTGAAGCCTGGTCCTCGGCGCCGGTCTTTGCACGCACCAACGGATATATCAAGAAATGGTATGCCGATATCGGCACCGAGGTGAAAACCGGCCAGCTCCTGGCCGATATCGACGCGCCGGACCTCGATCAGCAGCTTGCCGCGGCGCAGGCGGCGGTCTCCGTCGCCCAGGCGCAGCGCGACCTGGCGGCGGTCACGGCCGAGCGCTGGGACCGCCTCGTCGCCGATCACAACGTTTCGGTCCAGGCCGCCGACGAGAAGCGCAGCGAACTCGCCACCAGCGATGCGCAGCTCGCCCAGGCGAAGGCGAATGTGCGGCAGCTGCAGGCCCTGACCAGCTTCAAGCGCCTGGTTGCGCCGTTCGACGGCGTGGTCACCTCGCGTGCGACGGATATCGGCGACTTGATCGTTTCCGGCAACGCCCAGCCGCAGCCGCTCTTCACCGTTTCCGACATCAACAAGCTGCGGATCTATATCGACGTGCCCCAGGCCTATCAGGCGCAGATCTTCGTCGGCCAGAAGGCGCAGTTCACCGTGCCGGATCATCCGGACCAGGGGTTCAGTGCGCAGGTGATCAATTTCGCGGATGCGGTCGATCCGCAATCCGGCACCATGCTGGTCCAGCTTTCCTATGATAACCCTGACCATGCCTTGAAACCGGGCGGCTATGCCCAGGTAAGCTTGAAACTGCCGAGACCCAGCGAAGCGCAAGCGCTGCAGATTCCCTCGGCCGCCCTCCTGTTCCGGAGCGACGGCACCTCCATCGCCGTCGTCGACCCCAGCAATCACGTCTCGATCAAGCATATCCAGATCCTGCAGGATCACGGCACCGAGCTGGAAGTCAGCGCCGCCGGGATCACGCCCAAGGACCGGATCATCAGCAACCCGCCCGACGCCATCGACAACGGCGACCAGGTGAACCCGATCACCAGCCAGGGCGGATGAACTCGCCCCGGATCGGGGCACAGCCGAGATAGGCGCGGATCGCCGGGTTGTCGCTGGCGAGCAGGCGCTGCGTCTTGTCGAACATGACCACCTCGCCATCGGCGATGAAGGCGGTGCGCCCGGCGATGCGGGCGGCATCGGCCGGGTCATGCGTCACCATCAGAACCGTCAAGCCGGCCGCGCGGCGCAGGGCATCGACAAGATCCAGCATCTCCTGGCGCATCGCCGGGCCGAGCGCCGCGAAAGGCTCGTCGAGCAGCAGGATAGGCCGGCGCCGCACCAGGCAGCGGGCGATGGCGACACGCTGGCGCTCGCCGCCCGATAGCTGCGCCGGTCGACGCGTCTCGAAGCCGGCGAGGCCCACCTGCTCCAGGGCCTGCGCCACATCGCGGCGCTGATCGGCATCGAGATGGAGGCCGGGATCGAGGCCGAGCCCGACATTCTGCGCGGCGGTCAGATGGGCGAAGAGATTGTGATCCTGGAACAAGGTCGTCACCGGTCGCCGCGCAGCGGGCCAATCCGTGATGTCGGTGCCGTCGACCAGGACCTGGCCGGAATCCGGCCGCTCGAAGCCGCCGATCAGGGACAGCAGTGTACTCTTGCCGGCGCCGCTGGGCCCGATCACGGCGACACAGGCGCCCGCCTCCTCGGCGAAGTCGAAACGCATCCGCATGTCCTCGTAGCGGAAAGTCAAAGCGCGGCAGTCAAGGAAAGGCATGATGGGCTCGAGGGTGTGGAGGGAACGGCTGGTCAGTGCGGGGCCGGCAACACCCCCCACCCCGACCCTCCCCCTCAAGGGGGGAGGGGGTTGCTCGATCAGTTTTTTCAGAGACAAGATGCTGTTCGACTGAAAGACGACCGACAGGCCCGACATCGCGGCAATCCCCTCCCCCCTTGAGGGGGAGGGTTAGGGTGGGGGGTACGAAAACTAAGGAGCCAGGCGCGCGCAGGCGCGACAGTCCGCATTCGTTGCAGGCCTCGCGCCTCATCGCCCCGCCCTCCCGCCGATCAGCCGCTCGAGGCCACTATAGACGACGAGCACGGTCAGCAGCAGCAGCAGCGCCGTGGTGGCGGCCTCGGTCAGGCGGTAGGCGCCGAGCTGTTCATAAAGGATGATGCCGAGGGTCTTCAGATCGGGATTGCCGAAGAGGCTGATGCCGACGAGATCGCCGAGGCCGAGGCTGGTGGCGAGCGCCATCGCGGTGCCGATCTGCGGCCGCAGCACCGGCCAGTCGATGAGGGAGAAGCGCCGCCAGCCCGATATGCCAAGCTCCAGGCAGAGCTTGTCATGCTGGTCCCGCGCGCGCTCGAGGGCCGGCAGCAGCAGGGTCAGCGTATAGGGCACCGCCATCGCCGCGTTGAGGACGATGATGCCGAGGACCGGCCACAGATCGGCAGCCAGGCTGTCGGGATCGTTGCCGCCGAAGAGCCCGCCCAACCAATCGCTGTTGGCAGCATCGCTGATCCAAAGATAGAGGCCCATGCCGAGCACCATCGGCGAAAAGGCGAGCGGTAGCAAGCCGGCGAGGCCCTGGCCGCCCTGCGCGATACGGCGCAGCAGGCGGCGCGGCATGCTTATGAGGAAGCCGCGCGCATCGTCGGGCGCCGTCGCCGCACCGGCCAGCAGGAAGCCGGTCAATGTCGCGAGGCTGCCGGCGGTCAGCGAGAGGCCGAGGCCGAGGGCTGCGGCACCGATCAGCGCGCGCCAGGGCAACGCATGGGTGAAGCCGGTGAGCCCATCGAGCAGCAAGGCCGCCTCCGGTGCCACCACAAAGAGAGCGGCGAACGCGATCCAGGCACCGTCGCCCCAGCGCGCGCGCCGCGTCGCGGCATCGTGGCGCCAGAGCGGCCGGCCGAGGCTGGTTCCCAGCTCCATGCGCTGCGCCAGCGCCCGGCAGATAAGGCCGACGGCAAGGCAGAGGCCGAGTTCGATCAGCGCCAGCAATCCGGCGCGCGGCAGATCGGCATCGAAGCGGATCGCCTGGAAGATCGCGACTTCCATGGTCGAGGCGCGCGGCCCGCCGCCCAGGGTCAGCACGATCGCGAAGCTGGTGAAGCAGAGCATGAAGACGGTGGCGGCGATCTGCGGCAGCGCACGGCGCAGCAGCGGAACTTCAATGAGGCGGAAGACCTGGCCGCCCGACATGCCGAGCTGGGCGGCGAGGCGCCAGGTCTCGGCCGGAATGCCGCCCCAGGCGGGTAGCAGCAGGCGCACGGCGAGCGGCAGGTTGAAGAAGACATGGGCAATAAGGATGCCGGAAAGGCCGTAGATCGAAGGCCAGGTGAATGGCCCACCCGTCATTTGCACGAGAGAAGCGGTGAGATGCGCGGCGAAGCCCTGCTGGCCGTAGATATCGACGACACCAAAGATCGCCACCAGCGAGGGCATGACCAGCGGCAGCGAGAACAGCCGCAGCAGCAGGCCACGCAGGGGGAAATTACTCCGCCGGGCGAGCGCGCGGGCCACCGGCACGGCGGCAATGACAGAGATCAATGTGGAGAGCCCCGCCTGCAGGAGCGTGAAGCGGATGACGCGGTGAAGGTATTCGTCGCCGAGAATGGCGGTGAGATCTTCCGGCTGCATCTCTGCAAGCAGCCGCGCCAGCACCGCAACGGCGCCGAGGATGAGGACGAGAGCGGCGAGCCGGCCGAGCGCGACGATGCCGAAGCGCGGTGCTGCACGGCGGGCAAGTCGGGCACGGTTTCGCAGCAAGGTCGATGCGGTGTCGGCGGCGGTGGTCATGCGGTGACGACCATAGGCCGACGCACGGTCAGCAACTGCCAACACCCCCCGCCCCTACCCTCCCCCGCAAGGGGGGAGGGAGCTAAAGAGCCAAGGGCACGCGCAGCGTGACATTGTCCGTTTGAGCGCGGTGACAAGAAGCGAAGATCATCCGGGGACTCAACCCCTCCCCCAGCAACAGCGCTCCCTCTCCCCTCGCGGGAGAGGGACGGGGTGAGGGGGGCAACCGAAGGACAGTGATGAGCTAAAAGAACACCCCCTCCCTGCCCTCCCCCATCTTGGGGGAGGGTAAGGGCAAAGGGGTCGGCGGCCAGCGGCCGACGTCCCGTTACTTGCTCGTCGCGTCGAGCCATTCCTTGATCCAGGTGCCGCGGTGCTTGGCGATATCGGCGCTGGGGATCAGCAGGGTCTTGGCCGGGGCCGGGATTTGCTGGAACTCCTTCGGCAGGTCGCTGCCGATATCGGCGACCGGGAACATGTAATTGGTGGTCGGAATCAGCTTCTGCACCTCGGGCGTGGTGAGAAAGCTAAGAAACTTCTTAGCGAGCTCCGGCTGCTTGCTGGTCTTGACGAGGCCCGCCACTTCAACCTGCAGGTAATTGCCCTCGGGGAAGTTGAGCGCCTTGTACTTCTCCGTCTTCTCGACGATCTGATGATAAGCGGGCGACGTCGTGTAGCTCAGCACCAGCGGCGCCTCGCCCTTGGTGAAGAGGCCGTAGCCCTCGCTCCAGCCCTTGGAGACGGTGAGGATCTTCGGGGCGATCGCCGACCACTCGCTCTTCGCCTTGTCGCCATAGACCGCCTTCATCCAGAGCAGCAGGCCGAGGCCCGGCGTCGAGCTGCGCGGGTCCATCAGGATCATCTTCGGCTGGTCGCCGGGCTTGGCGAGATCGGCCAGGCTCTGCGGCGGATTGGTCAGCTTCTCGCTGTCATAGACGAAGGCGAAATAGCCGTAATCATAGGGCACGAAATCCCTCGCCTCGGCGGCCGAGAGGGGCGGCGTCTTGCCGTCCCAGCTGATCGGCAATTTCAACGCCGAGGTATCGACGCTGCTCGGCGCGAAGAGGCCGGTCGCCGCCGCCTCGGCGGTCAAATTGGTGTCGAGGCCGAGGATGATATCGGCCTTGGTCTTCTTGCCCTCGATCTTCAGGCGCGAGAGCAAGGCGGCGCCATCCTCCAGCGCCACCCAGTTCAGCTTGCAGCCGCAATTGGCCTCGAAGGACTTGGTGATGGCCGGCCCCGGCCCCCAATCGGCGGTGAAGCTGTCATAGGTATAGATGGTGAGCACGGGCGTCGCGGCCGCCTGGGCGGCACTGGTGCCGAGGGTCAAGGAGAGGCTCGCAGAGAGGCCGATCCCCGTCACGATGGAAGTGACGAGAGCCGCCGCCCGCGGAGAGAAAAGAGATCGCATCGCAATATCCTCCACAGAGCGACGGAGGAAAGATGATGCATCGGTGACGACCCGCTGACTCATA
>DATLJB010000083.1:0-8649 GCA_035539075.1 Terriglobia bacterium
GCAGGATGCTGTCCAGCGGCAAGGTGGGGGCGGAGGATTTCGGCTGCTTCGTTTTCATGCGCCGATCCTGAGTCAGGCGACTCGGCAAGTCAAGCGCAAAAAGTGATAAGAGTCAGTCTGTTATGCTAAGACTCTGAGAAATAGGTCTAAAAGATTTCCGATGATGCCTGGTGACGCCATGCGCGGCGATGGCGGCCAGATGTTCCTCCGTTCCATAGCCGACATTGGTCTCCCACCCATATACGGTGTGCCGTTTTGCGAGCTCCCACATCATCTTGTCGCGTACGACTTTTGCGATAATTGAAGCTGCAGCGATCGAGAGCGAGAGTGCATCACCGCCGATCAGGCATTCGGTTTTGCAGGAAAGCTTCGGGGGCCGGTTGCCGTCGATCAGAGCCACATGCGGTTTGACGGGCAGCTTGCGCACCGCCCGGCGCATGGCGAGAAAGGTCGCCTGCAGGATGTTGATGTCGTCGATTTCCGCGACGCTCGCCTGGCCGATGCCATAAGTCACGGCCGCGCACAGTGCGTCATGCAGTTCCTGGCGGGTCTTGATCGGCAGCTTCTTCGAATCGTCGATGCGGCGGGCGAGCTCGGGATCGAGCTTTGCCGGATCGATGATGACGGCGCAGGCCACGACCGGTCCGGCCAGCGGGCCGCGACCGACCTCGTCGATACCGCAGACGATGCGGCCGCCTTCCAGATGCGGCTGCAGGCCGAAGGCAAGTTCATGCGACAGATCCGGCATGATATGGCCCCGTTCGTCCGCTTTCCGTTCTCGAGTTTGCCTTAACGGCGCTTACTGCCAGTGATCATAGAAATCGAAGTAGTCTTTGAGCTGGTCGTAGGGCAAGCCGAGTGCGCCGCAAAGGGAGGCGTCATCGACCTTCACCTTGCCCTGCAGGCCCCGCATCGCGACAAAATAATCATGCGCCGCCTCCTGCAGCACATTGGCGGATTTCGCCGCCGCAGCCTTGTCATTGCCGCTGGCCTTGTCGGCCGCATCCATGGCCTTCAGCGATTGCAGATTAACCAGCAGCCATGACTGGGCCTGCAGCCCCAGCCGATAGGCATCGGCCTGCGCGCCTTTCACGGCCGGCGCCTTGGCATGCTGGGCGATGCAGCCGCGGAAGGTGTCGAAGGTCGCCTTGCCGCCCTGGGGCAGGCAGCCGGAACCGTCCGCAGCGCCCTTGTTGATGGCGTCATTGACGGGTTTCCCGGGTGCCGCCGCGCCTGCCGGGTCAATCGATGGCAGGATGAACAGGCTCATCAGGCAGGCAAGGAGGAACGGGCGGCGCATCGGCAAGGACTCGCTGGCGGTTGTCGGGTGCTGTTATCCCCGCAGCCTTGCCCGATTCAGCGCGTGAGCGCAACAACACAGCAGTTGTTTCTGTCAGGATGGTTCGGCTGGAAGTGACGCGCCGGCCTGTCTCGATCATGAACCGAGAGCATGGCCGATTGCACGGCTCAGTCGGAGCTGCCGAAGGCGGAAAAGAGATCCGGCTGCGTGGCTGTACCTGCCGGAGCTCGGAAACGCGACAGATCGAGCCGCCAGTCGCGATCGCCGACACCGTGGCGCTTGGCCGCCTGTTCGACCCGTTGTTTGATCATCTCCGCATAGGGACCCTGGCCGCGCATGCGGCTGCCGAAGGTGCTGCTGTAGATCTGGCCGCCATGGCATTCGCGCATCAGGTTGAGCACGTGGCTGGCGCGGTCGGGAGCATGCGCCTGCAGCCATTCCTCGAACAGGCCTTTGATTTCCAGGGGCAGGCGCAGCAGGATCCAGTTGACGCCGCGCGCCCCGGCCTTGATGCCCGCAGCGATGATGGTCTCGATTTCCGGATCGGTCAGGCCGGGAATGATCGGCGCCACCGAGATGCTGACCGGCACGCCGGCGCCGGTCAGTTCCTTGATGGCGGCGATCCGCCGATGCGGCGCGCTGGCCCGGGGCTCCATGCTGCGCGCGAGATCGCCGTTGAGGGTGGTGACGGAGATCGCCACGTGGACGAGGCGCCGCCGCGCCAGGCTGGTCAGCAGATCGAGATCGCGCAGGATATTGGCCGATTTCGTCGTGATGCCGATCGGGTGCTGGAAATCCGACATCACCTGCAGGATGCTGCGCATGATGCGATAGCGCCGCTCGATCGGCTGGTAGGGATCGGTGTTGGTGCCAAGCGCGATCAGTTGCGGCCGATAGGCCGGGCGGCGCAATTCCTTTTCCAGCAGCTTGGCGGCATTCGGCTTGTAATAAAGCCGGCTCTCGAAATCGAGGCCCGGTGAATGACCGAGATAGGCATGGGTCGGCCGCGCGAAGCAATAGATGCAGCCATGCTCGCAGCCGCGATAGGGGTTGATGGACTGATAGAAGGGAACGTCGGGCGAATCATTGCGGCTGATGATCGATTTACTGGTGTCGAGGCTGACCGTGGTGCGCAGGGGCGGCTGGTCGTTTTCCTCGTCCTGCAGCAGCCAGCCGTCATCCTCCAGGGGCCGCTCCCCTGGTTCAAAACGTCCGGCGTGGTTGCTGACCGCTCCCCGGCCCTTGCGCGCCCTGGCGGGCAAGGTCGTATCCGGCGCCGAGGTCAGGTCGCCGAAGTCAAAGCACGAATTGGAGGTGCGCAAGGTAGGACTCATGATGCCGAAATCTTGGCATCAATATGAGAACAAATAAAGAACAAAATATATGCCGTTGCGCTTCGGTGGCCGCACACTTCGATAGCCGTGCGCTTCGATGAGTCTGCGCTTCGACAGCAGCTAAGCCAGCCGACGGCTCAGGATCATGCTATGCGGGACAAAGCCGGCGGCGGTGTAGAAGTCCATCGCGGCGATGTTGAAGGCATAGACGTTGAGCTCGATCGACGAAGCCGCGAGATCCTGCGCCCATTGCCGGGCCGCTTGCAGGAGGGCATAGCCGATCCGCTTGCCGCGCGCCGGACGATCGACGATCAGTTCTTCGATCCGCACCACGCGCGAGGCGCGATGGGCGCGGCCCTCCTGATTTTCCCTCAGCACCGCCCGGATCAGGCCGACCAGCATGCGATCAGATTCATAACCGCGCAGGAAGACGGCGGGGTCAGTCAGGCGGCGTGTGAATTCATCATCGGGAACGCGCGCCTCGGCGGGTGGCTTGATCGCGATCGGCAAAGCCTCGTGATGCAGCAGATCGAGTTCCGCCACCAATTGATCATGGCGGTGGCGGTCCGATAGCCGCAGGCTGCGGATGGCGGGATCAATGGGATGGGGAGCGGTTGTCATTGCAGGTCTCCATTTGGCCCAGGATAGTTTGCCGGGGGCCGGAGACCGCTTCACCTGAACCTCGTCGCCGACCTTGCGGCGGCTTCTCGTGTCAGGTCATGACCAATCGCGCCGCCCTATGGGGACGACGTAAAATAATGCTGCTGGTGGCGAGGCATCCTGGTCATGGAGGCGACGATAGGGAGTGCGGCCGGCGATTGTCAATCGCCGTCGCGTCCGGACCGCTTCGGCTTCGGTTCGATCCGGCCTGAAACGGCTCCGACCGTGACGGCAGGTCAACCGAACGGCGCGTCGATGCTGTGCTGCGGCTGGGTGAACCAAGCGGCACCCGTCTCGGTGACATACATATGGTCTTCGAGGCGGACGCCGAATCTGTCCGGCACGACGATCATCGGCTCGTTGGAGAAGCACATGCCGGGCGCCAGTTCCGTCTTGTCGCCCCGCACCAGATAGGGCGCTTCATGGATCGAAAGGCCGATCCCGTGTCCTGTGCGATGCGGCAGGCCGGGCAGCCGGTAATCGGGGCCGAGACCGCCCTTGGTGAGCACGGCGCGGGCGGCATCATCGGGCGCATGGCAGGGCGCGCCAGGCCGGAGGGCGGCGAAGGCGGCGGCCTGGGCTTCGTGCTCGAGATCCCAGATGCGCTGCTGCTCGGCCGTCGCATTGCCGAAGACGTAAGTGCGCGTGATGTCGGAATGATAGCCCTGAACCCGGCATCCGGTATCGATCAGCACCATATCGCCTTCCTGCAGCCGCTGCTCGCCGGGCAAGCCGTGGGGATAGGCGGTCGCCTGGCCGAACTGCACGATGCAGAAGGTCGAGCCGGCGCCGGCACCCACGGCGCGATGGGCCTGGTCGATGAAGTATTTGACCTCGCCGGTGGTGATGCCGGGGGCGAGGATGCGGGCGGCGCGGCGCTGCACTTCCAGGGTCATGTTCTTCGCCTGCTGCATCAGCGCCAGTTCGGCGGCTGATTTGCGGGCGCGGCAGCCATCGATGATGCTGGTCGCATCGAGGATCTCCAGCGACGCACCGGTTCGCTTAAGGCCGGCATAGATGGCAAAGGCAGCTTGGGGATCGAGGGCGAGGCGATGCCCGCCTTTCTCTTGCAAAGCATCGACCACCAGAAGATAGGGATCTTCGTCTTCCTGCCAGAGGCGCAGATCCGCGTCGATCAGCAATTCGGCTTCCAGCGAGCCGCGTTCGAAAGCCGGGCAGATCAGCACCGGCCGGCCGGACAGCGGCAGGACCATGGCGACCAGGCGCTCGCTGGCGCCCCAGCTCACGCCGGCGAAGTAGTGCAGGCTGGCCCCGGCATTGATCAGCAGGGCATTGACGCCCATTGCCGCCATCAGCTGCCGCGCCCGGTCAAGGCGCGCTGTCCGCTCCGCGGCGGAGATTGCCGGCGCCTGATCCTGCCAGGGACGCAGCGCGGCCAATTCAGCCGCCGCCGTCGATCCACCGATCCCTTTACTCATGATCTTCCCCTTATCGTCCGGCCGAATGCTTGGATTGTCGCCCCTGTCTCAGCGCAGATGTTCCTCAGCGCAGATGTTCCTGCAGGCGCGGCATCAGCTCGACCAGGTTGCAGGGCCGGAACCGGTTGTCGAGCTGGTGTTTCAGGATCTCCTCCCAGCCGTCGCGGCAGGCGCTGGGCGAGCCGGGCAGGGCGAAGAGATAGGTGCCGCCGGCAACACCGCCGACCGCGCGCGACTGGATGGTCGAGGTTCCCACCTTCTGATACGAGATCCAGCGGAAGAGCTCGCCAAAGCCATCGATCTTCTTCTCGATCACCCGCTCAAAAGCTTCCGGCGTCACGTCGCGGCCGGTCACCCCCGTGCCGCCGGTCGAGATCACCACATCCACCAGCGGATCGGCGATCCAGGCCGATAGCTGTGCAACGATGTCACCGATATCGTCCTTGACGATTTTCCGGGCGGCGAGCTTGTGGCCATCCCGGGCGATCAGGTCGACCAGGGCCTGGCCGGAACGGTCATCCGCTTCACTGCGGGTGTCCGATATGGTGAGGACGGCGATATTGACGGCCAGGAATGGCCTCGAGTCATCGAGCTTCGGCATGACCGGAGAATCCCGCGATCGAGGCATCGCGTCAAGGCGTCGCGGGGCGCGCCGAAAAAACAAAGCGGACGAGACATTATGTCATGCCTCGTCCGCTTGAATCCGCGCCAATATGGCGTAGCTCTTATTTAGTCGCGTTGGCCAAAGCCTGGCGTTGGTATTTCGGCCATTCCCCGCTGGCGACTGCTTCCAAGGACGGCGTATCCTGACCCAAGCGCTGACGATAGACCCAATAGGCGGCGACGACGCGCTGGGTGAAAAGCCGCGTCTCGTCCGAGGGCAGCATTTCCAGGAACAGCAACGGATCCTTCCGCGCATCGCTGGCCGCCGCCCATTTCGCCAGATTGCCGGGGCCGGCGTTGTAGGAAGCGATCATCTTGATGAGGTCGTTCCCGACATTGCCGTCTTCGGTCAAGGCGTTGAGATAACGCTGGCCGATATCCATCGAGACGATCGGATCGGTGATGGCGGCCGCCTGCTGCTTGCCGGCGACGATCCGCGCCGTCGAGGGCATCAGCTGCATCAGACCCGTGGCACCCGAAGCCGGGTTGACGGCAGCCGGGTTGAAGCCCGATTCCTGGCGCATGATGGCGAAGAGCAGCGCGCGGTCGACGTCAAAACCAGCCGAGGGGCGCCACGACGGCAAAGGATAAAGTGCTGCCGTGATAATCTTGTTCTGCAGAATGCGGGCATTGGCACCGATCCGCAGCGCCAGGGACGGCATCCGCGCGGCCTGCGACAGCGACAGCAGTGCCTCGGACAGTTCGTCATTGGCGTTCTGCTGCAACACCAGCAATTCCCGCTCGGCGGCATTCACCTGACCGACCTGCAACAGGGCCAAGGCGCGCTTGCCGGCGCGACTCTGCATGATGACGTCCGCCTGCCGGCTGTTGAAGCTGGGCGTGCGCCAGTCAAAATCGTTATCGGCGCCCAGCGCGTGCATTGCCAACTGGCCGTAGAAGGTCCGCGGCTGTTTTGCGGCCTTGATCAGCCAGGCACTGACCTTGGTGGGCTGCTTGGCGCGCAGCTCCGACCGGCTGACCCAATAGGCGGCGGCGGATTTGTTCCACGGATCGCTGACATTGTCATAGGAGGCGGCGAAATGGTTGGCAGCCGCGGTGTAGTCGCGGGCTCGCCAGGAGGCTAGGCCGGCCTTCCATTCCGGGTCGTTGTCGATGACGCTTTCATCGGGCGAACCGATCCGCACCACGTTGGGAATATGCGGCTTGGTGACGATGCCGGCGCCTTTTTTCTGCGCCAGGGCGTAAATGTCGGCCGATTCGGCCAGATCGCTGTATTGCTTCAGCCAGTCGGCCAGCTCTTTCGGCTTGCTGCGATAGGAAACCGAGAGGTAGCGGTCTGACAGGACCTCGCCCAGCAGCGACTGGTCGGTAAGCTGGCCGATCTGGTCGTCGGCCGCGCGGATATCACCGCGCGCCTGGGCGCGGAAGATTTCGCGGTAACGATCGGCGTTGACCTGGTCGAGCGGCCGCGGCAGCTGCACGCCACTGACGTCCACCGCGTCATTCGGCGTCGGCAGCGAGGCGGTCTTATCGCCATTCCTGGCATCGCCGGCCGGATCGGCAGCCAGCGGTGCATAAGGATTGCGGTGCGAAGCGGCAGCATCTTGCGCCGACGCCGCACTCGGTAAGGTGGCGGCACTTAGCACACACACTGTGATCGCGGTCGCAGCCAAAAAGGCACGACGGCCGTATCTGCAATGATGTCCCATCAAGGCGTCGTCCCCTTGATTGACGTCCCGGCCCGGCCAGGACGAAGGTTGAACCAAATCTCTACGTGCGTTTCCCAGAGTCAGAACTAGTGGATCGAGCCGGCTGAGTCCAGCCTTTCCAACCCATGGAATGTCTATATATTGATATAGGAATAAATCTTCACACTATATATTGTGGTTAATAAATAAATTCTTCGTGTGGCTTCCCTTAACTATCGCGCGCGGTAGCCCGTGTTTTTGGTTAACGGTGGGGTGGCCGGCCTCCGATTGGCTGTCGCGCAGACCCCGGGGATCACCGGCTGAGGCAAGGCCCGACCGCAGGGGGCGACCGCCCCTGCGGATCAGACGCCGGGGCCGGCGAGGCGTGCCTTGAGCTTCAAGAGATCGCGCCAGGCTTCCCGTTTGAGACCGGGCTGGCGCAACAGATAAGCGGGATGGAAGATGGGGATCGCGGGGATCGGCGCGGCGAGATCGGGCGAGGCGTAGTCGAACCAGCGACCGCGCAATCGCGTGATGCCGTCATTGAGCCCGAGCAATCCCTGGGCGGAAGAGCCGCCAACCAGGACCAGCACTTTCGGCTTTATCAATTCGATATGGCGCGTGACGAAGGGAAGTTGCGCCGCCAGTTCCGCTTCGGTCGGCTTGCGATTGCCGGGCGGACGCCAGAAACACACATTAGTTATATAGAAGGTGCTGCGGTCGAGACCGATCGCTGCCATCATCCGGTCGAGCAACTGGCCCGACACGCCGACAAAGGGCTTGCCCTGCCGGTCCTCGTCCGCACCCGGCGCCTCGCCGATGAGCATGACCTCGGCCTCGGGATTACCGTCGGCGAAGACGAGATTGGTGGCCGTTTTCTTCAAGGCGCAGCCGTCGAACTGGGCCAGGGCCTCGCGCAAGGCGGCCAGGTCGCGGGCGGCTTTTGCGGCCTCGCGGGCGCTCAGGATGACTGCCGGTTCGGCGCCGGCGATGCTGTCGGCGGCCTGGCGCCGCAAGGCCTCGCTGGCCGGGGCCATGCCGGCGGCTTCGTTGGCAGCGCGGCGGCCGGGCGGCGGATTCGGCGCCTGGGGGCGGCTTTCCCCGGCTCGCTCGGCGAGACCGGTGGATCTGGCGGCCCGTTCCGGTGTTGCCGTGCCCGGCAGATTGCCCCAGCCGGTCGCACCAAAGCGGCTTTGCGGCGTCTCCTCTACAGCCTCGTCGGCGCCCCACTCGATATACAGCTTCAAGAGGGTAAGCGGATCCGGCAGGTCGGAGGCGGGCGTTTGCATAGCGGCAACCTAGCATCGGCCGCGGCAGTCGCCTAGATGTGGATGCTCGATAGATTGTCCCCGGAAAGGGCGAGCCGGCCATTCTGCCCGACCTTGCGTCGGGCTGCCTTGCCGGTGGTTCCGACAGGCGGAGCCCTGCTGCCGCTGCATGCGGCTATGGCGGTGGCCAGCGCCGGGTGCAGTTGTCAGCGGCCGGTCATCATTGTAACACCTTGCCAGCTTTGGCCGGCCGATCGGGTGCCGGCCCTGGACTGGATCATTAGGCCGAGAGTGCCAGGAGGGGAGAATGGACCGCGAGGTTATGGAATATGATGT
>DATLJB010000084.1:0-16065 GCA_035539075.1 Terriglobia bacterium
GCATCTTCGAATTGCTGACATGGGCGGCCCAGTAATTCTCGTCGGTGATGTTCTGGGTGGGCGAGCCGAAAGTGTATTTGTCGGTGATGAAGGCGAAGAGGAAGGAGAGGTCCTTGCCGGCGGCGAGATCCTTCAGCGGCAGTTCCCAGAACAGTTTGCCGCCGAATTTATCACTGGTGGTGCCGTCGGATTTAGCGGTGCGGGCGAAGACATTGGTATTGAGATAGAGATAGTCGCTGCCGCAGCTCATATCCGGGAAATCCAGCCATTGCGCGCCGAGGCCGAAAGTGTCGGAGGTGAAATGCCACTGCCGCCGCCAGGCCGCCTTGGCGCCTTTATAGGTCTTGAGATCGGCGGTGCTGGCGATCGCCACCTTGACGACGCTCTTGCCGAAATTCGTGCCGGTGCCGACATTCGACTGCACATAGAGCGCGAAGCAGTCGATCGGCGGCAGATAAAGGATGACCTGGTCGCCGTTCCAGCCGTTGTAGTTGGTCTCCTTGGCAAAGACCTTGGTGAAGTCGAGATCGGTGAAGGTGTGGCCGCCGTCGAGCGACAGGCGCAGCCAGAGATTGGCCGACATCAGCACCACATCGCCGTTCTTGGCGCCGCTCATATCCGGCGGCCAGACGACTTCGGTGAAGCTGCCGTTGGTGAAGGTGCGGAAGGTGACGGGCTCCTGCGCGCCGCCGCCGGAGGGGCCGGGCCCGCTGCGGAAATCGAGCACATGTGGCGTTGCGGCAGCCGGCAGCAATTGCCCGACGATGCGGCCTTGCGGCAAAGGCGGCAGGTCCTCGTTGTCGTTGAGCGTGTGCGGCTCGATCACCCATTCATGATGCCGCGCGTCGCCGCCATCGATGCGCTTGGTGCGGCCGCGCGACTTCACCGAATGGCCCTTGCCGGTATCGATGCCGCTGCGGCAGTCGCATTCCTTGTCGTCGCAGATGAGCGCCGGCTTTTCGTGCTTGGGCGGGCAGCAGCGTTCCATCTCGGCGCGCAGCTGCGCCAGCCGCTCCAACTGCTGCGCCTGTTCCGGATGCACCGCCCGGGTCAGTTCCAGCAGGCTGTTGATCGCCTCGCCGATGACGGTCAGCTGCTGGCGCTGCGCATGGGTTTCGTTGGCCAGCAGGCAGATGATATGGCAGATCTTGTCGAGGAAGCAGGCATCCAGTTCGCGGCCTTCGCCGAAACGCGAGAGGTATTGCGTCTGGTCGCGGGATTCTGCCAGTAGTGCACGCAGCAGTTCCATCAGCTCCGCGGCATTCAGCGGCCGCTGATAATCCGTGCCGCCGTTCTTGTCCTTGTCCCTCTTGTCCTTGTCCCCGTCATAGCGTTCGGCCATTTTCGTCTCCCCGTTTTTCGGATCCTTCCGCACGGCAACAACTCGCCCTTCCGGCGTTGGCGCGGGGCCAGCCGGTGGCACGTCTTCGCAGGTTCATCCTGCCGCGCGGCAAGACAGCCGCCGGACGTAATCCGTTACTTTAGAACTGGGCGTACTGAAAATCGGATGGTGCGCAGCTGCGCTTCCCCTCGCAGCAACTCTGCGCACCGCTTCACGCCCGAGTCAACGCGAGGCCATGTGATAATTCTGTGATCCGCAGTGCGGCCGCGCAAAGCTGCAACAACAGGGCGATTGATCTCATCCGAACGGGTGAGGGGCAAGCGGATGGGCAGAAAGCGGTCGAGGGGACAGCCTCGCTTCTCATGCGAATGGGTGAGGCGGCCACGGCGCTGCAAAGATGCCTCTCCATGCGCACGCCTCACCTCATGCCGCACTCGACCCGGGATCCATGGCATGTGTTACGTCTGCAATTTTGCGTCCCACTGACGCGCGAGTTTCGCTGCGGCATTTGCTTATTGAGGGTTTTGCGCGTGATGGCCGACACAGAGCCGGCATATTCGCGAAAAATAGGGAGAACTCCCGATGTGGTTGCGGCGTCGTGCCACTAGCTTCCCCTTCACCGGATTCGACCCGGCAGCAAGGCAGCAAGCGAGAGAGGGTCACCATGCCGCCTCATATCATGTTTCGCGTTTTCTTCGGCCTGCCATCCCAACCGGCCAATGACGATCATCCCGGCGCCGTGCCGCCGGCCTTTCTCGGCAGCCGCCTGACGCCGGCGCATGCGCCGGCCGGGGCGGGGCAGCCGGCATCCCGCCCGGCACTGTCGATACCGGTGCCGATATCGGCGGCAGCGCGCCGTCGGGCTCATCTCACCATGATCGACGGGAGCAGAGGCTGATGGTCACCATCTTCCACGCCACCAACGCCACCGCGATCAATCATATGCGCGGCTTGATGCGCGCTTTCGTCGCCTGGCATCGCGAGCATCATCACGAGGACCGGGCGCTGATCGAGCGCTATTTCGAGCCGCAGAAATTCGAGCAGGAGCTGGACGGTCTGCCCGGTCCCTATGTGCTGCGCCATCGCTGGTCGCCGGCGATGCGGGCGCAAGCGGAGGCGGAGGGGCAGTATTGCCTGCGTGACGTGCCGCCGGCTGCCGCCACCAGCGGCCTGCTGATCGCCTATCACGGCGGCCAGCCTGCCGGCTGCGTCGCCTTGCGCGATCTCGGCGGCAGCGGCGCGGAAGGCGGCACCTGCGAGATGAAGCGCATGTTCGTGCCGGTCACCTTTCGCGGCATGGGCGTCGGCAAGGCGCTGGCCCGCCGCGCCATCGCCGAGGCGACCCAGGCCGGCTATGCGCGCATGCGGCTCGATACCAGCAGGCGCCAGGCAGAGGCAATCCGCCTCTATGAGAAGACCGGCTTCACCCGCATCCCGCCTTATGGCGATGTCACGGAGGACCTGAAATCATGGCTCATCTTCTTCGAAAGGAAGCTCGGATGACCTCCGACCGTGCGAGCTCCTATGACACCACGTCCCGCCAGGCCATGCCGCTCCGCGCAGGCCGCGACGGTTGCCATGAGGGGGAGGGGGAGCTGAGCGACTGGCCGGATGCCTTTCGGCTGGCGGAAATACCGGCGGACTGCCTGGAGACCTGGCAGGCCACCGGCTATCACATCGTCACGCCCTATGCGCAGCCGAGCCTGCCGCCCGACCTCGCAGCAAGCTTCGCTCTGCTGCTGATGCGCTCGGTCGCGGCGTTGGGCCTGGCGCTCTTCGGCCGGCCGGCGCGCTGGTTGCGGAATGCGCTGGCCGGCAGGACGGAAGCGTTGCAGCGCGCCCGCGAAAACCGGCAGCAGCGCCGCATCTTCGACAGGCTCGACGATCACCTCCTGAGAGATATGGGCCTCTCGCGCTGCGACCTCTATGACGACCTGGCGCTGCGGCGCGGCCGCGACGGGGCGGATATCAGGCGGTGACGGTCATCGCCTGATATCCGCACGGCTCAGCCGGCGCGACCGCCGGGCAGGCGCCGCAGCGGGCCGGCGATCATGCGGTCGACTGAGAAGGGACCAGCGCCCCAGAGCACGAGTGCCGCGAGGCAGGCGAGATAAAGCAGGTCTGTCTCATAGCCCGGCGGGCCGAACTGCGCGCCCGCCGGCGTCACGGCGAGCAGCTTGATCGAGCTGAAGCCGTAGGGCAGGTGCACGCTGAACATCGCCACCAGCAGCACCGCCGCCATCGGCAGGCTGGCCAGCGGCACGAAGGCGCCGAGAAGCACGGCAAGGCCGCCGGCGACCTCGATCACGATGGTGGCCCAGGCCATCAGATGCGGCTCCGGCACGCCGATCGCCGCCAGGATAGTAGCGAAGGAATCGGAACCGCGCGCCAGCTTGGCGAAGCCATGCTCCATGAAGCCGTAGCCGACGATCAACCGCAGCGGCAGGGGCGCGAGGCTGGCGATCAATGCGGCGAGGGAACGGTGACTGAACCAATCGGAAGCGGCAGCAGGCGATGCCGCGTGATGGTCGTGGAGGGACTGACTCATGCGCAGGAAACCTCAATCGATCGTGAAGACAACCCGCTCGGTCAGAGGCGGGCCTCACCACCCATGACGGCTATTCGCCGCCGCCCGGTACGTGGTTTCATGCGCGCGACGCTTTCCCGGGCCGGGCGCGAATAACTGTTATCCGCTAGCTGTTATCCGCAGGCCCCGGATGATGATCCCGCACGGCTCCGCTCCGGCGCGGTCCTGTTCACCAGGTGTCCCCGGCGCTCGCATGCAGCACCGGCCTATATCCCGCCGCCAGGGCGCGCAGGGTCGAGGGCGGCGTCAGCAGCCCGTCGAAGCGCAGCCCGGCCGCCGGGACCGCAAGCGCGTGATAGCCGTCGGCGCTCCAGCGCAGCAGCCGTCCCGCCGTCACCAGATAGCTCTCGCCGCCGGCCGCCAGCATCGCGCCGGTCGGCAGGTCGCACGGTTGCGCGGACAGGGGATGCAGCCGCTTCGCGCGGCCGTCGAGGCGCTCCCGATGCAGCACCGCGTCGATCTCGGCGACGCGCGGCGGCCTGGCGCCATTGCCCGCAACGTTGTCCGCTGCGTTGGCCGCCGTATTGCCCTTGCACCAGGCGGCGCGGAAGGCTTCCGCGGCCGCGCGGCGGCAGGCGAAGCAGGGGCGGTGCCCGGCGGCCAGCGCCGTCGCCTCGTCGAGGAAGAAGAGCTCCGTCCAGCTCCGCCGCGCCATCACGTCGCGCCGCACGCCCTTATAGTCGCAGGAGCAGACCAGCCAGGCCTTCGAGGTCCAGCGTTGCCGCGTCAGCGTCCTTGTCGCCGGATCGTGGATGATGCCGCGATTGCCGGTGAACATCCCCCGCTGCGGCATGGCGCGGATCTCGCCGAAAGGTGTCACGCGGTTCTGCAGGGGCATCTCTCCCTCCGTGTCTTTCCCGGCGGTCCTTACTGCTCTCGGCACCGGCTTCTTGATGCGCCTGGCCAGGTAAGGCAGCTGACGCCACGTATCCGCCGGCAGGGGATTGTTCGGCGGCGAGACTATAAAGCGCTCTGGCTCGCTCCGCTTGACGCGCAAAGGTCAAGGCCAACTATCATCCTGAGTGATAGTCTCATTCATTACATTTAATTCGTCCTTCGCCACGATAAACGATCATGCTGCGGCGCAATTCAGAATCGCCTCGCAACGCGGCGATGCGTCCACGTAGGGTCAGCCGTTCGATTTTCGCCGTTCTCGATGTCTCGCCGTTGTTGTACAAGAAATGATCTCTTCCCGCGCGTTGCACAATCGTCCGGTGCAATTTTACGTTCACGAATACAAGCACACATTTTGACGTCGCTATGGATGATCGCAACGGTGGTTTGATGCCGTGGGGGTGTCTTCGGCAAACGTGACTCTGCAGCTTCGATGGAGGCCTACATACGCCGCCGGCCGTTTGCCCGCTCGATCGACAGCGCGGCGAGCTGAGCGGGCGCAATCAGACATATGGAATGAAATGCACGGATCAGCTCTCATAAGTTAAGGACCCGACGCAAACTAGGGGTGTCGGCATTTGTCCTGTATCATGAACTCACACTTGTCATGAACTCACACTGAAATTAGGGGAATTTGAGATGAGAAAGATACTTGTTAGCACATCGGCTCTATTTAGCGTGGGTCTGATCGCCAGCCCGGCTTTGGCGGCCGACGGAATCAAGTTGAGCCTGGGCGGCTTCTTCAGAACCTCTGTGGATGTCAACATCGACAACAACGGCCAAAGCGACCTCGGCCATAATCATGACGCCAGCGAAGTCACCAGCGACGCCGAAATCTACTTCCTCGGCAAGACCACGCTGGATAACGGCGTGACGGTCGGCGCCCGCGTCGAGCTTGAAGGCGAGCAGAAGAACGGCGACCAGATCGACGCCGCTTTCGTTTACTTCCAGGGCGGCTTCGGTGAACTCCGCGTCGGCTCGCAGGACAGCGCCGTGGCGATGGCCTGCATCACCCCGGTCGGCGGCACCAGCAACTTCGGCGCCTTCTCGCAGGATACCATCAACAACAACGCCTTCGATGGTATCTTCGCCGGTTCGGCGACGATCTGCGAAGGTGTCGACAGCGAGAACGCGACCTCCGGCGCCAACGGCAAGAGCCAGAAGCTCGTCTATCTGACGCCGAATTTCGGCGGCTTCCAGCTCGCTCTCTCCTGGTCGCCGAACGACAATCACGAAAGCGGCAACGGCCATATCGTGATGAACTCCACCACCCAGGGCGACCAGAAGCAGATCGTCGATGCCTATCTCAGCTATGTGCATGATTTCGACGGCTTCAGCGTCCAGTGGGGCGGCGGCGGCTCCTGGGCCCTTGCGACCGATGGCGACAACAACAAGAAGAAGAGCTTCTACCAGACCGGCATGAACCTGACCTTCGGCGCCTTCTCGGTCGGCGGCGCCTTCGAATACATGAAGGACGTCAACGCGCGCTTCGACGCGGTCACCGGCGATTTCGTCTCCAACCATGGCGGCGATATGTGGGTTGCCGGCGGCGGCATGGCTTACACCTTCGACGCCTGGACCCTGGGCGCTCAGTACAGCTATTCGCATATCGACGGCGTCGACAGCTCGGGTTCGAACCGCAAGGTTCACCAGGTCGAGCTGACCGGCCAGTATGCGCTGGGGCCCGGCATTATCCTCGACGCCGGCCTCGGCTACGCTCATGCCAGCGGCAGCTCGGACGACGCGGCTCATGGCGGCTACGACTCGTTCAATATCGGTCTCGGCAGCGCGTTCACCTTCTAACAGGCGATGCTCTCAGGTTGCGGCAATGCGGCTTCAACCTGAGAGCTGCATCGCCCCGGGTGATTCCCCCCGGGCGATTCCCGCTCAGCTGAGCTGAGCCGATCCGTTCCCTAAAGCATTGCCTGGGGCGCCGTTCTGGTCCCGGCCAGGCGAGGCTCCGTGCCCAGGCGGCCGGGTCGATCGATGAGATCGACCCGGCTTGCACCTGACCCGGCCTGCCCTTTTCCAGGCGCGCCTTTCATCCCCGTCATTTGATCCCCGCGGTTCTAGCCGCCGCAATCCGCTCGCATCGGCCCAGGCATCGCCGCGCCGACGCATGATCCCGCTTGCGTCGCACGCGATTGCGATCTGTATCACGGCTTGGCCAGTCACCTGCATGCCGGCGCTATTGGCCCTTTAAAGCAGGGGACCGCAATCCAATTACAGGAAAGAGGGGTGCCGAGAGGAACGAAAAGCAGTCCCGCTCGCCGGATGAGTCGCGGCGGCGGGAGAAAGGGATGCATCGTGCTCGAACAAAGCCTAGCCTACCCACAAAAGACCCGCGATATCCACAATCATCATTTCGACTCCACTGTCTGGAACGATCTGAAATTCCGCGACGACGACATCGTCATCGCCACCTATGGAAAGTCCGGCACCACCTGGACGCAGCAGATCGTCGGCCAGCTGATCTTCAACGGCGCCGAGGACGTGCCGGTGCCGGAGATGTCGCCCTGGATCGACCTCCGCGTGCCCGCGAAGGAGGTCAAGCTGGCGGCACTGGAGGCGCAGACCCATCGCCGCTTCATGAAGACCCATCTGCCGGTCGATGCGCTGGTCTTCTCGCCGAAGGCCAGATACCTCTATATCGGCCGCGACGGGCGCGACGTGGTGTGGAGCCTCTATAATCACCATTCCCGGGCCAACCAGCTTTTCTACGACACCCTCAATGACGCGCCCGGCCGCGTCGGCCCGCCGCTCGAACGCACGCCGGCCACGGTCCGGCAGTATTATGACGACTGGATGGCGAAGGACGGCGACCCTCTCGGGCCCTTCTGGCCGAATAGCCGCTCCTGGTGGGCGATCCGCCATCTCCCCAATGTGCAGTTCATGCATTTCGCCGACATGAAGCGCGACCTGCCGACGGCGATCCGCCGCATCGCTGACTTCCTCGAGATCGAGGTCGAGGCGGCGAAATGGCCCGACATCATCACCCATTGCAGCTTCGCCTATATGAAGGCCCATGCCGCCTCCTGCACGCCGAGGGGCGGCGCGCTGTGGGAAGGCGGCGCCGAGACCTTCATCCATCGCGGCACCAACGGCCGCTGGCGCGACACGCTGAGCGCCGAGGGCTGCGCGGCCTATGAGGCGCGGGCGGTGGCGGAACTCGGCGAAGACTGCGCCCGCTGGCTGGCGGAGGGGGCGGCGTGTAGGGAGAGGCCTGCAGGGCGCGATATGAAACCGCGATGCCGTCGCCGCGCTGGAACGAGGAGGGCTAGGCGATGCGCCGGTGCATGAAGCGGCTGATCGGCAAGTCCCTGTAAGGCGGGAAGGGCGGGCAAGGCTGGTATCCCGCGCGCCGGTAAAGCGCCTGTGCCGCGGTATTGCGGGTGCCGACTTCCAGCAGGATCTCCTGCGCGCCAAGATCAAGGGCTGTGGCCTCCGCAGCATGGCATGGATGCGCGCCGGCGGACCGGCCAGCCCGAAAACCGGCTGGCTATTGGATATCGACCTTCGGGAAGCCGCGCCCGCCACAGCCCGAGATCGAGGTGTTGTCGAGCTGTTTCAACTGCTGCCGGTTGGCGGCATTCGAGGCCGCCAGATCCTCGGCGGTGGAGCCGTATTGGTAATTGCGGGAGATCGCGGTCCGCTCCTGCCGCAGCGCCTCGTTCTTGCCCATCTCGCAGGCATTCTTCCGGGCGCTGATGAGGGCCGTCAGGTGATTGATCTCCGTCATGTCCTCGGCATTGACCAGGGTCGTGCGCTTGGAGATATCGACATATTTCAGGAACAGACGGTCGCCGTTATCGAGGCCGGGCTTTTGCGGCGAGGTCATGCTGGCGCAGGCGGAAAGCAGCATCGGCACTGCCAGTGCGGCGAGGAACGTGGAGGTCTTCATTGGGTGTTGCCGTCGGTTATGATTACGCATCTTTACATTATCAGCTAAGTTCTGGATGCTGTCCCGATTAGCTCATATCAATTATTTACATTGTTGAGGATAGGAAATTGTGAAGTCATTTAGCCTCCTATGGCTGGCGGCAGCATATCTCCTGAGTATGGCAACCGCCCGGATAACCTTCGCGGAAGATACTTTGTCATTTGTGCAGGCATGTGACTCGATGGCTGCGGATATCGAAGACAGCCAAGGCGGAAGCAAAGGCCTATGGGATTATCAGGTCAAGGCAAAGGAAGCTGTGGACACCTGCGGGAAAGCCGCCCGAAAAGGTTTCGCGCATGCAATGATAATTGAGGCGCGCTTGTCAGAGCTCAACGGTACGCAGTCGGGTAAGGAGACGGCTGGCAGGCTGTATCATGCCCCAGCTGAGAAGGGGTATCTCCCGGCAATCAAGATCGTAGCATTTGAAATGACCGATTTAGGCCCTGGGGCAGCAGGTTTCGATACCGGCTTGGTTTGGCTTCGACGGGCAAGTGATGCCGGGGACAGGGAAAGCCAACTTAGGCTGGCTGAATATTGCGTCTACGTCTCAAGCGTTTCATGTGAAAAGTAAATATGCACAGCGGCTGAGACAAGAAAACCGGCAAGCGTGGCCCAATGGCCCCACGTCGTGACGCATCTCCATCCGGTTCCACTTTGATCGTCACGGCTGTCAACCCTCCGGCGACTGGCCACAGGCATAGGCGACTTCGTTCCGCGTTGCGCGTCGGGCGTAATCGAGGACGGCATTGCCATCCTGGAGGGAAGCCATCGATGCCAATCCGGCGAGGAACGTGAAGGTCTTCATCTGGTATTGCCACCGGTCGTCACTGATTGCCTTGCATCCTCTCGGCAAGGCGCCGAGTCGGACTTCGTCCGATCATACACCGCCATGGGACAGCGCTATTTGATTTCCACCGGCGGAACGCCGCTATAGGGGCAGTCATTCCTGGCCGACGCCTTCTGCAGACCCTGCAGATACTGCTTAGCTTCGTTCTTCTTCGCCTGCAAATCAGTGGCGGCGACCGGTATGACGGCGGATGTCCCGGCGCCCACCAGGGGTGTGACCGGAAACAGCTTCAGGAATTTCAGCGCAAGGCAGACATCGCCGCTTTTCCTGACGCGATCGGTGATCTGTGCGACCTCCGCGGCCTCATCGGCGGTGATCGGCGAGGGGCGCTGCGCGATCTCGGCATATTTGAGGAAGAGCCGATCCACGTCGTCATGGACAAGCGGTTGTTGGGTGGCGCAGGCGGCAAGCACGATCGTCCCCATGACCGCCCTCACGACTGCAAGCACTTTCGCAGCATTCCGACTGCCAATCATGATCTCTCACCTTCCTGCCTGTTGTCACAAAGCCGGATCGAATTTCTCCCGGTAATAAGCTGCGATCATGTCGCTGGCGGCCTGTAGCGGCGCATCGACCTCCTGCTTCAGCAGGATCTTCAGATACATATGCAGGTTAACGTCAAAGGCTATATCACGATCCGCCTCGGCAAGGCTCTTTTTTGCCCGTCGAGCGCGCCAGGGTCTGGCGCAATACGTCCTTCATTGTATCGGGGTCGGACGATGCCGCTACCAGGGCCGATCGTCGCTACTGATAATGCGCAACATCATCGAAACCAGGAAAGATCTCGCATGCCAGGCTGCCGGCTAACGCAGCGGCCGCTTCGGCATAGATATCGAACGAGGGACAATAGACCACGTCAATCTGCGGCTTGGCAACCTGGTCGAGCGCGAGGCGAAAGAACAGGAAGACCTCATAAAGTAAAACATCCCGCGCCGTCTGCCTGTACCAGTTGAACAGGTAGTTGATCTCGTCCGGCTCGCGAACGGCCGGTGCCGGTTTCCGCAGGCGATAATCCTTGTCCTCCAAGGCATAGACGACGTGTTCGGCGGCCCGAAGGCACAAGGCAAAGATGAGGGTCCATGCCTGGGGCCATTGATCGTCACTTTCCTCGAAACGATCCTTCAGCCAGCCATCATCCTGCGCATAGGCGGCGATCTCGCTCGGCCGGTTGCCACCAAAACGTCGGTGTATTGGAATCCGGACACGGCTGCCGGGGATGCCTGACATCACGCACTCATGCCCGCGGCCGTGAGTTCGTCATGCATCTCCATACTGCTTTGATCCGCCTCGCCCGATCGCCTCGTCGAGGAACGCGAGTGCCACCTGGCTAGTGAATCGAGGAAAAAGGCGAACCTATTGTCGAGCATCTGTTAGACCGCGAGTGGCGACGAAGTACTAAAATTCAAACGAGATATTGGGGAACGGGGACTCACGGCCAGACAAGTCGAAAAGATCATCTAATCTTGCTGCCAGGAATGTGCTCCAGTCAATTTGATCAGGCACTTTGAAAGGGCCAAGAAAAATTGGGCTGGATTCTATAGGAGATCCTGTTCGAGGGTTATCCTCGTCCAGAGGATTCATTATCCATTGTCCCGTATGGACCGGAATTATTGCGTCTATCCCATGGTCATCATAACGAAGTTCCATAGCCATCTGGTACGTGGCTGTTCTATGTCGTGAGATGACATGCTCAATGGTACGCAAAAGGATCGCGATCTCGACGAGAATCCAACTCATATTTAAATGCGGAACGGGCTCCAAATGGTTCGATTTGATCACCAGCGAGAGTCTTCCATCCGATCGAACTGAAAAACGAAAAAGATCGTCGCTGAAGCTTTGGTATGAGCGATCTATCGAGCCTCTCTTATGAAATTCTATTTTTGCTCCTTCAAGAAATGGTATCGGCGTGCCGCCTTCTTCGAATGTATTAATTGGCTGCAGTTCGAATTTATATTGTGGAGTTAAGAACGAGATTGGAGACAACCGCTGGGCCAGATATCCGTGAGTTGAGAGACGCGGCCCAATGACAACGGTTCATCCGGCACAGCAGCTATCCAGAATCCTATTTGTCTTCCTACGAGATTGTCAGGAATTCGGGCGTTGAAATAGTCTTGGCGGCCAAATTCGAAGTCGCGTTGCGTATAGCTGGCTCCATTAACAGCATCTATTTTCGGCGTCGATCGGCGAACAAGATCAACGATTTCCGATGCTCTCGCCCGAGTGGACGCCGTGATATGCCGCAAATAGGGTATGCCATTTGCTAAGTAGATTGGCGACGGCCCTTTTTTGACCGTGATGCAAAGAATTTCGACTTTGTCAACTATGACGAATTCGATATGCGGTGTAATTGGTGGATCGATTGTTTCCTTACATAGGCCTTCAATTCTAGAAACCAAATTCGCTTTGTCTGTCCCTTTGGGAAGACCGCGAATCTCACCGTCATCCGAAACGCCGATGACAATCGTTCCATCGTTGGAAGTTGCGAAGGCGGCGATCTCTTTTGCTAAGTTCCAAGCTTGGACTGGGAAAGACTCTTTAAACTCGATTCGTTGCCCCTCTCCTTGTCGGATAAGGGACTTGATGTCAGTGTCGTTCAAGATTGCCCTCACATTCCGACAAAGATAGGAGAAAACAAAACCCCCGACCACCTTGCGGCGATCGGGGGCGGGGTTCCCGGCAATCTGTCGGATGATGTAGGGCCATCATCCGTATTACGTGACTCATAATTTGCAGTTGCTGCATCGCTAACATCTTGAAAATCTTAAATCGAAATATCGCAAGTGACACTTCGTATGCAGCAAATGACTCAACTGCATGCAGTGGTCATTTTAACAGCCGGGCAAGATCTAAAACCGGCTTCGGGAATGGTCTGATTCGAAGGCGTCTCTGAAAATTTCTATAGACTATAATCGATCAGAATTGCTGCGTTTGATCGATTATAGTCTATCGAAAATTGATCGCGCGCTGGCCGTCTAGGTTGTCCAAGACGGGAACGATGGGCGGCCCTCGTGGAGCACCTTAGTGCTGAGGTGACTTGGCTCCAGCTCGGATCGCTTTATCAGGCAGGGGACAGCCCTAAGGTCGTACGACTTCTGGGCGCCCCGCGTGGGGCCGCACTCGCATTGAACCTCAAGCCAAGTCGCCAAGCTGGAGGTCGTCTAATTGAGTTACGGAGTAAGAAGTCTTCGTCAAAATGTTCTTGGTTTGTACTAAACTTGGTGTCTCAGGGTGGTCTCTGAGTGAATGGCCTCATAGGGACCGGCAAGGGTGTCGAGTTCGGACGGCTTGACTTTTAGGAAATATAGCTTAATATACGTAACATTGTACGGTAAGTACGTAGAAATGCAGGACAATAAATATGCCGCCGAAGACTGAACGTTTTGAGCTACGCCTAGAAGTTGAAACCATCGGCCGGGTGGACGAATGGCGTCGAGCGCAATCGGATAATCCCAGCAGGTCGGAAGCAATGAGGCGCCTTATCGAGACCGGCCTTGAAACCACGACAACGCGACAGGTTTTTCTGGCCACCAAATTTCAGATCATGACTGCAGCATTGACCCCTGGCCCGCGCCAGCGCATTGCCGACGCTTATCTTTATGCTTGGGATGCAGAAGTCTACCCGCTGTTCGATGACGGCGCTGAATGGCATAAGCCGTTCGAAACGAGTTTCAGCGTCAGCAAAGAGATGGTCTCAGAGCTGTCGAAATATCTCGATGAGCTATGGATCAACGGCAAAGATATCCCAAGCTTTTATGATCTTGAGGATCATTACGGAGTTCGGCATGGGCGGACTGAATGGGATAGACATGGCTTGCTTGTCGCACTGCGCTACATGTGGCTGAAACGCCTTTTCGATGAACCATTCTGGAACGCAATCCTGAAACCTATGGAGCACCCGTCTGAAGCTAGCAGCATCACAAGTCAGTTCAATAGGGACGAAGATATCTACTTCAATTGATGCTGCATGATGGGATGCCGAATTGATGAAGATGCGTACACTTAGTTGAGGGCAAAAATGTCCGAAGATCAAAACCTGGTTGTCTCTGTGCCGCAATTAAAGGCTGGCGGCGGCAAAGCAGCGATCAGAATATTGTTGGAAATGGCTGCACAGTTGACACCACTGACAGCGGCCATGTCAGTTCTCTATGGCTATACGCATCCCAGCCAGTTCCAGCAAGATCTCGAAAAGTTTCACTTTGATGTTGCTGCAAAACTTAGTGAACAAGAGGCAAAGTTAAAGGCACTCAGCGAATTCCTCACGAAGAAATCAACTGTTGGCGATGTGGCCGTCGAGCTAGCGATCTGGATGCTGCGTGAGAATAGTTCGGGTCGAGCCGACCCGATAGGCTTTGACCGGGTAGTTGCGAGCTTTGTTGAAATCCCACGAGGCGATTTGGAGGAGGCAGCGGCGGAGCTGAAAGCTCATTCTTATGCATCCATCAGTCCGCCAATGTTCAGGATACGTCCTACCAGTGAGCTTTTCCTTGCGTTTGACAAGGCCGCGACGGGCCATGACACAGAAGGTGACGCCATAAGGATTGCGAGCCTGTGGTTGGATAACGAAGAGCTTCGTTCCGTTTTTAGACTCTCGGATTTGTTAGGCTGGCCTCCTAGGCGACTGAATCCGGCATTGTCAGCTTTGAGGGATGTATTTCCGGACGGGAGATGGAGCAAGGAGATTCACCCAACACTGGAAACGACGTCAGTTGTGATCACAGCCGATGAGCGCTACCGGTTACGCAAGATTGTGAAGAACCAGAGACTGTCTTGAGCACGTTGGTATCGGGTTGAAAATTTCCAGATACCCATCAGCAATTCGCGTTATCTGGGCTTTATCAACCCTTCTAGAGTGAGTGAGCTGGCGACGAATTCGGCATCCTTGCAGCCACAGCAATCGTGCAACAGCGACCGGCAATGCCAAAAACCATGGAAATGGATCATAAGTCATGCGTCGTATTGCCGTGCCAATGGTCGGTGGCATGAATTGGTCAACGCTTCTGACAGTGCTTGTCATTCCGGCGGTCTAGGCCTCGTTTGTTGCTCCGATTTTCAAAGCGCTGACATCTTGGCGGTGGTAGTAAGAAGCGTGGATGACGTCCAGTGGAAAGGCTAGTTGAAGGCCCTTTGCTGCGAGACGAGGCGCCAGATCTCCAGGATAAGCGCGAAGCTTTGAAGCCAGCTCTGTGAGGCTGATATAAGTCGATCTAAAGGCATCCAAATCGACCAGATCGACCACCCGTTGGGCGCATCGGTTGCCTGGATTGATTGCCTCACGTGACGGTAGATAATCGTTCACAATAAGCGCGGTAAGAACGCGCGTCGAAACACCAAGATGTTTCTCCGCCTGACGTAGTGAGACACCTCCATGGTCTGCACGCCGGACCATTGGCTTAATCTCCTCGGGATCAACCAGGATCGCCATGTACCCTGTGCCGGTGGTTAAAAGCCCTTTGCGGGTGAGGCGACCGTCCAGGATGAGCCTAACTGTTTCGGCCGCCTTGCAGCAGGCTCGCCTGGAAGCATCCGGGATCGGCATAAGCTGGTCCGAAATTTCTTGAACTGGTGTCGCTCCGGAACGTAGTGCGTCAATGAACGCATCAAGGTTTTGCCGCGAAAATCCCCGGACTTGGAATTCTCCTAGATCATGCACGATATCCGGCGTCAGAATTCCGGCGGAATGGAGTGCATCAAGTTGCGGTCGGCCAATGTTGATAGTTTCGAGGACTTCCCGAAAATTAAGTGATCCGGCAAGATCATCGAGAATCCTCTGCGCGGGCGCTGCAGGAAACATGATCCGGTCGGCAGAGAGGCCACTGTGTTGTGTGGGGTAAAACTCCAACTTCAAGAAAAGTCGGCGCAAAAGATCGGGATATAGGCCCGACTGAGTTGAAGCCGAATAGATCGAGTGGACCAGGCGACTGGGAAAGTGCCTGCCAAACATCATGTCATCCGGACCAACAGGAAAAGTCCGATGCGTGAAGTCAAACATCATATCGCGGAGAGGATCGTAAACTTTCTCGGTAGTCTCGTGGGCCAACCACATCGAGAGACGCCCGTATACGTGATTTGGTCCCCAAGCACCTCTTGACGTCAAGAATCGATCCCGTAATCCGGAGAAGAGACGTTCGATGCCTTCTTTCCCGGCGCGTGCCGCCTGAAAGCCGTAATCTTGAGCTTGGCGGTGCCCATCTTCGTTCAGCTTATTTAGTTGAAAACGAGGCCCGTGAAGAGCTACGGCACCCAAATTGTCAATCAGCAAGCAATCGGGACCCCGTATCGGCGTCCAAAGGGGACCCCTCTGAGCGCAGCTTTTTCGGATAGTCACGGTAGATACCATGGGGGTGGATTGTGATCCGCGCTTGGTCAGAGTGAGGTTGTCGCCCCCTCACTTTGGAGATTGAGCATGAACGTTGCCCTCCCCCGTGTTGCCGAACAGACCGCCATCCAGACACAGC
>DATLJB010000085.1:0-11598 GCA_035539075.1 Terriglobia bacterium
CCTTCTTTGCGGGACGTCAGCGCGGCAGAATCTAAGGGCTTCAGCGGCGAGCAATTTCACCGACTGCGCCACGATATGCCGCTTTTGCGCCAAGGCCAAGGGTCTTTTTTGATTGATCGACCAATATAAAATCCGCAATATGCCGGACTTCCGGATACAGGGTGTCCGGCACGAGAGATTGCGCCCCATCACGGGCCAGGGAGCAGGCGTGCCCAAGATCGGCATGGAAGAAATCCGGCGTCGCCAGTTGATCGAGGCAACCATTGCGTCGATCCACGAGGTCGGATTCGCCGATAGCAGCCTGTCGCGAATTTCTGCCAGGGCCGGCGTCTCCACCGGCATCGTGCACCATTATTTCGAAGACAAGGCCGACCTGCTGGAAGCGACCCTGCGCCAGCTCGGCAACAATCTGCATGAAGCCGTCGTCAGCCGCCTGGCGGCGGCGACGTCACCGATCGACCGGCTGCTCGCGGTGATCGACGGCAATCTCGGCCCCGAACTCTATACGCCAGAGGGCGTCTCCGCCTGGCTCGCCTTCTGGGCGCAGGTTCCGAACAACGATCGGCTCGGCCGGGTGCAGCGCATCATCATCGGCCGCCTGCATGACAATCTGGTCGCCGCCCTGCGCCCCCTGGCGCCCGCCGGCGAAGTCGCCGCGATCGCCAAGTTGATCGCCTCGCTGATCGACGGCCTTTGGCTGCGTGCCGCCTTGCAGCCGGAGACGCCGGACTGCGTCGCTGACCGCAACCTGGTAATCGATTACCTCAATGCAAAACTGAAGCTGAATATTGCCGTGGAACACGAATCCAATGAGTGAACTGAAGCAGTTCATCGGTGGCCGTCTGCAAGACGCCACGTCGAACGAGACATATGACAACGTCAATCCAGCCACCGGCGCCGTTATCAGCAAAGTGCAGATTGCCAGCAAGGCTGATGTCGACAAGGCCGTCGCCGCCGCCAAGAAAGGCTTCATCGAATGGTCGGCAATGACCGGTGCGCAACGCGGCCGCATCCTGATGAATGCCGTCAAGCTGCTGCGCGAGCGCAATGAGGAACTGGCACGCCTGGAAGTGCTGGATACCGGCAAGCCAATCCAGGAAGCGGTGGCCGTCGATATCCTGAGCGGCGCCGATGCGATCGAGTATTTCGCCGGCTTGGCCCCGACGCTCCATGGCCAGCATTTCGACCTCGGCCAGTCCTTCGCCTATACGCGCCGCGAGCCGCTTGGCGTCTGTGTCGGCATCGGCGCCTGGAACTATCCGATCCAGATCGCCTGCTGGAAATCCGCGCCGGCGCTGGCCTGCGGCAATGCCATGATCTTCAAGCCGGCGCCCCTCACCCCGACCACGGCGGTGAAGCTCGCCGAGATCTATACCGAGGCCGGCCTGCCCAATGGCGTCTTCAATGTGCTGCACGGCCATGCCGCCGTCGGCGAGGCGCTTTCCACCCATTCCGGCGTCGCCAAGATCTCGCTGACCGGTTCGGTGCCGACCGGCAAGCGGGTCATGGCGGCGGCGGCGCAAACCTTGAAGAAGGTCACCATGGAACTCGGCGGCAAGTCGCCACTCCTGATCTTCGCCGATGCCGATCTCGACAATGCCGTCTCGGCGGCGATCCTCGGCAATTTCTATACCCAGGGCGAGATCTGCTCCAACGGCACCCGCGTCTTCGTGCATGAGGATGTGGTCGACGCCTTCCTGGAGAAGCTCGTCGCACGTGTGAAGAAGATGAAGATCGGCGATCCGCTCGATCCGGAGACACATGTCGGTGCGCTCATCAGCCAGGACCATATGGAAAAGGTGCTGGGTTATATCGAGGCCGGCAAGAAGAGCGGCGCAAGATTGATGACCGGCGGCAACCGCGTCACCACCGGCAATCTCGCGAAAGGTGCCTTTGTCGAACCAACCGTCTTTGCCGATTGCACCGACGACATGTCAATCTGCCGCGAAGAGATTTTCGGCCCGGTCATGTCGGTCTTGAGCTTCAGGGACGAAGGCGAGGTTATCGCCCGCGCCAACGACACGGAATTTGGCCTCTCGGCTGGCGTCTTCACAAGCGATATCCAGCGCGCGCATCGCGTCATCGCCCGCCTCGAGGCAGGCACCTGCTGGATCAACAATTACAACATCACGCCGATCGAGATGCCGTTCGGCGGCAACAAGCTGTCCGGTATCGGGCGCGAAAACAGTCTCGCCGCGATCGAGCATTATACACAGCTCAAATCCGTCTATGTCGAAGGCGGCAATGTGGCTGCACCGTACTGAGTTAGGGGAAGAGTTCGCGTTATGAAATTCGATGCCACCTTTGATTATCTGATTGTCGGCGCCGGTTCAGCCGGCTGCGTGCTCACCAGCCGTCTGTCGGCCGAGGCCAAGAATACCGTCTGCGTGCTGGAGGCAGGTCCGCGTGACCAGTGGTGGAACTGGAAGATCCATATGCCGGCGGCACTGATGTACAATCTCTGCGACGACAAATATAACTGGTACTACCATACCGAACCGCAGCAATACATGAACAACCGGGTCATGTATTGGCCGCGCGGCCGTGTCCTCGGCGGCTCATCCTCCCTTAACGCCATGGTCTATATTCGCGGCCATGCGCTGGATTACGATCGCTGGGCTTTCAAGGAGAACTGCGAAGGCTGGTCCTATCAGGAGATCCTGCCCTATTTCCGCCGCGCGGAAACTCGGGAAGTCGGTGGCGACGAGTATCGCGGCGATAGCGGTCCGCTCTGGGTCCATACCGGCACGCAGTCCAATCCCCTCTTCGAGGCCTTCATCGAAGCCGCCCAGCAGGCCGGCTATCCCTACACCAAGGATATGAACGGCTATCAGCAGGAAGGCGTCGGGCGGATGGACATGACCATCAAGAATGGTCGCCGCTGGTCCGCCGCCATGGCCTATCTGCACCCGGCCGAGAAGCGCCCCAATGTCACGGTGGAGACCCGCGCCCTCACCCAGCGCATCATCCTGGAAGGCAAGCGCGCGGTCGGCGTTGAATTCATCCAGAACGGCCAGGTGAAGCGTTATCGCGCCGAGCGTGAAGTGATCTGCTCAGGCGGCGCCATCAACTCGCCCCAGCTCCTCATGCTCTCCGGCATCGGCCCGGCGGACCATCTGCGCGAGATCGGCGTCAAGGTCGAGCACGACTTGCCGGGTGTGGGCCAGAACCTGCAGGAACATCTCGAGATGTATATCCAGCAGCAATGCACCAAGCCGATCACGCTCTATACCTATACGAAGCCGGTGCCGATGGCCCTGGCCGGCGTTCAGTGGTTCCTGACCCGTACAGGCGTCTGCACCTCGGCGCATCTTGAAGCCGGCGGCTTCATCCGTTCTCAGGCGGGGATCGAGCATCCCAACCTGCAGTTCCATTTCCTGCCCTCGACAGTCAACGATCACGGCCGCAAGAACGGCACCAGCCACGCCTATCAGGTGCATATCGGCAATATGCGCCAGGCCTCGCGCGGCTGGATCAAGCTGAAATCGGCCGATCCGCGCGAGCATCCACGGATCCAGCCGAACTACCTGATGGAAGAGCAGGATCGCCGGGAATTCCGCGACGCCGTGAAGCTGACCCGTGAGATCTTTGCCCAGAAGGCCTTCGAGCCCTATCGCGGGCCGGAGATCAATCCGGGCGCCCATGTGAAGAGCGACGCCGAAATCGACGCCTTCGTGCGCGAGCGTGGCGACAGCGCCTATCATCCCTCTTGCACCTGCAAGATGGGCACTGACGAGATGGCGGTGGTCGACCCGCAGGCCCGCGTCCATGGCCTCGAAGGCTTGCGCGTGGTCGATGCCTCGATCATGCCGAGTGTGGTCAGCGGCAATCTCAATGCACCGACCATCATGATCGCCGAGAAGTGCTCCGACATGATCCTCGGCAAGAAACTGCCGAAGGCCAATGTGCCGGTCTATCAGGCACCGAACTGGCAGACCTCACAGCGCTGAGCGCTGCTTGAAACAGAACGGCCCTGCCGGCGCGATGCCGGTAGGGCCGTCTTTCTTTGCGGGGCTCAGCGCCGGATCTCAGCGATCGCCGGGGTCGCTATCGTCGTAGTAGAATTCAGGCAGGGGATCGGTACGCGGATCGAGCGCTCCGGCAATGGCCGAGGTCGAGTTGACGGCGACGAAACTGGTCTGCGCACCGGCCGGCAGCGCGTCGCGGCGGCTCATGCGGTAACGCGTGAAGCCGGCGAGCAAGACACCGACCGCCGTCAGATAATAGAAGAGACCCGTCGGCCCCACCTGCCCCATCAGCAGCGACGCGACCAGGGGTCCGACCGTGGCGCCGATCGCCCAGATCAGCAGCATACTGCTATTGGCGGAGATCATCTCGCTGCGGTCGATATAATCGAAGGCATGAGCGACAGAGATCGGATAGATCGTCGCCAGGCAGCCGCCGAGGAAGGTGCCGGCAACCAGCATGGGGATCAGCGCCGAACCGGTGAAACTGAGAATCGAGAGCACCAGGCTGGTGGCGACCGTCCCCATCACGATTGCCAGCAGTACCGTACGGCGATCATAGCGATCGCTGAGACGGCCGATCGGCCATTGCAAGGCGAGCCCGCCAAAGACCGGTGCCCCCATGAACAGCGAAACGTCGAAAACCGACAGGCCGAGTTGGTTGGCATAGACGGCGCCCAGCCCATAGAAGCCGCCGCTCAGCAATCCTGCACCTGCGGTAGAGGCCACCCCCAGAGGTGATGCGCGATAAAGCTGCATTAGCTTCAGCGGCCGGATCTTGCCAATCTCCGGACCGGCGACCCGCGTCATCACGACCGGGATTAGCGACAGCGAGGTCAAAAGAGCACCGAGGCAGAACAGCTCGACACCCGCCGTTTCACGGGCATTGACGAGAAACTGGCCCAGGAACGAGGCGAGATACGAGGTCACCATATATAGAGAGAGTACCTGGCCGCGATTGTCGTTGCTGCTGCGAACATTCAGCCAGCTCTCGATCGTCGCATAGAGAGCGGCCATGCAGAAGCCCATCAAAGCCCGCAGAACCGCCCATAAAGCGGGATTGAAAAACAGAGCTGTCGCCATCACCGTCACGGTGATCAGGGCCGCAAAGGCCGCGAAGGCGCGGATATGACCCACCCGCTGAATCACGTTCTTGCCGTAGAGGCTGCCCAGCATAAAACCGGCGTAATAGGCCGACATGATGAGGCCGGTGGTCTCCGAGGAGATATGCGCCTCGCCCAGGCGGATTGGCAACAGGATGCCGATCAATCCGTTACCCAGAATCAGGATTCCGGCTCCGATCAGCAGCGACAGAACGGAGCTGAGTGCCTGCAGCATTGATATTCCCCCACACGACCTTTCGGCGCTATTCTACTGGCAAGCCGCTGGCCGCATCCTTTCAGATTCTGCCATGCCGGCGCCGCCGTTCAAGCGACATGTTTTGCCAGGAAACCGTATCCTGTTCCCGTTGCGCCGGTCGAGGAATGTTTGCGGCTTTTGTGAGCGCCATCCCAGGCCAATTGCCGCGGCAACCACCCCATGCCATAAGAGGCGGGATTTTCGAACCTTCAGCAGGTCAAGGTACGCTCCGATGAGCGATTTCGTTTTGCATCCCCAACTGGCAAAGGACACCCTGCCGGTGGCCGACTGGCAGCTCAGCCGCGTCCTGCGCATGAACGACACGACCTATCCCTGGCTGATCCTGGTACCCCGGCGCGCTAATTGCCGGGAGATATCGGAATTGCCCAGCACAGACCGGCATCGGCTGATCGATGAGATTGCGCGCGCGAGCGAAGCCCTTCAGCGTGAGTTTCGCCCGGAAAAGATCAATATCGGCGCCCTCGGCAATATGGTGCCGCAATTGCACGTACACGTGATCGCCCGCTTCACCGGCGACCCCGCTTGGCCGCGGCCGGTCTGGGGCGTCAAGCCCCCCACCCTCTTCTCCGTCACCGACGCGAAGGCGGAGATCATCCGCTGGCGCAACGCTTTCAATTTGCCGTCAGAGGAAACTGGCGACGGTCAATAGCCGTAGCGACTCTGGAAGTCGTGGCCGGTGACCAGGCTGACCAGATGCGCGGCCATGACGATGGCCACCACCGCCACCAGGAACTGCACCCCCATCCAGGGAATCATCGGCAAGGCACGGCGGTGAAACGGCCGCCGCAACTGCCAATTGGCGAAACCGCCAATCGCCAGAGCGCCGACGATAACGCTGAGCGTCGTGGGGAGATCAGGAACCATGGGGTAACTGGTGAGGCGCGAAATGTATCGGATATCGGGCAAAATACGCGGGCTTCCGGGCGGAAGCAAACCGCCTTTCGCGCAGGCAGTTCTAGCCCTATTTCGGCATCAGCATGGGAGGTCCTGGCACATAGGGCCGGGGTGCCGGCGGGCGATGGGAATCAAGCATTTGCTGCTGTGACCCCCGCAAAGCCTTCTGCGACTGCAAGGACTGGTCCCGATCCTGACGCAGTTGCTGGCGCTGCTGGATCCGGTCAAGCGGGGTCTGGGTCGCCGGCGGCACGCGCAGCTTGGCCCGGTCCGACGTGATCTGCTGCTCATGCTGCATCATCGTCCGGCGGTCCTGGTTCATTTGCTGCTGCAACGCATCACTTTGCGGCGGCGGTACAGGCTGATTTTGCAGCTGGGGCGGCTGCCAGCATGTCTGTCCGGGCAGACAATCGGCAAAAGCCGCCGCCGTGCCGGTTGCCAGCAAGCTGCCAAGAAAAATCGCGAGAATGGTGCGCATCTTGAGCTCCATCTCTCGGATATGGCTTTTTCCGGAGGAATTACAAGGTAAGCCGCAATTGCCGCCGACCGCGGCTTCCAGCGGTTCCTACATACCGCGACCGCAAGTCAGACAACCGCAATGATACGGCGCACAACATTGGCCGCCATGGGTGCAACTGTCGCGACAAACTGACCGAAATCGACATGGCTTTCACTGCCGGCAAGGTCGCTGAGCGAGCGGATGATGATCGCCGGGACCTGCGCCATGGCGGCGACCTGGGCGACCGCGGCTCCTTCCATTTCGGTTGCCAAGGCGGAGAATTCCCGGTGCAGGCGGACGCGAACGGCCTCGCTGTTGACGAACTGGTCACCTGTCACAATCGGCCCGAAAACCAAGCGCACATGGCTGTCACGCCGATGCCCCTGGCGCACCATCTCCGCCGGTACCTCGAAATCGATACCGACGAGCGCTTCTTGCAACTTCTTCTTCAGCGCGCCGTCGAGCTCGAAGGCAATTTCATGGCGCCGCTCCCCCAGCGGTGGTTCCCCGGGGCGAAAGGAACGCAGGCCCTGGTCGGTCTGGTGGCCGTAATCGTGCTGGATCAGCCGGTCGGCGATGACGATATCGGCAATGCTGAGTTCGGGCGCCAGGCCGCCGGCAACACCGGAAACCATCAGCGTCCTGCAGTCATAGCGGTCGAGCAGCACCGCCGCCTGCACGGCGGCCGCGACTTTGCCGCAACCGCTCTCCGTCACCACAACCGGATGGTCATCGAGCCGGCCGCGGATCAGCGGCCGCCCAAGAACCTCGCTTGCTTCCATATCGGTAAGCCATGCGGCCAGCAGGTCGCGTTCCTCCGGCAAGGCGCAGATGATGCCGACGGGCTGAGTGGTCATGAAATACTCCCAAGTGATCCAGAGACATGTTTCGATTATATAAGGGCGTGAGGCCCAAACAGCGCAATCGGGGAAAATGTCCGTTTCGGGAAAAAAAGCCGATGCAGCACCGGTCCTGCTATGGTTCCGGCGTGATCTGCGCCTGGCCGATAATCCGGCCGTCGCGGCCGCTTTGGCACAAAACAGCCCGATTATTCCGATTTTCATTCTCGACGACAGCAATGATGCCGGCCGGCCGCTGGGCGGCGCCGCGCGATGGTGGCTGGGAAAATCCCTAGCGGCGCTGGAGCTGTCGCTTGAGCGGTTCGGCGCGCATCTCGTGTTGCGGCGCGGCCCCACCTTGCCGATCCTGCGCGAGCTTGCTGCCGATACCGGCGCGCGACAACTGCATTTCAACCGCCGCTTCGATCCGCCGGGCATGGCGATCGATAAGGCGGCAACCGATGCCTTGCGCGCGGACGGACTGTCGGTCGAAGATCACGGCGCGAACTACCTGCATGAGCCGAGCCTCCTGCGCACGCTTCAAGGCGACTCGTTCAAGGTCTTCACGCCCTTCTGGCGGCGATTGTCCGAACATTACGTGCCGGCAGGATTGCACGCGGCACCGCGCCGCTGGCCGGTGCCTTCGGCCCATCCAACCAGCGATCCGCTCGTCGGCTTTCAGGTCGATCGAGATTGGGCAACGCCGTTTGCCGAAATCTGGCAGCCGGGTGAGGCAGGCGCGCGGCAATGCCTGAAAGCTTTCACCGCCGATATCGTCGGCGGCTATGGAACGACACGGGACCGACCGGATATGGCCGGCACGTCGCGGCTCTCCCCGCATCTCGCTTGGGGTGAGATCAGCGTGCATCGCGCCTGGCAACAAGCTGACATAGCGGCAGCCGGCCAAAAAGATTCTGCCGGGCCCGCCGCCTTCCATCGCCAACTCGCCTGGCGCGACTTCAACATGCATGTCTATTACCATTTTCCTGATCTGCCGCAGACCGCCTGGCAGGCTTCGTTCCGCGCCTTTCCTTTCAACCGGGACGAGGCCGGCTTGCCAGCCTGGCAACGCGGTGCGACCGGCTATCCGCTGGTTGATGCCGGCATGCGCGAGCTGTGGCACACGGGCTGGATGCACAACCGTGTCCGCATGGTGGTCGCCTCCTTTCTGATCAAGCATCAATTGATCGATTGGCGCCGGGGCGAGGCCTGGTTCTGGGACACGCTGCTCGATGCCGACCCGGCGCAGAACGCAGGCAACTGGCAATGGGTCGCCGGCTGCGGCTTCGATGCGGCACCTTTCTTCCGCATCTTCAATCCGGTGCTGCAGGGTGAGAAGTTCGATCCCAACGGTGCTTACATCAGACGCTGGGTGCCGGAATTGGCGAAACTGAAGACCCGCGACATCTTCGCCCCGTGGCAGCTGAGCACCACGCAATTGGCGGACGCCGGCATCGTCCTCGGCACGCACTACCCGGAACCGGTTGTGCGGCACGAAGCGGCGCGGCAGCGCGCCCTTGTGGCTTATCGGCAGATCAGCAGCAAAACCGGCACCGGCAGTCAATCCGATCTTTTTGGCGATTAGAGTCGGATCATTTAAGATCGAAACACAAGTGCTTCGATCTTAAACGTGAATCCGCCTCTACTCGACATGATAGGGTGCGACCAAAGCAAAAGGGCGGCCGATCGGCCGCCCAGGTTGTCGCGTCGAATGGGAGGGAGACGCCGCGACGATCAATAGGTCCGGATTAATAGGCCCACATCGCGGCGACACTGCCATTGACCACGGCAGTGGCATTTCCGCTCTGTGCGGATACGCCGCGGCGGCGGGCCATGGCGTGGACACGCTCATCCGCCGCCGGCTGATACCAGACGGAAAACTCGCCCAGGGCTTCCAGGAAGCCCTCGATCGGCGTGCCTTCCGGCAGTTCCACCGCGTCGATGCCGCAGCGGGTCATGAAGAGATACTGGTCGCGCAGCACGTTGCCGGTGGCGCGGATCTCGCCCTTGAAACCGAGACGATCTCGCAGCAGGCGGGCTTGCGAAAAGGCACGGCCGTCGCTGAATTTCGGGAAATCCAGCACGATCAGCGACAGGCGGTCGATATCATTCGCCAGGGCCAGCGGCGATTGCGTGTTCTGCAGCCGCACGCCGATGGCGCGATTGCTGGCCCGCAGGCTGGCCTCGTCGCGGCGCCAGCGATCGAGCGAGACGATGATACTGCCGCCCTCCGGCAGGGCCGCGTCGTCGCTCAGTTCTTGCCACTCATTCGGCTGCAGGGCGCCGTGCTTGAGAATTGCCATAGAGGGCCTCCTTGAAAGGATCGATGCCGATCCGGCGATAGGTGTCGATGAAACGCTCGGAGTCAGATGTCCGCGCGGTCAGATAGGTGTTGACGATGGTCTCAATGGCGCCGGCGATATCCTCGGTCGAGAAAGCCGGGCCGACGATCTTGCCGATCGAGGCATCGTCGCGTGACGAGCCGCCGAGCGTCACCTGATAGAATTCCTCGCCATGCTTATCGACACCCAGGATGCCGATATGGGCGACATGGTGATGGCCGCAGGCATTGATGCAGCCGGAAATGTTCAAGCGCAATTCGCCGATCTCGGCGAGGCGCTGGGGATCGCTGAAGGCGCGGCTGATGCGCTGCGCTACCGGGATCGCACGGGCGTTGGCGAGGTTGCAATAATCGAGCCCCGGGCAGGCGATGATATCGGTGATGAGGCCGATATTGGCGCTGGCCAGCTTGGCGCCACTCAAGCGCTGCCACAGCGCAAACAAATCCTGCTGGCGCACATGCGGTAGCACCAGGTTCTGATGGTGGCTGACGCGGATTTCACCGAAGCTGTAGTCGTCGGCGAGATCGGCGACGACATCCATCTGATCGGCCGAGGCGTCGCCCGGCGCGCCACCTTCCGGCTTCAGCGAAATGTCGACGATGGCATAGCCGGCCTGCCGATGCGGCTTCACGTTGTTCTGGACCCAGCGGGCGAAATCCGCATTGGCCTTGCGGGCGGCATCGAATTCCGGCGTCCAGTCCGGCAGCGATTCATATTCCGGCAAAGCAAAATACTGGCGAATGCGCTCGATCTCTTCAAGCGGCAAGGTCAGCGCGCTGTCCTTGATCGACTGCCATTCCTCTTCCACCAGACGGCCAAATTCCTCGGCACCGGTCGCATTGACCAGGATCTTGATACGCGCCTTGTAGAGATTGTCGCGGCGGCCGAGCTGGTTATAGGTGCGCAGCACTGCTTCCAGATAAGAGAGCAGATGCTGCTTCTCGATGAAGGGCTTGATCCGCGTGCCGATAATCGGCGTACGGCCGAGGCCGCCACCGACCCAGACCTCGAAGCCCACCTCGCCCGTCTCGTTCTTCAGCATGCGCAGGCCAATGTCATGGACGCGCACCGCGGCGCGGTCGTTCGCGGCCCCGGTGACGGCGATCTTGAACTTGCGCGGCAGGAAGGCGAATTCCGGATGCAGCGTCGACCATTGGCGAATGATCTCCGCATAGACGCGTGGATCCTCGATCTCGTCGACGGCAACGCCGGAATGCTGATCCGCTGTCGTGTTGCGGATGCAGTTGCCGCTGGTCTGGATGGCATGCATCTCGACCTCGGCCAGATGCTCGAGAATGGCCGGCACCTCATCCAGCTGCGGCCAGTTGAACTGAATGTTCTGGCGCGTGGTGAAATGGCCGAAGCCGCGGTCGTAGCGCCGGGCGATGAAACCGAGCTTGCGCATCTGCTTCGAGGACAGCGTGCCATAGGGGATGGCGATCCGCAGCATATAGGCATGCAGCTGCAGATAGAGCCCATTCTGCAGGCGCAGCGGACGGAACTGTTCCTCGGTGATCTCGCCGGCCAGGCGGCGCTGCACCTGACCGGTGAATTGCTTCACCCGTTCCCGGACAAACGTCGCATCGAATTCGTCGTAACGGTACATCTGCTCAATCCCCAATGCGACCGGACCAGCTGCCCGCATCGACCGCGATGGTCGGGCCGCGATCGGCGCGAAT
>DATLJB010000086.1:0-11601 GCA_035539075.1 Terriglobia bacterium
TTTTGCGACAGCAGGTTGACTGCGCCGGAATCGCCGTGCCGCACCACCAGCACATCCGGCTTCATGGCGTTCAAGGTCATGGCGGTATCAAGCAGGGTTTCGCCCTTCTTGATCGAAGAAGTGCCGACCGACATGTTGATGACATCGGCGCCGAGCCGCAGGGCCGCTACCTCGAAGGAGGTGCGGGTGCGGGTTGAATCCTCGAAGAAGAGGTTCATCACCGTGCGCCCGCGCAGCAGGCGGCGCGCCCGCTCATCGTCCTTCGGCAGATCGGCATAACGATCGGCGAGGTCGAGCAGGCGGGAGATTTCCGTGGGATTCAACGCCTCGATCCCCAGCAGATGCCGGTGGGGAAAGAAGCCCGAGGGGCGGGATGTCTGTGCGGTCGTCATTAAAGCGCCTAGATACGCGCCCGCTTCGCGCCGGTCAATCGATTCTCGATGACGATTGCGTCACGCCGGGTGCGTCACGTTGGGCCCGCCGCGCGATTCGCCGTGTGCTTCAAGGAAGTTCGACCGGACGGTCAGGTGATGTCGGCCGGAAGGGGGACGCATCCCCGCCCGGCCCCGCCTCTGGGGACGTCTGAGGCGGAGCCGGGCAGAGGCTCCGTGCGGATTGGGCGGCGCGCCCAATGCCGCATCAGAACTTCCAGCTGAGCTTTCCCTGGACGGCATGGTCGCGCGCATCGCTGGCGACCTGGCCGTCATAGCTGAGGCCGATGGCGAGCCGGTTATCGACGGCGAGATCGAGACCGGCCTCGGCCACCAGCGCATTGCGGGCAATCGGCGTGCCGGAAACGGTGAAGCCGTCCGAACCGCTGGCGAAGTTGAACGAGGCTTCCGGCGTGACATCGCCGAAGGCATGGCGCCAGCCCAGCATGCCGTTGGCGGACAGCTTGGCCGTGCCGATTTGGGCGATTTCGCCGCCCGCCCTGAGGCCCAGGGTCGAGGCCGGCAGGTCCTGGTTGCTGCCATGGCTCTTGAGGGCCGCGGCACCGCCATGTTCGGTGAAGCCATCGGTCGAGAGGTTGACATAGGACATCCCGGCGAAGGGCTCGAGCGCCACCTTGCCGATCTTGGCGTCATAGCCGATCTCGCCGAAGACCTGGGCGGTATGGGCGTTGTAGCTGGCCTTGTCGTGATCGCTGACGCGGCCCAAGTCGACGTCGCGGCTGCTGTCGACGGCATTGAAGCTGTAGGCAGCACCGAGGCGCAGGCTGACCGGCCCGACATGGCCGCCGCCATAGGCCGCGATATGGAAGCTGTCGACGCCGGCCTGCGACTGGCGTGCGGCGGCGTCGATGTCCGAATGGCTGTAGCCGCTGGCGAGGCCGAGGCGCCAGCCGGGGGCGACCTCGCCGTCGAGGCCGACCAGGAAGCCGGCAGTGGTGTTGTCGATCTTCGCGGCATTGCCGTCGCCGTCATTCTCCGCCCAGCTGCCGAAGGCCTGTGCCCAGAGGGCGCGCGAGGTGGTCGGACCTGCCGCCGTTTCGATCTGCAATCCGTCTGCCGCGGCGAGCTGGCGGGCATCGGGGTTGTCGGCATCGAGATCGGTGCCGCGCAGGCGGCCGAACACGGCATCGTTCAGGTAATGCGCGTTATTCATCAGGGCGCCGGCGGCGCTGGCATGAACCTCGCCGGAAAGCTTGTCATAGGCGGCGCGGGCAGAAGCCGCATCCATGCTCTGGATGGACGCATAGACATCGCCGCTGCCCATTGAATCGACGGCGTCGGCGACCGCCTGCTGGTTCGGCGTTTCCGCGACCGAGGCGAAGCTGGCGCCGTTGGAGGCGAGGTTGAGATAGACGTTATTGGGGTCGTAGCTCAGCGTCGGCGTGAGGAAGGCGTAATTGGCCGTGACGCCGCTGAAAGTACCGGTGACGCCGCCGGTTGCGTTGAGGATGGTATAGGTGGTGTTGGCGGCGTAGGAGCCGTTCGCGGCGACGACCTGGACATCGCCGCCATTAAGGGTCGCCGTGCCGGTGGCTTTGATGACGTCGCCTTGACCGGCGCTGTTCACCTCGACTTGATAGACCGATCCGGGATTGAAAGTGGCGTTACCGGTGATACGGATTGAGCCGATCGAATCGCCGGGCGAGACCGTTCCCCCGGAACTCGCGATAAAACTGCCAAGCGTGCCGGCACCATCAAGGATACCGTCCTGTGAGACAATGGCGTTGCCACCTCCCAGCGATGTATTGACGACAAGGCGTCCGCCGGACACATAGACCGTGCCGGTGTAACCGCTGTCGTCCCCGAGAAGATATGTCGTGCCGGCCAGCTGGGATATCGTGCCGTTGCCGGAAATATCCGGCGCGAAGGAATAGTTCGTGCTGGTGTGATTGAAGACGATAGTACCATCGCCCGCGCCGATAACGACGCTGGCTGCATCAAGCGTTCCTGCCGCTGTCGCCGGGACGCCAGATGAGGAGCCGATTGCCAAAACGCCGAAGGAGCCAGCGTTGTCGGCCAGACGAAGCAAACCGGTGCCATTGGCGATGACCACGCTACCGCCTTGCGCGATGTCGAGGCTGCCACTGCCGTCCAGACCAACGTAGAAAAGCGAGTTGGCGGATTGCCAGGTGCCGCCGATCACATTGGCGGTGCCGGTCGCACCAGCTATGTCGCCAATGAATGCGCCGTTGCTGCTGACGGTGGCGCCATTCGATATGTTCAGTTTACCGATCCCGCCATTGAGTATGCCGAGCCGTATTGTCATGTTGTCGGTCAACGAGGACCCGGTGCCATCGACATTGATCGTACCGGTGATACCCGGCCTCATCCCGAGCGCTATGTTGCCGGTTGCCAAGACACTGCCGCCATTTGAGATTGTCAGCTGGCCACCACTCAACGCGCCGATGCCGAAGGTTCCATTCAGCGTCCAGTTCGATCCTGCGCCGGTCACGGTGACCGCGCCGGTGGAATTGACGTCATATCCGATAGTTCCGCTGTTACTTGTGAGAGTGCCACCATTGGAAATGACCATCGACCCGTCGCCGGCATTGCCGATATTGACGGTGCCGACGGCGACATTCGTGCCACTGATGACCGGCTGTGAGTTGCCGGGCGCTACGCCAATATTGATGTTGTCCGTGGTCGTCGGCACCGTGCCGCCGTTCCAGTTGCCGGCGGTGTTGTAGTCGGTCGAAACCGAACCGTTCCAGTCGATATCGGCCGCGCGGCCGGCCGTCGGGCTCAAGGCGAGGCCGAGCGCCAGCAGCGAGACGGAGGTGGCGAGAGAGCGGGCAAAGCCGTATCCGAAGCCGCGTTTGGTCGTGCCGGCACGCGCCCCGGCGAGCGAAAGGTGAAGGTGCATTGGTTGTCCCCATGTCGAAAGAACGACCAGTCAATCGCGCGGGCGGTGCGTCGCGCCGACTCACCGCCCGCAAGGCAATCGCTGGTAGGGACGGCTAATTAAGCGCTGCGGCTCCGGCTGTCGCGACGGGTAGGGAAGGGGCGATGGACAGGGAGAGAACTCGGTGGAGGATTATTGGCTGATGTTCGGTAAGGCGAAACGGCCGGTCTCTGCTGCAGAGATTGCGGAGGCTGTGGGACTGGGGTATCTGCGATAGCGAGCCTCCGGCCTGGAGCGGCGGCTCCTGGTTGCCTAGCCAGCAGCTATGAAACAGGGTCGTTCGATGTCGGATTTTCGCCCAATACATGTCTCAACGGATGACTTGCCGCGGCAAAACAGGCCGGAGGCTATCCGCGATTTTTTCGGGCGCATGCTGCAGCGTATGGATTACGCGCCGCTTTCCGAGCAGGGCTTTCTTATAGAGGCTCAAGCCCTCCCATTGCCCGGAATCATTTTCGGCAATAGCCGATACAATGCCCTGCAAGTAGAACGCACACCTGACCTGCTCTCCGACGGAAGGAGTGATATCGCACTCAGCATTGTATCTGAAGGTTGCCGCTATGCGGCATCGGATGGGAGCGATTTCGAGGTCGCTCCTGGAGATATTCTCCTGTGGTCGCTGGACCGCCGCTTCAAGTTGACGCTGCCGAGGGCTCACAATATTTCGGCAACCCTGCAATTGCCGCGTTGTTCGCTCAGCGGCCTTGTTGACCATCTCGACGATCGCATGGCGCGGCCGCTGTCGGCCCGCATGCCTGAACTGCAGCTCGCCTTCAAATACGCCCATGGTCTCGAAGCGAACAACTTATCTTCACCGGCCATACGGCAGGCGATCGCTGATCACCTGATCGACCTGGTTGCGCTGACCCTCGGTGCCCGAAGCGACGCTTTGGAACAGGCCCGCAAACGGGGTGTCCGTGCTGCGCGTCTGGCTGCTGCCAAGGCGGAAATTCGGGCGCGGCTGGACGATCCTGTGATCACGCCATCTGAGATCGCCGCTCGCCTCAGAATCACGTCGCGCTATCTGCATATGCTGTTCGAAGGCGAGGGCGTTACCTTTGCCGAATTCGTCACCGACCAGAAGCTCGGCCAAGCCTATCGGGCCTTACGGCGGCCCGGAAACGTCGGCCGTCGCATCATTGATATCGCTTTTGACGCCGGCTTCGCCGATATCCGCACTTTTAACCGTGCCTTTCGCCGCCGCTATGGCATGACGCCCTCCGAGGCGCGAACCCAAGCCCCGCAATAGTCTTCGGCCGCCGTGAGCTGCGTTCGTCAAGGCAGAACTGCACCGGCTCTTTCTCCCGGATTGCGCGCATTTGTGCGATGCGGTATAAAAGGTATCTTGCTAGCATGATAGCCGGTACGCGCATGTCACAACTGCGTCGCATTGATTTCTCGACGGATGATCTGCCGCTCAAGAACCGGGCGGAACTGGTGCGCGAGTTCTATGGCCGCATCCTGCAGCGCATGGATTATGCGCCGCGCACCGAGCAGGGCATTCATCTCAGCGCGCATATCCTGCCCTTGCCCGGCGTCACCTTTTCCGAAAGCCTGAGCAGCGACCTCACCGTCGAGCGGACGCCACAACTGGTCGCCGATGGCCAGAGCGACGTGATGCTGACCATCATGCCGAACGGCGGCCGGATGATCTCTCCGGGGTTTCCCGAGGTTGATGTGGCGCCGGGCGACTATCTGCTGTGCTCGCTCAACCACCGCCAGACGATGATCCTGCCGGGCGAAAGGAAATATCTGGCAACGCTGCAGATACCCCGGGCGTCTCTCTCCGGTCTCGTCGATACGATCGACGACCCACCTGCGCGATCCCTGCCGGGCCGGATGCCGCAATTGCAGCTGCTGCATAGCTATGCAAGGTGTCTCAGCATGGAGACATTGGCCTCCGAGGCGCTGAAGCGCAGCGTCGCGCACCATCTGTTGGACCTGGTCGCCCTGTCGCTCGGGGCGACGCGCGACGCCGCCGACCAGGCGCGGCAGCGCGGGGTGCGGGCCGCGCGCCTCGCCGCCGCCAAGACACTGATCCGCAAGATGCTCGATGCGCCGGTGATCACGCCGGGCGATGTGGCAAAACGGCTGGGCGTTTCGCCCCGCTATCTGCATATGCTGTTCGAAGACGAGGGGGTCACCTTCGCTGAATTCGTCACGGAACAGAAACTCAGCCGCGCCTATCAGGCATTGCAGCGCCCGCGCAATCTGGGTCGCCGGATCATCGATATCGCCTTCGATGCTGGCTTCGCCGATATCCGGACTTTCAACCGCGCCTTCCGACGTCGCTACGGCGTGACCCCGTCCGAGGCGCGCGGGGCCGAGTAAGAAGCCGGAGATGAAGGGCTGAAAAGTGGTGCCGCAACACTGAGCGGCGCGCGGAGAAAGACCGGAGGGGCCGGACAGAATGCCGCCCCTCCGAACAGCGTCTCCCGGTCAGGAAGAGCGCCATCCGCTCATGCCGGCGGCACATTCTGGTTGAGGCTGAAGAGGTTGGTGGGGTCGTATTTGGTCTTGACTGCCCGCAGGCGCGCGTAATTGCCGCTGAAGGCCGCCTGAACCTGTTCCGGCTTTTCGTCGCTGACGAAATTGGAGAGGTAGCGGCCGGTGGCGAAGGGCTGCAGCGCGTCATAGGCTTCCCGCGCCAGCCGGATATGCCGGTCGCCTTCTCCGTCGTCGAGCCATTGCGACATGATGCCGATATTGTAATCCGCCTGCCGCTGCGAAAAGGCGGTAGCCGCGGGCGGGATGCGACCCATCGCGCCGCCATAGAATTCCACCATCATCGCGCTCAAAGGTGAGGCCATGCGGTTCGCGTGCTCGACGATGATATCGATGACGTCATCCGGCAACTCCGTCAGGAAGGCCGATTTCCAGTAATTATGGCTTCTGTCGGGAAAGGCGCCGTCGAACATCGCTTGCATGTCCGAAAAGGGCAAAGGCTGGATCAGATCCGCCATCGGCGCGCCGAAGCTGCGCAACGGCGCCAGCACCTTCTCGCCCTCCGCCAGGTCACCGCAATAGCAGGCCGCAATGGCGATGGCCGGCTGTCCCTCTGGCGTTGACATCAGCGCGGCATAGGCCGTCAGCTCTTCCGGCGCGCTGCGCACATAGCTGCGGTAATTCTGCAGCACCGCCTTGGCCGCGTCGCGGGGATAGAGAATCATGCCGCCGAGGACGGTGGAGACGGGATGCGCCCGGAACAGGAAAGACGACACCACGCCGAAATTGCCGCCGCCGCCGCGCAAGCCCCAGAAGAGATCGGCATGGGTTTCTTCACTGGCGGTCACCAGCTTCCCGTCGGCGGTCACGACCTCGCAGGAGATGAGATTGTCGCAGCTCAGCCCGTATTTGCGGACCAGCCAGCCGACGCCGCCGCCCAGGGTCAGGCCGGCAATGCCGGTGCGGGAAATGACGCCGCACGGCACCGCCAGGCCATAGAGCGCCGTCTCCCGATCGATATCGCCCAGCGTCGCACCCGCCTGGATCCAGGCCGTCTGTTGACGCGGATCGACATGCACGCCTTTCATCAGCGAGAGATCGATGACGATGCCGTCATCGCACAGCGCCCGGCCGGCGACATTATGACCGCCGCCGCGGACAGCGACGACCAGGCGGTTCTCCCGCGCGAAGGTGACGGCGCGGATGATATCGGTGGTTCCCAGGCATTGCGCGATCATGCCGGGGTGCCTGTCGATATTGGCGTTCCAGATCTCGCGTGCCCGATCGTAATCGCCATCGCCGGGCCGGATCACCCGGCCATGGAAGCCCTCCTTGAAGGTATCGATCAAGGCGGTGTCGACGACCGTTCCGTCACGCTGTTTCAGCTTTCTCGCGCTCATGTATGTCCTCACCCGTTGATATGACGGAACAAACATGGCGGGCCGCGATTGCTCGGCGGTTACAGTCCCGTTCAATCGCGTTACGGTCGTAACAAAGGGCGATACATGCCCTGTCGCGATTCCGCGACTAACGCAGCCGCGTCGAAGCTATGAGATCTGCGCGGCCGGCGGGAAACGTAACAACCGGCTCAGATGACCTTCTTTTCGCGCAACACCCGGAGATCCTCGTCGCTGAAATAGAGCATCTCGCGCAGGACTGCATCGGTGTCCTGGCCGCAGACCGGCGGCGCCAGCCGGTAATCGACTGGTGTCTCCGACATCTTGATCGGACTGCCGATGAGATCTACATGGCCGCTTCCCGCCAGCGGATAGGGCATGCTGATCTTCATGTTCCGGTGCAGCACCTGCGGATCGGCGAAGACCTGGTCGACGTTATTGACCGGGCCGCAGGGCACGCCCAAGGCTTCGAGCCCCTCGATCCAGTGCTTTTGCGGCTTTTGTGCCGTCAGCTCGTTGATCATCTTGTAGAGTTCGACGCGGTTCTGCACCCGCGCCGGATTGGTGGTGAAGCGCGGGTCTTTGGCCCAGTCGGGGACGCCGGCGAAGCTGCAGAACTTTTCGAACTGCGAATCATTGCCGACCGCCAGGATGAAATAGCCGTCGGCGCACATGACGACCGAATAGGGGACGATATTGGGATGCTCGTTGCCGAGCCGGCGCGGCACTTCGCCCGAGGTCAGGTAATGCAGGCCGATATTGGCGAGATAGGAGACCTGGGAATCCAGCAGGCTCATATCGATATGCTGGCCCCGCCCGGTGGCATGGCGGTGATGCAGGGCCGCGAGGATCGCCGTCGTCGAATAGATGCCGGTGATGATATCGGTGGCGGCGACGCCGATCTTGACCGGCGGGGTCGAGGGATCGCCGGTGACGCTCATGATGCCGCCCATGCCCTGGGCCAGGAAGTCATAGCCGGCGCGGTGGGCGTAGGGGCCGGTCTGGCCGAAGCCGGTGATCGAGCAATAGATCAGGCGGGGAAAGTCGTGTTTGATCTGGTCATAGGCGAGATGGTACTTCGCCATGTCGCCGACCTTGAAATTCTCGACGAAGATGTCGCTGCGGGCGATCAGGCGCTTGGCGATATCCTGGCCTTCCGGCTTGGCGATATCCAGGGTGAGGGAACGCTTGTTGCGGTTGACGGCGAGATAATAGCCGCTCTCGCTGGTGTTCTTGCCCGCGGCGTCCTTGACGAAAGGCGGGCCCCATTTGCGGGTATCATCACCGGCGCCCGGCTTTTCGACCTTGATCACCTCGGCGCCGAGATCGCCCAGGATCTGTGTCGCCGTCGGCCCCGCCAGAATCCGGCTCAAATCGAAAACACGAATGCCTTGCAAGGGGCCGGACATGAACTTCTCCGCACAAATAACTCGGTACTGGGTCTTTGAGTGTGCGGCACTCTTACGGCCCTGCCTAGCGAAATCAAGTGCGGAAAGCGCAAGGGGGTATGCCCGGGCGTAAGGCCCGCGTCTAAGTTGCCGTCTTCTGCCGCTGCCAGAAATCCAGCGCGCCCTGCAGGATGAAGGTCGCCGCCGCACGGTCAACGGTCTGGGCGCGCTTGGCGCGGCTGAGATCGGCCTCGATCATGTCCCTTGTGACGGCGACGGTGGAGAGGCGCTCGTCCCAGAAGGCGATGGGCAGGTCCTTCAGCTTCAGGAGGTTGCTGGCGAATTGCCGCACCGACTGGCAGCGTGGTCCCTCGCTGCCATCCATGTTGCGGGGCAGGCCGATGACGAGGCCGCCCACCTGGCGATCCTCGATCAGGCGCAGCAGCTCCTGGGCATCCAGGGTGAACTTCTTGCGCCGGATGGTCATGACCGGTGTCGCCACATGCAGGCCGGGATCGCTGACCGCGATGCCGATGGTCTTTTCGCCGAGGTCCAGGCCGAACAGGCGGCTGTGGCGCGGCAGGCTGGCGCAGAGGGCCTTGATGTCGTCGTGAATCATCGCTCTTCCGGTTCGCAATCTGGCCCGAGTATAGAGAACAATGCTTTTTCGCGCCAAACTGTGATGCAGGTCCATTGCCGCGCGGGTTAAAAGCATGCACATCCGGTCGGTGCCGGTCTTGGGAGCGCTGGTCTCGGGGGCGCCGGTCTTGGGCGTGACGGAATGGCAGAGGCCCCATAGATGCGGGGCAGGGGAGAAGAGTTATGGAAATCTTGCGGATCGCGGCTTTTTCGGATGGCGCGACGGGCGGCAATCCGGCCGGCGTCGTCATCGGCGATACGCTGCCGGAAGCGGGGCGCATGCAGGCGATTGCCGCCGAGGTCGGGTTTTCCGAGACGGCCTTTGCCGCGCCCCTGCAACCGGGACAGCAGAAGGCCTGGCGGGTGCGCTATTTCGCGCCGGAATCGGAAGTGCCCTTTTGCGGCCATGCGACCATCGCGCTGGGGGCGGCCCTGGCGGCGAAGGTCGGCGACGGGGTCTTTGACCTCACTTTGAACGCGGCGGCGATCACGGTCGCGGGCGAGCGCAAGGGCGAGATGTTCACGGCGGCCCTGCAATCGCCGCCGACCCGCAGCCAGCCCGCAGGGGAACCGGTGATCGCCGGGGCCCTGGCGCTGTTCGGTTACGACGCGGCGGATCTCGACCCGCGCCTGCCGCCGGCACAGGTCCATGGCGGCGCCGATCATCTGTTCCTGGCCTTGCGGTCGCGGGAGTTGCTCAGCGCCATGCACTACGACCTCTCGGCCGGCCGCGCCTTCATGCGGAAACATGGATTCGTGACCGTGACGCTGGCCTTCGCCGAGACGCCGTCGCTTTTTCACGCGCGCAATCCCTTCGCCTCGGGCGGCGTCTATGAGGATCCGGCGACCGGCGCCGCCGCTGCTGCGATGGCCGGTTATCTCCGCGACTGCGGTTGGCCGCATGGCGGCGCGATCGATATCGTCCAGGGCGAGGACATGGGCATGCGCTCGAAGCTGCGGGCGGAAATTCCGCCGGCAAGAGGCAGCTCGATCCGCGTCTCCGGTACGGCACGATGGATGACGGATTGAGCTGACCACTCCTCTTGTCATGCCCGGGCTTGACCCGGGCATCCATGGTTGAAGCAAGAGATTGCCATCGGCATGGACCCTCGGGTCAAGCCCGAGGGTGACGAAATAAGGGATGCCGGACTCGCTTAATCCGTATGGATGACGGATTGAGCTGACCACTCCTCTTGTCATGCCCGGGCTTGACCCGGGCATCCATGGTTGAAGCAAGAGATTGCCATCGGCATGGACCCTCGGGTCAAGCCCGAGGGTGACGAGATAAGGGATGCCGGACTCGCTTAATCCGCCAGCAGCTCCGCGATCTCGCGGCGGAAGGGCAAGGCGTCGCCGATATCGGGCGCGTCCAGTTCCTCGGCATAGCGGCGGCCGGCATAGACGGCGAGCGCGATGGTGCCCGGCGCCCAGCCATCGCCGATGCCCTTGACCGATTTGATGCCGGCACCCGCCCAATCGGCGGCGCGCGCCGTCAGGTCGAGATAGAGCTGGTCGTTGGGCAGGCGCGAGGTGACGAGTACCAGCGCACTGGCGGCGCGTTCGCTGTCGCGGCCGGTATAGGCGCAGCGCAGGATCATGGATTCGGTATCGGCACTGGCGACTGCATGGCTGGTGACGATCTCGACGCCGAGCTCCAGCAGGCGTGCCTGGATCTTGTGCTGCTCCATGGTGTTGCGTGTCCAATTGGCGACCTCGACCGAGGGCGTCACCAGGGTGACGTGATGCCCCTCTTTGACCAGCAATTCGGCGAGCACGCTGCCCATATAGTAATGGTCGTCATCGAAGAGCGTGACATGCTTCGCCGTCGGCCGCCTGCCCGCCATCAGGTCGTCCGGCGTCAAGACCTCGACGCCGGCACCGATCGACATCGGCTTCAGATGGAAATGCGCGACGCCGTCGCGACGCCAGGTGGCGCCGGTCGCCAGCAGCACATGGTCATAGCCGAAATCGAGAATCTGTTCGGCATCGAGCCTGCTGTCATAGAAGATCTCGACATTGGTCATCTTCTGCAGCTGATAGGCGCGGTAGTCGCGCACCCGGCCCCAGGCGGAGAGGCCGGGCAATTTGCATTCGCGGGCGACGCGGCCGCCGAGCTCCGTCGTCGCCTCGGCCAGCGCCACTTCGTAGCCGCGCACACCCAGGGCGCGTGCCGCTTCCAGCCCGGCCGGGCCGGCGCCGACGACCAGGGCACGGGCATTGCTCTCCTTCGGCCGGATATATTCCGGATGCCAGCCCTTGCGCCATTCCTCGCCCATCGCCGGGTTCTGGGTGCAGCGGCTGGGCGACATGGTCAAGTCGCCGCTGACGCAGATATTGCAGCCGATGCATTCGCGGATGTCGTCGATGCGGCCTTCCTC
>DATLJB010000087.1:0-38301 GCA_035539075.1 Terriglobia bacterium
CATCCCACCTTCCCCCTTCCCGGATCGGCGTCGTCGCCCCGACCATCGGCGATGACGAACGGCAAGACGGGGAGTGGATCGCCAGGAGGGACGTAGACATGCGCCTCGTCAGAAATTCAGCCACCTCGCGACAATTCGACAGTGCCCCCGCCGGAGTGGCGGCGGAATCCGGCACACAGCTCGCGGGCCAAGGCGGCTTCGACGCAATGCCCAACGGGCCAATCGGCCGCCCAGCAGCACATGGTTCACAGCCAATGATCACCGCCCGCAATGTCACCATCAGCTATCCCGGCACAAAGAGTGGCCCGGCCGTCATCGACGGCGTCGACTTGGCGATCGGCGCGGGCAGCATCGTTTCCCTGATCGGTCCCTCGGGTTGTGGCAAGAGCACCCTGCTGAAAGCCATGGCCGGTCTCGTCGCGCCAACGCAGGGGCAGATCGAGGTTGCCGGAACCTCTGCCGCAGCAGCCGCACAGCGACGGCTGGTCGGCCTGGTCTTCCAGGAGGCCAATCTCCTGCCCTGGAAGAACGCCCTCGATAATGCCGCCTTTCTGCTTCAGGTCTCCGATCGCTCCGTTTCGCGCAAGGAGGCCCATGAACGCGCGGCGGACAACCTCAAGCTGGTCGGTCTCGGCCATGCGCTGCAGAAGCTGCCCTCGCAGCTCTCCGGCGGCATGCGCCAGCGCGTCTCGATCGCCCGCGCCCTCACGCTCAATCCCCAGATCCTGCTGATGGACGAGCCATTTGGAGCGCTCGATGCCATCACACGCGAAGAAATGAGCTATCTGATGCTGGACATCTGGGAGCGTACGCAAAAGACCATCGTGCTGGTGACCCACTCGATCGACGAGGCCGTCCTGCTGTCGCACGACGTCCATGTCATGGGCGCACATCCCGGCCGCATTATTTGTTCGATCACCGTGCCGCTCGGCTTTCCCCGCAACAACGCGAGTTTCGCCGATGCGCGGTTCCGGGAGACCGAGATCCTGTTGCGCGACCGCCTGATCGAAAGCCATGGGAGCCGTGGCAGCGCTGCCTCAGCGGAGGAACGCAAATGACAATGGCCGTCACCGAGAAAGCCGCCCGGAGCCATGAATTCAGCACCCTGATCATCCGTCTGGCACCCGGCGCCGTCCTGCTTGGCGTAATGCTTATCCTGTGGGAGGCCGCCATCCGCCTGTTCCACGTCTCCCTCTTCGTCTTGCCGGCGCCATCGGACATTGCCGGTGCGCTGGTCACCAATGCAGCGACGCTGGCGGCTGCCACGTTGGTCACGGCAAAAGAAGTGCTGATCGGCTTCGCCCTGGCGGTGATCGTCGGCATTGCCCTGGCCTTACTGATCGTCCGCTTCCGCCTGCTCGGCCGCGCGCTTTACCCGCTGATCGTGCTGTTCCAGACGGTCCCAAAGGTGGCGCTGGCGCCGATCTTCATTCTCTGGTTCGGCTATGACCTCGCCCCCAAGGTAATCCTCATCATGGTCATCGCCTTCTTCCCGGTGACCTTGGACATGCTGGCGGGGTTGCAATCGGTCGAACAATCCTTCGTCTCGCTGATGCGATCGGTGGGTGCGCGCGAAAATGACGTCATGCTGCATGTCCGCATCCCCCATGCGCTGCCGCATCTGATGGCCGGGATGAAGGTGGCGATCACCTTCAGCGTTATCGGCGCCATCGTCGGTGAGTTCGCCGGCGCTTCGGCCGGACTCGGCTATGTCATCCAGTTCGCCTCGACCCAACTCGATACCCCCATGGTCTTCGCCGCTTTGGTGGTCGTTTCCGTCGTCGGCGTCGTCTTCTACTACGTGATCGAAGTGCTCGAGCATCTGCTCGTTCCCTGGGCGCCGAAGTTCGACGCAGCCAACCGCATCTGACCCGCATCAATCGTTATCGCAAACGGAGGGACACCCATGTTTCGCACCCAATTCTCGGCCGGCATCCTGGCGCTCGGCCTGATCGGTTCCGTCCTCGGCGGCACACTCGGCCTGGCCGGCGGCAGCAGCGCCGCCCGGGCTGCCGATGACGTCAAGGTCCAGCTGGACTGGGTCGTGCGCGGCGATCATGCGATGTTCTTCGTCGCCAAGGAAAAAGGCTATTTTGCCGCCAACGGCATCAACGTGACCGAGATCCGCAAAGGCACGGGCTCGCCCGATGCCCTGCGCCTGGTCGCCAACGGCAATGCCGATTTCGGCTTCGGTGATCTTCCGACCCTGGTAGTTACCCGCTCGCAAGGCCTGCCGGTGACCGCCATTGCGGCCGTCAACCAGCGCAGCCCGCTGGCGATGATCTCCCTGTCGAAGCACAAGACACTGAACAGCCCCGCCGACCTCAAGGGACTCAATATCGGCATTCATCCCGCCGGTTCGACCTATATCTTCTTCAAGGCATTGCTCGCGGCAAACGGGATGACGGAGAAGGATCTGACCGAGAGCTCGGTCTCGCCGCCCTATGAGAACTATCTGCTGCTTGGCCGGGTCGATTCCGTGCCGGGCTATATCGACGCCGAAGTGCCGGAGCTTGAAGCCAAGGCCGGCGGTGCTGGCTCGCTCAGCGTCATGCTGGGCTCGAAATTCGGCTATGACGTCTATGGCTCCGGCCTCTTCACCTCGGAAAAGATCGTCAAGGAGAAGCCCGATCTCGCCAAGCGTTTCGTCGCCGCCTATCTGAAGGCCTTCGCCGATGTGGTCAAGGATCCGAAGGGTGCGGCGGCGATCATCGCCAAGGCCAACCCGGAATATGCCGGCAAAGTCGAGGTGTTGCAGCAGCAGCTCGAGGCTGACATCGCCTCCACCTTCTCCTCGGCCGACGGCAAGGCGCCGCTTGGCGCCATGACCAAGGAGGAATGGAACAAGACGATCGATGTCCTGCAGCAGCAAGGTGCCCTCAAGCAGCCTGTGGCGGTCGACAGCGTCTATACCGACGCCTTCCTGAAATAACGACTGATCGCATTCCCTGCGCACGGCATCGCCGTGCCGCAGGGGATCGCGGAAGCAGCGGACCGGACCAGGCGATCCCTGCATGAAAGAGCGCCCATACAAAGGTAGAAGACCATCATGGCTGCAAGCAGCACTTACGACTACATCATCGTCGGCGCCGGCTCAGCCGGTTGCACCCTGGCAAACCGGCTCTCCGCCGATCCTGCTGTCAGGGTGCTGATCCTGGAGGCCGGCGGCTGGGACCGGGACCCCTGGATCCATATCCCGCTCGGTTGGGGCAAGATCCTGCAGAAGCGGCTGCATGACTGGATGTATTTCTGTGAGCCTGAGGAGAATGTCGGCGGGCGCCGGGTAGAATGCGCCCGTGGCAAGGTGGTCGGCGGTTCGTCTTCGACCAATGCCATGGCCTATGTGCGCGGCAATCGCGGCGATTACGACCGCTGGGCCGCCAGCGGCCTGACCGACTGGTCCTATGACGCCGTTCTGCCCTATTTCCGCAAACAGGAAAGCTGGGACGGCGGCGGCGATACCTATCGCGGCGGCGACGGCCCGATCTCGACGCAATTCTGCAAATACCGGGACCCCCTGCTGCAGGCCTATGCGGCGGCGGCAAAGGCCGCAGGCCATGGCTGGACGGAGGATTACAACGGCGCGCATCAGGAAGGCTTCGGACGGCTGCAGATGACGATCGGCAAGGGGCGACGCAGCAGCGGTGCCACCGCTTATCTGCGTCCGGCCCTGCGCCGCGGCAATCTGCGGATCGAGGTCAATGCCCATGCCACTCGCATCATGCTCGAAGGGAAGCGGGCAACCGGCATCGAATACCGCCAGGGCGGCGTCACCCATGTCGCCAAGGCATCGCGCGAAGTCATTCTGGCCGGAGGCGTCATCAATTCACCACAACTGCTGACCCTCTCCGGCATCGGCGATCCCGCGGAGCTGCAGCGTCTTGGCCTGCCCGTGACCGCCGCCCTGCCCGGCGTCGGCCGCAATCTGCAGGATCATGTCTCCGTCATCCTGATGTATCACCGCAAGCAGCCGGGTCCGTTCCATCGCATGATGCGCTATGATCGGATTGCCCGCGAGCTTGCCAAGGCCTATCTCTTCGGCAAGGGTTTCGCGGCCGATGTGCCGGGTGGCATCACCGCCTTCTTGAAGAGTCGGTCCGACGTGCCCCTGCCCGATATCCAGTTCCTGCTGACGGCGGCACCCTTGGGCGCCTGGCCGTATTTCCAGCCGTTCAAGGCGCCTTTCACCGACGGCTTTGCCTGCCGCATCGTCATGCTGCATCCGGAAAGCCGCGGCACGGTGACGCTGAGCTCGACGGACCCGCTTGCCGCACCCAGGATCCATCAGAACTTTCTCTCGACCGAGGGCGATTGGCAGGCTTTGCGTGCAGGCGTGCGGATGGCGCGCGACATCGCCCGGCAACCGGCCCTGGAACCCTATATCGCCCGCGAAATCGCACCCGGTCAGGACAAGAGCGGCGATGCCGATATCGACGCCCATATCCGCAATACCTCGATTACCGTTCATCACCCGATCGGCACCTGCAAGATGGGCCTCGCCGGCGACGAGATGGCGGTGGTCGATCAGCAGCTGCGGGTGCGCGGCATGGAGGCCTTGCGGGTCGTCGATGCTTCGGTCATGCCGGATCTTCCAAGCGGCAATATCAACGCCGCTGTCGTGATGATCGCCGAGAAGGCCGCCGATAGCATGCTCGCCCGTGGCGGGTGATAGAGCGGCGTCACCAAGTTGACATGCAATAGCGGATAGAAAGGAGCTATCGACAAATCGCGGAGTTCCTATGTCCCGTTACCACGTTATCCAAGTCACCGACCTCCATCTCAGTCCGGAGCGCGCCTATAATTATGCCAGCTGGAAAGCCTGCCTCGGCCATATCAACGATGTGAAACCCGATTTCGTCGCCGTCACCGGCGATCTGGTTCTCGACGATCCGGATCACGCGTCGGACCATAGCTTTGTCCATGGTGAGCTGAGCCGGATCGAGGTTCCCTGGGCGGCGTTGCCCGGCAATCATGACATCGGCGACACCGGGCCGCGCCCCTATATGGATCAGTGGATCACCGACGAACGCCGGCAACGATTCCTAAGTCTTTACGGTACCGATTGGTGGGCCCGTGACCTCGGTGCCTGGCGCTTGCTGGGGCTCAATGCGCAGCTGATGGGAAGCAGCCTTGCCGCCGAAGACGAGCAATTGGCGTGGTTGGAGTCGCAAGTGGCGGACGCGCAGGACAGACCCCTCGCCCTTTTCCTTCACAAACCCCTCTTCATCGACCATCCGGCGGAAGCGGGTGATCCCGTCTGGTGTGTCCTGCAAGAGAGTCGCCGGGCAACCCTGCAAGTGCTTCGGCGCGGCAACCTGAAATTGGTGGCTTGCGGCCATGCGCATCACTACCGGACACTGAATTTCGATGGCATCGCGATGGTCTGGGCGCCCAGCACGGCGCAGATCATCAATAACGAGGTGGCACCGTTCCAGGGTCTGCATGAACCGGGCATCGTGCACTACCGCTTCGACGGGAACAAAGTCGAATACGGATTGGTGAAGCCGAGCGGCCTGGTCGCCAGCGACCTCACCGATATCGTCGAGGCACATGGCACGATGCGGCAGGCGCCGTTGCTGCCGTTGGAGCAGGTCCTAGCTTAAGCCAAGAAAGGATCCATGGTTTGGGAACAGAGTCGTAAAGCGGCATGTTCCCAAACCAGTCCCGTTAGATTTCCCGGATATCCTCAGCGCTCAGGCGAATGCGAACAGCGCTGCCGACCGGCAGCAGACTGGCGCTCGGCCGGTTGAGAACATCCATTTTCAGCGGCACCGACGCCGCCTGTAGCGAATAGCGCACGACGGCACCTAACAGCTTGACACCGGAGACCACAGCCGTCGCCTCAAATGCAGCATCAGGTGCAATCCCGCTGCCATTGGCGGGATCGACAATGTCCAGCGCCTCCGGGTGGATCGCCCAGCTGCTGACCGGCCGGTGGTTGAAAACTCGCTCTATCGTCGCCGGCGGCAGGATATTGAAATCGCCGATAAAGGCGGCAACTGCCTCACTCGCCGGGCGACCATATATGTCATGGGGCGAGCCGATCTGCGCCAGCTTCCCAGCCTGCATGACGGCGATGCGATCGCCGATCACCAGCGCCTCCTCCTGGTCATGCGTCACCAGAACAGCCGTGAATCCCAGTTCCCGTTGCAGCCGCTTCAGTTCGTCGCGCAAACGCTTGCGGATCTGCGCGTCCAGCGCTGACATCGGCTCGTCGAGCAGCAGCAGATGCGGTTCAAGCACCAGGGCGCGCGCCAGGGCGACACGCTGCTTCTGGCCACCGGAGAGTTGCTGCGGGCGCGCCTTGGCCCGCTTCTCCAATCCCATCAACTCAATCATGGCGCCGACCCGGCGCCTGATCTCGGCCTTCTCCATCCGCTTCCGCGCCAGGCCGAAGGCCAGGTTCTGCTCGATCGTCATGTTGGGAAACAGCGCATAATGCTGCATGACCATGCCGATGCCACGATCCTTCGGCTGCAACGGAATGATGTTCCGGCCAGCTAAAAGCAGGGTTCCGGCATCGGGCTGCACCAGCCCGGCGATCGAGCGGAGCAACGTCGTCTTGCCGCAACCGGACGGTCCGACCAGGACGCACATCTCTCCCTGGTCGATATCGAGATCGATCGAATCGAAAACCATCGTGCCATCGAAGCGCTTGGTGAGGCCCCTCATTTCGACGAAGCTCATTTTCTATCCTTCCGCTCCGCCAGAACCGCGATGACAGCGGTCGACAGAACCCAAACGATGATGAAGTAGACCGTAACCACCACGCTGGTCAGGCGCCCGCTACCTTCGCGCAACACGTTCATGAAGACCTGCAACGTCGGATAGAGGCCGCCGACGAGAAGATTGGCGTAGACGAACTCGCTGATCGCCAGGGTGAAATTCATGACGAGCCCGATCGACAAGCCACGGAGGATGGAGGGAAGGATCACGCGCGCCATGATCGCGAGATCGCTGGCACCGACCAGATACCCGGCCTCGATGATATCCTTCACGGCGATGGCGCGCAGGTTGTTCTTGATCGGAACATAATAGAAGGATGCGCCAAGCGGTACGTAGCCCAGAATGAGGATCAGCGGCGTACCGTTCAATTGCACGCCATACTGCCCCGAATAGATCCGCAGAAGGCCAAGAGCAAGCACCACACCTGGCACGGCATAGGGCAGGATGACCAAAGCCCCGAGCCAGCGATCAAGAAGCGGCAGATAGCAATGGCCGACCAGGATTGCCGGAATTGTCACCAGGGCCGACACCGCGGTGGCACCAAAGGCTATGACCAGCGAATGTACCAGCGCCTGATCGAAGCGCGGATCTTCGAATATCCGGCGGGCCCAATCGGTCGTGAAGCCAGTTGGCAGGACGGTCCCGTTCCAGTCGGTCGCGAAGGCATTGAGGGAGACTGCAGCGACCGGCAGAAGCTGCAGCAGGACAAAGGCGCCAATAATGAGCCAAGCCGGGTTGGCCCAGCGCGAATTGCTGCGCGTGCCGGTCATGAATAGCGCTTCCTTAGCAAGGTTTGCTCGACGACGACAGGGACCACCAGGACCAGCACCAACAGCGTCGCCAGCGCATCCGCCAACTGCGGATCGGAAAAGACATCACCCGCCGCCAGTTCGCCGATGCGCAGTGTCACCAGATTGGCGTTTCCACCAACCAGAGCGAAGGCAGTCGCATAGGTACCCATCGCATTGGCAAAGAGCAGGATGAAGCTGCCGACGAGACTGGGCGCCAGGATCGGCAGGCCGATATGCCACCAAAAAGCGAGCCTGGAGGCGCCGACCAACGCAGCCGATTCCTCGACCTCCGGCGTCAGCGCACCGAGGCTGGGGAACAACAGCAGCACGGCGAGCTGTACCTGCAGATAGGCATAGACCAGGACAAGCCCGCCGGTGGAATAGATATTGAACTGGTCGACCAAGCCCGCTTTTGCCAATAGCAGCGTGAAGGAACCGCTGAGACCGAACATGATGATGAAGGCAAAGGCGAGCGGAAATCCCGTGAAGTTCGACCCGATATTGGCATAGGTCAGAACCATCTGCCTGAGGTTTCCCGGCATCGTCCGCAACAGGTTGGCGATCGGCAATGCCAGTCCGACACCGATAACCGAGGTAACGGCGGAGATCAGGCAGCTGTTCTGGAAGGCGTTGCGGTGAAAGGCGCTCGAGAGGATCTCGACGTAATGGCCGAGCGTTAGGCCATCGTCACCTTGGAAACTGTTCCAGGCGACGGCCAATAGGGGCGCGACCTCGAAGAGGAAAAGGATAAGCAGCAGCGGCACCGCAAAAAGGAAAGCGAGGGCGCGCATCTTGCTGGTCATGACGGTAATGCCGATCTAGCTGATCCGTAAAGATGAAGGGATCACACCGCCCCTGAACGGTGTGATCCCGACAAAGCGTCTTGCTTAGAGCTTGGACGCGACCTGTTCCTGCCACAGCTTGGCGAGGCCCTTCGCCGCATTGGTCCAGAGTTCCGCCTGGATCGGGCGGGCCTTGGCATATTGCGAAGACGGCAGCACCTTGGCAGCGGTTTCAGCCGGCAAAGTGATCTGGTCGATGCGGATCGGCCGGGCATAACCATTGGCGAAGGCGATCTGGCCTTCGTCGCTGAAGACAAATTCCCGCGTCAGCTTGGCAAGGGCCGGATGCTTGGCATAAGGATTGATCACGGTCGTGTAACCACTCGTCACCGATCCGTCGGCCGGGATGATGACATCCCACTTGTCGCGGCCCACCGTGTCGCGCCACGAAAGGGCATTGAAATCCCAGACAATGCCGACTTGGACTTCGCCCTTCTCCATCAGCGCAACATTGACGTTGATCGGCAGCAGGCGCTTCTGCGCCGCAAGCTTGGCAAAGAGATCAATGGCCGGCTGAAGCTTTTCTTCGCCCCCGCCCTGAGCGATCGCCGCCGCGAGAACAACGGCATTCGATTGCGCTGCCTTGCCGACTTCGCCGACTGAGACCTTGTAGTCACCGTTCAGCAAATCGGCGAAACTCTTCGGCGGATTCTTGACATCCTTGCTGATCAAGAAGGCGATAGTGCCGGTATAGCCGAGTGCCCAGTTGCCATTCTTATCTTTAGCCCAGTCGGGGATCTTGTCCCAGTTGCTGGGCTTATAGGCGACACTCAAGCCGCGCTTGACGGCGATCGGGCCAAATTCCAGACCGATCTCGCCAATATCGGCAGAGGCATTGGCTTTCTCGGCTTCGAATTTCGCCAGTTCTTCGGCGCTCGACATGTCGGTGTCGGTATGGGTCGCACCGTATTTCGCCTGGATCGCTTTCCAGAGTCCGCCCCAGTTCGCCCAGTCGTCCGGCATGCCGACGCTGACAATCTGGCCTTCGGCCTTGGCTTGCGCTTCCAATTCGGCGATCGATTGTTCGGCGGCGCTGGCACCGCTGATAGCCAGGCCCAGCATGAGCAGTCCGGTCGCCAATCCAGTTCTGAATGACATTTAGTCCCCCTCTTTCCACAACAACGGCGTTGCAGGCGGCGGACGTTAGCGACGGAGTGTGACGGTTTTCGACGCGAGGAATGACAGTTCGATGAGAAAGAGATGTACACCTCGCGATATGATTCCTATGCCGCCGAAGAATTCCTACGGCGTCGGCTACCCCATTCCAATCAGGCAGATAGTCTTGAGCTAAACGCGTGACGGCTTCGCCCCAATGGCTCGCGAAGGAGGCGCGGCGCCAACTGGTCCACTCGTCTATTTCAGGGCAGAGCATAGGCTCTGACGTAATCACCCAACTTGGTGCCGAAAGAGCCATGACCGCCATCGACGGTGACGACATATTGCCGTCCGTCGACCTCATAGGTCATCGGCGTTGCCTGTCCACCCGCTGGCAAGCGGTCTTCCCAAAGCAGTTCGCCATTCGTGACGTCAAAGGCGCGGATGTAATAGTCCATCGTGCCTGTCTCGAAAGCGACCCCGCCGGCGGTGACGATCGGGCCGCCGAGCATTGGCACACCGAGCTTGAAGGGAAGCGGTACCGGGGCCTGGTCATAGATCGTCCCGATGCGATGCTGCCATACGATCTTATTGGTTCGCAGATCGATCGCGGCCATATTGCCCCAGGGTGGCGCCATGCAGGGGATACCCAGCGGGGACAGAAATATGCCAAGGCTGACGCCGTAAGGCGCGCCATACATGGGCTGGACCCCCAGCTCCGTTCCGGGAGGATGCGCGCCGTCCGGTGCCGCCGGATTATCAGGGCCGCGCGGTACCAGCCGCGAGACGAAAGGAATGGACTGTGGATTGGCAATCGCGACCTGCCGTATCGGATCGACGGCGATGCCACCCCATTCAAACATCCCGAAGTCACCGGGAAAGACCAATGTTCCTTGTAATGACGGCGGGGTGAAAGGCCCCTCATAGCGCAGGCGATGGAACATGATGCGGCACGCAAGCTGGTCGAACATGGTGCTGCCCCACATGTCTGCACCAGACAGTTTCTGCCGAGGACGGAAGCTCAAGGCGGAAAATGGTTGTGTTGCCGACAGGCGGTCCCCCGGGGCCGGACCCTGCGGAACCGGAATCTCCGGCGCTGGCACAAGCAGATGCCCATCGCGCCGGTCGAGGACGAAAATGTCGCCGGTCTTGGCGGGCACGTAGATCGCGGGAATTGTCGTCCCTCCGCTTGACACATCGACAAGACTGGGCTGGGACGGCATATCCATGTCCCATAGATCGTGATGCACATTCTGGAAAGACCAGCGGATCTTGCCGGTGGCAATATCGAGCGCCACCAACGCGGAATCATAGCGCTCTTCCGCCGGGCTGCGCTGCCCGCCCCAGATATCAGGCGAACTGGAGCCAAGCGGCACATAGACGAGCCCGAGGTTTTCATCGACGGCGGAGACACTCCAAGAATTTGGCGAGCCTTTGATAAACTCATGCGTATCCGAGGGCATCTCATTTGGATCGGGGTTTCCCGGATCAAATGCCCAAAGCAGCTTTCCCGAGTAGATGTCAAAGCCGCGGATGGCGCCTGACGGCACACGGTCCGAATAGTTGTCGATCACCGAGCCGCCGACGATCAGCACCTTGTCGGTCACGACGGGCGGCGAGGTGCCTTCGTAGAAGCCTGGAGTGGTGACTGCGCTGCCGGATTTGAGGTCGATTGCGCCATGATCGCCAAAGCCCGCGCATGTCTCGCCGGTATCTGCGTTCAGTGCGAACATCCTTCCATCGTCAGTCGGCAGGAAGACGCGCTTTGGGCAATCGGTTGGCACCGGCTCGCCGCCCGCTGTTACCGACCCGGCATGGGTTTCATGATAGGCCACGCCGCGACAAGTCATATGCTGGAAAGTCTTGTCATGTTGAATCTGCGGGTCGAATTTCCATCGCAGCCGGCCGGTGGCGGCGTCCAGTGCGAAAACCACCTGATGCGGCGAACAGGTATAAAGAAGACCGCCAACCTTCAGCGGCGTTGATTCATTGGTGAATTCCCCGGGATCATTGGTCCCCGGCTTGTCATCCGTCTGGAACTCCCATGCCAGTTTCAGGTCTTTCACATTGCGCCTGTTGATTTGGTCGAGCGCGGAATATCGATCGCCATATCCTGATCCGCCATAGGCCCACCAGTCAGTTGCCGCGACAGGAACATTGGAAGCTGAGGCAGCCTCGGTCATGGCCAACGTGCCGTCGATCGCGCGGTGATCCCGGCTGATCGATATGCCCAGGACGATCACTGCCGCCACCAGAGCGATACCGAGAGACACCGAGGCGACGCGGCGAGCCCCCCATAGATGACGGGAAATGAATGGAAGCACGAGAAGCCAGACACCGAGGGGGAGGAGAACATCGCCCCGGGGCGCCAATGACCAGAAGTCGAACCCTACCTCCCAGACCGCCCATATCAAGGAGCCTAGGAGAAGAAGAGCATAGAGCCAGAATGCGGCCCTCATCTGCTGCGACAGCAGCCATCCAATGATCAGTAGCAAAATACCCGCAACCACATAGTAAGGCGAGCCGTGAAGGGCCAGGAGCCAGACGCCGCCTATTGCGAGATAGAGGCCAATGACCCCAAGCACAAATACGGTAACCGCGATGAGCGGGCGCGCCTTGATCCAGTGTGTCACGATGTCCGACTCCGCGCTGAACGAGCGGCAATGGAAGAATATGCCCTCCATTAACTACCCATAGCCGGCCAGGGTTCCGGACAGCATCAAGACAGTTGGAATGCCCCCGGCGCCGCGGATAGTTGTAAGCGTAAGGTGCTGCACTGTCGTTTTGCGATGCCGCAATGAGAACGCCGCCACGACCTGATATTCTCATTAACAGCTTTTGACGACTGTCGAGGTTCGTTCACCAAACCCGGCAGCAGTGGTCACGAGCCAATGGAGTTCAAGGAGCTCACAACGGCCCCATCCCAGTTTCTGAGCCAATGCGGCCAACCATCCGGTTCTCCTTCCTGGCTCTTGAATTTCGGCCATTCTTGCTTCTGGCGGCCGGCTACGCCTTGCTGGCGGTTCCGCTCGGGCTCCTGGTCTTTAGCGGCGCGATCGAACCGGTTTCCTATCTGCCGCCCTCGATCCGGCACGCGCATGAGATGATCTTCGGCTTTACCATGGCGGTCATTGCCGATACGGCGTCTCCTTGGATATTGCGGCTTCGTCTCACTTGCCGAGAAGCTAGCACTTGATCACTGGCAGATCCGCTTTCGCCACCGGACCAGGGTATCGACGAAACAGACGGAGAGCGGCTGTTGCGGCGGTGGTCATTGATTGAGCTTTCGGAAAGCGTGCTTCCGGCTCAGTGTCTTGCCGCCTTGCTTGCCTATCTGGCTTCTTTCGCGACATGTCGGATTTCCATGCTTCTGGATCTATAGAGGCGGCGGTCTGGTGCAGGGTTGTGTGCCAGCCACCCTCGGCCACAACGGCGGATGACAGCCAGTGTGACCTTCGGAGAATGGCGTCTCGAAGGCCAGGATCATGAAGCGTCATCTGGCCGCGCCGCCAAGGCGAAGGCCGCCGCGCATAAGGCAAGTTAAGGAGGCCATAACCTGGGGCTATTTGACAGCGGCAACCTCGCCGGCGCATCACATCTGCGGGCGTCATCCCTTCATTCTCCGGAGAATGCCACATGGCAATGCTGATCGGTGTCACCCTCGATTCCGAGGGTTCGGGCGGCTATTCAGAACGTCCCTGGTATGCCCTGCGGCAGAATTATTGCGAGGCGATCAGTGCGACCGGCGCGGCGCCGCTCTGCCTGCCCCATGATGTCGCGGCGGTGAATGATTATCTCGCCATCTGCGCGGGAATCGTCGTCACCGGTGGCGGCTTCGATGTCGACCCCAATCTCTACGGCGTCTCGACCCTTCATGAGACGGTGCTCCTGAAGCCCGCCCGTACCACCTTCGAGTTGGCACTCATTCGCGGCGCGCTGGATCTGAAGAAGCCCATCCTCGGTATTTGCGGCGGCGAGCAGATCCTGGCAGTGGCACTTGGCGGTACCTTGCTACAACATATTCCCGATGATGTCGCGATGGCACTCGATCACAGCCCCAAGGGCGCCATCCATGATCCCTCCGGCACGGTGCCCTCGCATGTCATCGACATTGTGCCTGGCAGTTTGCTGCACCACATTACCAAGGTCGGACGCATGGGCGTCAACAGCTCGCATCATCAGGCTGTGCGCGATGCCGGTCCGGTGCTGCACGTATCGGCAGTGGCACCGGACAGCGTGATTGAGGCCGTCGAACACCCTGATCATCCCTTCTGCCTCGGTGTGCAATGGCACCCGGAATATTATCGCTGCGCCGAGGACCGGCAGATCTTCGCCGCCTTCGTCCGCGCCTGCGGCGGCGATAAGATCGCCGCATGAACGGGTTGCCTGAACGTGCCGTCGCCCAGGGCCCGGCACTGGTCGCCAGCCTGCTGCGCGATTTCGCGGCAGATGGCGTCACGGCCGAGGATTTTGGCCTCACCTATCAGTTCTATCCGACGCCGTTGCGCGCCGGGGACTATCCGCAGGATTATGCCGCCGGCCGGTTCTTTGGCTATCGTGACCGTATCGCCGTCTATCCCGCCAGCACCTGCAAAGCCTTCTATCTGGTCGCTTTCTGGCACTGGATCGAGACCGGCCTGCTGGCGCCGGATGCCGAAGATTTCCGCGCTTTGGCGGCCATGATCCAGCAATCCAGTAACGATGCCACGACCTATATCCTCGGCCGCCTGACGGCGACGACACCGGGCCCCTGCCTGCCGCCGGCGGAGATGGCCGCGTGGTGGGAGAAGCGCCAGGCGGTGCAACGCTATTTCGAGGTGGCCCACCCGGAGATCATAGCCGGCTGCCGCCTGTGGCACAGCACCTATGAAGACTCGCCCTACGGACGGGAGAAGATCGCACGCCTCAATGGCGGCAACCTCGTCCATCCCCACGCCGCAGCGATGCTGATGCATGACATTGTTCGCGGCAAGCTCGGCAGCGCCAAGGCGACGCAGGAGATGATGGCGTTGCTCGATCGCGAGCCGGAGCGCGATGCCGACAAGCTGCCGCCTTATTACCAGGACAGCGTGCGCGCCTTCATGGGTGAAGCCTTGCCCCGCGATGTCGGCCTCTGGTCCAAGGCCGGCCATACCAGCGAGACTCGCCACGATATGGTCTATATCGAATGGCCAGATGGAGTGAGCTGCATCGCCGCCATCTACACAACGGGCCTGCACATGGCCCTCAACGAACGCTTCCTGCCGGCCTTCACCCGGAACCTCATGGCGCTACGAAAGGGCTGAAGGCTCCGGGCCTCTGCCTGGCCGGTTCGCACTGCCGACACCATCGGCGAGGCTGCTCGCCACCGCCTCGCCGATGCGGTGACAGGCGGCGCGCTGGCGGGGTCCATAGCTGGATAGGGCCGGCACGTGCTCAGCGCAGCGATCGATGGCAATCGGACAGCGGGTCCGGAAGACGCAGCCGGAGGGTGGCGTGATGGGCGACGGCGTATCGCCTTCCAGGATCACCCTGGCCCGTTGCCGGCTGAGCTTCGGATCGGGAATCGGCACCGCCGAGAGGAGCGCCTTGCTATAGGGATGCAGCGGCGCGGCAAAGAGCGCGTCGCGGTCGGCGATCTCCATTTCCCTGCCGAGATAAAGAACGAGGATGCGGTCGCTGATATGCTGAACCACGCTCATATTATGCGAGATGAAGATGAGTGCCATACCAAGCTCGTCCCTGAGCCGCAGCAGCAGATTGATGATATGGCTCTGGATCGACATATCGAGGGCGGAGACAGGCTCATCACAGACGATCAGCCGCGGCCGCGTGATGATCGCCCGGGCGATACCGATGCGTTGGCATTGGCCGCCGGAGAACTCATGCGGATAGCGGTTGAACATCGACGGGTTGAGGCCGACCTGGCGCATCGTCGCCGTGACCCGCTGCTCCAGGTCTGACCGCTTCATTCCAGGCTCGAAGGTCTTCAGCGGCTGGCCGATGATCTGGCCCACCGTCATGCGCGGATCAAGGGAGGCCAGCGGGTCCTGGAAAATGATCTGCATCGCCTGACGGCCGGCGCGGATCGCCGCTTCCGGCAGGTTGGTCACATCCCGCCCCGACCAGAGGATCTCGCCGTGGCTCGCCGGAATGAGTTTCAGGATGGCACGTCCCAGGGTGGATTTTCCACAGCCTGATTCGCCGATCACGCCCAGGATCTCGCCTGGCATCAGGTCGAAGGAGACACCGTCGACCGCTTTGACGGTCAGTGGGCTCCTGAGCCAGCCCATCCCGGCCCGTGCCGGGAAATGCACCTTCAGATCCTTGACGGACAGGACCGGCATTGACTTCTCGTGCACCGCCGGGCCGCTCATATTGTCCGCACCTTCGGCTGATTACTTTGCGCAGCATAGGGCCGGTAGCAAGCGACCTGCTGATCGGCCGCCAGCGCCTCGATCGCCGGCATCGCCTCGACACAGCGTTCGATGCGGCGCTCGCAGCGCGGCGCGAAGGGGCAGCCAGGGATGAGCTTCAGTCCGGCCGCCCGCGGCGCCCCCGGAATGACCATCAGGCTTTGCAGGCGGGTCGCGCTCAGGCGCGGCATCGCCGCCAGCAGTCCATGGGTATAGGGATGCGCCGGCGCTTCGAACAGGCGATCGACACCGGCCCGCTCCATCACCCGGCCGCCATAGAGCACCAGGACACGGTCGCAGGTCTCAGCGACGACGCCGAGATCATGGGTGACGATGACAACGGAGGTACCGCTTTCGCGGACGAGTTCTTGCATCAGGTGCAGGATCTGCGCCTGCACTGTCACGTCGAGCGCCGTGGTCGGCTCATCCGCCAACAGGAGGCGCGGCTCGCACAGGAGCGCCATGGCGATCATTACGCGCTGGCGCATCCCGCCGGAAAGCTCGTGGGGATAAAGGCGCATGCGGCGTTTGGCGTCAGGGATTCGCACCCGGTCGAGCATGGCGAGGGCCGCGCGATGCGCGTTGTCCTTGCTCATGCCCTTATGCTTGATCAGCACCTCGGCCAGCTGTCGCCCGATCCGGTGATAGGGATTGAGCGATGTCATCGGGTCCTGGAAGATCATGGCGACATCGGCGCCGCGCAGGCGATCGAGTCCGGCCCGTGACAGCGATAGAAGGTCCTGCCCGGCAAAGTCGATCCTGCCGGTCACTTCAGCATTGCGGGCCATAAGCCCCATGATCGCCAGCAGCACCTGGCTCTTGCCGGAACCCGATTCACCGACAATCCCCATGATCTCGCCAGGTTTGAGATCGAAGGAGACCCTGTCGACGGCACGGACCACCCCTTGCGGCAGGCGGAATCCAACCGCGAGCTCGGTAACGCGCAGTAGCGCCGGAGCTGCCTTCAACCTTTCATCGCTCACAGGATCACCGCTCGTTTGGATCAAAGGCATCGCGCAATCCGTCAGCGACGAAGTTGAGGCAGAGCAGGGTCAACGCCAGCGCCAGGCCCGGGATCAGCAGCATGCGAGGATCGCTTTCAATCTTCGCCCGGCCGTCGGCGATGAGGACGCCCCAGCTGGATTCCGGTGGCTGGACGCCGAGCCCCAGGAAACTCAGCAGAGATTCGCTCAGGATCACGTCCGGCACCAGCAAACTGGAATAGACGATCACCACGCCGAGGCAATTCGGCATGATATGTCGGAGCACGATGGCAAGCCGCGACATGCCACCGGCCCGTGCCGCCTCAATGAACTCCCGGTTGCGCAAGGTGATCGCCTGGGCACGGACAATGCGGGAGGGTGTCAGCCACAGGGTCAGCATGACGGCGACGATGACCGCCACCTTGCCGCGTCCCATGGCGACGGAAATCAGGATCACCTGGAAGATATAGGGAACCCCATAGAGGATATCGGCGATCCGCATCAGCACCTGATCGACGGCGCCGCCGAAAAAGCCGGCGATTGAGCCGTAGAGCACGCCGATCGCCACCGCAACGATAGTGGCAACGAGACCGATGATGAGTGAGACCTGGCCGCCGCTCATCAGGCGCAAGAGCATGTCCCGGCCGAGATCGTCTGTACCGAGAAGATGCGCCGAGGTCAGATCGATAGGTGCATTCATGGCGTCGAAATCGGTGTCGTCCGGTGCGTAGCCGAAGAGCTGTGGTCCGAGGAAGCAACCGATCACGATCAGGGCAAGCACCGCCGTGCTGATGACCGCCATGCGGTTGCGCAGGAAGCGCGTGAGCGCCGCCCGGCCGGGGCTCTCGACATGCTCGCTGAGATCTGCATCGCTTTCCGCGATCGCAATCGCCGTCTGTTCCGCCTGTTTCAGATCGATATCAGCCATGGGTCGACCTCGGGTCAAGCAGGGCCTGAATGAGATCCGTCACCATGTTGAAAAGAATGATACAGCTGCCATAGATCAGCGTGACCCCCATCACCATGGTGTAATCACGGTCGATCGCGCTCTGAACGAAATAACGGCCGATCCCCGGAATGGCGAAGATGGTCTCGATCACCATGGATCCTGTCACCAGTGCGGCGGTCGCCGGACCGAGATAGGCGATGACCGGCATCATCGCCGCGACCAACGCATGTCGGCTTAGGGTCTGCCATTCGCCGACGCCCTTCGCGCGCGCGGTGCGGATATAATTACTGCGCAGGACTTCGATGACGCTGCCCCGCGTGAGGCGCGCAACATAGGCAATATTCGGCAGGGCCATGGCACAGATCGGCAGGATCATCGAGCGCCAGCTGCCATCCCAGCCCCCAACCGGCAGGAAGTGGAAGGCAACGCCGAAGGCGATCTGCAGCATTGGCGCGATGACGAAGGTCGGAATGACGATGCCGCCCATCGCCAGGGTCATGACGGCATAGTCAACGATGCCGTTACGCTTCAAGGCGGCGATGAAACCGAACAGCAATCCGAAGAACACGTAGATCAGCGTCGCCCAAGCGCCGATCTCCAGCGAGATCGGGAAACCCTGATGGATCAGTTCGGCCACCGAATACTCTTTATAATACATCGACGGACCCAGGTTGAAATGGATCACGTCCTTCAGGAACCGCCCGTATTGCATCCATAGCGGCTCATCCAGATGGTACATCGCATTCATCTTAGCGATGACCTCGGCCGGCAGTTTCTTGTCCGATGAAAACGGCCCGCCAGGAGCGATCCTTGTGACGAAGAAGGTCACTGTCGCCAAAGCAAAGAGGGTCGGTATACTGCCGAGGATCCGGCGGATGATCTGTCGAAACAAGGCCTGCTCCGCGAATGACAGGCGGGCGAGATTTTGCTCGCCCGCTGCCGGAACGTCACTTTTCGATGCTGAGATATTTGGTCAGCGGCTGCCCCATCGGATTGACCGCCCAGCCTTTGACATAGGGCTTTACCAGGAAGTTGTCGGTGCTGACCGTGATCGGAATGGTGACATACTGGTTCAGCACTTCCTGCTCGGCCTGTGACAGATAGTCGTAGAACCTGGATTTATCCGCCGCGTTGGCATTGGCATCATCCATCAGCTTTTCATATTTGTCGTCGAGCCAGTGATAGCCGCTCTGGTCGCTGTGGCGCAGGTTGTCGAGCCAGGTCTTGGCCAGCGGATAATCGCCGCCATAGCCGTCGATGGTAGCGACCCAGTTGCCGGTATTGAGCTTTTCCAGCCAGACCTTGGTCTCATTGAGGTCGATATTGACCCGGATTCCCAGGGTCTTCTTCCAGATGGCGGCGATGCCTTCGATGCGCCGCTTATACTTGCTGGGGCCGATGACGGTGAACGTGAGCGGCTTGTTGGGCCCGTAGCCGGCCTCGGCGAGCAGTGCCTTCGCCTTTTCATTGCGCTGCGCCTGGGTCCAGGCGGCTTCCTCCAGCTTGCCGGGCTTGTAATCCGGGTCCTGGTTGACGCTCAGAGAATAGAGCGGAATGTTGCCGATCTTTTCGATCTTGTCCTGCAGGAACTCGCGATCGATCGCATAAGAGAGGGCCTTCCTGACCCGGATATCCTTCATTGGCTCGGCATCCGATTGCAGGCTGAGGAAGCGGACGCCGAGGGTCGGCGACTGGATGAGCTCCTTCGGCATCTCCTGCTTGACGGCCGGCAGCTGTTCCGCCGGCACGGTGATCGTGGTATCGATGGCGCCCGATTTGTAAAGCTTCAGCTCGGTCGATTCATCTTCCGTCACGTCATAGATCACGCTGTCGATCTTGACATCCTTGGCATCCCAGTAATTGGGGTTGCGAACCAGGACGACCTTCGATTGCGGCACGAATTCCTTCAACACATAGGCGCCGTTTGTCACCATGTTGGCCGGATTCGTGTAGTCGATCTTATTGCCGGCCTTTTCATAGCTCGCCTCATGCAAGGGGGCGGTGGTCAGTGTCGTGAAGATATAGAGCGCCGCCGGCATCGGGTTTTCCAGCGAGATGACAATGGTCTGGTCGTCGGGCGCCTTGATACCGACCTGATCGGCCGATACCTTGCCTTCGTTGAAGGCCTTGGCGTTGGTCACCGTCAGCACGGAAATCAAGTAATAAGAATTGGTCGATCCCACCTTCGGGTCGATTATGCGCAGGAGGCCGCACACGAAATCGCCCGCCACCACAGGATCGCCATTGGACCACTTCAAGCCGTCGCGCAGATGAAAAGTCCAGGTCTTCCCATCGGCGCTGACTTCCCACTTTTCTGCCTGACCCGGCTGCGTATTACCATGGGGATCGGTGACGACGAGACCTTCATAGAGATCGCCGATGATGTAGTTCTCGCGTGCGCCCTGGTTGAGCTGCGGATCGAGAGTCGATGGCGCGCTGCCGAAGCCGCGATTGAGAACGCTCTCGGCGAAGGCCGGTGACATCAATGCCATCCCCAGGCTGAATGCCAAAGCGGCCGGAAGAACTGTTTTCTTGAACTGGCTCATCTCACTCCCCTTGAACAGGCCAACGACGATAGAGGGATCTTGGCTGCCGTGCCGATCGGCATCAGCGCGTGATGCCCGTCTCCCCGCAAGCGCTGTTACAGCCGATTTTCTTATGTGCTTGCGGCACGATTAGGTAAGGAAGAGCCGGCAGGTCGCAAGCAACAAAAGTTATGCGGGTCTAAACTGCAAGTTATGGCGGAAAGTTGGCGGAACGAATGCCGGGAGAGATGCCACTCGGTCGCCGGTGCGCGACGGTGTCATCGTCGTACGATCCATCGCGGCATACGATTTTATGATCGTTTTTTTTTGCACGGGGTTTTGCCACAGAGCAGGCACGGTGCGCGGTATCGTCCATTTCAATCAACGCGGGGCAACGCGCCACGGATCGACGACACGACGGTCGCGGCGAGCGACCAGCCAGTCATGCAGATCGACGATGTGATCGCCTCGCGTAGACCAGATTGGGCTGAAGGTTCCCCTACCTCCCGCCAGCCCTGCCACGGCTGATCCCAATGACGAGCTCCCCGTTACAGGGACACACAGCCGCAGTTGCTTGCGAAAACGGCGCTGACAGTGTCGATGCGGTTAGAAAAGGGACGCGCCGTTTCCGACGCACCTCTCTTACCGGGAAACACTATGTTGATGCGTCACACACCGTTTCAGCCTACATACCGGCCGCCGTCACCCGGCGGCCCGCGCGGTTTGTTGCTGACTGGCAAGAACCTTCAGCAGGTCCTTGGCGGAATAGGTCGAAGAGGCCGGATTCTGGCCGGTCACGAGACGCCCATCGATGATGGAGTAGGGTTGCCAATCGGGCGCTTTCTCATAAAGGCCGCCCAACCGCTTGAGCTCATCTTCGACCAGGAATGGGACCACTTTGGTGAGCTGTACCGCTTCCTCTTCACTGTTGGCGAAACCCGTCACCCGCTTGCCCTTCACCAGGGGCGCGCCTTGATACATCACCCTATGCAGCACGCCCGGCGCATGGCAGACAGCGGCTACCGGCTTACCCACGTTGTAAAAGGCCTCGATCAGCTTGATGGAATCCGGGTTGTCGGCGAGGTCCCACATCGGCCCATGGCCGCCAACATAGAAGATGGTATCGAATTCCGTCGCCCGCATCTCGGAAAGCTTCGCCGTCTGCGAAAGGGCCTTCTTTGCAACCTCGTCCTGCTTGAACCGCGCCATGGCATCCGTCTGGTTTTCTGGCAGATCGCTCTTCGGATCGATCGGCGGCTGGCCGCCCTTGGGCGACGCCAAAGTCAGCGTGACGCCGGCATCCCTGAAGACGAAATAAGGTGCGGCAAATTCTTCGAGCCAGAAGCCGGTTTTACGGCCGGTATTGCCGAGTGTGTCATGTGATGTCAGCACTATCAGAATCTTCATCACAATTCTCCTTGTTACAGACCTGGTTGATCGAAGCCTTCACGCTGTCCGGCTTGCGGCGGTAACTGGTCAATGCAGTTTCACGGATGCTTGGTGTCAGCGTGATCGCGGGAAACAGTGTGGGCGGGAAAGGATCGCCGGAAAAGTGGACCTAGGTATCGGCAATACCTTCGTATCGCGGTATCGCTGGTGGAAAAGCGGCATCCATAGACGGTAAGCTCGCGCGGGCTGCTCATGACGCGACCCGCGGGTCGTCGTCATGATGCATGTATTCCATCCCCAGCGGCCCCAGCCCCATCACCTGTGTGATGTATTCGCCGGACCTGGCCCAGTGGAAATGCGCTGTCCCTCCCGGCAGCAGAATGACACTGCCTGTCGGATAAGCAGTCAGTTTGTTGGGATCGAAATGGTCGCCGACGCCTATATAGAAGACGCCGGACATGACGGTATATATCCGGCTTTCCGGATGGCGATGCGGCATCAGCTTCACCCCGTCCGGCACCTTGACACGGACCACATATAGGCCCGGCTCCGAAGGATGACCGATAAGGATGGCGAGACGGGCTTCAGGAGGAAAGGCCGGAAACGGCTTCCAGTCGATTTCCTCCGGCAAGATGGAGCGCAGGAGGTTCGCATCTGCCGTGCCATCTTCCATCGAGAAGGCACGAAAGCCTTCGGCAGAATCAGCAACCATGGTGGTTCTCCCATCCGAATTTCAGTGTGCGCCACTGCCTCCGACCCCAAAGTCGGCTGACAAGCCGCCGGCAATGGATCAATGGCCAGCACTCTGGCCGCCATCTACATGCAAGATTTCGCCGGTGACAAAGTTCGCGGCCTCGAGATAGAGGACTGCCTGGACGATATCTGTGATCTCGCCCATCCGCCCGATCGGATGCATGGCACCGAGCGCGGCATGCGTTTCGACAGGGTGCATCGGCGTCTTGACGATACCAGGCGCGACGGCATTCACGCGGATGCCGCTGCGGGCATATTCGATCGCCAGCGCTTTGGTTACCGCGTTGAGCCCGCCCTTTGTCAGAGATGCCAGCACGGAGGGTACTTTAGAGTTTGCATGATCGACGAGAGCCGTCGTGATCTGGACGACATGGCCGCTTTGTCTCTTTTCCATTTCCGCGATCGCGAGTTGCGTTATGTGGAAGAAACCGGCGGTATTGACGGCAAGGATGGCGTCGTAGTCAACCTGGGTATATTGCGTGAAGGCCTTGGCAATGAAAATTCCGGCATTGTTTATCAATGTATCGATCCGACCGAAGCGTGCCATGCCTTCGCCAATCACCCGCTCCGCCGTCCGCCGATCCGCAATATCGCCTGCCACGGAAATAATATGCTCGTCCTGAGACGGTTTGACGGTGCGGGCAGTGGCAATGACGACATAGCCGCGTTCACGATAGGCCGTGACCAGGGCCGCGCCCATTCCTTGCGAAGCGCCGGTGATGACCGCTACCTTCCGATGATCCGTCATATTGCACCCCTTCCTCGCGGTGGGCGCCGCCCTCGCCCGCGCAGCTTCAGCGCCACCCGATCATCGGTCTCTATCGGCCAAGCTGACCGATGTGATAGCCGAGCCGGGTCTCGACGTCGCCGGGCTTGTGGAAGCCACGTTCCATCAAGGCCTTGATCCGTGCCTGGGTGGAGGGCCGCGCCAGCGACGTCATGAAAGCGTTCCACTCCGGCTCGATTTCCGCATCGGCCGGGAGATCCGCCTGGTTGGCGAGGCGCTTGGTCTCGGCAATCGCCTTTTTATCGAAGGAGGCAATGCGCGTTGCCAGGGCCTCGACGAAATCATCGAGCTCGGCATCGGGAAGCGCGCGGTTGACATAGCCATAGAGCTCGGCAATGTCGCCCCGGATGTCATCGGCGCCAAGGAGCACCTCCAATGCCCTGCCCCGCCCCATCAGGCGGGGCAGGCGGGCCATCGGGCCGCCGCCCGGGACGAGGCCGGCGCCGACTTCCCATTGCGACAGGATCGCTTTCTCGCGGCTGGCGAAACGCATATCGCTGGCGAGCGCGAGTTCGCTGCCGACACCGGTTGCACGGCCGCGGATCTTGGCAATGGAAACCACTGGTGCACGGCTCAATCGCACCAGCGCATCCGGCAGCTGCTGGAGACCGGTCGGTCCCAGGGGCAGGTCCAATGTATCTTCCGGTGCCGCCAGGAAGTCGTAATGGGTGATGAAGAATCCTTCCACTGCGCTGTCGAAGACAACGACCTTCACCTCCCTGTCCGTCTCCAGGGCAGCGACGATCGCCGTCAACGGCGCCATATTCTGCGGGCCGAAGATGTTCAGGGGCGGCATATCGAAGACGACCCGCCAATAGGCGGCGGAACGACGCTCGAGGCGGATCTGATTGCTGACATCACTATCGTACATCGCTCTTCTCCTTTGACTGAATGCGCCAAGGAAGATCCCGAACGGGCAGATGCCCGGGACTTCCTTCAAATGACACGAAATCGCATGGCAGGGAACCGAAGCGTGCCTATTCAACCACCGGATCGACGACACCTTCGTATCAGTCGCGATCTTCAGCTCCGGCCTTTCCCCCTCTGTCTATTCACATAGAGACACCATCCCGCCGCCTCAGCGTGGTCGTGGCAAGTGGCCGAGGTGGTATCCCAGACGGTCTTCGACATCGCCCGGCTTTTGGAATCCGTGCGCAATCAGGGTTTCGATGCCTTGCCGCGCGGCGGGTCGCCCAAGCGAGGCGATGCATGCATCCCATCCGGCGCCGAGTTCGACATCCGGCGGCAGGCTGGTATTAACCAGGCGCTTGGTATTGGCGATCGCCCATTTGTCGAAGCCGGCGATCCGCGTCGCCAGCGCATCCACATAGGCGTCGATATCCGCATCCGGCAAAGCCCGATTCACATAGCCATAGGCCTCGGCCTGGTCAGCACCGATATCCTCCGAGCTCAGGAGCACTTCCAGGGCGCGGTTCCGGCCAATGAGTCGCGGCAGCCGGGCCATCGGCCCGCCGCCGGCGACCATGCCGACCCCAACCTCCCATTGCGACAGCACGGCCTTTTCGCGGCTGGCGAAACTCATATCGCAGGCAAGTGCGATCTCACTACCATTACCTGTCGCCCGCCCGCGGATGAGGGCAATGGATACGACGGGCGCACGCGGCAGGCGGACGAGGAAGTCGGGCCAGGCCGGCGGGCCGGTGGGTCCCGGAGGCAGACTCGTCAGGTCTTCGAGCTTCGCCAGAAAATCCGAGTGGTTAAGAAAGAAGCCGTCCACTGCGCTATCGAAGACCACGACCTTGACATGCTCGTCGGCTTCGAGGGCGCTAATGACGGCTTCGAATTGCTTCACCATTTCGGGGCCCATGACATTGACCGGAGGGTTGTCGATCGTGACCCGCCAATAAGCCGCAGACTTGCGGACCAACCGGAGCTGGGCGGGATTTTCCAGCGCGTTCATGGAGGCCTCCTGTCGGCGATGACCAGGCTGACCTTAATGCCGCACGCACCTTCCCGACGCCAGTACACGATGGTATCGCCGACACCTTGGTATTACCGACACCTTGGTACGATATAGGTGGAGCGGCCGTCGCTCTAACATGCACAAGCAACCAGGCGATCTTGATGCGGCCTCTGCATGGATGAACGAATGACTGGCCTGCCTCAACGGCGCTGCCTCAGGCCACAAGGAGACTGACATGAGCGAGACAGAGTTACTGGAGAACAGGTCAACCGAAACCTTGCGCGCGCGCCCTGTCGACATGAATATCGAGGTCATCGTCATCCCTGTCTCGGATGTCGATCGCGCCAAGCGTTTCTATGGCGATCTCGGCTGGCGGCTCGATATCGACTACGTGAAGGGCGAGGATTACCGAGTGATCCAGTTCACGCCGCCCGGCTCGGGATGCTCGATCATCTTCGGCAAGAATGTCACCTTGGCCGAACCTGGCTCCATGCAGGGCTTGCACCTGATCGTCTCGGATATCGACGCCGCTTGCAAGGATCTGCGTCAGCGCGGCATCGAGATCAGTGCGCCGTTTCATGACGTCGGCGGCATCTTCCACCATGCCGGCACGACAGGTATCGCCACGGGTCCGAATGCGCAAAGGAAGAGCTATGCCTCCTATGCGTCTTTCAGTGACCCGGACGGCAACGGCTGGGTGCTGCAGGAGGTGACGGCGCGATTGAGCGCAAATCTTCCGGCGGGCGAAACGAACTTCACCGACGAGCTGGCAAATGCAGTGAGGCGGGCCGCCGCCGCAAAGCAGTGATCGCCTAGAGCCACGCAGCGACGGTGCCGCATGGGGAACGAAAGGCCTCTGCGACACCATCGGCGCGCAACCGTGGGCGCAGAATCATTGGTGCGGTATCTAGTGCGGAATGCCCAGTTTGGTGGCGATATTCACCAGATCGGCAAGCGATGCCGCCTCCATCTTGCGCATCACCCGTCCGCGATGCGCCTTCACCGTGATCTCGCTGATCCCGAGCGCACCGCCGACCTGCTTGTTCAAACGGCCGGAAGCCACCAGCGCGAAAACCTCGCGCTCGCGGCTGCTGAGTGCCGCATAGCGCTCCTGAAGCACGCGCATTTGCGCTGCCTCCGAAAGTGCGATTTCGCTGCGCTCGATCGCCCCGCGTATGGCGCTTAATAGCGCTTCATCGCCAAACGGCTTTGTCAGGAATTCAACGGCGCCGGCCTTCATGGCGCGGACCGTCATCGGCACATCGCCATAGCCGGTGATGAAGATCACGGGCATCTCCGCCTTCTCGGCGGCAATTTTATCTTGCAGGTCGAGCCCGTTGAGGTCGGGCAGCGTGACATCGAGAATGAGGCAGCGCGGGCAGGCTTCACGCGGATGCAACAGGAAGGCATGCGCAGAAGCGAAGACCCCAGCCCGCCAACCCGCCTCATGGATCAGCGCCTCCAGCGATTCACGGACCGAAATATCATCATCAACAACGTAAACAATCGGCTTCATGACCTGCATGGTCTCCGATCCCAAATCGTTGCGCGCGATGCTGCCTCTGAACATTCTATGCCTCCCCTTTTTCTTCCGCGCAAGGCTAAGATGGTTTACATCACTGAAGCGCCGTTTTCAGGGCATCCAGCAACGCGGTATCGCTGAACGGTTTCAGCAAACAATCCACGGCCCCCCGTTCTCGCAAACGTCGCCTGATCGCTTCATCGCCATGGGCGGTGATAAAGACGATGGGTATTTCAAGTCCGCGTTTCAGAAGTTCGCGCTGAAGATCCAGTCCGGTCATGCCCGGCATTGAGAGATCAAGAAGCAGGCAGCTGGTGTCGAAGATCTCGGCCGACAGCAGAAATTCCTCAGCCGACGAAAAGGTGCCCGCCTCATAGCCCAGTTCCCGGATCAGGTCGGGAAGAGCCTCACGGACGGACTCATCGTCATCGACAACGGCGATGAAGGGACGCCGTTCCATTACGCCTTCCCCATGGCCTGCGCCATCCTCATCGTCCCGAGCGTGCCGAGATCGTTGCGGTCACCGTCACCTGCGGATCGCCGGGGCACGGAGAACCAGAATGTGGCGCCTGGTCCCTCATTAAGCTCGGCGCCCAGTTGGCCTTGATGGCTCTCTATGATCGTCCTGCTAACTGAGAGTCCGATTCCCATGCCGTTGGCCTTGGTGGTGTAAAATGGATTGAACAACTTGTCGATCGAGCTGGGATCGAATCCTGCCCCCACGTCCCGCACCGCGAGGCGTATATGCTCTTCTCCCTTGCGTTCGGTTATGATGGTCAGCTCTCTTTCCCGGCCCTCCACCTCGCTCATGGCCTCGGCAGCATTCAGGATGAGGTTCAAGATCACCTGCTGAAGCTGAACGCGGTCGCCGGCGATGATCGGCAGGTCCGTGGCCAATTTTACCTGCAGGCTGATATTGCCGCGCTGCAATTCATTTGACGTCAATGCTATTACCTCTTGGGTCACTGTATTAACATCCACGCCTTCAAAGGCTGTCGTTTTCTTTTTAAAGAGATCGCGCAACCGTGTGATAACCTCGGAAGCGCGATTGCCGTCACGGATTGTTCGACGCGCGGTTTCGCGCGCCCCGCTGACGTTTGGCGGATCCGACGCCAGCATCCGCAAGCACGTGCTGGCATTGGTAATAATGCCGGCCAGGGGCTGGTTAAGCTCATGAGCGATCGACGCGGTGAGCTGCCCCATAGTCGTCGCACGGGTCATATGGGCCAGCTCAGCCTGGATATCGCGCAACTCATCCTGGGCTTGCTTCCAGTCGTGCATATCGATGCTGGAGCCGTACCATTTGATAATCCGGCCGGTATCATCCCGGAGCGGCAAAGCTGTGGTCACGCCCCAGCGATAGGTCCGATCTGCCGCCCGCAGGCGACGAACCTCGACATGATAGGGCTCTCCTGTTTCGATGGATTCCCGCCAAGCGCGCGCCGTCGACTCGACATCGTCGGGATGCAGCACTTTCTTCCAGCCGTCGCCGCGAATATCTGCCATCGTGAGTCCGCTGTAATGCAAGTACTGACTGTTGCAATAGTCAAACGCGCCATCCGCCGTGGCGCTCCATAACATCTGGGGAATTGTTTCGGTCATGCGACGCAGATCGCGCTCGCTGGCCTGAACTGCCTCCTCGGCGCGCTTGCGATCCTCGATATCGATATTGACCCCATACCATTTGACCACATTGCCGGCTTCGTCGCGTACGGCGTTGGGATGGAACAGGTACCAGCGATAGGTGCCGTCATGGCGCCGCAGCCGCAACTCGACCGGCCTGCCCTGGCCACTGGCCCGCATCGCCTGCCAATCCGCCAGGATCGCTTGCAGGTCGTCCGGATGAACCGCTTTAATCCAGCCCCAGCCTTTGACTTCTTCGAAGGGAAGACCGACATAGTCGAGATAGTATTTGCTGAGATAATCCGTATATCCGTCCGGATCGGTTGACCAAGCCACCGCCGGCATCGCGCTCACGAGTTCATCAAGCTTTCGCTGGCTTGCCGCCAATGCCTCCTGTGCAAGCTTGCGGTCATGTATATCGATGGAAGTGCCATACCATCTGACGATGTTGCCGGCCTCGTCTTGCAGCGGCGACGCGCTGCTGAGACACCACCGGTAGATGCCTTCGCTTCTCTTATATCTGCGAGCTTCAGTCTGGAACGGCGTTCCAGTGGCGATGGAGGCGCTCCACAGCTCGACGGTGCGCTCGATATCGCCGGGATGCAGCGTTTTCATCCAGGTTCCGCTCGAGGCGTCGGCGGCGGAAGAGCCGGTATAGCTCAGCATCTGCCGGTTGATGTAATCCACTTCCCCGCTCGGCGTGGCGGTCCACAGCATCTGCGGGATCGCCTCGGTCAGCTGACGCAGCTTGAATTCGCTCGCCCGCAAGGCTTCTTCGGCATGCTTCCTGTCCTGGATGTCGATATTGACGCCGAACCACTTGATGACGTTTCCGGCATGGTCGAACTGCGGATTGGTGCGAAACAAGAACCAGCGATACTGGCCATCGAATCTGCGCAAACGGCCCTCGGCCTCGCCTGGTGTGCTCGCAGCCATCATCCCCGTCCAGGCCTGGATGAGCGCCTCGCGGTCGTCAGGATGGACCGTCTGTACCCAACCTTCCCCCTGCACCGCCTCGGCCGGCAGGCCGACATAGTCAAGGTAGTTCTGATTGAAATACTCGGCACCGCCATCGACATCGGCCGACCAGACAAGCCCCGGCACCGTATTGATGAGCAGGTCCAGCTTGCGCTCGCTGGCCGCCAGCGCCTCTTCAGTCTGCTTGCGGTCATGAATATCGAGATGAAGCGAACACCAGAGAAAGATGCAGCCATCGGCGTTGCGCACAGGGAATCCGTTTGAATGAATCCAGCGATAGCTGCCATCCGCCCGGCGCGCACGCACCTCGGTTTCATAGATGCCACCGGTCTTGACCGCCCTTTCCCAGGCCGCCTGGGCACGCGGAAGATCTTCATGATAGAGAACATCCCCACCCTTCCAGTTCCGGTGCTCCTCGAAGGATCGTCCGGTACGCTCGACGCATGTCCGGTTGACCAGGACGATCTCGCCTTCCGGCGTGCAAACAGTCACCTCTGCAGCAATGCTGTCGAAGAGCTGATGCAACAATGCTTCCTGGTTGCGGGCATTTCCTTCGATGCGTTCACGCTCCGCTATCTGCCGTTTCAACTGTATATTGATCGCCTCAAGTTCTGCCGTGCGCGCAGCGACCCGCTCGTCAAGCTCCTGAGCCAGGCGCCGCTGTTCGCTGAGATGTTGTGCGCCCTGCAGGCCGATGGTCGCCTGGTTTGCCGCAACGCTGAGCAGCAGGCGTTCCGTCTGTCGCGGGAAGTCCGGGCGCCCGGAACCGGCAACGAGAATTCCGATTTCAGCCTGCAATCCCAGGGACAGCGGCACGACCTGAAACGCCGTGTCACCTATGGTCAGCCGCTCGGGCCATTCGAGCGGGTCGATACCGGACCAGGTACTCAGCACCTCCCTGATATCCTTCTGCGCTGCAATCAGCTGCTCTTTATCGGGGAGCCGAACGGTGTCCCAGCAGATGTCGGAGATCGGATGATGGAGACGCAGATAAACGAGATCGAGATGCAGCATGCCGAGAAGCGAATCAAGCAGGCTCTGCACAATCCGGGACGGTTCGCTGCCCACCCACATCGCGGGCAGGGCGAGAATGCCGACCAGATCGGTTATGCAGCGTTGCAACTGCAACACATCGGTGGTGACAACTTCCGGTTCCATCTTCATTCGACCGCTTCAAGAGGGGATGGTCGGTTCCGACGCCGTCTGAGTTCCGGCAAGAACTCCTGCGGCGGAACAAAGAAGGGGTTCAACTGCAGGATACCACCGACAATCACCATCGGATGCGTGCGCATGATGTCGATGACGGTATCACCGCTGAACTTGGCGAGATCGTAGACGCAGATGACGGCATCGTCATGCCGCTGCCAGACTTCATTCACCCGGGATTCGAATTCCACGAGGTCATCGATGCAATCCTGATGATGGCTCGCCCATTCCATCTGGCAAACGATTCGGCTCAGCGAATATTGGCTGCGGAGGGAGCCGCTCGCGATGTCTTCAAAGGCAGCGAGCATGCGATCTGGATCGAAGCGCCCATCCCTGAAATAGGTCGCCGTCGTCGAACGGATCTCGAGCTGGCCCCTGCTTTGCACATCAGCCACGTCGATCCCCGCGGCAGCGAGATAACGCAGATGGCTGTGTTGTCTGGCAGGATCGACGATATGGACAGCCTTGTCGCCACCAGCCAACCCGTCTTTGATGAAAGGCAGCAGAACCCGATATTCTTCATCTTCGCTGTTGAAGAAGGCGCAGACATGCCGGTTCCGGTCGAGCCTCGATCCTGCAAAGGGTATCGGTGCCGGCGTTGTTTTCATCGTGTTCCTCCTGTTGAGGCGGCACCCGATCCGCACATACAGCGTGATGCCATACGGATCGCCATCTTTTGCCCTGTCCGGCTTTGCGCTGTCTGGCTTTGCCCTGTCTGGCTTTTGCCGGTCGGTAGCAGAACCTTCCGCACTGATTCTCGGGTCTTAACCCACCGACATTGCGCCAGCTGGAGCGGCTTTACACATAATACTTTGGTATCGGCACCGGGGAAACCAGCCGGGCGGCAGCAGGTGGCGAGCCGGCGCGGCAAAGTCAAGGCTGATACAAAGGTAGCGCCGACACCAACGTGCAATCGCCAGGTAAGCAGAATCTCCCGATCCTCTGCTGGTGCAAGCTGTTCGCAAACAGCGTCGTCAAAACAGCACTATCGTCAAGGAGGGGATCATGTCGTTAGCATTCTCATCTGCCACACGCCGAGACCTGTTGATTGCAGCCGCGGCCGCCGGTATGTGCAACTTGTTGCCGAAATCCGCCCAAGCGGCCGCCGGCGATGACGAAATCCGGCCCTTCAGCATTGATTTTTCGCAGCAGGTTTTGGACGACCTCAAGCGGCGCATCCAGGCGACGCGCTGGCCGAGCCGCGAAACGGTAATGGACCAGTCCCAGGGGGTCCAGCTGGCGACCATGCAGGCGTTGGCGCAATATTGGTCGACCGAGTACGACTGGCGGAAATGCGAGGCCAGGCTCAAGGCCGTCCCGCAATTCATTACGCAAATAGACGGCGTCGACATTCATTTCATGCATGTCCGCTCCCCGCATGAAAATGCCCTGCCCATTATCATCACCCACGGCTGGCCCGGCTCGGTGATCGAACAGATGAAGATCGTCGACCGCTTGGCCAATCCCACCGGCTATGGAGCAAGCGCCGCAGACGCCTTCGATGTCGTGGTCCCCTCGATTCCGGGCTACGGCTTTTCCGGCAAGCCGACTGCGACGGGCTGGGACCCGGTCCACGTCGCCCGCGTCTGGACCGAGCTGATGAAGCGGCTGGGCTATAGCCGGTTTGTCGCTCAGGGCGGGGATTGGGGAGATGCCATTTCAGAGCAGATGGCCCTGCAGGCGCCAGCAGAACTGCTCGGCATCCATGTCAACATGCCAGCCACGGTGCCGGCCAACATCTCGAGGGCGCTGCGGCTCGGCGAGCCGGCGCCAGCGGGGCTCTCCGCCGAGGAGCGGCATGCCTTCGACCAGCTCGATTTCTTCTTCAAGCATGGGCTCGGCTACGCATTGGAGATGGCAAACCGGCCACAGACCCTCTATGCCATCGAGGATTCGCCGATCGGCCTGGCCGCATGGATGCTCGACCACGACGCCCGCAGCCATGATCTCATTGCCCGTGTCTTCGCCGGACAGCATGCCGGCCTCACGCGCGACGACGTGCTCGACAATATCACCCTTTACTGGCTGACAGAGACGGCGGTCTCTTCCGCGCGTCTCTATTGGGAAAACAAGCTCGCCTTCTTTGACGTCAAGAATGTCGCCATCCCGGTCGCGGTCAGCGTGTTTCCCGATGAAATTTATGCTGCCCCCCGCAGCTGGGCGGAACGGGCCTATCCCAAGCTCATTCACTATAACAAGCTAGAGGTCGGCGGCCATTTCGCCGCCTGGGAACAGCCAGAACTTTTCAGCGCCGAGCTCCGCACAGCCTTCCGGTCCCTCCGGACATGAGCTCGGCCCGAGGCGGCGTGTCTCCCCCACACGCCGCCTCCTTTCTTCTACGATCGATGCAATCGGTCAAAGCCTCGACCGTCGGAGGCAACATGCCCATCCGAGCACATTCGGAAGATTGCCATGAACCAGCAAAGCAAGGTTCTCTTCGCGGCTAAGATCCGCACGACCGGCGGCACCACGACCTTGCGACAGGGACACGCAGGTGACCATCGACTACATGCGCCATCGCATGCGGGAAGCATTCAATACCGATCTGAATTCGAAGGACGGACAGTCGGGTCTTCGTTACACGACCATCGCGGTTCTAACCGAGCTCGGGCACGACGACTACGTGATCGGTTCCGCCGCCGGCCGCCAGACCGTCGCCATGGTCAGGAAATATCAGAGAAGAATCGCCTGGCCCAGCTCGCCGTTGGAGCGATGAACGCCATCAGCGCGCAGCGAAAGAATTCAGCAGCGTCAGCAAAAGTGCAAAACCGTCCGCTGCCCTTGTTTCAGGGCATCGATAACGGTTTGATTTCTCGGGGAAAATGGTGGGCGCACAAGGACTCGAACCTTGGACCCGCTGATTAAGAGTCAGCTGCTCTACCAACTGAGCTATGCGCCCCCGGTGGACCGGTCAGAGCGCCGCGTCGCGAGGCTCGTCGTCAATCCGGGCAGCGATATAGCAAAGCGTTTCCGGCTTGTCGATACCTAATTGTGACGATTTTTCTTTTTATTGATCATGAGGATAGCCGCCGGGCGGATTGTCCCTGGGCCGCCGCCGCCGGCTAGTCTTCGTCGCTGCGCCGCCCGAGCCGCATATCACGGTGGATATAGACCGAGATAATCAGGCCAAAGCCGATCATGACGGTGATCATGGCGGTACCACCGTAGGAAATCAGCGGCAACGGTACGCCGACGACGGGGATCAGCCCCATCACCATGGCCGTATTGATGAAGAAATAGAGGAACAGATTGGCCGCCAGGCCAAAGGCCATCAGGCGCCCGAAATGGCTGCGCGAGCGCAGCGCGATTACCACCCCATAGAGCACAAGCAGGCTATAGAGGCCAAGCAGCACCACGCCCCCAACCATGCCGAATTCCTCGGCGAAGGTAGTGAAGATGAAATCCGTCTGATGTTCCGGAAGGAAGTCGAGATGGCTTTGCGAGCCCTGCATGAAGCCCTTGCCGAAAAGCCCGCCTGAGCCGAGCGCGATCTTGGACTGAGTGATATGGTAACCTGTCCCCAGGGCGTCCTGGTCCGGGTCGAGAAACGTCAGGATGCGGTTGCGCTGGTAGTCGTGCAGCAGATTGGGCGCGTGCCAGGCGTAATAGCCGCCGGCCACGGCGATGGCGATCACCAGGGCGAATTTCCACCAGCGAACGCCGGCGGCAAAGAACATCGCCCCCGCGACCATCATCAACATGCCAGCCGTACCAAGATCCGGCTGCTTCAGGACCAGCCCGGTCGGCAATACCGCCATCAGCACCGGAATGATCAGATAATGCGGCCGGCCTATATCCTCATAGGTCTTGGCATTGAAATAACGCGCCAGCGAAAGGACCAGGGCGATCTTCATCAATTCGGAAGGCTGCAGCTGGATGAATTTGAGATCGATCCAGCGCGTGGCCCCCATCCCCGTATGGCCGGCGACATCGACATAAATGAGCAGGACAAAGGAAAAGGCATAAAGCGGATAGGCGATCTTCATCAACTGGCGCAGATCGACCATGGCAACCGCCAGCATGAGCACGAGGCCGACGCCGAAGCGCATCATCTGCCGGTCCATCCACGGATCGGCACTGCCATGCGCCGCGGAATAGAGAACGGCAAAGCCGATCGAAGCAACCACGCAGATCAACAGCACCATGCTCCAGGTGACTTCGCGGAGCTTCTGGGCGATCGTCATCTTTCGCTGGTCGCGGGTGACGTGCAATTGCAGGACCATCAGCGCCACGTCTCCGATAAGCGCAGCGCTCCATATCGCGGCAAAACGAGTCGGTCAGGGCATCTCATTGCGGCCGCCCTCGACATTCGGATTGCGGCGCGCCGGGTCGCGGCGCTGGCATTCGATCATGATGTCCCGCGCGATCGGCGCAGCGACGGCGGAACCGCCGCCGCCATGTTCCACCACCACGCAGCAGGCGTAACGCGGCGCGTGGACCGGTGCGAAGCAGACGAACAAGGCGTGATCGCGCTGGTTCCAGGGTAAATCCTCGTTCTTGCGCACGCCGCGGCTGCGTTCCGCCATGCTGATGCGCCGAACCTGGGCGCTGCCCGTCTTGCCGGCCAGTTCCATGCCGGGAATCGTAATCCGCGAATGAAAGGCGGTGCCGCGTTCCTCATTGGACACCCGGTCCATGCCGGTACGGACGATTTGCAGGAAATCGGTATCGACATCGAGCGGCGGATACGGACTGGGTCCGTCGACTTTCAACTGGTCGCTCTCGCTGGCCGGGCGCATCAGATGCGGTTTGACCGCATAGCCGCCATTCGCCAGTCGCGCCGTCATGACGCAGAGCTGCAGGGGTGTGGCCTGCACAAAGCCCTGGCCGATGGCGTTGACCAGCGTCTCGCCCTGATGCCAGGATTCGCCCATGGTTGCCTTCTTCCAGGCGCGGTCGGGAATCAAACCGGCTTTTTCGCCGGGGAGGTCCAGCCCCTCATTCAACCCAAGCCCGAAAGTCCGCGCCATCTCGGCGATGGCGTCAATGCCGATCCGGCGGCCCATTTCATAGAAATAGCAGTCGCAGGAATTCTTCAGCGCATCGGTCATGGCCTGGGTGCCATGCCCCTCCTTCCGCCAGCAATGGAAGCGGGCATTGCCAAGCACCGTAACGCCGGAACAGAAAACCGTCGCGCTGGGATTGATGCCGGCCTTCAATGCCGCGAGGGCGGTGACGATCTTGAAGGTGGAGCCCGGCGGATACTGGCCGGCCGTCGCTTTGTTGGTCAGCGGGCCGTAGATATCGGTTGTGAGCTCCTGCCATTCGGGCCCCGTCAGGCCACGGTAGAAGGCTGCCGGGTCATAGGACGGCGTCGAGGCCATGGCGAGCACGTCGCCGGAGAAGATATCCATGACGACGGCTGCGCCGGACATTTCGCTCGCCAGACGCTGATGCGCGAACTGCTGCAGCCCGATATCCAGGGTCGTCACCAGATCAGCCCCGGGGACCCCTTCCTGACGCGCAAGTTCCCGGATGACGCGGCCGACAGAATTGACCTCCAACTGGCTTTCCCCGGCCTTGCCGCGCAGCGGCAAGTCATACTGCTTCTCGAGGCCGTTGCGACCGATATGAAACCCCGGGAGCTGCAGGAGCGGATCGGTATCTTGAGACAGGTCATTTTCAGAGACCGAAGCGACATAACCGAGCAGATGCGAGGTAATCCCGCCATACGGATAATATCGCTTCTGATCTACGTCGATGCTGATGCCAGGCAGGTCTGGCAGATTGAGCTCAACCTGCGCCACCTGCTCCCAGGTAAGGTCTTCCTTGACCGTAATTGGCATGAAGGCGCGGTTGCGGGATCTCTCGCGCATCACCTTGATGCGCTCCCGTTCGCTCATCGGGACAAGCTTGGCAAAGTCTTCCAGAGTCTGTTCGAGATCAGGTGTCTGCTCGGCAACCAGCATCGCGCGATAATTGGGAAAGTTGCTGGCAAGCGCGAGGCCGAAGCGGTCGAGAATGAGGCCGCGCGACGGCGGCAGCAACCGGCGATTGATCCGGTTCTCGTCGGACAGCATCCGGTACTTATCCGCCTCGACCACCTGCAGATAGTACATGCGGCCAATCAGGGTCGAGAGCAGCGCCAATTGGCCTGCGCCCAAAAGGGCAACCCGGCGAGAGAAGACGCGATGGAGCGTTTGCGATTGCTGCTTATTCATTTCTCGGGCAGCAAGCTGCGTTGAAGTCGATCAAAGACATACGACAGGGGCGGATAGCAGACAATAACGAACAGATACAAAAAGATCGCAGGTTTTATATCGGGAAAATGAACATCCATCGCCGCGGTCAGCAGCCAGCTTACCAGGATGGTAATGAAAGCCATCAGAATGAAAGCCCCCCAGATCACCAGAAAAGGCATGTTGCGCAACGCGCGCGCCTGGGAACGAACGATAGCGTAGAGCAGGAGCAGCGATCCAGTGCCGACCCCCATCGGGGTCACGCCCAGCAGATCACCGATCAGGCCAATGACCAGGATCGACCATGGCGTCATCAGCTGTGGCTTCTTCAAACCCCAATAGAACACGGAAATGATGACGAGGCTGATGCCGATCGTACCCAGCTCCGGCAAATGCCAGGGAAGCAAGCCCAGCAGCAACAAAAGCAGCGTAAAGCCGACAGGAACCGAGCTACGCGACCATTTATCGACGCGCTGCCAGAAAGGCGATCTGATCACTCGCTGCCGGCCGGTCCCGCGCGGGAAGCCTTATTGCCGCTGGCAGAAGCAGCCTTTTTCTTGGCAGCCGCCTTTGCGTCGCTGCCATCCGCATCACCCGACTTGGTCAGCAAGCTATCGAGGATACCCTGCTGGTTCGGGTCGTAGCCGGACGCATCGATATTGAGGTCGCTCTTGAGGATGCCCGGCAGCGAATAGTTCACCAGCCGCAGATATTCGAGGCGGGTCAGATCCGCCAAGGGCTGCACCCGGATATGGCCGGCATCGACTTCAGACACTTCGCCAACCGGCAGGCCCGGCGGGAAGGCGCCGCCGGCGCCCGAAGTGACGATGCGATCGCCGATCTTGATATCGACGTCGCGCGGCAGATAGCGCAGTTCCGGCAAGGCGGAATTGTCGCCCGAGAGCACCGCCTGATCGCGCGTCCGTTCGATGATCACAGGAATGCGGGCGTTGATATCGGTCAGCAGCAGGACGCGCGACGCCCGGTTGCCGACCTCGAGCACCCGCCCGACGAGGCCGGCGCCAGTCATGGCAGCCTGTCCCTTGGAGACGCCGTCGCGCGCACCGGCAAGGATCACCACCGACCGCACGAAGCCCGAGGACGTATCGGCGATGATCGGCGCGGAGATGAAGCTGGCCGAGGGATCCGGCGTGAATTTCAACAGCCCGCGCAACGATTCGTTCTGCGACTGCAATTCGCGCGCGACACGTTGCCATTCCATGAGCGTCTGGTTCTGCGCCTTCAAGGCGCGGTTTTCGTCGGCCAGATGCAGATAATCAGTGGCGTCGACGGCGGCACGGCGGACGGTCTGAATGGGCGTTGAAACAGCTTCCAGAAGCGGCGCCAGGGCATCGATGAGGACCATACGGGCGCGGGAAACCGCCACGGTATCGGCTTTGCCGATCAGCAGCGTCATAAAAGCAATCGTCAATAGGAGAACAAAAGCAAAACGCTGAAGCCAGATTTTGACGGGAGATGCTGCGCCGATTGTGCTCGCCCGCTGCTTCAAATCCCTACCTCCGCACCCTTCCGCAGAGCAACTGCCAATGATTCCCGGTGGTTACTGCATGTTCCCACAACTCGGGCTTAGGCGCAACGCATATCCTTACGGAATCCCAGCATATTCGCCAGGC
>DATLJB010000088.1:0-4118 GCA_035539075.1 Terriglobia bacterium
GACGCGATGCGGCTTGGCGGCGTGATCGAGGCGCTGCCAGAGATCGGAGTTCTTCACCGGCTTCTTGTCGGCGGTGCGCCAGCCGTTCTTTTTCCAGCCGTGCATCCAGGTGGTGACGCCGTTCTTCACATACTGGCTGTCAGTATAGACCGCCACTTCGCTGGGCCGCTTCAGCGTTTCCAAGGCGATGATCGCCGCCATCAGCTCCATGCGGTTGTTAGTGGTCGGGCTTTCGCCGCCGGAGAGTTCCTTTTCCGTCGCGCCGTAGCGCAGGATGGCGCCCCAGCCGCCCGGGCCGGGATTGCCGCTGCAAGCGCCATCGGTATAGATCTCGACGATCTTCGCCGCGCCGGCTTCTGTCTGTGTCTCGCTCATCTGCGGCTGTTTATCCGATTGGCGTAGCGAAGGCTATAGCGCAGTCGCATCCCGATCAGCCGTTCAGTCCATGCCATAGGCCGCGACGCTGGTCGCCTGCTGGTGGAAGCGCAGCTTGCGCAGATATTCCAGCGGGTCCTTCGGCTTGACGAAGGCGCCGGGCGGATGATTGAGCCAGTCATAGAGGCGCGTCAGCAGGAAGCGCAGGGCGCTGCCACGACAGAGGATCGGCAAGGCCTGCATCTCCGCCGCGGGGATCGGCCGCACGGCATTGTAGCTCTTCACCAGCAGCCGCGCCTTGGTCACGTTGAAGCTGCCATTCTGCTCGAAACACCAGGCATTGATGCAGACGGCGAGATCATAGGCGAGGAAATCGGTGCAGGCGAAATAGAAGTCGATCAGCCCGGAAAGACGATCATCGAGGAAGAAGACATTATCGGGAAAGAGATCGGCATGAATGACGCCGACCTCGAGACCCTTCGGCCAGTTCTTTTCAAGATAGGCGAGCTCGCCCGTGATCGCCGCTGCCAGGCCCGGTTCCACTTCGTCGGCGCGCGCCTTGGTGGCGTCGACCAGCTTGTGCCAACCTTCCAGCGACAGCGCATTGGCGCGCTTGATTTCAAAGTCGCGGCCCTTGAGATGGAGATCGGCAAGCGCACCGCCCAGTTGCTGGCAGTGCTTTTCGGTCGGTCGCCGTGGCCAGACGCCCTTGAGAAAACTGACGATGACAGCCGGCCGGCCGCATAATTCATGCAGGGCTTCGCCATCGCGCGCCTTGATCGGCGTCGGGCAGCTGAGACCCTTGGCGGCGAGATGATCCATCAAGCCAAGAAAGAACGGCAGATCCGCGCGGGCGACGCGCTTTTCATAGAGTGTCAGGATGAAATTGCCTTGCGTCGTCTGCAGCAGGTAATTGCTGTTCTCGACGCCTTCGGCAATACCCTTGCAGGAGACGACATGCCCCAGGTCATAGAGCTCGAGAAAGGCGGCGAGGTCGCCGTCCGGTACTTCAGTGTAAACAGCCATGAATAATCAAACGCGTCCGTTAAAGCGGGAACGGCCCTCATTCAGAGGAGAGCGCGATTCACGTCTGAAACAGAAGCGATAGACTTCTGTTTCAGACGATCGTGCTCCCGCAGCCGTTCCGTCAATCCCCCAAATCCGACGCGCTTGCCCAGGCCCTGCTGCGGGATCAGGCGGTCAGCGCGCGCGGCAGTTTGAAATGGATGGTTTCGGTCGTGACCGGATGCTCATCCATGACAGTGTTGTAGCGCTGGTTGATGGCATCCAGCACGTCCTGCACCAGAATCTCGGGCGCCGAAGCCCCGGCGGTGATGCCGACGCTCTTCACCCCTTCGAACCAGTTCCAATCGATCTCCGCGGCTTTCTGCACCAGATGCGCATTGGTGCAGCCGGCGACGCGCGCCACTTCCACCAGGCGGCGCGAATTCGACGAATTGGGCGCGCCGATGACCAGCACCAGATCGCAATCGCCGGCAATCGCCTTCACCGCCATCTGCCGATTGGTGGTGGCGTAGCAGATGTCTTCCTTGCGTGGCCCATGGAGTGCCGGAAAACGTGCGCGCAGGGCGTCGATGATGTCGACCGTGTCGTCGACCGACAGCGTGGTCTGGGTGATGTAAGCGAGATTGTCGGTCTGCGGCAGTTCGACCTTGGCGACGTCCTCGACCGTCTCGACCAGGGTAACCGCACCCGGCGGCAGCTGGCCGATGGTGCCGATCACTTCCGGATGGCCGGCATGACCGATCAGGAGGATATGGCGGCCGACGTTGTAATGGCCTTCCGCCTCGCGATGCACCTTGCTGACCAGCGGGCAGGTGGCATCGAGATAAAGCAGGTTGCGGCGCTCGGCTTCCGCCGGCACCACCTTCGGCACGCCGTGGGCGGAAAAGACCACCGGAAACTGGCCCGGAATCTCGTCCAGTTCCTCGACGAAAATGGCGCCCTTGCGCTCCAGCTCTTCCACCACGTGGCGGTTATGGACGATCTCATGGCGGACATAGACCGGCGCACCAAAGCGCTCCAGCGCCTTCTCGACGATCTGGATGGCACGGTCGACGCCGGCACAAAAGCCGCGCGGTGCCGCCAGATGCAGGGTCAGGTTCGGTTTTTGCATGGTCAGTTTCCCGGTTTCACTTCCCTGGAATATAGAAGTTTCAAGCATTCCGGCAACCGACAATTCCGCTGTTATCACCTGCATTTAGCAGGGGTTTTCGGGGCTGATCCGCCGATTGTCAGGATAGACCGGGAGGGCCGGGCTGGTTTGCCCGGTTCCGACCTGCCGAATGTCCGTTTGCGGCTTTCCACCTTTGGCCGGCCCATCCGCGCCCGGCCTGGCGGGGCGGGACCTCGCCGGCCGAATCGCCACATCTTTGGGCGCTTGTTTAACCCCGGCCGCTTCTTTAGAGTTCCGGCGCGTTAACCTCGTTTCCCATGGGTGGGCGGCCGGGCTTTACCGGCGGGCATGAAGCGATTAGGTAAGCGCCATGCGGTCCGGATTGCTGCCGGCCGGCTTGCATCGGTTAAGAAGGCGTCGGCAGGGGAGACGTGGTCATGAGCGAAGCGCAGATTGCCCAGAAGGCACCGTTCAAGGTCGATGTGACGGCCGGCAAGTCCTATTTCTGGTGCGCCTGTGGCAAGAGCAAGAAGCAGCCTTTCTGCGACGGCTCGCATATGGGCAGCGATTTCTCCCCCGTCAAATTCGAGGCCACCGAAACCAAGACGGTCTTCTTTTGCGGCTGCAAGCATTCTGGCAAGCCGCCCCTCTGCGATGGAACCCACGGCAAGCTCTGACTTGCGCCAGGGTTATCGCGTCAAACTCATAAACAAGGATCGTTGATGAGCCTGTCTCCCGAAAATTCGGCGCCTGACCTTGCGGATTCGGGTCGAGCCCGTTTGACGCCGTTGCAAGGATTGCTCGGCAATAAGCGGCTGCCTGCGCTGGCCGCACTTGCCTTCATGGCGGGCAGCCTGGCTGCCTGCGGCTCGACCAGCAAGGGCCCGCCGCCGCCCTGTCCAGCGGTCAGCATTCCCCCGCAGACCGGCTATATGACGAAGTTTGCCGGCAACGGTACGGATCTTTCCGACATCGCCTATGAGGCCAAAGTGGAGATGCCGGTCTCGCCGCAGTGCTGGTATTCCGAAGACGAGAATCCCGCTTATATCCGCACGGCGCTGCGCGTGCAGATCAATGTCGCACGCGGTCCGAAATTCACCGGTGATCATGTCGGCCTGAAATATTTCATCGCCATCACCGGCCCGGGCGGGACTAGGGTGAAAAAGGAAGTCTTCGACTCCGACGTCGATTTCAGCAAGGGGCAGGTCAACAGTTTCACGGTCGACGAAATCGACCCGATCAAGATCTTCCCCAAAGCCAATGAAAACGGCGACTTCTACCGCATCTATGTCGGTTTCGATCTCACCAAGGAAGAACTCGACTACAACAAGCGCAACCCGCGCTGATACACATACCGGTAACGAAAACCGCGCGCCGCAACGGCAGCGGGGACGGTCGATAAGACAGATAGCGGCATTTTATATGCCGCTATCTGTATAAAAATTGCCGCTTGACGGATATTTGGCGCCGGCCCATCCTCTGGCCCGAAGGTAACCCGCTGAGGGAGAGACCGTCCGGTGACCAGAGCGATCATCGGCCGGCGCCGAAGGAGCAACCGCCCCCGGAAACTCTCAGGCAAAAGGACCGCAGCGGGGTCAACACTCTG
>DATLJB010000089.1:0-25745 GCA_035539075.1 Terriglobia bacterium
AACCGCGCCGGCAGAGCCGACGCGGTTTGAACTGGATCGCGATCTATGTCAGAGAGCGCCGTAGACCGGCACTCGACCCGACCCCGCCCTCAGCCCTGGCGGGCCTTATAGCGCGGATCAGTCTTGTTAATGATATAGACCCGGCCCTTGCGGCGAACGATGCGGCAATCCTTATGGCGCGCCTTCGCAGCCTTCAGCGAATTGATGACTTTCATGGTCCGGTCCTCGAAAACGAAACGAGGCCGGAACATAGGGACCCGAGCGACGCCTGTCAAGAGCATTCAAACGCTCTTAAGTGCCTGTAATATATGAGATAAGATTGAAAGACCAGGCCTCGATCGGCAGATCCGCGACGCCGTCGGGCGAGATCGCCAGGGAATCACCCTACTTTGATCGCGTAAAAGCGATAGATCCGCAGCAGGCCGGCATCCATCGCCAACATCAGCCGCTGCCAGTATTCCGCCTCGGTCACAGTAAGCTGCGGATAGGCCCGACTGACCGCCAGGCCCTCCGGCCGCTTGGTGAAGGCGTCCCAGGCTTCCGTCACCAGCTTGCGATAGCGCTCGCCGATATCCTCGCTGATTCGCAGGTCGAACTTCAGCTCCTTGAAGCCTTTCTGATAGGCGCCGAGGGACCAGAATTGCGAGCGTGAGGCACCTTCGCCCAGAACCGTCATCAGGCGTTCGTCATCGGCCGAGACGCCGTCCCCCAGGATGATATCCGTGATCGTGATCTGCCCGCGCGGCTTCATGGCCGCTGCCAGCGTCTTCAACGTGTCCATCTTGGCAAGAATGGTGTGCATCCGGTCGACGCAAATGATGCAGTCATATTGCGCCGGCTTCAGCGGTGAGGCCCGGGCGTCGAAATGACCGATCGAGGCCTTCTTATCGATCCCCTGCCGCACGGAGATCATTTTGCCGGCATCCGCCATCAGCTTGTCGGAATCGAGGCCGGCCACATAGATGTCGAATGCCTTGGCGACTGAACGCGTGCCACCGCCCAGCCCGCAACCGAAATCCAACAGCGACATGGTTTCATTGAGGGCGAAGGGCTTCACCAGATAGAGAAAATACTCGCCGTCGCCTGGCTTGCTGTTGCCCTCGCCCCAGATCGCCATGAGCAGTTTGACGATCGGCTCTTCCAGCGGCGGCAGGGGTTCGGCCGGGAGCGCGCCAAAGCCATCCGACGGCTCCTCCGCAGGCACCTCTTCGACCGCGGGCTCTTTCAGTTCATAGCCTTCCCACCAGGCTTTGAACCGCTGGCGAAACGGTATCTTCGCTCCGGCCGCGTTGCTTTTTGCTCCAAACAACCTCATTCCGTCTGCCTGCTTGCCTGTCAGCCCCTTCATCGACAATCGGCCCCGTCGGGTGTATGCACCTTGCTGACGATGCGCAGAACCGTGAAATCGGGCGCAATAATGGACGAGTAATCGTTAATATGACCGTAACGCCTGCGACTCAACCCGCATCTGCAGCCGCATCGCCAACCGAGACGTCATACCCTTTATCGATCGTCCATCATATCGGTCAGACCGTCCGTCTCGCTGTCCCGGTGATGATTTCGCGCGCCGGCCTCGTCATCATGATCGCGGTGGACAGTTTTTTGTGCCGCGGTAGCAAGGCCGAGTTGGCCTATTTCGGCGGCAGCGTACAGCCGCAGAGCATCCTGCTGAGCACCGGCATCGGCCTGCTGATCGGCACCATCGTGCTGTCGGCACAGGCGGACGGCGCCGGCGACAAGCATCATTGCGGCGGCCTATGGCGGCTTTCTTTGCTGGTCGGCGGCGGACTCGGCCTGTGCTTCGCCGCCATCCTGGCACTCGGCGATATCCTGATGCGATGGTTGGGGCAGCCTGCCGACATCGCCGTCGGCAGCGGTGCTGCGCTGCGTTATTTCGCCGTCGGCATGCCGGGGTTGATGCTGTTTGCGGCCTGCAATTTCTTTCTGGAAGGAATCAGCCGCCCCTGGCCGGGAACGGTCATCATGCTGTCTGGCAATGTCGTCAACCTGCTCATCGCCTGGCCGTTGGTCAAAGGCAGTTTCGGTTTGCCGCCGCTCGGTGCGAGCGGCGCAGCCTTGGCGACGTCCCTCACCCGCTGGCTGATGTTTGCCGTCATCCTGCTCTATATCCGCCGCATGCCGGATCGTCAGGCCTACGGCATCGGCGCCACTGTGCGGTGGCAGCGTGGCGACTTCCGGCGCCTGATGGCCTTGGGCCTGCCGCTGGGTTTTGCCGTCGCCCTTGAATCCAGCTGCTTCATGTCGATGATCGTCATGGCCGGTTGGATGGGCACGGCAGCACTGGCCACCATGCATGCGGCGATCAATGTGACCAGCCTCGTCTATATGCTGACAACCGGCCTCGCCACGGCCGCCGCAATCCGCGTCGCTTATGGGATCGGCCGAGGTTCCTGGCGTAATGCAGCAGCGGCGGGCTGGATAGCCGTCGCGCTGGAGGCCCTGGTCATGGCGGCGATCGGCATCTGCATCTATTTCGGCGCGGCGATCATTGCCCATGGCTACAGCGATGACGTCGAGGTTCTGGCGCTGCTGACACCCGTGCTGTGGCTGACGGCGGCCATGATCCTCATCGATGGCCTGCAGGGTGTCCTGATGGGCGTGCTGCGCGGCACCGCGGACACCCTCATTCCCACCATCATTTACGGCTTGAGTTTTTGGGCAATCGGCGTGCCGATCGGCTATGTCTTGGGCTTTCGCCATGGCATGGGGCCAATGGCCCTGGTGTCGGGACTTGCCGTGTCGTTGACCATTGCCATGGTCTTGCTGGCCTGGCGCTTTCACGCCCTCACTAAAAGCAGGAACGAATAGCAGCAAGGGAAGTTGTAGGAAGACATGAGCACCGATTGCGATTTTCTGATCATCGGCGCCGGCGTTTCCGGCGCCTCGGCAGGCTACGAATTGGCGAAGCTCGGCAAGGTCCTGGTTCTGGAGGCCGAGGACGTGCCCGGCTACCATTCCACCGGCCGATCAGCTGCGCTCTTCACCCGCAATTACGGCCCGGCGGCGGTGCGTGCCATCAGCGCCGTCAGCTACGACTTCTTCAAATCGCCGCCGGAGGGATTTGCCGAACATCCGCTCCTGACCCCGCGCGGCGGCCTCAGCATCGCCTTCAAGGGCGACGAGGCGCTGCTCGATAAGATACTGGCACTGGGAACCGCAGCGCATCCCATCCATGACATCTCCCTCGCGGAAGCCATGCAGCGCGCGCCGCTGCTGCGCGCCGATCTCCTTGGCCGCGCCGTCTATGAACCCGGCGTACTCGATATGGATGTCGATGCCATCCATCGCGGTTTCCTGAAGGGGCTGGCTGCCCGCAGCGGCCAGGTGATCACGGACCGCGCCGTGACCAAGCTCAGCCATGACGGCCATGTCTGGCAGGTCGAGACCGCCAAAGGCAGTTATCGCAGCGCCATCGTGATCAATGCCGCCGGCGCCTGGGCTGACCGCATCGGCCATCTGGCCGGCGCCCGGCCGATTGGCCTGGTTCCCAAACGTCGTACCGCCATTTTGGTCGATCCGCCGGCCGGGATGGATATCAAGAGCATGCCGCTGGTCGATTTCGCCGGCGGCGAAATCTATATAAAGCCGAATTCCGGCAAGATCATGGCCTCGCCGGGCGACGAAACCCCGGTCGAGCCGCAGGACATCCAGCCGGACGACATGGATATCGCCATCCTGGCCGATTGGCTGGAACGCCATACCGCCATCACCATCCGGCGCATCGACCATAGCTGGGCGGGCTTGCGGAGCTTCGTTGCCGATGGCGTACCGGTGGCCGGCTTCGACCCGCAGCTCAAGAACTTCTTCTGGCTTGCCGGCCAAGGCGGCTTTGGCATCATGATGTCAGCCGCCCTTGCCCGGCTGGCGGCGGGCCTGATCGATCAAGGCTGGCTGCCGCCGGAATTTATCGCCCAGGGATTGGCGGAAAGCGATCTCGCCCCCGCTCGCTGCCAGAACAAAGGCTGAGCCGGCATCCGCGCTCAGCCATAGGACGACAGCCAGCGGCGGCGATGGTGCCGGGCCGGCGCCAACCAGGCGCCGGTTATCTGGCTGCAATTGATCCACTTATTTAATCTCTTGCAGCAACCAACTCTGAGTTAAGCTTTTTTCAACCGACGGCAAGGATGATAATTGCCATCATGGATGAAGGGGATGATCATATGTTGCCGCAGCGCAAGAGCAGCGAACGCCGCTCATCACCGCGTTATGCCGTCAATCTGCCGACCCATCTCGTGGTGCAGGGCGTGGAAGCCGAGTGCCGCCTGATCGATATTTCCGCCGGCGGGGCGCTGCTGAAGACCAATAGGCCGGCCATGGTCGGCGACAAGATTTCCGTTGATCTGCCGGGGCTCGGACCGACGATCGGCACCGTCGTTCGTATTTCCGAATCGCATATGGCGATCGCCTTCCCCGGCATGCTGGTGATCAATCATCTGATCGATACCAAGCCGCATCTATGCGAATAGATCCGGGCTTCGCTAGAATTAAAAAATTATTTTAAAACGAGCGGCTTACGGAACTTTTTAGAATTCAAGCCGCCGAACGAGTTCGGCCAGTTCGAATTCCGTCATTTCCTGATTGCGTGACAGTTCCAGATGCAGTCGTCCGGTCCCCATATCGACGACGACGGCCTCACGCTTGCGACGATACCGTTCGGGCATGATGAAAAGATGGTCGCCGATCTGCAAGCCGTCGGTATTCGGCGTCATGATACAGGCGCCGCCTTGCGAGACGTTACGGTAGTTCGTGATTGCCAAGATCCGCCGGCTATTGATGTCGTCAAACACCAGCATCGCCGTACCGTCATAGCCGAAGCGGTCGTGACGCCGCTTTTCCCCCGCTTCCATGACATCCCCCGAGGATGTTGGCCGATTCCGACCGTGCAGCGCCATGATAGGGGAAAACCGCCGCGGAAACCAGCAACTGGCGGGGATCGCCGCGGCAAAATGGCCGCTTTTCAGCCTCCTCGATAGACCCGTTCGGCAAATCCAGCCACGATCAGCGGAGCCGGCGCCCGCCGAGCGCCCGCGTGATATTTGCGCTGATGGGATGAAGTTGCTAAATATTTGAAATGCTTGAGCGCAAGCGCTGCTGCCATCTGTTTGCACCCGGATCGGTGCGACACGGGCATCGAAGCGCCTGGCGCTCGCCGGGACAGGTCGCCAATGGCAAGTATGGACGCAATGGACGGGCAATTGCGGTCGGATGTCTTACTGGTAGAAGACACCTTCTCAATGGCCAGGATCTTTCAGGAATATCTGCGGCGCGGGCCCTACAACGTTCGCCATTGCGACAATGGCCGCACGGCCATCAAGGAAATCAGCCGCAATCCCCCCGATGTCGTGCTGCTGGATCTTCGGTTGCCCGATATCGACGGCCTCGATGTGCTGCGGCATATCCGCAACAACAATCTGCCGACCGCCACCGTCGTTATCACCGCCGACGGCTCAATCAGCACGGCGGTCGAAGCTATGCGGGAGGGTGCCTATGACTTCCTGGTCAAGCCCTTCAACGCCGACCGGCTGCTGATCACGCTCAACAACGTACTCGAGCGCCGCCGGCTGTCCACCATGGTGGAGACCCTCAGCGGTCATTTCAGCCAGCCCGAATTCTGCGGCTTCATCGGCACGTCGGAGGTGATGCAATCGGTTTACCGGATGATCGCGGCGGCGGCATCCAGCAAGGCGACGGTGTTCATCACCGGCCAGTCGGGCACGGGCAAGGAAGTCGCGGCGCAGGCGATCCACAGCATCTCGCCGCGCGCCACCGCGCCGTTCATCCCGTTGAACTGCGCCGCGGTGCCGAAGGATCTGCTGGAGAGTGCCATTTTCGGCCATGTCAAAGGCGCTTTCACCGGTGCGCAGACCGATCGCGAAGGTGCCGCTTCCAGCGCCAATGGCGGCACGCTGTTCCTCGACGAAATCTGCGAAATGTCGATCGAGTTGCAGCCGAAGCTGCTGCGTTTTCTGCAGACCGGGAGCTTCCAGCGGGTCGGCAGCGACCGCGTGGAAACGGTCGATGTCCGCATTTTGTGCGCGACCAACCGCGATCCCATGACCGAGGTCGCCGCCGGCCGCTTCCGCGAGGATCTTTTCTACCGCCTGCATGTCCTCAATATCATGCTGCCGCCCCTGCGTGAACGAGGCGACGACATCATGCAGCTCGCCGAGCATTTCCTTGACGAATATGCCAAGGAGGAGCGCAAGAATTTCACCGGCTTTGCACCGGAAACCCGGCACTTGTTGGAGGCCTATTCCTGGCCCGGCAATATCCGCCAATTACAAAACCTGATCCGCAATACGGTGGTCATGCATAGCGGGCCTGTGGTGACGCCGGATATGCTGCCGCCCCAGCTCACCATGGCCTTGCGCCAGGAAAGGACGGCGGCCGAGCCGCAGCCTCAGCACGTCGCCAGCCCCTTGCCGGCGGCCGGTAAAATCGGCGGGATCGAAACAATTCGCCCCCTGGCCGAAGTCGAGCGCGAGGCGATCGAAGCTGCCATCGCCCTGTGTGACGGCAACATACCGCGCGCCGCCGCCGCGCTTGGTGTCAGTCCCTCGACGCTTTATCGCAAGCGCCAGGGGTGGGATTCGCCGATTGCCGTTTAGCCTGCATATCCCTGCATAGCTGCTCGAAGAGCCCGCATTCAGCCGTGGTGGTTTCGATAAGCCGCGGCAAAAGCGCGTCTATCGCCTCGGCGTCGCCCCGGTCCGCCGCCACCTGCAGATCACGGGCCTGGAGGCCCGTTTCCGGCAGGCCAAAACTCTGCGCGGTACTTTTCAACGAATGGGAATGGCGGCCGAGTTCACGCCAGTCGGCGGCTTTCCAGGCGTCGGTCATCGCGCCGATGCGTTGGCGGGTTTCATCAAGGAATTGCCGGGACAGCCGGATAAAGGCGTCATCGCCAATATCGGAAATCAATTGCGCAATGACGGCCCGGTCGAGCATCTTCAATAGCCCGCCGTCAGCCCGAAATCGATCGGCAGGCAGGCGCCGACCAGCGGCGCCAGTTCGGGTGACGTCACAGCATAGACGAAGGCGGCGATTTCTTCGGGTCGGGAAAAGCGCGCCGCTTTTCCCTGCGGATATTTGGAGAGCAAGTTGCGCTTATAGGCAGAGGGATCTCCATCGCCATATGTATTGGCCTGAAACTCGATCATCGGCGTTTCGATATCGCAAGGGCAGACCGCGTTGACGCGAATGCCGCGCGGCGCCAGCTCCAGGGCCAATGCCTTGGTCAACAGCGATATCCCCCCCTTGGACGCGCAATAGACCGCAGCCCCCTTGTTGCCGATCAGGCCGGCATCCGAACCGATATTGATGATCTGCCCACCGGTCTTTTCCAGCTCCGGAATGGCGAAACGGCAGGCAAAGAAACTGCCTTTGAGATTGATGTCGATCACCCGGTCCCAATCTGCCTCCGTCACCCCATCGGCATCACCTTCGAGCCAGACACCGGCAGCGTTGATCAACAGGTCAAGCCGGCCGGTGCGGCCGATAGCGGTCGCCACCATTCTTTCGCAATCAGCCACCTTGCTCACATCCGTGGCGATGCCGAAGCAGCCGCGCCCAAGCTCCTGCGCGACACGCTCGGCATCCGCCAGCGAAAGATCGGCAAGAGCGATAACAGCGCCAGCCGCCGCGTAGCGGCGAGCGAGCGCCTGGCCGAGCCCGCCGGCGCCGCCCGTCACCAGAACGGTCTTGCCAGACCAGCTACCGCCTTCCACTGCCATTTCCATACTCCATCATTTCCATGCGCCACGCTGGTTGCGTCGCGTCATCCTTTATGTTCTTGGATGGTATTGCCACCATCGACAACGATCAGCTGGCCGGTGACATAGCTCGCTTCCCGGCTGGCCAGGAAGGCGGCGACCGCCGCGACTTCATCAGCGCGCCCCGGCCGGCCCACCGGCGTGTGGCGACCGGCTTCTATTTCCATTTTCGACGAAGATGCCGTCTGAATCCAGCCGGGCGCCACGGCATTGACCGTCACGCCGCGCCGGCCGACATCGAGCGCCGCTGCACGGGTATAGCCCACCATGGCGGCCTTGGCGGCGCTATAGGCTGCGCTGCGCTCGAAAGTGACCACGGGCCCGGTGACCGAGGCTATATTCACGATCCGGCCGAAGCGTTGTTTGATCATCTGCGGCAGCACGCTGCGCGTGACATAGAAACAGGTGTTCAGGTTGATATCGATCGCCCGCTTCCACTCGTTGGTGGTGACTTCCTGCACGCGCGATGCGCGCGCGCGTTCGCCGGTTTGAATCATGCCCGCATTGTTGATCAGAATATCAAGCCGGCCGAAGCGTTTCAGCACGCGCGCCAGCATTCTCTCGACCTGCCGCTCCTTGGTCAGATCGGCGACCAGCGCGAGCTTTGCCGTCGCATCGGCGGGAAGTTCATCGAGCCTTGCCTCGATACGGTCAGTCGTCGAGGTGATAGCGATCTTGGCTCCCCCCGCCGCAAGTGCCTTCGCCGTCGCAAAGCCGATACCGTCGGCACTGCCCGCACCGGTGACAAGCGCCACCAGACCATCGAAATTCGCCATTCAAGCCGTCCCCTCCTCTGTCATGTTAGCGCCCGCAGCATGTCAGGCCGCTTGCCCTGCGCATAGTCACCATCACATTTTCCCAGTTTGGACAAGCCAAACAATTGCAGCCCGCATCGTCGCCCTTGCTATCGGAGCAACACTTGATGCGCCTTCGGCCAGTCGCTATCAATATCGATCTCTCTTTAGGAGTAATCGTAAATGGCCTTAATTGAAGCCGGCGTGCCGATGGAACGCGTGGCGGCGATGATCGATCGTGAACGCAAACACTATGCGCAACGCAATGCCACATCCAAGCGCCTCTCGGATGAGGCCGCAGCCAACTGGCACCACGGAGTGCCGATGCATTGGATGCTCGATTGGTCCACGCCCTTTCCTCTCTTCGTTGCCGATGCCTTTGGCGCCACGCTGACCGACGTCGACGGTCACAACTATGACGACTTTTGTCTTGGCGATACCGGTTCGATGTTCGGCCACTCCCCGGCGCCAGTCGCAGCCGCCATCGCCGAGCAGGCGCGCCACGGCCTCACCTATATGCTGCCGACCGAGGATGTGGTCGCTGTCGGACGGCTTCTCGCGCAAAAATTCGGCCTGCCGGTCTGGCAGGTCGCAACCACGGCGACCGACGCCAATCGCTTCGTCATTCGCTGGTGCCGCGGCATCACCAAGCGCGATAAGATCCTGGTCTTCAACGGCTGCTATCACGGTTCCTGCGACGATACTTTCGTGCGCCTGAAGGACGGCAAGCCGATCCACCGCCCTGGTCTGATCGGGCAGGTCTATGACATGCGCGATCACACGAAGATCGTCGAGTTCAACGACCTCGCCGCCCTGGAAGGCGCGCTTGCCGATCGCGACGTCGCCTGTGTCATCACCGAACCGGCCCTGACCAATATCGGCATGGTACTGCCGCAGCCAGGCTTCCTCGACGCCCTGCGCGCGCTTACCCGCAAGTACGGAACCCTGCTCGTCATCGACGAGACGCATACCATCTCCACCGGCTATGGCGGCTACACCCGTAGCCACGGCCTGGAGCCGGACTTCCTCACGATCGGCAAGCCGATTGCCGGCGGCATTCCCTGCTCGGTCTATGGCGCGACTGCCGAGATGGCAGCGAAGATGAAGCAAGCCGAGATCGATGCCGGTCCGGGCTATAGCGGCATGGGCACAACGCTCAGTGCCAATGCCATGGCGCTCAGGGCGATGCGTGCCAATCTCGAAGAGGTCATGACGCCCGCCGCCTACGACCACATGCTGCCGCTGTCGGAGAAACTGGCGCGCGGCATCGAGGCGGAGATCAAGCGGCATGCCCTGCCCTGGCATGTCTCCAATGTGGGCGCCCGGGCGGAATTCGTCTGCGCCGCCGAACGTCCGCGCAACGGCAGCGAAGCCCAGGCGGCGATGCATCATCAGTTGGAGCTGGCGATCCACCTGTTCCTGCTCAATCGCGGCCTCATCATCGCACCATTCCATAACATGACGCTGGTCTGCCCCGCGACGAGCAGCGCGCAAGTGGATCATCTGGTGGGAACTGTTGGCGCCTGCCTGGATGAACTGGTCAACTGACCGAGCGGCGGGCCGCCGAGCAGCGCCCACCGCAACAGCCGACATGACAAATCAAGGTGAGGAAAATTGAGCGATAGTCAATCCAGTCAGGGACCCGTACGTCCGGAAATTGCCGATCTGCGCGAATGCGATGATTTCCTGGCTCAGAATCCGGATATCCGCTTCGTGCAAATCTTCTGGACCAACCAATCCGGCGTGCCGCGCGGCAAGAATCTGCTGCGGCGCGACCTGCGTCCCATTTTCGAATATGGCCGCTTCCTGCCCGGCACGATGGGCGGCCTCGATATCACCGGCGAGGATGTCGAAGAATCCGGCCTGGTCTGGAGCGACGGCGATGCCGACAGGCTCGGCCGACCGGTCGCCGGCACGCTGACCCGGGCACCCTGGCTCGGCGCCGATTACGCCCAGGTCATGCTGACCATGTATGAGCTCGACGGCACGCGCTGCAATTTCGACCCGCGCCATGTGCTGCAAAGCGTGATCGACCGCTTTAAGGAATTCAAGCTGACGCCGGTCATCGCCTGCGAAATGGAATTCTTCCTGGTCGATCGCCAGCCGGCGCCGCAGGGCGGCAAGCAGCCGCCGATCGGCCCCGTAACCGGCCATCGGCAGCATGATATCCAGGTCTACGGCCTGCGCGAGCTGGACGACTTCGAACCCTTCTTCCGTGATATCTATGCCGCCGGCGACCAGGTCGGCCTGCCTTTGGAATCCTCGATCTCCGAATATGCCCAGGGCCAGATGGAACTCGGCCTCCGTCACCGCCCCGATGCCCTGCGGGCCTGCGACGACGCCATCCTCTACAAGCGCCTGGTCAAGGGGGTCGCCGTCCAGCACGGCTTCGAAGCCACCTTCATGGCCAAGCCGCATAACGACATCGCCGGCAGCGGCATGCATCTGCATGTCAGTCTCGCCGATCCGCAGGGCAACAACGCCTTCGGCAGCGATTCGCCCGAAGGCAGCGAGCTGCTGCGCTTCGCCGTCGGCGGTATGATGGCGATGCTGGAAGATTCCATGGCCGTCTTCGCGCCCAATGCCAATTCCTACCGGCGCTTCCGTGCGAATTCCTATGCGCCCGTGGCACCGACCTGGGGCGTGAACAATCGCACCGTCAGCTTCCGCGTCCCGGCCGGCCCGGCCCATACGCGGCATGTTGAGCACCGGGTCTGCGGCGCCGATGCCAATCCCTATCTGGCGGTGGCGGCACTCCTTGCCGGCATCCATTACGGCTTGACGCATCGTCTTAATCCTGGCCCCGCCGTGGTCGGCAACGGCTATGCCCATGCGCAGGAAAGCGGTTCGAAACTGCCAACCAACTGGTACGCGGCGCTCGATCTCTTTGAGCGGTCGGACCGGATGAAGGACTATTTCGGCACCCGGTTTCACCACGTCTTCACCGCCGTCAAGCGGGCGGAGCAAGATCGCTTCTTCAGCCGCGTGACCGAATTGGATTACGCTTGGTACCTGCGCAACGCCTGAGCGCATGAGGCACCAGCGGGCCTAGGTGACATGATGTGCTCACCGGCCTGCGGCAATCGCGACCGAACGTGGGGCCGGCAGGCAGCCGGCCCCACAACCCGCTTCGGTTGAAGAAGTTACGGTTGTCCGTGCCGATCCGGCATCTGCGCAGAATCTTGTCTCGGATCAAGCGGATGTGATATCTGATAGGCGGTTCGCTCGTCGGGCGAATCCGTCGATGAATTGGATAGATACATGCTTGGGATATTCTCCCGCCGAAAACAAGCGCGCGTAACCGTTGGGGCGCGCTACCAGAATGCCGATATGTCCCTCCTCGTCTGGGAAGTCGCCTCTCTGTTCAATGGCATCGACGGCACACCGTATGCCCATATTTTTTGCGTCAGCGACACCAGCCGCCGCAAGACCGTGGCGCAAAGTGCCCTTGAATCCGGGGTGCAATACAAACGGGTCTCGCAGCCGACAGAGGCCGGGCTCTAGGCCCACGCGCCGCGTTTCATCTGTTGTCCGATTGAGCCGGGCCAGGCGCTTAGACACGCGGATGGCGTGGCCTCTCATTGCGATCCTCCGGCATCGCGAAGCCTGGATCGGTGGCTATTGGCCTGGCGTCTTGGCGCTGGCAGCACCGGGAGTCTTCAGGCTGGGATATTCCACCTGGTCACCTGGTTCGATGTCGAACCGGTCGGTAATTCCCGCATTCACTTCCAGCACGCCGCGAACAAAGGTGCTGGAAGGAATGAGATTTTCGGAGAGCGGCTGGGCGCGGCGGACGATCTGGGTGATCTTGCCGTCGGCGGCGATGAAGATCATGTCCAGCGGCAGATAGGTATTCTTCATCCAGAAGGTGACGGCCTGATCCTGGTTGTAGAGAAACAGCATGCCCGCATTGGGCGCCAGGTCCTTGCGGAACATCAGGCCCTGCGCCCTTTCCTCCTCGCTGACCGCGAGTTCGACGTTGAAACGGTAGCTGCCGCCATGCGTGCGGATAACGACGATATCCCGCGAAAAAGCCTGGGCAAAGGGTCCGGAAAGCAGCAGCGTCATCACGACGAGGACGACCGCCAATGATCTATGGAGGAATTGGCTCATAAAACAAACTTCTCCCCCGCTTGACTTTAAGTCAAGACCTGCCTTGGATGGCATTTCGGAAATGCAGCCGCTGGCTGTGCCGTGCGAACCGTAATAAGCCGTAGGCGGGGAGTTCCATTATGGACATGACCGGAGAGTATCTGATCGCGGCGCCGCGCGACGCCGTCTGGGCGGCCTTGAACGACCCCGACATCCTGAAGTCGTGCATCGCCGGCTGCGAAGAACTGGTGCGGTCCGCGGATAACGAATTCACCGCCCGTGTCACGGCGAAGATCGGCCCGGTCAAGGCCGGCTTCGGCGGCAAAGTGACCCTGAGCGATATCGATCCGCCCAATGGCTATACCATCACCGGCGAGGGCCAGGGAGGCGCTGCCGGTTTTGCCAAGGGCAGTGCCAAGGTCGTCCTGGAATCGCAGAACGATGGCAAGAGCACGCGGCTGCAATACACGGCTGCCGCACAGATCGGCGGCAAGCTGGCACAGATCGGTTCGCGCCTGGTGGAAGGCAGCGCCAAGAAAATGGCGGACGAATTTTTCGCCGCTTTCGCGGAGCGCGTGGGCGGACCGGCCGCGGCGGCAACGACGCCGCCGCTTGAGCAGGCGCTCGAGCAGCTTCCGCCGGCTCCGGGGGAAGAGGTATCGCATGAACTGCCTCATCCGCCGGCACATGCCGCGGCCGCGACGCCCGGCACCAGCGAAGAACCCGTCGGCAGCAACCGGCAGCTCATCTTCCTGGGCGGCGTCGTGGTCGTCCTCCTGCTCGCCGTGATCGCCCTATTCTTCTTCTGATGGCGGCAACTGGCTGAACCGCAGCCCTCGCCCCCTAGGCCACGTGCGTTCAGGTCGCGTACGTTCAGGTCGGGCGCATCCAGTTCGGCGCCCGCCCCGTCAGCAGCCGTCCCTTCAGCGTTCGATCGGCGCAGCAAAGACAAATGGCCGCGATACGGCAAGACAGGGATGGGTCGGTTCCCGATCGGGCCGGTCGAGGAAAACCTCGGCCAATTGCCCGGCGCAGACGGAGTTGCCAAGAACATCGTGGCCGATCGCGGAGAATTCCCGGTAAAAACCATGCGAAAGATGGCGCGCCGCCAATTGGGCATAGCTGGGCGGTGTTACAGGATCATTGCTGCCGACCAGTACGAGACTGGGCAAGGCGCTCTCGACCGGCATTGCCATGGCGGCGATCGGCGATGCCCGCACCCATCCGGGACAGTCCGGCGCCGGATCGGCGTCGGCGAAGCTGCGCAAGAGCGGCGATGCCGCGTAGTTTTCCTTGACCTTCGCCGGGTCATTGAAGGGAACATCTTCCAGGCAATCGATGGTCGTCGCCATCGCATCACCCCAGCCCGGCCGGTCCTGCAATTCCTCGACCAGCAGATCAGCTTCTCGGCCGATCGGTCGTGACAGGTTGCGGTCGAAAATATCGATGATCTGCGGTAACCGCTCGATGTCGTCGCGATTATAGAGATTGAAGAAAAGATGCGTGAGCAGCGTCTCACCGGTCAGCGGGAACGCGAGATCGGCCCCGCCTTCGGGATTGGCGCGCCGCATCTGCAGGGGCTTTTCGTTGAGGCGCGTGACCAGGGCCTGCAGCCGGGCGGCAAGATCAGGGTACCAGCGATGGCAATCAGCATCCGCCTCGCAAGCATCGAAGACCAAGCGGAAGGCGCGCTCGGTCCGCCAGGCATCATCTTCCAGGAAGCGCACCTGCGGCGGATAAACCGAATCCAGGATGGCCGTGCGGATATCTTCGGGATGCAGCCGCATATAAGTCAGCGCCAGCCTGCTCCCATAGGAAAGTCCATAGATGTTCCAGCGCGGAATCTTCAGGCCTTTGAAGATCGCATGGAGATCTTCCGCACTTGCCTCGGTCGTATAGGAAGCCGGATCGTAGCCCGCCTGCTGCAGCCGGGCGAGGCAGGCCGAGGTCGCATGGAGCGATTGCGCAGCCAGCTCGCGATGATCATTTCCCAGCGACAGGCTCGGCAAGGCCAGGGCCTCGAGTTCCGGACAATCGATGCGCGGCTCCGTCATGCCGACGCCGCGCTGGTCGAACAGGATCAGATCGCGGTGCCGCAGCCAGGCATTCTCGGCGAGAAAGCTCCACCAATAGCCGATCCGTCGGCGGTCAAGCCAATCGCCGTCGCCGGGGCCACCGGAAATATAAACCACAGGATCATCATGCTGCCGGTCCTTGGGCGTTGAAATTATCACGACGGGCAGGTCGAGCATCACCTCTCGCGCCGGCGGCTGTCCGGTCACCGGCGTGGTACGTCCAGCGGGATGCCTGGCGCTGGCACCGGTCTGTGCCACCGTTACAGCCGGGTCAACCTGCCGCCGCTCCGGAACCCGGATGCGATAGCAGATGGCGGTTTGTCGCAAGGGTGGCTTGAACCAGCAGGGGACTTCACGCGCGATCGGTTGCTGTTCCTGGGCCGCGGCCGCGCCGAGGGCAAATAGCAGGCCGATCACTGCGCAGATGATGCTGAGCGGTATCCGGCGGAATTCCGTTCGCAAGAATGGCCCTCTCGCAGAGATGCAGTTTGGCCGGCAAAGCCGTGCCGTCAGCATGTTGGCGGCTGCATGGATCGGCCGCAAGCGTCTTTTATAATTGCATGACACCCGCTAAACTCCCGGCACGTCTGGGGAATTCGAGAATGTCAGTAACTGAGCGCAGCCGTGGGAAGCGGGTCTGGCTGATTGCCACGGTTGTGGTGATTGTTGCCTGTTTCACAGCTGCCTGGAACTGGCGCGGCAACCTCGCCGGTTGGCTGGCGGAAGCCTATTTGCAGCGGCATTTCGCCCTTGGAGGCCATGTCACCGTCAAGGACATCAATCTCGACCGGACCTGGCTGTCCGAACTTCGTCTTGGCCGTCATGGCGAAGCCAGCATCAAGGATATCCGGATCGATTATGCGACTGACGGCCTCTCCATGCCGGTCCTGCAGCATATCGAAATCGGCGATGCCAGCCTGCATCTGGGCTATGACGGAAGCCTTCAACTGGGCGACCTGCAGCACCTGTTTACTGGCGCCGATCGCCAGGCGGGGGGCGACAAGGTCGCCCTGCCCATCATCATTCTCCATCACCTGACAATCCTGCTGGATACCCCGCTCGGCCCGCAGCGGATCGAGGGAATGGCGACCTATGACAAGGATACGCTGTTCACGAATCTCAACTGGACCGAGGCCAATGGCGCGGCCCATGCGACCACCACGGCGACGATCAGGAACCTTTCCACCCAGGCGGCGCCTGAGGGCCAACTCCAGGCCACCGTCATGCCGCAATCCCGGCTGTGGCAGCTGCTGCCGGCCGTGGCACCGCGCGCGGGCCTTATCAGCTTCGAAGCCTCGCTTGGCGCCGGCAAAAGCGATACGCCGGGACCGCGCGTACGGCTGGATCTATCCGCACAAGGCATCGACCTGCCGCAACTGGCGGCCCCGATCGACCTGCATGTCGTGACCACCTTGCAGGCCGCCGGCGACGAGATCATGCCGCCGCAGGACACCCCCAGAACCGTCGTCTTCCGAGATTTGGCGGTCGACCTCAAGGGCGGTCCTTCCAGCACCTTCACCGGCACCATCAACAACGGCAGCGGGACCATCGACCTGCGGCAGCAGCCGCAGATCACGGCCGATTTCAACCTCGACATGCGCGACCAGACCTTGAAGGCCGGCGGCATCACGCTGAAAGAACCGACCGCAGCACTGAAACTGCATGCCCAGTATGACGGTCATCGGCTGGTCGTCGCCCCGACCGAAACCGGCAAGCTGACCTTGCTGGATGTCAGCGGCGCGCCCATCACCTTCCCCAGCCTGCTCACCCTGGCCCTCCAGCCCGCAGACAGCCAATTCAGCTGGATCCTTGATCGCGACGGCCAGGAGCGGGATCTGGCCGATCCGATGTCCGTGTCGCTGACCTTGGGAGATTTCAAGGCCCAGATTCTGCCGACCGGACAGAAGGCAATCATCGGGCTGGCCGCCGTCGCACCGAAACTCACCCTTGATGGCGATCCGGGAGCGAGCCTGCATGGCAAACTGACGCTGCAATCGCTGCAGATGACGCGCCAGGCAATGCTGGCGCTCATGGCGAACCTGCAGGTAGATCTCACCTCCTCGCCCGGCCAGGGGACGGGCACAGCCAATCTTGCCGTCAGCGATTTGGAAATACCCGATGTCATGGCGCCGTTCCGCTTGACGGCGAAGGCCACGTTGAAAGACGCGAAGCTCGATTCCGCGGTGACGCTGGTTGAGCCGAAGAGCCAGACAAACCTCACGATCACCGGCAATTACAATCTCACCCAGCATGCCGGCCAGGGGCATGTCGATTTCGCCGCTCCGACTTTCGCAACAGGCAGCTGGCAGCCCACCGATCTTGCGCCGATCCTGAAGCGCTATATGCGTGATATTTCCGGCACCGTGGGGCTGAAAGGCGATTTTTCCGTGACCGCCGACAATTCGGTCAATTCGAATATCGATCTGGCGCTTCGCAACATCACCGGCAAAATCGGCCCGGCAGCCGTACAGAACCTCAACAGCGTCATTCACATCGATCGCCTGTGGCCGCTATCGACCGCACCTGGCCAGAGCCTCGCCGCCGAGCAGATCGTCCTCGGCCTGCCTTTCACTGACGGCCTGCTGCATTTCGACATCGATGACGGCAAGACCATCAAGATCAGTTCGGGCACCCTCACCCTTGCCAACGGTCAGGTGTCACTCGACCCGACAAGCTTGTCACTCGATGCGCCGGTACAGCAGCTCAACCTCAAGGTAGATCGCCTGGGCGTCGACGACCTTTTCCGGCTGATCAACATTGCCGGCCTCACCGGCGAAGGCGAGATTTCCGGCACCATTCCCATCAGCCTGTTCCCTGAGGGCGTCCTGATCAAAGACGCCAAGCTGAGCGCCGGCGGTCCCGGCACCCTCAGATATGATACGAATGCGGCGCCGGCGGCCGTCAAGAATGCCGGCGACAGCGTTACGATGGCGCTGAGCGCCCTTTCCGACTTCCACTACAAGGAACTCGTTATCACCCTGGATCGCCAGTTGACGGGGGACGCCTCGCTCGGCTTGCATATCAGCGGTAGCAACCCCAAGTTCTATAATGGCTATCCGGTCGAGTTCAATTTCACCGCCAGCGGTCGGCTGGACGAGATTCTCCGCCAGGGCTTGGCCGGATATCAAGTGCCGGATATGATTGAAGAAAAGCTGAACCAGTTTCGCTGAACGCCTGCCATCACTGTCAGACCGTCGGCACCCGGGGGGAGGATTATCGATTGAAATGGATTGCAACGGAAGGCGTGCGGGGGCGGAAGGCCGATGATCGGCTGCGGCTCGCCTTGCCGACGGTTTTACTGCTCCTGGCCGCATCGGTGACGGCTTGCAACCCCACCGTCAAGGTCGAAGCGCCCGACAAGCCGATCGTGATCAATCTCAATGTCAAGATCGAGCAGGAAGTCCGGGTTAAGATCGACAAGGATGTCGATAATCTTATCAAGTCCGATCCGAACCTGTTCTGAGGCGAAGCGAGGCCGATCATCATGAGAGAAGTTTCAAGTATGGGTTTTGGCCGGCGCGTGGCGCGCTGGATCCTGGCTGCCCTCGCCGCTGCGATCCTGCTGGCGGCACCTGCCTGGGCGGAGACACTGGACGGCGCCCGGGCCAAGGGCCTGATAGGCGAACGCCCGGACGGCTATGTCGGGGCCGTCGTCGCGCCGACGCCGGATATCCAGTCACTGATTGCCACGATCAATGCGCAGCGCCGCGCAAAATATGAAGGCATCGCCAAGCAGAAAGGGGTGCCGGTGGAACAGATCGGCGCCCTGACGGCAGAGAAAGTCATCGGGGAAAACCTTCAGCCCGGCTGGTATTACATGGACAGCAGCGGCAATTGGGTCAAGAAATAGGCCGGTCTATGGTGAACGCGGCATCTTCCTCGGCAGATTTTCCGGCCTCAATCGACGACGCCGTTGCGCTTTTGCAACGCGGCAGCTACCTCGCCGATCGCAGCCTTGCCACGGCGATCTTCCTGGCACTCAAGCTTCGTCGGCCGCTCTTTCTCGAGGGCGAGGCGGGCGTCGGCAAGACCGAGATCGCGAAAGTCTTGGCCTCGACCCTGAACCGCCGCCTCATCCGCCTGCAATGCTATGAAGGCCTCGATGTCGCTGCTGCCGTCTATGAGTGGAATTACGCGCGTCAGATGCTGGAGATCCGTCTGGCCGAGGCGGCGCATGAAACCTCGCGCGACCAGATCGCCCGTGACATCTTTTCCGACCGTTTTCTCATCAAGCGTCCCCTGCTCCAGGCTTTGGAACCCGATCCGGCCGGTCCGCCCGTGCTGCTGATCGACGAACTGGACCGGACCGACGAACCCTTCGAAGCCTTTCTGCTGGAGGTTCTCTCCGATTTCCAGATTACCATTCCGGAAATCGGCGTCGTCAAGGCCGCGGAGCCGCCCATCGTCATCCTCACGTCGAACCGGACCCGTGAGATCCATGACGCATTGAAACGCCGCTGCTACTACTATTGGGTCGATTACCCGGATGCGGCGCGCGAACTGGCGATCCTGCATGCCAAGGTTCCGGCGGCGGCGGCGCAGCTCAGCCGCGAGGTCGTGGCCTTCGTGCAAAAGCTGCGGCGCCTCGATCTCTATAAACTGCCGGGTGTCGCCGAGACCATCGACTGGACCGACGCGCTTGTACAGCTCAATGAAGTGGCCCTCAATCCGAAGGCGATCGATGGCAGCCTGGGCGCGCTGCTGAAATATCAGGACGATATCGCGCGTATCCAGGGCAGCGAAGCCGCCCGCTTGCTGGAAGAAGTCCGCGCTGACATGGCGGCCCGCTGATGCCGGCGGAAGATCGAGCCGGCGCGCGCAACGACGGCCGGCTGGTCGACAACATCATGTATTTTGCCCGCGCCTTGCGCGCAGCCGGCTTGCCGATCGGCCCCGGCAAGGTGATCGCCGCCGTCGAAGCGCTGCAGGCAGCGGGCATCGGCAGTCGCGAGGACTTCTATTGGACGCTGCATGCGGTCTTCGTGCAGCGGCGGGAGCAGCGCGAGATATTCGATCAGGCGTTTCATATCTTCTGGCGCAACCCGCAATTCCTGCAGCGGATGATGTCCCTGCTGCTGCCGCGCCTCGCAGTCGAGGCTGACGGCACCGACCAGCAGGAGATCAGCCCGCGTCTCAGCGAAGCCTTGCAGGGCGATCGCGCGGCGGAAGAAGCTGATCGCCCGGATGGTGAAGAAGAAATCAGGACCGAAGCCACCCTGACCTATTCCCAGCGCGAGATCCTGCAGGCAATGGATTTCGACAAAATGACCAATGCCGAACTGGCGTTGGCGAAAAGAGCCGTGGCCGATTTGCGCCTGCCGATCATGGAGGTACCGACGCGGCGCTTCCGGCGCGACAGCCAGGGCGCCCAGGTCGATATGCGGGCCAGCCTGCGTGCCGCCTTGCGCCATCACGGGGCCATTCCGCTGCGCTTCAAATCGCCAAAGCGCCGCCACCCGCCTTTGGTCGTTCTTTGCGATATTTCCGGCTCGATGAGCCGCTATTCCCGCCTTGCCCTGCATTTCCTGCATGCGATCACCAATGACCGCGACCGCGTCCACGTCTTCCTGTTTGGCACGCGCCTAAGCAATATCACGCGGTTGTTGCGGCATAAGGATATCGATGTGGCCCTCGACCGGGTGGGCAGATCGGTGGTCGACTGGTCCGGTGGAACGCGGATCGGCCATTGCCTGGCCGAATTCAATCTCCGCTGGGCCCGGCGCATTCTTGGACAAGGTGCGGTTGTTCTCCTGATCAGCGACGGCCTCGATCGCGATGGCGCCGCCGGCCTGGAACAGGAAGTCAGCCGGCTGCATCGTTCCTGTCGGCGCCTGATCTGGCTTAATCCCCTGCTGCGTTATGATGCCTATGAGCCATTGACGCAGGGGGCCGCCGTCCTTATCAAGCATGTTGACGACTTCCGGCCGATCCATAATCTCAATTCCATGCGCGATCTGACCAGCGTATTGAGCGCCGCGCCGCGCCGCGGCCGCCGGCCCAGCACAGGAGTTCTGGCAGCATGACCAACGATCAGGATCTTCTCAGCCTCGCCGCGGACTGGAAGGCGTCCGGCCGCTCCGTCGCCATCGCCACCGTCACCAGCACCTGGGGCTCCTCGCCACGCCCGGCCGGCAGCCAGCTGGTCATCGACCAGGCCGGCAGCATGATGGGGTCGGTTTCCGGCGGCTGCATCGAAGGGGCCGTCGTCAAGGAAGCCCTGGAAGTCATGCAAGACGGCCAGCCCCGACTGCTGGATTTCGGCGTCACCGATGAACAGGCCTGGGAAGTCGGTCTTGCCTGTGGCGGCAAGCTGCAGGTCTATGTTGAACGCCTCGATTGATCCGGTAGCAGCATGAAGCTCGCAATCCTCCAAGATCTGCTCGATTGCAGGGCGGCGCAAATTCCCGCCGCCTTGCTGACCGATCTCGCGACCGGCGAGCAGGATCTGGTGACCGCCGACGCGGCCGGAACCGTCTTCGCATTGTCAGCGACGGATCTGACAAACATCCGCCAGATGCTGATCGATGATCGCAATGCTGAAATAGAGATCGGACAGCGGCGCGTTTTCGTCCAGGCGCATAACCCGCCCACCCGGCTGATGATCGTCGGCGCCGTGCACATTTCCCAGAGCCTGGCACCGATGGCCGCCCTGGCCGGCTATCAGGTAACGGTCATCGATCCGCGCCGCTCCTTTGCCAGCGAATTGCGCTTTCCCGATATCGAGCTGCGCCACGACTGGCCGGACGAGGCGCTGGAAGCGCTGAAGCCGGATCGGCGGAGCGCCGTCGTCACCCTCACCCATGATCCGAAGCTCGACGATCCGGCGCTGGATTTCGCTTTGCGCACACCGGTCTTTTATATCGGCGCGTTGGGCAGCAAGAAGACCCATGCGGCGCGGCTGGAGCGCCTGACCGGGGCAGGCTTCACGGCTGAGGATCTCGCGCGCATCCATGGCCCGGCCGGCCTCGACATCGGCGCCAAATCACCGGCGGAAATTGCCATCTCCGTCCTGGCGCAAATGACCGCCGCCTTGCATCGCCGCGTCACGCGCTGAACCCCGATGATCTTCGGTGCCCTTCCCATCGATCAATGCCGCGACGCCATTCTGGCGCATGCGGTACGTGTCGGCGACCAGCTTTTCAAGAAGGGGCGGCGTCTCAATAATGACGATATCGAGTTGCTTGCCGCAACCGGTCAGAAGAGCGTTGTCGTCGCGCGATTGGAAGACGGCGATGTCGGCGAGGATGAGGCGGCGGGCGGCCTGGCCCAGGCTATCGCCGGCTCGCATATCCGCGTCGACCCGCCGTTCACCGGCCGGGCCAATCTCTTTGCCGAAAATGATGGCGTGTTTTGCCTGGATCCGGAGATCATCGACACGGTCAATGAGGTGGATGAAACCATCACCCTTGCGACCTTGGACCGCTTCAAGCCGGTCATGGCCGGCCAGATGGTTGCCACCGTCAAGATCATCCCCTTCAGCGTTCCGCGGAAGATGCTGGACCGGGTTTGCGCAATCGCCAGGGCCTCCACCCCTATCGCCATTGCGCCGTTTCGGCCACGCCGTATCGGCTTGATCCAGACCACCTTGCCGACCCTGAAAGACAGCGTTCTCACCAAGACGAGCGAGGTCACGACGAGACGTCTGGCTGCGCTCAATTGCAGCTTGGCTGTCGAGCGGCGTTGCCGGCATGAGGCCACAGAGCTTGCCGCGATGATCGCAGATTGCCTGTCTGCCGGCGCGGAGCTGCTGCTGATCCTCGGCGCCAGCGCCATCACCGATCGACTGGATGTCATCCCGGCAGCGATCCAGGCCAGCGGCGGAACCGTCGAGCAATTCGGCATGCCCGTCGATCCCGGCAATCTGCTGCTGCTGGCCTCGATTGCCGGCAAGCCGGTTATCGGCCTGCCCGGCTGCGCACGGTCGCCGAAACAGAACGGCGTGGACTGGGTACTGCAACGCCTGATCGCAGATCTGCCCGTGACCGCCCGCGATATCCGCCGCATGGGCGTCGGCGGCCTGCTGGGCGAGATATTGAGTCGGCCGCAGCCGCGTCAGGGCGCCATCCCGCAAGGACAGGCCGCAAGTATCGGCGCGGTCGTCCTGGCTGCCGGCAAGTCGAGCCGCATGGGCGAGAACAAGCTGCTGCTGGACGTGGAGGGAAAGCCGCTGATCTGCCATGTGGTCGATCGGGCACTGACACTCGATCTTTCAGAAGTCGTCGTGGTCCTCGGCCATCAGGCCGAGAAAGTGCGCCAGGCATTGGCCGGACGGCCGGTGCGCTTCGTCATGGCAGAGGACTACGAAACCGGGATGAGTGCCTCGCTTAAGGCCGGTATCGCCGCGCTCTCCCCGATCTCGACGGCGGCCTTCGTCCTGCTCGGCGACATGCCGCTGGTTTCACCGACGCTGCTGCGGCGCATGCTCGCCGCCTATAATCCCGTCGAAGGTCGCTCGATCGTCTTGCCGGTCCATGCCGGCAAGCGCGGCAATCCGGTGCTATGGGATCGCCGTTATTTTGCCGATATGCAAAATCTCGCGGGTGATGTCGGTGCGCGCCATCTGATCGGCGAATATGCGACGGATGTCGTGGAGATCGCCGCTGAAGATGCGGGCATCTTCAGCGACATCGACACGCCGCAAGCCTATGCGGCTTTGCGGCGCGGAGCCGCATCATGACCGCGGCACTTTATCATGCCGCCCTGGTCGACCGCGCCAAAGCGGCCTTCGGCAAGGGCCGGCTGGCCGAGCCCACCGCCAGCATCACCTTGGACAACCCGCTTTGCGGCGACCGCGTCACGATCGATATCGCGCTTGTCGATGGCCAGCTGGCGAAGATCGGCCACCAAGTCCGTGGCTGCCTTCTATGCGAAGCCGCTGCCGCGACCATAGCCGAAAATTGCAGCCATCGGCCGGTGGCGCAGGTCCGTGCCATCATCCCTGCCATCCGGACAATGATGCAAGATGGCCAGCCGGCGGGAACCGAATGGCCCGCGCTGGAAATCTTTACCCCCGTCCATGCCAGTAAGAGCCGGCGCGACTGCGTTCTCTTGCCATTCGCTGCTCTTGAAAAACTGCTCGATCAAGTCGAATGAGCGACGGGCCGGGCGGCGAGGTCCCGCCTCTGCCGGCTATTCATGTGCCGTGAGCCAATCCGCCGCGCGCTGCAACTGCATTTCATCGAACACCGCAATCCCGTTGCGGCGCAATAAGGCTGCGGTCACGCCTTCGCCGGGGATACGGCGATCGGCAAAAGCGCCGTCATAGATCTCCCGGCTGCCGCAAGACGGACTGCGCTGCTTCAGGATGGCGACAGAGATGCCATGCTCCAAGGCGAGGGCCAAAGTGGCATTTGCTCCGGCAAGAAAGCTATCCGTCGCATTTTCGCCTTCCGCCGTCATCACCCTAGCAATACCATCGAGAACGTCGCTGCCGGTGCCGCCGCGGATCTCCGCGGCGGGCCGCGGAATGGCCAGATCGGCTGCGATTTCCGGACAGGCAAGCACCAAGCGGCCTTCCGCCTGCCACTGCGCCAGCAACCCGTCCCCCCGTCCAGCCGCCCGCCCATCATATCGCACGGGGCGTCCCATCAAGCAGGCACTGACGAGGATCTTCCTCACGATGGCAACGCCTCCAGGAAGCTGCGCACTGTTTCCGGCATCCCGTGCTCCATCAGGTCATTATGCCCGGCCTCGGGCGGGAAGAAACCCTGTTTAGGTTCATTGGCGCGCGCCAGGATCATGCGGCCGAAGCGAATATGGGTGGTCTGATCCTTCCCGCCGTGAATGACCAGAAGCGGCAGGCGCACCTGATCGATCTTGTCGATGGAGGCGAATTTGTGCCGGATCAGGCGCTCGAAGGCGAGATAGGGATAGCGCGCCCAGGCGGAATGATGAATCGAGGCAAGCGGGGCTTCAAGGATAATCGCAAGCGCTGGCCGCTCCAGCGCCATCTGCACCGCGACGGCCGTGCCGAGTGACTCGCCAAACAGGACAAGTTGGTGCGGTGAAAGGCCGCGTCGGGCCAGGAAATCGAGATTGGCGCGCGCCGCGTGGTAGAAGCCTTCTTCACTCGGTTTGCCGGGATTGCCGCCATAACCCGGATAGCCCACCAGCAATACGCCATAGCCGACGGCAAGATAGGGCAACACCCGCTCGACACGCTCGGCGATGGTACCGGCATTGCCATGAAAATAGGCGATCGTGCGACCATCTGCACGCTGTGCCGGCACGAACCAGGATAAGAGCACAGTCCCATCGCCTGGATCGATCCGTACAACCTCGGCACGATCGGCAATCGAACTTTCCGCCAATGCCGGTCTGTCGGCCGACAGGCGGAAGACCTTGCTGCTTTGCGTGAAATAGAGAAAAAGCAAGGCCGCCAGATAGACCAAGCCGGCCGCCAATGCGACCGCAGCAACGATGCTCATCCCGTTCCCTTATTCCGCCTGCCCTATCGCAATTCGCAGCCCCCGGTCAGCAGCCCCTCGGTCATCCGACGGGGCGATGCCCTGACTGGCGGCCGATCAAATCCGGGCCACCCGGATTGCCCACCCGGATCGCCCGTCCGCGCTGTTCGGTTCGGCGAGACGATACCACATCCAGCCCCCTGTGCATCTTAGATGAACCTGACGCGCGAAGTTTTGTTGTTTCATGACATTCGGGGTGGAACACGGCCATCCACCGCAACCACTGCTTCGTCCGTTTGCATGACTTGCCATCGGCAAAGCCTTCTGAAACCATGCCGGCCGCCGAATCGGCCATCTAACAGGGAGAGAGACATGGATGTTCGCGCTGCAATCGCTTTGGAAGCTGGCAAGCCGCTGAGCATTGAGACCGTACAGCTGGAAGGGCCGAAGGCAGGTGAAGTGCTGGTCGAAATCAAGGCGACCGGCATCTGCCATACCGACTACTTTACCCTGTCCGGCGCCGATCCCGAGGGACTTTTTCCTGCGATCCTCGGCCATGAGGGGGCTGGGATCGTGGTCGACGTC
>DATLJB010000090.1:0-5669 GCA_035539075.1 Terriglobia bacterium
AGATCTCCAGTTCGGGCTTCACGCCCAGTTCCTGGATGCGCTTGGCGCCGGCGCGCAGCTGGTTCGGGGTCGAGACATAGATGTAGTCGCTGTCGCCGAAGTTCAGCGTGCCGCAATCGAGCGTGCAGATTTCCGGCAGCAGTTCCTCGACATGGGCGAGGCGGGTGATGGCGCCGACCAAGTCCGAGTTCTTGCCGAACTTCATCGGTTCTTCGCCCGGGCCGACCTCAAGGTCGCCGCCCATGCCGGCGGTCAGGTTGATGATGATATCGGTACCCGAGGAGCGGATGCGGTCGACCACTTCGCGATAGAGATTGACGTCGCGGCTGCCCTTGCCGGTCTGTGGATCGCGCACATGGCAATGCGCCACGGTGGCGCCGGCCTTGGCCGCCTCGATGGCCGCGTCAGCGATCTGCTTAGGCGTCACCGGAATGGCCGGATGCTTGCCGACGGTGTCGCCGGCGCCGGTCACGGCGCAGGTAACGATGACTTCGTAATTCATGAAGGGCCTCCCATAAGCGAAACTATCGATACGCGGAACGTTTCCCGCATACCCCGATCGGTAACTATCGTCCTCCGCCGGCAATTTGCTCGTTTGTAAAATTTCGACACGGCAATGCTGGTTTCCGACGGAACGGATTTTGCCTTATCTGAGCGCCGGCATGACACCGGCAACATCGCGATAACGCTCGGCGCTGGGCGGTTTTCCAGCCCAGCTATGGTAGGAGCGGGAAAAATGGGCGGCCGAGCCGAAGCCGCAGGCGACGGTGATTTCCACCATCGACATGTCGGTATATTGCAAGAGGGCGCGAGCCCGCTGCAGCCGCAGATCGAGGTAGTAGCGCCGCGGCGTGGTGCCGAAATGGCGATGAAACAGGCGTTCCAATTGGCGCAACGACATGCCGGCGGCCTCGCTCAGCTTGTCAGAGCTTAAAGGCTCTTCAAGATTGGCTTCCATCAGCCCGATGACCCGGGCCAGCCCCGCATGGTTGATGCCCTGGCGGATCCGCGGCTCCATGCGCTGCCGGTCATGGGGATCGCGGATCTGGGCATGGATGAACTGTTCGGACACGGCAGCCGCCAGGCGATGGCCATGCCGCACGGAGATCAGGTGCAGCATCATATCGAGTGCCGCGGTGCCGCCGGCGCAGGTCAGGCGATTGCGGTCGATCACGAACAGGCTGTTTTCGGCGTCGACCTCGGGAAACTGCTCGCGGAAACTGTCAAGGCTTTCCCAATGGGTCGTCGCCTTATAGCCATTCAACAGCCCCGCCCAGGCCAGCAGGAAGCTGCCGGTATCCATGGCGCCGAGATCCACGCCGCCGCGGGCAAGATCGGTGAGCCAGCGCTTCAGGCGGCGGTTATAGCCGCTTTCCGGCTGGAATCCGGCGCAGACCACGACCAGCGAATGGCTGTGGGCCTCGGCATAGGCGCGATCGGCGACCAGCGCCATGCCGTTCGAGGCGGAGATGGACCGCCCGTCATCGGACAGGACTTCCCAGCGATAGAGTTCGCGCTGCGCCAGCCGATTGGCCACCCGCAGCGGCTCGACGGCGGAGACGAAGGCCATCATGGAAAATTGCGGCAGGAGTAGAAAGCCGATGGTTTGCGGCGCTTCGCCGGCCGATCCCCCTGAGATGGAATGTGTAGTGTTCGACATGGGCCGATATGTAGCCCAGCCTATCCAGCATGTCGATAGAGATCACATTTTGCCGGTTTTCGTCATCGCTAACATCGTCTATGGCCCCTGCAGATGTGTGCCGGGATAGTCGAGTGGGCCCAAGGCTGCCCTTTCCCCAAAGCCGCGAATGAGCATCGAGCGATGTGGAGAAGGGGAGGGGCGCCTGCGGTCAGGTTGAGGAATTGATCGCGATCGAAGCCCGTAGAAGCAAATGGATCAGATCCGCCTGCCGCTCGACATTGGTTTTTTCGAAGATATGGCGGAGATGCGTTCTTACCGTGTTAAGGCTGATTGCCAGGGTCTCGGCAATTTGGCCGATGTGGTTCCCGTTCACGATCAGGCTTGCAATACGCGCCTCGGCGTAGGTCAACTGAAACAGCTGCTGCAGCGCGCCGATATCCATCGGGATATGCCGATTGGAGGTGACGACAAAAAAGGTGAGAGCGGCACTGCCCGGCTGGCTTGTTGGAACGTCAGCCATGACAACGAAATGAAACATCTCGTTCAGCGGGTCGGGCAGTTCGATAAATTGCGCGATATTCGGTTGCCGACTGACGCGGCGGCAGTGATTGAACTTTGACGCAGCCAGCTTTTGCAAGTGAGACAGCAAGGTCGGCGCAGTCCTGATCAACTGGTCCGCGACCAGATTGAGCGTGGGAAGCGACGAGTTCGTGCTGAAGGTGATAACGCCGATAGGCAGCCGGTTGAGCACCAAGTCGGCCGTCGTTGCCGACGCAGAAATTTTTTCGATCAGCGATCTCAAACGGATGATCTTGGCGATATGCGGCAGCAATGCGTCAAGCGTTGCCTGACTCTCATATGTCCACGTTTGATTCGGCAGCAGGCCTATGACGATATAGGACAAGCCGTCCATATCTCGGTCACAAAGTCCGACGATCGCATGGCGCACCTTGTAATCGTGGATCAGGCAAGGCTGGTCGATGGCGACTTCAATCGACGCCGGACCGGCGAGCGAGAATAGGCGGTTGATGACGGAGGGCGTGACGACGGTGTCGGCATGTTCGACACCGAAATCGCCAGGCGTTGTCGCGAGAGCTTTTTCGCTCGACCCGTCGGGCAGCTGGATGCCAAGAGCTCTGAATCCCCAGAGCCGGTCCCGCTGGCGTACGCGCGAATGAGCGGCGACGACTGCTACGGCGCCCGACAAGGACTGAAGGATATTGTCGAGAAAGCGCGACCACCCCTCGGGCGCGTCGGCGACATCATAGAGACTACCGATCAGGTCAGCACTTGTGCAGATGACCTTCTCGTCTTCGGTATCGGCGCTGGATGTTTCAATCTGATGCGATGCCACCTGCGTAAGAAGAACTTCACGCATGGCTACCCCCTTTGCGAACAGCCTCCTGTCTGGACGAGCGTGACCATTTGGCCTTACGAGGCTCGCAGGCTTTTTGTGCCCCCAAAGCGGTGAACACAAAAAATACCTCAATCTGCGCAGGGAAGCCACAGGAATTGTACAGGCGATGCGCGTATCCGCGCCTATTTATTAAAATGTAAAAAGTGCTTTTGCCCCGTTGGAGCACGCGGAAAGCGGCTTTTTTTTGAAACTCACATCTCTCACCTAAATGGATGACAGGCCCATCTGTGGGCTGCGGGCACGGCGTTCGGCCGGCAAACTGGCCATGTCGGGTACGCTGCGGCAACGGATTCGTGATGCCGCTGCAATCCCCCCATACCCTCTGCCGGACCGGTGGTACCGGATGTCCAGGAACAAGCGGATTCCGCTCGCGGCCGGCCTGGCGATAAGGCGTCAGGGCGGTCTTCAAAACCCGAGGTCGCGGGGTATTCGGGATTTCCCCGGAACTGAATGGCGTTTCCTGGGACAGCTGGGGATGAAAAGCGGGGAACTCACATCGCTGCCCGCATTGCCATGTCCATTTCTGACATCATCTGTCGGATTTGTGCAAATTGGTCTCTCTCTGACAGCTATCCTGTTTCAGGCTGGTCTGGCCGAGCGGACCAAGCAAGAAGGGGATGTCATGACGCGGCTGTCGCAGGAACTCGATCCGCAACTACATGGCTTCGCGGCAAGTTCCGATCGCCTTTTTTCGCCCGCCTATGATCTCCTGCCACCGCGCGAACAGCGTCGTCTGTATGACGACTGGTGCCGCGAATGGAGTGGGCCGCGGCCCAGCAGCGTAGCCGTTGCCGATATGATGATAAGAACGGGGGAAGCAGACATCCCTGTGCGCCTCTACCGGCCGCGCGAAGCAGCCGGCCGCGTGGGCGTCGTACTTTATTTGCATGGTGGCGGCTGGGTCCTTGGTGATTGTGACAGTCATGATCAGGCCACCTCGCGCATGGCGGAGGCAACCGGCTGCGCCGTGCTGAGTGTCGCCTATCGATTGGCGCCGGAGCACAAGTTCCCGGTCGCCTTCAATGACAGTTATGCGGCGCTGCAATGGTTGGCGGAGGCGGCGGCGGCATTGGATCTCGATCCCTCTCGCCTCGCAGTGGCCGGAGATAGTGCCGGTGCCGCTTTGGCTGCGGGCATCTGCCTTGCGGCGCGCGACCGCGGCGGACCGAAGATTCGCTTTCAGGCTTTGATTTACGCGGCACTGCGTCTGCATCGCCCCGGCGGCGGTGATGCGGAGAGTCCGGGGCTGAATGCGGAATCAATGGGTGCTTATGCGCGGGCCTATCTGGCAAGACCCGAGGACGCCCTCGATCCTTATGCGGCGCCGCTTTGCGCCACGAGCTTTGCCGGCTTGCCTCCCGCTATCATCGCATCGGCTGCGCTCGACATTTTGCGTGAGGATAGTGAAGTTTATTCGCAAAAATTGCGCGAGGCGGGGCTGCCGGTCACCTATCGCTGTGGCGCCGGCCTGCCCCATACCTATCTTCGAACCATTCATTTCTGCGATGCTGCGCGGGCCGAATTCCTGTCCGTCTGCGCGGCAATTCAGGAAGCGTTGCAATGAGCCGCTTCCAAGGCGCATGTCGGAAGTCGAATTCTATCGGTCGCAATAAGAAGGGACATGGCGACAAGAGCATGACAACGGTCGAAGGTGCCTTAGATCGACATTGCAGTGTTAACGCCTTGGTGCATATTATGCATGAAGGCTATGCGTCGGCTGCAGGCGAGCTGATGTAAGGGAGTACGCATCAGCAAGGCGGGGACCATAAGAAATTCGCAAAGAATTTGCAGAGGAGGCCTCGACAATGGTGTCGCGGGTGCTTGGCAAAGAGGGAGGAACTACGAATGAGTGATTGGGATGATCTCACAGCGGCAGCGATCGCGGGCAAGTTGAACCGCCGCGATTTCCTGTTGCGGGCAAGCGCGCTGGGCGTCACCGCCACGATGGCGAGTTCGCTCTTGTCGCGCACGGCGCTTGCCGATACCCCGAAGAAGGGCGGCACGCTGAAATTGGGTCTCGCCGGCGGCAGCACCACCGACAGCCTTGATCCGCGTACCTACACCGATACGGTCGCTTTCAACGTCGGCTATCAGATCATGAACGGTCTGCTGGAAGTCGATCCGAAGAAGCAGATTCAGCCGGAGCTGCTGGAAAGCTGGACAATCGAGCCGGGCGCCAAGAAGTGGGTCTTCAAGGTGCGCCAGGGCGTCACCTTCCACAACGGCAAGACCCTCGACGCCGAGGATATTCTCTACTCGCTGAACCTGCATCGCGGCGATTCCAAGTCGCCGATGGTCGGGCCGCTGAAGAATGTCACCGACGCCAAGGTCACCGACAAGAACGAGATCACCATCACGCTGGCGGAAGGCGACGTCGACCTGCTTTACGTGCTGGCCGACTATCACCTCCTCGTGGTGCCGAAGGATTTCACCGATTGGTCGAAGCCGATCGGCACCGGCGCCTATGAGCTGGACGCCTGGGAGCCGGGCGTGCGCGCGGCGACGAAGCGCGCCAAGGGCGATTACTGGAAGGCCGGTCGCGGCAATGTCGACGGCATCGAGATCACGGTCATCAACGACGCCGCTCAGCGCATGAACGCGCTGATCACG
>DATLJB010000091.1:0-6092 GCA_035539075.1 Terriglobia bacterium
GTCGACTCGGCTGGGAGTAATGCCATTGCAGCGCCCTCCATGGTCGGCCCCTGGGCGCCTAACGCGGTGGGGTCAGGCCCCAGGATTTTGATGATGAATCAAAGGACCCCACCAAATGTAGAGTCTCAGATTTGCGACTCAGGTGCAAGGGCTCTTTTTAAGAAGTTTTAACTGCGCGCTCCGTCTGCTCAGGGATCAGCCGCCTGTGCGTTCGGACAGGGCAGCCAGTTTGGTTTCCAGCTCGGCAACGCGCGTCTCCAGCCGGATCTGTTCTTCGCGGGCGGCCTGCGCCACGGCCTTGATCGCTTCGAATTCGTCGCGGCTGACCAGGTTCATGCGCCCGACGACGCGCTCAAGCTGCTGCTGCAGGCGCTGCTCCACTTCCTGGCGCACGCCGCTGAACGAACCAAGGGCGCCGGTCGCGACTTTGGCCAGATCATCGAGCAAGCGGTTATCGGTCTGCATCTTCAAACTCCTGCAACGGGTTCCGGGATGACGCCAGACTGCGTCCGGGATCGTAACTTGCCGCTGTTTCGGCTCTCCCCTATATAACGAAGCTCCCGGGCATAATGAACCCCCGCTCTAACGACCTGGCTTCAACGACTTCTGGCGCGACGAGTGTTCTTCATGGCTGCCGACTCGACAGGCTATTTTGTCTTCCCGAATTTCAATCCCGTCGCCCTGCATCTGGGGCCGATCGATATTCGATGGTATGCGCTCTCCTATATCGCCGGCATCCTGCTCGGCTGGTGGTACTGCCTGCGCCTGATCAAGCTGCCGCCGCAGCGCATCAAGCGTGAGCAGTTCGACGACCTCGTCACCTGGATCGTGGTGGGCATCATCGTCGGCGGGCGCCTCGGGCAGGTGCTGCTCTGGGATCCCAAGTATTATTTCGCCAATCCGCTGGAGATCGTGCAGGTCTGGAAAGGCGGCATGGCCTTCCATGGCGGCCTGATCGGCGTCATCCTGGCGATGTATCTCTATGGCCGCAGCCAGAAGCTCGGTTTCTTCACGATCGCTGATGTGGTCGCCTGTGGGACGCCGATCGGCCTTTGCCTCGGGCGCATCGCCAACTTCGTCAATGGCGAGCTTTGGGGCCGTGTCACCGATGTGCCCTGGGCGATGATCTTTCCCAATCCGGCGGCGGGCGGATTGCCGCGCCATCCGAGCCAGCTCTATGAAGCGGCTCTCGAGGGGCTGGCGCTTTTCCTCGTCATGCATATCGCCGCGCGCTCGCAGCGCGTTCGCGAAGCGACCGGAACGTTGAGCGGCATCTTCCTGATCGGCTATGGGCTGGCGCGCAGTTTCAGCGAGTTCTTCCGCGAGCCGGAGGTCAATCTCGGCGCCAATGCGGTGACGACCTGGGGCCAGATCCTCTGCATTCCCATGATTCTGTTCGGCCTCTATCTCGTCCTGCGCGGCCGCAGGATGGCCGTGCCATCGTGAGCGCGGCCGCCCGGTGATGGCGGGATCGCCGCAGCCCGCCGGCCAGATGCAGGCGCGGATTGCCACGCAGATCAGGGCCCAGGGTGCCGTGACCGTGGCCGAATTCATGCGGCTCGCTTTGACGGCGCGCGAACTTGGCTATTACAGCAGCCGCGATCCCCTGGGACAATCGGGCGATTTCATCACGGCGCCGGAAATCAGCCAGATGTTCGGCGAAATGATCGGGCTCTGGTGCGTCGACACCTGGCATCGTCTCGGCGCGCCGGCCAAGACACATCTCATTGAGCTTGGTCCCGGTCGCGGTACGCTGATGGCCGATGCTTTGCGTGCCGCAAAACGTGCGCCGGATTTCCTCGCCGCCATCGATCTGCATCTCGTCGAAATCAGCGATCCCCTGCGGCAGCGCCAGGCGGCAAACCTGCAGGGCTTCCAGCCGCATTGGCATGATAGCATTGAGAGTCTCCCGCCCGGCCCGCTGCTGGTGATCGCCAACGAATTCTTCGACGCCCTGCCGATCCATCAATTCGCCATGACGGAGAAAGGCTGGCGGGAGCGCGGCATCACGCTGGAAGAGGAAGATCGGTTCGCCTGGACTCTGCTGCCGCCCGGGCCGCAACTGGCGCTGCTGCCGCCCGCCTTGCGCGCAGCATCCGTCGGCGCGATCGCCGAGGTTTGCCCCGCCGCCCAGCGCATTCTTGGCTTGCTGGCGCAACGCTGTCTGGTAGATGCGGGGGCGGCGCTGATCATCGATTACGGGCCGGCTGCCAGCGGCTTTGGCGATACCTTCCAGGCCTTGCGGGCGCACCGCTATCATGATCCCTTGTCGGATGTCGGCGATGCGGATCTCACCGCCCATGTCGACCTTGCAACCCTGTCGCGCCTTGCCTCGGCGGCCGGCTGCCGCAGTTGCGGGCCGATCGGCCAGGGAGATTTCCTGCGTGCTCTGGGAATAGAGACGCGCGCGGCGATGCTGTCGCGCCAGCAAAGCGCGGAGATGGTAGAAGAGATCGGCGCGGCGCTCCACCGGCTGATCGATGACGACAAGATGGGTGTGCTTTTCAAAGTCGTGGCGGTGGCCTCGCCACGCGTAACCGAACTGGCGGGATTTGCATGATAGAGGCAGCGGAACTGAGCGGGTTGGCGGGCATTCGCCATGGCTTCATGACGCGGGATGGCGGCGTCAGCACGGGACTCTATGCGACGCTGAATTGCGGCATCGGCTCCAAGGACGCAAGCGAAGCGGTGCTGGAAAATCGCGCCCGTGCGGTGGCGGCGATCGGCATGCCGGCGGGATCGCTGGTGACGGCCTATCAGGTGCACAGTGCCAAGGCCGTCGTCGCGGAAACGGTCTGGCCGCGCGAGGCTGCGCCGCAGGTGGACGGCATCGTCACCGCCAAGCCCGGCATCACGCTCGGCATTCTGACGGCGGATTGCGCGCCGGTGCTTTTCGCCGATGAGCGCGCCAAGGTGATCGGCGCTGCACATGCGGGCTGGAAGGGGGCCATCTCCGGCATCCTGCAGCAAACGGTGGCGAAGATGGTTGAACTGGGAGCCAGGCCGGCGCGAATCCGTGCCGCCATCGGTCCCTGCATCGGCCAGCTATCCTACGAAGTCGGGGCGGAGTTTCCCGCACCCTTTCTGGCCCAGGACCCGGCCCAGGCGCGCTATTTCATCCCCTCGATCCGCGACCAGCGCTACATGTTCGATCTTGGCGGCTATGTACGCGACCAGTTGCGTGCCCTCGGCCTCGTCGCCGTCGAACTTGTGGGCCGCGATACCTGCAGCGAGGAAGACCAGTTCTTCTCCTATCGCCGGGCCACGCTGCGGCAGGAGCCGGATTACGGGCGCCAGATCTCGCTGATCGGCATGCTTGGCTGAGTCGTTCAAAGCCGCTTTATAGCGGCAGGCGCAGGCTGGCGCGCAAGCCGCCCAGCGGCGAATCGCGCAGGGTCAGATCGCCGCCATGGCTGCGCAGGATGTCGCGGGCGATGGTGAGGCCAAGGCCGGTGCCGCCGGTTTCCGTGTTGCGCGATTCCTCCAGGCGAAAGAACGGCTTGAAGACCTCCTCGCGCCGATTGACCGGGACGCCGGGCCCATCATCGTCGATGAAGATGTCGACGCTGTTATGGCTTTTCTTCAGGCTGAGCCGCTGATGGCGCGCATAGCGATGGGCGTTGCCGATGACATTGGTCAAGGCGCGCCGGAAAGCATCGCGGCGCAACGGCAGGATCAGCTGTTCCTCGGCGACATCGACATCGATCTGGGCGCCTTCGCGACGGGCATTGGTCACCGTTTCGTCGATCACGCCGATGAGATCGGTGGGGAAGGATTGTTCGGTGCCTTCGCCGCGGGCAAACGCGAGATAGGCGCCGATCATCCGTTCCATGTCGACGACATCGTTCTTCAGCTCGGCGATCTCCGGCGTGTCACCCATCATCGCCAGCTGCAGTTTCATGCGGGTGAGGGGGGTGCGTAGATCATGACTGACGCCGGCCAGCATCTCTGTCCGCTGGGCGATCTGGCGGCGGATGCGGTCGCGCATCAGGTTGAAGGCGCGGCCGGCGAGTTCCACCTCTACCGCCCCGCCCGGACGGAAGTCTTCGACCTCGCGGCCCTTGCCGAAATCATCGGCGGCCTTGGCGAGATGCTTGATCGGCTCGATCTGGCCGCGCATGAACTGGGTGGCGATGGTCAGCAGCGCGACCGAGGTTCCCACCATCCATAGGAAGAACACATAAGTGGTCGAGCTGAACAGCCGGTGCCGGTTGACCAGCACATGCAGCACGCCATCGGCCAGCTGCACATGGATTTCGACATATTTTTCCAGCGAGCGGCTGTCGATCAGGAAGGGCAAGTTGATGCGGTCATGCAGGGCGCTGGCCAATTGCCGGTCGACCAGGTTCTGCCGCATGATGGTGGGATCATTGGGCAGGATCTCGCCGGGCTTATAGGTAAGGGCCAGTTTCATGTTGTTGGAGGCGATGCCGAGCAGGTCGATATCGGGATCGGCAGCGGCCTGCTGCAGGTTGGCCGAATGCGGCAGCAGCTGGATGGTGGCGGCGATATCGCCGGCGACGGCCTGCGCCAGGCGCCGCGTCACCGTGTCCCAATGACTGTCGTAGAACACCCAGGCGGAAACAACCTGCAGCAGCACCAGCGGCGTCACGATAATGAGGATGGAGCGGCCGAGCAGGGAGCGCGGCAGGATGCGTTCCAGGCTGGTGATCGTTTCTGTCAAATAATCGTTCATGCGCCGAACCTTGGTCGCCCGAATCCCGGTTGCTTAGTCCGGCTGCAGCACATAGCCGCGTCCGCGCACCGTCTGAAGATAGCGCGGAAATTTCGGGTCATCTTCGATTTTCTTGCGCAGACGTGTCATCTGGATGTCGATCACGCGGCTGCTGCCGATATTGCTGCCCATGTCGGAAAGTTCCTCGCGGGTCATCGGCTGGCCCGGCCGTTCGGCCAGCTGGGCGAGCAGCTCGGTTTCGGATTCGGTCAGGTAAATCATCGCCCCGGCCCGGGTCAGCCGCCGGCGCTCGAGATCAAAGACGAAGGCCCCGAACTTGACGTGACGCGGCGGCGTTGCGGCGGGCACGACCGGCCGGGCCCGCTTCAGGATCGCCTGGATGCGCAATACCAGCTCACGCGGTTCGAAGGGTTTGGCGAGATAGTCATCGGCGCCGATGGAAAGACCCCTGATGCGATCTTCGGATTCACCCATCGCGGTCAGCAGAAGAATCGGTACATGGCTGTTCTGGCGCAGATGTTCCGTCAATTGCAGACCGGTCTCACCGGGCATCATGATATCGAGCACCAGCAGATCGAAGGTCACGCTGCTCAGCTTGCTGCGCGCCTCGATGGCATCGACCGCCGTGGTGACCCGAAAGCCCTGGTCGGCGAGGTAGCGGCCGAGCAGGTCGCGCAGGCGCCGGTCGTCATCCACCACCAGAACGTGGGGCAGCGGCGCATCCTCGGCGCCGGGTTGTAGGTCCTGTTCAGTCATTTCAGCTTGGTAATCCGGTCAACGAGGATCCCTGTCCGGTCATGTTCACCGCGCGCCGCTGGCGCGGAATTTGGCGCGATCGGTCTCATTGATCATACCCAGCATCACCTTGCGGAAGCCGTCGACCGCATCGGCGCCGGCGGCTTTATAGGCCCGGGCGACCAGAGCGCGCTGCTCCTCCGTCAGCTTGCGTTCGAGATCGGCGCCGAGCTCCGTCAGGCTGAGCAGGCGCTGGCGCCGGTCGATGGTGCCGGGGCGCTGGACGATGAAGCCCTGGCGGACCAACTGACTGAGGACCCGGCTGAGGCTCTGCTTGGTGATCTTCAGGATATCGAGCAGGTCCGAGACCGTCATGCCGGGGTTACGGCCGACAAAGTAAATGACCCGGTGATGGGCCCGGCCGAACCCGTATTGCGCCAGGGTCTGATCGGCCTTGGCGGTGAAATCGCGGTAGGCGAAGAACAGCAGTTCGATGCCCTGGCGGAGATCGTCTTCCCGAAGGAAAAGCGGGTTCGCGGGTGATTTTATGTCAGCCATGTTGACTTATTTTTCCGAATGTTTTAAATCTGGGGTCCATTAAGATCACTTTATAACCCTATACCCATCCCCGGTTTGGAGTAATCCCTGATGAGCATCCTGC
>DATLJB010000092.1:0-5335 GCA_035539075.1 Terriglobia bacterium
CGTTCGGTGAAGATCGTCTCCCAGGGCTTGATGTCCTGCATATGGCTGTAGCGGTAGGGATTGACGCCCGACCCGCCGGTCACCACGGCCTTGCCGCTGTTCTCCGGATTGGAGACCCATTCGATATAGTTCCAGGCGGCGTCCTTGTGGTCGCCATTGGCATTGATGCCGGCCTGCCAGCCGCCGAAAGCCATGAAGGGTGTCGGCACCGGCTTGTCGAACTTGTCCCACTGCTTGGTCTTGGCATTGTAGATCTGATCGCTGGCCGGCGTCATGGCCGAGCCGACATGGCCGGCGATCTTGCTCTGCTTCTTGTCGCCGGCAATGACGCCGGTATCACCCCAGCCCAAGGCCATCGCCGCCTGGCCACCGGCAAAGGCGGTGTTGACGTCGCCGTAACCGTAATTGAGCGCACCGGCCGGCGAATATTTGGAACTGCGGATATAATCCTCCAGCGCCTTCACCCAGCCCGGATTGTTCACCTCGGCATCCATCGTGTCGGGGTTGAAGAACATAGCGCCGGGATCGTTGGGACTGTTGGCGTAGCTGGCCACATGGGTGAAGAAGAACCAGAATTGCTGGCCGCCGCGGCGGAACGGTTCGACCGTGCCATAGAGATTCTTGTCCGGCCGGGTGAAGAATTCGGCGATGTCGTAATACTGCTTCCAGGTGGTCGGCACGGCCAGCTCATAGCCGTATTTCTTCTTGAACGCTTCCTTCTCCTTCGGGTCCTCGAACAGGTCGATGCGGTAGGAGAGGTTATGAAGATCGCCGTCGATCGACTGGGTCATGGTCTTTCCGTCCCAGACCATCAGGCGCTCGCGATAGTTCGGATGGATATCCTTCCAGGCATCGGTCTGGCGCATCGCCGCCGGCATTTCGTCGAGGAAGGGCGCCAGATCGGGCGTCCAGGCCGGCGGGAAGGTCATGATATCGAAGGACTTCTCACCGGCCTGCAATGCCGTGACGTATTTCGGGTAGAGCTCACCGAAAGGAAATTCGATCACTTTGACCTGGCCGCAGGTCTTCTCGCTCCAGGTCTTGGCCGCCGCCTGCAGGGCGCTGGCGATGAAAGGACCGGTCTGCGAGCCGACATTCAAGGTGACGCCGGAATAATCCGGACTGCAAGCGAATGCTTCCCCGGTCATCAGCGCCGCGCATGCAACGCCCAGAACCGTCCCCGCACTCAGGAGCTTTTTATAGTTCATCTATGCCTCCAAGAGCCTAACTAACATTCGTTCAGCGAATCCCACCGATGGTGAGCCCGGCCCGCATCATGCGCGCCAAGAAATACGCCATGACGATCATCGGCGCGATCGACACGACGGCGGCGACGGAGATGGACCACCATTCGTCACCGCGATAAGAGTTCTGCCCGGCGATCAGGATCGGCAGGGTCTGCCAGTTTGATGTCGTCAACAGCAGAGCGAAAAGAAACTCGTTCCAGACAAAAGCCAGGGTGATCATCGAGGTGGCGATCAAGCCCGGCATGACCATGGGCACGACAATCTGGAAAAAAATCCGTAACCGCGGCACGTCATCGATCAGCGCTGCCTCCTCGATCTCAACCGGCAAAGCGGCAAAGAAGTCGCGCATCAGCCAGACCACGATGGGGATCGAGAAGGCGGTATAGGCCAACGTCATGCCCCAATAGGTATCCAGCATCACAAGCCCGGCGCGGCCGATCTCGGAATACAGCAGGTAAAGCGAAAAGGCGGTGACGATCGGCGGCAGCATGCGCTGCGAGACGAACCAGAAAAGCACGTCGCGATTGCTGAGCACCGGCCCCGGCAGACGCAGGCGATTGGCAAGCAACGCCGCCGCCAAACCGACGATCAAAGCGATGCCGATGCCCTGGATGCGCGTCAGACCGAGTTTGGGCAGGCCGAAGAAGAGGGCAAAAACGATGACGACGAAAATGAGGCCGGAAGCCAGCCGCACCTGGAAATCGAAGCGCACCAGACCATAGGCTGCCATCGACCCGACCAGCACCGAGAGGAAGGTCGCGCTGAGACCGATCAGCGTCGAGTTGATGAAGGGCTTCAGGAAATCGCCGCGGATGCCGGACAAGGCATCGACATAGGCTTGCAGCGTCGGCGAGAAATCCAGGAAAGGCAGATAGGTCGGGCCGCCGCTGACAGCGGCCGGCGGCTTGAAGGAAGTGATGAAGGTCCAGTAGATCGGAAAGAGCGTGAAGAACAGCCAGACGAGGCAGAAGGCCAGCACGAACCAGCGCAGCTTGCTGCCGCCGTCCTGCTGCACCGCCCGATCACGCCCTGCAGATCCGCTTTTCGCCGCAACGCTCATGACCGTTTCTCCAGTTGCGGCCGCAGCAGCGACAGATAGACGACACCGAAGACGGTGACGACGATCAGGAACAGGAAGCTCAGTGCCGAGGTGTAACCGATATTGAATTTCTTGAAGCCCTCCTGATAGGCAAAGAGCGTCAGCGTCTCTGTGGCAATGCCCGGGCCGCCGCCGGTCAGAACGAAGACCGTATCCATGATCTTCAGGCTTTCGATCAGGCGGATGAAGACGACCGCCGCCGAGATCGGCAGCATCATCGGGAAGGTGAGATCCCAGAACTGGCGCCAGGTCGAGGCATTCTCCAGGGCCGCGCTCTCATAGACGTCGACTGGCAGGCTCTGCAGTCCCGCCAGCAGCATCAGGATGACGAAGGGCGTCCATTGCCAGACTTCGATGGCAATGATGGCCCCGAGCGCCCAGTTGGACGAGGTCAGGAATGGCAGGTTGGGCAGGCCGAGATGGGTGAAGAGGTCATTCAAGGGTCCAACCGAAGAATGAAACATCATGCGCCCGACCAAGGCGACGGCAATCGGCGCCAGCAGCATCGGCAACAGGAAACTGATGCGGAACAATTTCTCGCCCGGCACCTTGCTGTGCAAGGCGAGTGCAATGGCAAAGCCGATGACATATTCGATCATCACCGAGATAACGGCGATCAAGGTCGTCGTGCCGATGACGTGCCAGAAGCGTTCCGTCTGCAAGATGGTCCAGTAATTGTCGAAGCCGACGAAACGTGGCGGCAACGGGGGAATCAGCCGCAGCGACTGGAAGCTCATCGAAAAGGAAAAGACCAGCGGAAACAGGCCAACCGCAAGGACGACCAGAAAAGCCGGCCACAGGAAGACATATTTGATCGGATCGCGCGGGGTCGCCTTGCGCCTGCCACTTCTTGCCGCCGGCATTGTCTCGCTCGTATTCCTGCTCATATGCCGCTGCCTTGCCGAACGGCGCCATCGCCGCCGCCCAGCTTCAGGAAATCTTCCGTTGCGCCGAGAATGTCCTGTTCGATCGCCTGTCGCGCCGCCGCGCCATCGCCGCGCCGCAGGGCTTCCAGTGCGGCATAGTGATGATGCATGGCCCGCTTCATATGTTCCTTGTTGTTGTCGAGGCCGAGGCGGACATAGGGAGCGGCACGGGCCATCAATTGTTGGATGATGCTGCACATCAACGGCATGTTGCTGGCCTGATAGATGAAGAGGTGAAAACGCCAGTTGATATCCAGGTAACGCACCGGTTCGTTCTCGGCGATGGCCAAATCCATCTGCCGACAGAACTCGGCGAGGCTGGCGATATCGGCCGGCTTGATATGGGGCGCGGCGCGCTCGGTGGCCAGGCCCTCGATCGCATGGCGCATATCACGCAGTTCCACCACCTGTGCCTCATCGAGACGCGGCACGGTCAGGCTGCGATTGCTGCCGATGACAAGAAGGCGCTCCGCCTCCAGGCGACGGAGCGCCTCGCGGACGGGCATGGCGCTGGCGCCAAGCGCGCTCACCAGGGCATTGATGCTGAGTTGCTGGCCCGGCAGCAATTGTCCTGTCAGCAGTTTGTGATGGATCTGCCGGTAGATCCGTTCCTGCAGCGTATCGCGCTCAACCGCATCGAAGCCCGTAAGTTCGCTTTTCATCGGCTCAGCTCAACAGCAGATGATCGATTTCGGCGCGCGTCGGCATGGCTGGCGCCGTACCAACGCGTGTGACGCTGAGCGAGCCCGTGGCGCAGCCGAAGCGCGCAGCCTCCAGCGGCGACTTTCCTTCCGCCAGGGCGCAGGCAAAGCCGCCGTTGAAGGCATCCCCCGCCCCTGTCGTATCGACCACGGGACCGGCCTTGAAGCTGGGGATCAATTGGGCCTGCTGCTTGTCCTTGTAGAATGCGCCTTTTTCGCCCAGGGTGATCAGTGCCGCGCCGATACCCTTCGCCAGCAACCGGTCCGCCGCTTTCCCGGCGCTTTCCACATCGACAACCTCAACGCCGCTCAGCGCCGAGGCCTCGGTCTCGTTCGGCGTCAGAAAATCCACCAGTGGATAGATTTCCTCCGGGACCGGCACCGCCGGCGCCGGATTGAGGATGGTGGTCACCTTATGCTTGCGCGCCAGCTTCAAGGCATGCAGCGCCAGCGGGACAGGCGTTTCCAGCTGCGTCATGAAGATGGCAGCCTGGCGCAAGCGGATCTCGGCCTTATCGATATCCTGGATGGTCAGATCATTGGCGGCACCCGGCGCCACGATGATGGCGTTATTGCCGGTGCCGTTCTGGACGAAGATGAACGCGCCGCCCGTCGGACTCTCGCTTTCCGTGATGAAGGATTGATCGATGTCGACACCGCTCCAGGTCTTGCGGGCCGCCTCGCCGAAGGAATCGCGGCCGATGCAGGTGATGAAGGAGACTTCCGCACCGGCGCGCGCCGCGGCCACCGATTGATTGGAACCCTTGCCGCCGGGGCCGCTGCGGAAATTGCCGAGGATGGTTTCTCCCATCACCGGCATGCGATCTGCCAGAAAGGCAAGATCGGCCACATAGATGCCCATGATGACGACGGGTTTGCGCATGGTAGCCTCGATCTCCACGAAAATTCGGCTTGGCGACGGCGGCTCAATCGGCCGCCAGGATCACGCCCTTCTTCAGCAGGAAGCAGCCATAGCCGCGCGTCTCACCCGTGGTGACGACGGCGAAGCCCTTCTTGGCCGCTTCGTAGAAGGCAAAGCGTTCGATCGATCCCATCGGCAGCGATTTGCCCTCCGCCTTGTCGATCTCGCGCTGCACTTCCTGCTGGACCGGCGGCAGATAATCGGGCTTGCCGACCACTTCCATGCGCAGCGCCGGATGCGGCACGAAACTGTCGAGCGGCATCACGGAGAGGATGGCGCGCGTTGCCATCGGGATATCTACGCCCGGCAGGCGGATGAGATGCTTCGATCCGGCGATCGATTGCGACGGGAAATTGGCGTCGGCCAGGACCAGATCATCGCCGTGACCCATGGCCCGCAATACCCAGAGGAGATCGGGCGTCAGGATGGGATCCAGATTC
>DATLJB010000093.1:0-6722 GCA_035539075.1 Terriglobia bacterium
GGTGATCAACCAGGATGCCGGGCATGAGGCGCGGTCGGCCGGCCGCATCCTGCTGGCGCGCTGCCTGAACCAGCCGATCTTCGCGGACCAGGAGCGCATCCGGATCGATATCTTCGTGCGCGACAACCTGCCGTGACCGGCCGGCCTGTCTGTCTTTTGTGAGTTGAGCAAAGCGGGAGAGTAGATTGTTCATTGGTATCGACGTCGGCACTTCGTCGATCAAATCCGTGCTGGTGGATAGGTCGGAACGCCTGATCGCCAGCGCCCAGGTATCGCTTATCGTCTCGCGGCCGCAACCTGGATTTTCCGAGCAGGCACCGGAAGATTGGTGGCATGCGGCGCTGGAGACCCTGGACCAGTTGCATCGCACGGCGCCCCAGGAAATGAGCGCTGTCACCGGGATCGGCTTTTCCGGCCAGATGCACGGCGCGACGCTGCTCGATCGCAACGGCGACGTGCTGCGGCCCTGCATCCTGTGGAACGACGGCCGCGCCGCGGAAGAATGCCGGGAGATGGAAGCGGCCTGTCCCGACTTGCATGCGATCAGCGGCAATCTCGCCATGCCGGGCTTTACCGCGCCGAAGCTGCTCTGGGTGCGGAAGCATGAACCGCAGATCTTCGCTGCGACCGACAAGGTGCTGCTGCCCAAGGCCTATCTGCGCTATCGCCTCAGCGGCGAGATGATCGAGGACATGTCGGATGCCGCCGGCACCTTGTGGCTGGACGGCGCCAAGCGAGACTGGTCGGATAAGCTGCTGGCGGTGACCGGATTTACCCGCGCGCATATGCCGAAACTGGCGGAAGGCAATGCGGTCGCCGGCAGGTTGAAGCCGGAGCTGGTCAAGCGCTGGGAGATGAAGCAAGCGCCGGTCCTCTCAGCGGGCGCCGGCGATAACGCGGCCGGCGCCGTCGGCCTTGGTGCCATTCATGCAGGCGATGCCTTCATCTCTCTGGGCACGTCGGGGGTTGTCTGGGTTACAACCGGCGCTTTCGCGCCCAATCCCGCTTCTGCAGTACATGCCTTCTGTCATGCAGTGCCGAATATGTGGCACCAGATGGGTGTCATCCTTTCGGCCGCATCGAGCCTCAACTGGCATGCGGGCGTGATGGGAAAGAGTGAAGCCGAACTCCTGGCGGAACTTGGCGATAAGCCGAAGGCGCCATCGCCGGTCATCTTCCTGCCGTATCTCTCCGGCGAGCGCACGCCGCATAACGATGCGACGATCCGCGGGGTCTTCTATGGCCTTTCGCATGAGACGCGCCGCGCCGACCTCACCCAGGCGGTGCTGGAAGGTGTCGCCTTCGCCGTCAAGGATTGCGTCGCCGCGTTGGCTGGTGCCGGCACCCGGATGACGGCAGCGGACGTCATCGGCGGCGGCAGCCGTTCGGCTTTCTGGTTGTCGCTGATGGCGTCCGTGCTCGGCATGCCGCTGAGCCGCCTCGCCGAGAGCGACGTAGGTGCCGCCCTCGGCGCTGCCCGGCTTGGCCGCATGGCGGCGACCGGCGAGAGCCCGGCCGAAGTCTGCCGCAAGCCGGCCCGTCTCGACACATTTTCACCCGATCCGGTTCTGGCGGAAGCTTATGCCGGGTCATACCAGCGCTATCGAGCGCTTTACCCGCTTCTCAAAGGAGTTGCCTGATGAACGCCCCGCATCAATCTTTCTTTCCGATCGCCGAGGCGATCCGATATGAAGGGCCGGAAACCAAGAGCCCGCTCGCCTATCGGTATTACGATCCTGAGAAAATGGTGCTCGGCAAGCGGATGGAAGACCATCTGCGTTTCGCTGTCTGTTACTGGCACACCTTCTGCTGGCCAGGTCTCGACCCGTTCGGCGGCGAGACGCTCATGCGTCCGTGGATGCAGGCGGGCGGCGACGCCATGGCCCAGGCGAAGCAGAAGGCCGATGTGGCCTTCGAAATGTTTCGCCTGCTGAACGTCCCGTTCTTCACCTTCCATGACCGCGATATCGCGCCGGAAGGGGCTACGCTGGCGGAATCCAACAAGAATGTCCGCGTGATCGCCGACATTTTCGCCAAGAAGATGGAAACGGCGAAGGTGAAGCTGCTGTGGGGTACGGCTAATCTCTTCTCCAACCGCCGTTTCATGTCGGGCGCCGCCACCAATCCCAATCCGGATGTCTTCATCTATGCCGCGGCGCAGGTCAAGAATGTGCTGGAAATCACCCATGAACTGGGCGGTGCCAATTACGTGCTGTGGGGCGGTCGCGAAGGTTATGAGACTCTCCTTAACACCGATATGAAGCGCGAGCTGGATCAGCTCGGTCGCTTCCTCAATCTGGTGGTCGAGCATAAACACAAGATCGGCTTCAAAGGCACTATCCTGATCGAGCCGAAGCCGCGCGAGCCAACCAAGCATCAGTATGACTTTGACACAGCGACGGTCTATGGCCTGCTGAAGCGCGCCGGCCTGGAGAAGGAAGTCTGCGTCAATATCGAAGCCAATCATGCCACGCTGGCCGGCCACAGCTTCGAGCATGAAATCGAGACCGCCAATGCGCTTGGCATCTTCGGCTCGATCGACATGAACCGCGGCGACCCTCAGCTCGGCTGGGATACCGACCAGTTCCCGAACAACCTGCCGGAAACCGCGCTGGCGATGTATTACATCCTGCAGGGCGGCGGCTTCACCACCGGCGGCCTCAACTTCGATTCCAAGATCCGGCGCCAGTCGATCGATCCCTTGGATCTGTTGCATGGCCATGTCGGCGGCATCGATACCAGCGCAAGGGCCTTGCTCATCGCCGAGAAGATGATCAAGGATGGAGCAATGAAGAAGTTCGTTGACGAGCGCTACGCCGGTTGGAACGGCGCCGAGGCGAAGGAGATTCTGGCTGGCAAGCATTCGCTGGCGGATCTCGCCAAGCTTGCCGAAACGCGTAACCTCAATCCGCAGCCGGTCTCGGGGCGGCAGGAATATCTGGAGAATCTGGTGAACAGCTATCTCTAGCTAGATCAGGTCGGAATCGGGTTGCGGCGCGCGGATGCCGCAACCCGAGGGTCCGCGAGACGGCGAATAAGGCCGCAGCGGATCGTATCGACACAGGAGAAAAGGGGAGGAACGACGATGGCTTTGACCACGATCAAAGGGCCGGCAATCTTTTTAGCGCAATTCGCCGGCGACAAGGCGCCCTTCAATTCACTCGACAGCATCACCAAATGGGCGGCCGGCCTCGGCTTCAAGGGCGTGCAGATGCCGAGCTGGGACGCGCGTCTATTCGATCTCAAGAAGGCGGCCGACTCCAAGACCTATTGTGATGAGGTGAAGGGCATCGCCCGTCAGAACGGCGTCGAGATCACCGAACTCTCGACCCATCTGCAAGGCCAATTGGTCGCGGTGCATCCCGCCTATGACGAGGCCTTCGATGGCTTCGCGGCGCCGGAAGTGCGCGGCAATCCGGCCAAGCGCCAGGCCTGGGCGGTCGATCAGGTGCTACTGGCGGCCAAGGCTTCGGCCAATCTGGGACTTACCGAACATGTAACCTTTCCAGGCGCCCTAGCTTGGCCCTATTTCTATCCCTGGCCACAGCGTCCGGCAGGCCTGGTCGAGACCGCCTTCGATGAACTGGCAAAGCGTTGGCGGCCGATCCTCGACGCCTTCGACAAGGTTGGTGTCAATGTCTGCTACGAAGTGCATCCCGGCGAGGACCTGCATGACGGTGTCACTTTCGAGATGTTCCTCGAGCGGGTCGGCAATCACCCGCGCTGCAACATCCTCTATGACCCGTCGCATTTCGTGCTGCAATGCCTGGATTATCTCGATTATATCGACATCTATCACGAGCGTATCAAGATGTTCCATGTGAAGGATGCCGAGCTCAATCCGAATGGCCGTAGCGGCGTCTATGGCGGCTATCAATCCTGGGTCAATCGGGCCGGGCGCTTCCGCTCGCTGGGCGACGGCCAGGTCGATTTCGGCGGCATCTTCTCGAAATTTGCGCAATATGGCTTTCAGGGCTGGGCGGTTCTGGAATGGGAATGCTGCCTGAAGCATCCGGAAGTCGGCGCGGCCGAGGGCGCGTCTTTCATTCGCGACCATATCATCCGCGTCACCGAAAAGGCCTTCGACGATTTTGCCGATGCCGGCACCGATCAGGCCGCCAATAAACGCATGCTCGGCATCAAGTAAGGGGCGCCAGATGACGATCGAAGGACGTAAAGACTCTGCGGCGAAATCCGGCCGTGTGCGCCTCGGCATGGTCGGCGGCGGTGAGGGTGCCTTCATCGGCGCCGTGCATCGCCTAGCCGCGCGCATGGATGATCACTACGATTTTGTTGCCGGCGCTCTGTCATCGACACCGGAGAAGGCCATAAAGTCCGGGCAGGCTTTGGGCCTCGACAAGGGCCGCATCTATAGCGATTTCGAAAAGATGGCCAAGGCAGAAGCAAAGCGGCCGGATGGCATCGAGGTGGTGGCGATCGTTACCCCCAACCATATGCATGCACCGGTCGCGACGGCCTTCCTCAAGGCTGGCATTCACGTGATCTGCGACAAGCCGTTGACGGCAACGTTGAAAGAAGCGGAAGGTCTGGCGAAGCTGGCGGCGAAAAGCGGTCGCATCTTCGCCGTTACCTACAATTATACCGGCTATCCGATGATCCGCCATGCGCGGCAGATGATCGCCGAGGGTGAACTCGGCGATCTCCGTGTCGTGCAAGTTGAATATCCCCAGGACTGGCTGACGGAGCGCCTCGAAGCCACCGGCCAGAAGCAAGCGGATTGGCGCACCGACCCCAAGAGGTCGGGTGCGGGCGGCTGTATCGGCGATATCGGCACCCATGCCTATAATCTGGCGAGCTTCGTTACCGGATTGGAACTTGACCAGCTTTGCGCCGATCTCACCAGCTTCGTCAAAGGCCGCAAGCTCGACGATAATGCCAATGTCATGCTGCGCTTCAAGGGTGGTGCCAAAGGCATGCTATGGGCAAGCCAGGTGGCGCCGGGCAATGAGAACAACCTGCGGCTTCGTGTTTATGGCACGAAAGGCGGCCTCGATTGGTCGCAGGAGCAGCCGAACCATCTCTACTGGTCGCCTTTCGGCAAGCCGACGCAATTGCTGTCGCGTGGCACCGGCGGCGCCAACGCATCTGCCAGCCGCGTCACGCGCGTGCCGCCCGGCCACCCCGAGGGCTATCTCGAGGGTTTCGCGAATATCTATAGCGAGGTGGCGGCGGCCATCCGTGCCGCGCGCAAGGACAAGAAGCCGGATAAAGCGGTGCTTTATCCCGGTGTCACCGATGGCTTGAAAGGCGTCGCTTTTGTCGCGGCTACCGTCAAGTCCTCGGGCAAAGGCGGGGTCTGGGTCAATGTCGACTAAGCGGTGCTCTTGATTTCGGCGTCAGAAACCCAAGTCTAGGATAAGGGTAAGTTCCAAAGATACGGAGAATGACGATGGCATCGACGGCAAGCATCCAGCGGCTGGATCATATCACGCTGCGGACGAGAAAGCCGAAGGAGACGGTAAGGTTTTTTACCGAGGCGGTAGGCCTCAGCGAAGGCTGGCGCCCCGGTTTTCGTTTCCCCGGTTACTGGCTCTATAACGGCGACACGGCCGTGTTGCACATCGTCAGCGTCACTGAGGACGAAGCGGAATTGCGCAGCTATCTCGGCACGCGATCCGACGGCGCAGGGTCGGGCAACGTCGATCATATCGCCTTTCGTTGCAATGGCCTCGACGCCATGCAGCAGCGCCTGGTCGATCTTGGCCTGGCGTTCCGCGAGCGCGTGGTGCCCGATATCGGCGAGCATCAGCTGTTTCTGCAGGATCCCAACGGCATCAATATCGAGCTGGTTTTCCCTCATGCCGAGGGCAATCGTGTTCGGGGCGAGCAGGTAGCCCCGCCTGACATGGTCGCGACCAGCCGATAGAATTGCTGCAGGATTGCGGCAAAGCGAAGCATCGACCGCCGGCATAAGGCGGCGACGAGTGAGGCGGGGAGGGCAAGATGGGCAAGATCGAACGTCGCTTGCAGGAACTCGGCATCGCCTTGCCGCAGCCGCCCAAGGCCGCGGCCAATTATGCGCCTTGGCAGAAGGCCGGTGATATGGTCTTCGTCTCGGGGCAATTGACCTTCGAGAACGGCGTCATTCGCTATCCTGGGCGTGTCGGCAACGAACTCAGCATCGATGCGGGCAAGGCTGCTGCGCGTCTCTGCTGCCTCAATCTGTTGTCGCAAATCAATGCCGCTTGCGACGGCGATCTCGATCGGGTGACGCAGGTCGTGCGGGTCGGCTGCTTCCTTGCTGTCGCTGAGGATTTCACCCAGCATCCGCCGGTGTTGAATGGCGCCTCGGATCTGATCTTCGAGATATTTGGTCCGCAAATCGGCAACCACACGCGCTTTGCCGCCAGCGCGCATGTGCTGCCGCTCAATTCGCCGATCATGATCGAAGGTGTGTTCTATCTCGGCAAATAGGTAACCGGGTGAGCAGTGCCGCTTTGCTGCGGTGCGGAATAAAACGCAAAAGAATCAGGCCTCGAGTGTCTTGCGATGTTTAGTGAATTGATATTTACTGAACACGCTAATGAAACATCGTTTCCGAATCTGGGGAGATGGGGAAGCGGTGGCTGCGGCGTAGATCGCAGTTGAAGGAAGAGTGCAGCAGTTGAAGTGGCCGTGACCCAACACGGCCGTCGCGCCGTCGATTGTCGGCGGCGATTTTGACAACTGTGGGAGGAAACCAGATGAAAAGATTGCTGGCG